>CAVROP010000108.1:0-74162 GCA_963722675.1 uncultured Acidobacteriota bacterium
ACAAATTCCAAAAGGAAAGGTCCTTCGCGTGCCGGTTAACACAGCGAAGGCAGGTTCCTATTCCCGAAAGAGAAAGAGAAGCAGTATCTGGAGAAGCTTCGAGAAAATGATCAACTCGTCTTTCGGTACTGCAACAAAGACGGCGAGTACGCTGAAGACAGTTTCCCTACGAATCCGAACGGCTCTTTCCACGACATAGCAGGCATATGCAACCCCGAAGGAACAGTGTTCGGGCTGATGCCTCATCCTGAAAGAGCATTCCACTGGTGGCAACAAGCTGACTGGACAAGACACCAGAAGATGCCGGAACACGGCGACGGGAAACTGACCTTTGAAAACTTAATTAACTACTTAGAAAAAGTCTAGCTTGAAAATTCTTCCAACAGGGATAAAGTGTTATCCCAAACAATTCGCGTTATATTTCGATTGGTCGACTAACTTAGAAAGAGCTCACACCCAATTGCCGAAATACAGAAGCACGATTATGGAGCGCGCGCACTAAGGTTCCAGTCAAGCTGAAAAGCACGCGCTAAATACACCTACGGCCACAACGGACACAAGCGCGCGTTCTTTGTTTCAAGTTACTTGTCCATGTATGGCTGAAGTAGTTGTACATGGACATGCTTCAACTTACACGTCCGTAACGTGTGCATTGAACTCTAATACGGATTTCAAATTCACAAACCAGTTATTCTGGAGATGTAATCATGTTCCTAGTGACCCGAAATGAGTTTGCCCAAGGAAATTTCGGAACTAAGAGACAGGAGAGCAAATTTAGAGGCTGAAAGGCGCTCGTTAACAGACGAAAAGAAAAAGAAAAAGGAGAGATTGAAAGCGCTTGAACAAATGATGATAGTTGAACTCGCAAATTGCAACGAGAAAATGCGGCAGGACCTGTCTCAGCTTGACGCCAGTATCAATAATCTGGAGAACAGATTAGAGCAGGCCAGACAAGAAGCAGAAAACCAGAATAATGAATTGAACCAGGCAAACGAGGTACACATGCAGACCTGGGCTGCAGCACTCGAAGAATCACCGATACAAGTGGAAGAGGCCTCAACAGAGACAACTTCCGAGAGTTCTGTTCCGTCATCGGAAAACAAGAATGAAATAACGAATCAAGAAAGCCAAAAGAAGAAACGCTAATTCTCAGCGCGCACTATGAATGTACAAAACTAAATCTTCTTGCATCGTCGCAGCATCGTTCCGTCGTTTCCACAGATTCATTTACTCTCTTGAGTTTGGGGGTAAAGTTTTATCCCAACCCAACCCAAAAAAAGAGAAAAGAAGGAAGGTTGGGACCGCGCGCACTTGCCCATTCGAGATTATAGTTCGAGTTTCGAGGACGTCAAAATCAATCGGATACCGTCAGCGCGGTTAGTTGAATTGCCTGAAGTTGCTGTTCCATCCATACTATCGTGCTCTGGTCATATGTGACTTGGACTACTGACAAGTTTCCTTCCCACGAGGCCGTATTCACACCCGTCGTGTTCACTCCGTTTATTGTTGTTTCATAGTCCACCTCTGCGTGAATTACTGCGTGAAAGGTGATTGAAGCGTTTCCTGAACCCTGAAGCATGCCAGACAAATCTTTAGTTTCCATTCCCCAGTTCGCGCCAGACAAATCCTGAATTTCCATTCCCCCGTTCACCGTAGGTTGCCAGTAACCTGAATTGTTCCACGTGGGCTGGCCTACACTCGAACTTTGGCTCTGGTTACCGATTTGAGAGATAGTATACGATTCATTCGAGCAAACATATGTGCCTAAATCAACATTCTGTGTGGCTTCGAGAGTGGTATAAATCGTCGTGTCCAAAGTTACGGTCATGCTAAATGATCCGTTCAGGGCAAGATCCTCAGCTTTGCACACTATGGTCTGAGGTTGATAGCCAAAGGACGTCATCGACGTCGACGTTATGTTAAAGTCTGCTTGACCTGACAATGGAAACCCGTAGGTATCCCAAATGTTCTCAGAAATACCTGCTCATCAATCCTACCACTGGCGTTTATAAACGTGAATTCTGGAGACAGCGTAGAGATCACGAGGGCGACAGTGCTGTTTGCGGTGTCATTGTTTCCTTCCGACCATGCGAAAGCAAAGGGCGTTGGAGAAATGCTTGGCAGTTTCAGATATGGCGTAAACAGGTTGCTTGCCAAGAACAAGGCGAATACGACTAATGCGGCAAGTGAAATAGCGGTTAGAATTTCTTTTCCGTGTTCCTTCATACAAACACCATCATGAATTGCTTCTGGCTATCACTTATTTCTACGCTTTTGAACAGGTGTACTAATTTTTTTGAACACGAATCGCTTAAGAATATAGAAAGATTCACAGCTTCCTTGATTGGCATGTCGTCAGATGAACAGAGCGATGTTCTCAAAGATTTGACTCTCAAAGTTTATCATCTTCTTCTAAAAGAAGGCAAACCGTTGAGTATTAGAGCAGTTCAGAGAAAGTTGAACCTTAGCAGCCCCTCACTTGCTTCCTACCATCTGAACAAACTTGAAGATGTTGGCTTGGTAAGGCAGACACCTAACGGGTACGTGGTTGATAGTGTCTTGTTGGGTGATTTGATTAGGATAAAGAGTATGTTTATTCCCAGATTCGTTTTTTACGCTTGCTTCTTCTCTGTGTTAATGGTTGAGTTGACCATTTACAAACCACCGCAGCCGACGACAGAATATGTTTTTCATGTATTGGTCAGTTTGTTAGCGACCTTGCTCTTCATTCATGAAAGCATCAGAATATGGTCCAGAGAGAGAAAAAATCTCGGTAAAGGTTGACATTCATATAGAGCGCGCCAAGGATAAAAGCGCGCGCGCAAAAAGAAAGCCGTGCCGTAGAGAAGGCTCTAGTCAAGCTGAAACACAGAAATCTTAAATCGGCACAGCAACAAAGACGAACTGGGGGTTCAAAAATGAGTGAACCGAAACCAAAGAAAATGGTTAGTAGGAATGTTGCTAACGTTAAATCCGTGCTACCTTCGTCAGTCTAAGATGTATACAATCCCCAAGTTTATGGTCCAAGAAGTAATGGGAGTACCGTTGTAGTAAAGGTTCATGGTCACATTCATCGAAGATTGCCCGACAATATTGCCGATTTCTTCACGATGGCTATTCAGAGCTAGAGAGCCATCGCCATGATAAGCCTCTACTTGAATCCAACCAAATGTGGGAAGTTGATTCAATGAACCCGATTCCGAACTGTTGCCGATTCCAAAATTTTGAACTACCCCGTTTATGTAAAGGTTCGGCGTTTGAGGGTTAGTTCTGTTGTCTTCTACAGTCAAATCGGTCAAACCGAGTTCAGGAGACCCGTAATACGTAACATTACCATTGAGCCAATTTTCTGTCAGAAAGAGCAAGCTTTCGTTTCCAGCCAGCCATGCTTGAGTTTGATTTAGCAACGTTTCGTTTCCTTTCAGCCATGTTTCGGTCTGCGTAGGTGAAGACTCATTTCCAAGTAGCCATGCTTGGGTTTGATTGAGCATAGTTTCATTGCCATTTAGCCATGTTTGCAGTTGTCTGTTTTGGTCCTGTAAATTTGCATTACTTTCTTGCAGTTGCTTGTTTTGGTTTTCAAGGTTGTTATAACTGTTCTGTGTCGAATTGTCTGCTACAACGAAATATGCTAAAGAACCTAACAGAACAACACAGATTATTCCAAGAGCAATAACAACACTTCTACTAACTATCTTCTTTGGTTTTGGTTCACTCATTTTTAAACCCCTAGTGCGTCTTCTGTTACTCTATAGATTTAAGATTAGCTGTTAGTGGTTTTATACTGCACGACTTAGGCTTACCGTGTAGAAAATTGAAAAGAAAAGAATTTTAAGCGTGACTATCTGATACAAATATGGAGCCGCTTTATATGACACAATCTCCTCTTCCTTCTGTTCCAACTCCACCCGCTCCTAAAAGCTCTAATCAAAATAGAAACTCATGGATTGCTGCCGCACTTGTAATCGGATTACTCATTGGTTTGGTATTAGGAATATTCATTAGCCCCAACCTACTGCCAAAACAGAACGGAACTGGAACAAACAATCAAGTGCAAGTATCAGGCACTATAAGCGAAAACCAACCTAGCGAAATATATTTTTACAGTACCTCATCGGTAAACGGTAGCTCCATACAAACAAGTGGCCCTGTTACCAACGGTCAATACAGCGTGGTGCTTGTAGGCGGACTATCATATAGTGTCACAGTCTCATTCACTGACACTTATGGAAATAGTGAGGAAAACAGTTACACAATATATGTTCCATCAGGCGTCACTACTTTTACAGCGAACTTTTAGTTTGTCTTCTGTTGCTGTGTAGATTTAAGATTTCTGTCTTTGGGTATTTGCGGAAAAGTTATAGCTGGATTAAGATGATTTGCGGTTGTGAACGAGCTTGCCACTGATGAAAGATGAAGGGGAAGTGATAAGGAAAGTCATTGTGCCTATGCTTAAAGAGAATTATTTTGTGAAGACTTTCCAAAGAATAGATAGATTGCATCAGAAACTGAAAACAGAGGGTGCCCTGACACCAGAAGAGATTTCAATAAAGCATCCTTTTCACCCAGACGTAGATGTTCTTTACTGGTCTAGAGGATATGTAGGTGAACCGATAATATATGCTTCGGAAGTGAAGTACTTTCGTCTCAGAAAGAACACTGTTTATCCCGCAATCTACGAAGGTCTTGGCGAAGCTCTGATGCTACTAACCTTTGGATTTGATTACGTAGGTCTTTGGCACTTTTTCGACCCAGAAATTCCTTCTGAAATTGTTACCAGATACAGAGATTTAACGCAGAATCTTTTAAATTTCACCAATTCGCCAGTTAATTATGGGTCATGGTTATTGGCCGATTTTCTAAAGGATGAAGGATTTATGAAAGAAACCATGGACAAACTCAGACGAGGCAGTTTTGTTATGAGTGCTACGTTAGGTTTGAAACCCAACCCGCTCGTTAACAACTGGGATACTAAAATCATAAGAGCGATAATCAAGAGAGGACATAGAATAGTTTCAAAGTAATTCGGAGTGTTCCCTACTACTTATCGAATTTCAGTTCAGAAAATCTCTCGCATAACTGTTAGCAGCCCTTTCTTCTTTTCGGTCAGACATTTCTAAATGGCTAACGTAGGCGAGATGATGATACAATTCGTGCAATACCGTTTGTCTGTTCAATCCCCTTTTCGTAAAGTACGCCTTATTTTGATAATAGACAGCGAGGTCTCCGTTGCCGACCCTTCTACCTTTCAATATTATTCTCATCGGTCTTACCCCGAAATGCTTCGTCAAGAAGTTGACCGCTTGTTGACAGCCTTTAAGCTCGTAGACTAAAAGGAACCTCTCACGTATCTCTTTAGAAGGAACTCTAATTCGCATAAGGACACCCTAAGACAAAGCAGCTATTCTAGGAGTCCAACTCGGTCTTTCGTCTCTCAGGTAACTAGCGAACAACAAAGCCTCTTCATTTATCAGAGTCTCTAGCTCTTGCCTAGAGCCTGTCTTTATTCTAGGAATAGTTACCTTTCTCTCAAAATACCTGTTCAATCCGTTTACCAGTTCCCTATTCTTCTCTTGATTGAGGTATTGCCTCTTACCTTTCTTTGAACTAGAATAGTCTTCGCTCTTGAGAACGAAGTTTTTTGCATTTACGCTCTGACAATATCCTATCAGGAAGTCGTCTACTAGGTAGCGGTACAGGTCTTCAAAGTCGCATACTAGAGAAGGTAAACCGAACTGTATTGCGTGTCGGAGGTCCAGAATGGCTTCTAGCTTCGCCTTGATTAAAGCGAGATGTACCTTCCAAGAGAGCACTCGATAGGCTACGTTGAAAATATTGTTCAGCCCGTCGTAAGCCTTGAAGGTCTTTCTTTTCTCTGGTCTAAAGGCTTCGTTGAAGAGAGAGAATATCTGTCGGAAATATTGCTCAGCAAACCGACCTTCATAATTCATCATTCTCGCTCTTGCTCTTCCCAAATCCGTATCTTCTATTGCCTTTACCGCTTGGAATAGGGATAATAGTCTAACCACTTTAAACCGTACTTTTTCAGTAGCTCGTTCTGTCCCCTTATCTTGGCTAGGACAATCTGCTTCGCTGTTTCTAATCCCTTACCGTTCTTGAGAGCTTCGTACTGCCCGATTCTAGTTTTAACGTGGTCGTCGTCGTTGAGGCTTTTTAGAACTGCTATCGGATTATGGGATTGACTCATTCATTAGGTTTATTCCCCAGAATCCACACGTAGCCAGTGCTCCTGCACTTACAGTGTTTCCGCTAGAGAGCCTTATCTCCGCTATGGAGTTCTCGAACAGTGGATATTTTCTAACGTTTCTTTCTGCGTCTCTTACCACTAAGCAGCCCTTTTCTCGCCCAAGAAAAGACCCGAAGCTATCTAGGGTTACCTTTACCGTTTTAGTCTTCAATCTAGCCTCCTCCTAAGAGGATAACGGTTTCTAAGGCTATTAAAACGTTATTCCGAAAGAGCTGTAGAATAGGCTTCTTTTCTAAAGAGTAGTCTTCTGAAGTACTCTTTTCTGAATTGTGCCTATAATGTAGCTTTTTTCTCTCGTGATGCTACACGATTTTTGCCGCGGGCCGCACATTCCCTCCACCGGGCGGATCAAGGCCGTCAAGCTACTGAGCGTGGCCGGGGCGCACTGGAAGGGCGACGAAAAGTCGCATCCCATGCAGCGCATTTATGGGACTGCCTTCTTCGGCCAGAAGGAACTGGACGCTTACCTGCCGCACCTGGAAGAGGCCAAAAAGCGAGATCACCGTCGTCTGGGCAAGGACCTGGACCTTTTCAGCATTCAGGATGACGCGGGACCGGGGCTGGTTTTCTGGCATCCCAAGGGCGCCATCTTCGCCGGGAAATTGAGGATAGCTGCGCAACGAACTCCGGCGCGTGGATACGATCTGGTCTATACGCCCCACACGCCATGCGGCTGCACCTGTGGGAGATCAGCGGCCATGCCGGTTTTTATCGCGAGAACATGTTCGGCTGATGGACGTTGAGAAGACAAGTACCAGCTCAAACCCATGAACTGCCCCGGCCATATACTGATTTACAAGTCGCGCGCACGAAGCTATCGCGAACTGCCCATGCGCCTGGGAGAGCTTGGGACGGTATATCGCTACGAGCGCTCCGGCGTCACTCCACGGACTGCTGCGCGTGCGGGGGTTCACCCAGGACGACGCGCATATATTCTGCATGCGCGACCAACTGGAGTCCGAGGTTCAGGCTTGCGTGGACTTTGCCCACCTGGTGCTCAAGACCTTCGGTTTCGATGAATATCAGGTGGAGCTGTCGGCTCGCGATCCTGCCGATTCCGAGCATTACGCGGGCACTGTCGACGAGTGGAACATGGCGGAAAGTGCGCTGATGAATACCCTGAAGCGCATGGATATTCCGTTCAAGTATAAGCCCGGTGAAGCGGTTTTCTACGGGCCCAAGATCGACATCAAGCTGGTGGATGCCATCGGCCGCCCGTGGCAACTTACCACCGTGCAGTTTGACTTTAACCTGCCCGGGCGCTTCGGATTGGAGTACGTCGGGGCCGACGGGCATCTTCACACGCCAGTGATGGTGCATCGGGCGTTACTCGGCTCCATCGAGCGGTTCTTCGGGGTGCTGATCGAGCACTACGCGGGCGCTTTCCCGGTCTGGCTATCCCCGGTGCAGGCTGTGGTGCTCCCCGTCAGCGACAAGCATCTGGCCTACGCTCGCGAGGTTCAGGACGCACTGCGACGGGCCAAGGTTCGCGCCGGGCTAGACGACCGCAACGAGAAACTGAATGCGCGCATTCGCGACGCGCAGCTTCAAAAGGTGCCTTTCATGCTGGTGGTCGGCGATCGCGAAGCCCAGGGACGCGGCGTCGCCGTGCGGCGCCGGGACACCGGAGATTCCGGCTTCCGCGCCCTGGAGGATTTTATCGGCTGGATTCGCCAGCTTATCGACACCAGAGCCACGAAATGGTAAGCTGGGTGCTCGCCTCAGGATATTTCGGGACGCATGGCCATGCGCCCCGTCGCGACCAACGCAGAAGTTTTCGGGAGTAGGGACGCACGGCCATGCGCCCCTACTGGGCCAACAGGGCCGGGAGGAAATGCCTATCGCCGACCGATTTGTTCGAGTCAATGAGAGAATTCGAGCCCGGGAAATCCGGGTAATCAATGAAGAGGGCGGGCAACTGGGAATCATGCCGCCCTACGAAGCTCTGAAAATCGCGCGAGGCCAAGGTCTCGACCTTGTGGAAGTTGCCCCCACGGCAAACCCGCCGGTATGCCGCATTATCAATTACGGTAAGTACCTTTACCAGCTCAGCAAGCGGCAGCACGAGGCTCGCAAGCATCAGAAGTCGATTGAGCTTAAGGAAGTGAAGATGCGGCCCCGGACCTCCGCGCATGATTTTGAAACCAAGCGGAACAAGGTGATCGATTTCTTGAAAGAGGGAGCGAAGGTAAAAGTCACGATCATGTTCCGCGGCCGCGAAATGGCTCATCGCGACCTGGGATTCAGAATGATGGAGAAGCTGGCTGAAGAGGTGAGCGAGGTGGGGATGGTGGAGACGCGGCCGAAGATCGAGGGGCCGAACCTCTCCACGATTATCTCCGCCAAGAAAGCGCCGGGCAAAGGCGCGCCGCCCCAGCCATCACGGCCGGTGGGGACGACATCCCCGGCGCCGGTTCGAAGCGCTCAGCCCAAGCGGGCTGCGGTGCCGGTAGCTGCTGCGCCTGCACAGCCTGCTCCCGCTCCTTCGGCGGGGGACGAGCCTGCGCGATAGGGGCTGGTCCGCAAGCACCCTTTTGACGCTGTCATTCCGAGCGGAGCGAGGAATCTTGCTCTGGGTTCTTTCAAGGCCAAGGCGAGATTCCTCGTCGCCTCCGGCTCCTCGGAATGACAGGCTCGAGGGGGGGCCGCAGTCACCGAAGGCCTGCGCTGCAATACAGATGAAGATATACTACCGATTGGAGGGTAGAGTTGCCAAAGCCTAAGAAGATCAAGCTGAAGTTGAAGACTCACCGAGGCGCTCAGAAGCGCTTCAAGATCACGGCCACCGGCAAGGTGGAGCGCCGGCACGCCTTTGCGCGCCACATCCTGACTTCGAAGGCTAGCGCGCGCAAGAGGAGACTGGGTCAATCCGCGGTCGTTTCTCCTGCCAATGCTCCCGCCATTCGGGCCATGTTGCCTTACTCGTAGGGACTAGGGATTAGGGACAGGAGACCCGAGAGGCGGCGAAGAGGAGAGGTGAAAGGGAAGCGGCTCTACAAGGAAGGGAAACATCGGATGTGCTACCGAAATCCCTAGCCTCTAATCCCTAACCCCTAGCCCCTAATCCCTGTTCGCACAGGAGCGGGAAGGCCAGCGGCTGGGTGCCTTCGTCCCGCCATGCGGGATCTGCCGCCCTGAACTAAATCGAAAGGAGCAAACCCATGCCTCGCGTCAAACGCGGCACGGTTCGCCGTGCCAATCGGAAGAAACTCGCCAAGCTCACCAAGGGCTATTTTCTCAACAAGAGTAAGCTCTACAGATTCATGAAGGAAGCTGCCGATAAGGCAGGCCGCTACGCCTATCGCGGGCGGCGTCAGCGGAAGCGCGATTTCCGCAGGCTTTGGATTATCCGCATCGGAGCTGCGGCGCGCTCTCACGAGCTTACGTACAGCCAATTCATCCACGGGTTGAAAACGCTCGGCATCGAACTCGATCGCAAGATGCTGGCCGAGCTGGCCGTGAACGATCAGGCTGGTTTTGCCGAGTTGGCGGGTCGAGTGAAACAGGCCGCCGCAGCCGGTCAGCCCGCAACCGCCAGTGCGTAAGCGAGAGGTCATCTATAGGGGCGGCTTGGGCGCCTCCCTGGGAATCACAAGCAGGAAGCTGAAGCGGAGGTGTCATGCTGAGCGGAGCGAAGCATCTGCAGTTTTTCCGCGTGACGACTACAGATCCTTCGCTCCGCTCAGGATGACATAGACGGAGGGTTCTTCAGCATCCTGCGAGTGCAGCAGCTACGACATCCATGACAGTTCTCGACAAGACCAAAAAGACTCTTCAACAACTCGGCGTTCCGGACGCGCCAGGAGTGGAGTTCCTCTTCGCTGAATTGCAGAAGGCTGCCGAAAAGGAACGTGCCGAATTGGTTTCCCGCGGCGCCTCCAACCAGGCTCAGCGCGAGAAGCTCTGCAAAGCCCTCCGCGACCGGTGGCTGGCGCGTAAAGGCGGGATTCTCTCGCAGGTGGATGAGAACTGGTTAAAGCCGGCGGCGAAAGAATTGAAGCCCGCGGTAGGGCGGCAGTTTAACGAGTTGCGCCGATTCACGGGCAACCTGGAATTCGACCCGCTGGTTGAGGCGACGCCCCTGCAACCACCTCGCAGCTTACAGATGGGGCTGCCTCTTCCCACGGAAGCCGGTCCGGCTGTGCCGCGGGACCTTACGCTTCCCGGAATTCACCGGCCGCTTGGGTCAGTCCACCCCGTGATGCGCATGCAGCGCGAAATCGAGGACATCTTTCTACACCTGGGTTTCAGGATTGAGAGCGGCCCGGAGATGGAGAGCACCTATTATAATTTCGACGCCCTCAATATTCCGGAGAGTCATCCGTCGCGGGACGACTGGGACACGCTCTACATTGATGCGAAGACGGTGTTGCGGACTCACACCTCTCCGGTACAGATCCGCTCCATGGAGAAATACGGCGCGCCGCTCTACATCATCATCCCCGGCAAGTGCTATCGCCACGATAACCCGGATTCAACACACTCGCCCATGTTCCACCAGATCGAAGGGCTGGCCATTGACGAGGATATTACTTTCGCGGACCTGAAGGGCACACTCGATTTCTTCGCGAAGAGGCTTTTCGGCGAGAAGGTTCGCACGCGCTTCCAGCCGAGCTTTTTCCCGTTCACGGAACCGAGCGGCGAAGTGGCGGTTAGTTGCTTCGTTTGCGACGGGAGAGGTTGCCGGGTGTGCAAAGAGAGCGGATGGATCGAATTGATGGGGTGCGGCATGGTTCACCCACTGGTGCTGCGCAACGGCGGCATTGATCCCGAGAAGTATTCCGGCTGGGCCTTCGGACTCGGTGTGGATCGCTTTGCCATGGTGAAGTACGACATCAACGACATTCAGCTTTTTTTCCAGGGAGACGTGCGCTTCCTGGGGCAGTTCTGAAGGGAATAGGGAATAGGGAACAGGGAACAGGTAATGGAGGCAGGGAGCAGGAAATAAGGAACGGAAGTACAGAACTGTTTGTTCCCTATTCCCTGTTCCCTATTCCCTCCTAACGTGATGAAAGTCTCACTCAACTGGCTTAAAGAATTCGTGGATTTTACCGCTGAGCCCGGTCAGCTCAAAGCCGACCTGACAATGGTCGGTCTGAACGTCGAGTCGCTGGCGGAGACCGGCGGCGACTGGGTGTTGGACGTGGAGGTCACGACCAACCGGCCGGACTGCCTCAGCCATTACGGAGTGGCGCGCGAAGTGGCCACTATTTACCGAAAGAATCTGAAGCGGCTGGAGATCTTCGTCAAAAGAATCGGGGGTGCGAAGTTCAGAGGAGATCACCATTCAGATTCTCGATCCCGACCTTTGCGCGCGATATTGCGGGCGGGTGATTCAGAATGTGCGAGTGAAGCCCTCCCCGGACTGGCTCGTGAAGCGCCTGGAGGAGGTGGGCCAGCGGTCGATCAACAACGTGGCGGACGTCACCAATTACGTGCTGATGGAACTGGGGCATCCTCTGCATGCCTTTGACTTGCAGCGGCTCCGGGAGCGAAAGATCATCGTGCGCCGGGCGCTGCCTGGTGAGCAGTTGCGGACCCTGGACGGTACGAATCGCGTTCTCACCTCCGACAACCTGGTCATTGCGGATGCGCAGCGCGCGGTGGCGCTGGCCGGAGTGATGGGCGGGGAAGATTCTCAGATTTCTTCCACCACGCGCTCCGTGCTGCTGGAGTGCGCCTGGTTTGACCCACTCTCGATCCGGCGCACCTCCAAGGCTCACGGCATGCACACCGAAGCTTCGCACCGCTTCGAGCGCGGCGCGGACATTGATATGGCTCCGCTGGCCATCGATCGCGCTGCCCAGTTGATTGCTGAACTGGCGGGAGGTGAAATCCTCCGCGGCCTGGTAGACGTTTACCCGGCACCGAGGCGGCGAGAGGACCTCGTGCTGCGGCGCAGCGAAATCCGGCGCGTGTTGGGAGCGGACATCCCTTGGGAAGACGTGGAGCGAACGTTGCGCTCGCTGGGGTTCATGACCGAGCGGCGAGGCACAGAAGGCTGGCGGGTGACTCCGCCATCTTTTCGCCTCGACGTCAACAAGGAGATCGACTTGGTCGAGGAAGTGGCGCGGCAATTTGGCTACGACCGATTGCCGGCCAGGCTGAGGCCCGTGCCCCCGCGTCCGGAGCGCGATTTGCTGCGCGAAAAGGAAATGGCAGTTTCGAATCTGCTTTGCAGCCGCGGGTACTATGAGGCGATCCAGTCTTCACTGGTGGACCCGGAGGAGAATTCCCGCTTCTCTGACCAGACTCCGGTGATTCTGGCTAATCCTCTGAGCCAGGATGCTTCTGCTTTGCGCTCGTCGGCGGCTCCGAGCATGGTTGACGCTTTGCGCTGGAATCTCGATCGGGACCAAAACGACGTACGTCTGTTCGAGCTGGGGAAGACCTATGCGTTGTCGTCGAGCGGAGCACCCGCGGAGCGCCGTGTTCTGAGTCTCGGTCTCACCGGGCACCGGCGTCCGCCCTCCCTCCACGATAGCGAAAGGCCGCTCGACTTCTTCGACCTTAAAGGCGATCTGGAAGTACTGCTGGGATTGTTTGAGATTCCGGGAGTGGAATTTGAAACAGCGGAGTGCGCCCACTACGAGTCGGGCCAGAGTGGCCGATTCTCGTCACTGGGCCAAAGCCTCGTGACCTTCGGGCGGCTCAGCCGTGAAATCGAGCGCGATTACAAGTTGCGCCAGCCCGCTTGGCTTGCGGAAGTGGACTTTGAGCGCCTCGTCGCATTCCCCTTGCACTCCCGAGCCTTCCGCCCCTTTTCGAAATTTCCCGCCGTAGAGCGGGATTTCTCGTTGGTGATCCCCGAACGGGTGACGTTTGCGCGCCTCGAAGCTGCTCTGCGAGATCTGGCTTTGGAGGAGATCCAGAGCCTTCACCCTGTCGACCTTTTCCGGGGTGGTTCGATACCCGCCGGACATTACAGCCTTCTCTTGCGAGTGACATTCCAAAGCCGGGCGCACACGCTGACGAGCGAGGAGATTTCGGCGGCAAGTCAAAGGGTAATGGCGGCCCTTGAGCCGCTGGGCATCACTTTGCGGGGCTGAGGGCCTTTGGAATTCTGAACGATCACGAAGGCATGGCCATGGTAATTCTGGAATGGGGGGGACCGCTTGAGCGAAACTGACGATCCATTACGAAAACTCGAAGAAAGAATTGTGAAGACCTTTGAGCTTGTCAAGCGAACCCAAGACGATAAGCTTGCCTTGCAACAGGAACTTGAGAAGCTCAGGGTGGAGTCCAGGGAACGGGCCAAGGTGATTGACGCTCACGAACGGGAGCTCGTCGCACTGCGGCGCGAACGGGAAGAAGTGCGTGTGCGCATCGAGAAGCTCCTCCAGCGCATCGATGCGTTGACCGGCTCCGAGTCCGGCGGATAAGGGCTCAGCACGCTTGTAGTAGGGGCGGTTCGCGAACCGCCCCTACGTCAGCGGGGGAGCGGATCGGTCACCCGACTGGACAGGAGTCAATGCCAGCGAAGGAGGCTCGTCGCCAACATGGCCAAAGACGCGGACGGGATTCGGGTGGTTATTTTCGACCAGGAATACTTTATCCGGGGCCAGCTTGACGAGGCCTACATCCAAAAGCTGGGTGAATTCCTGGATGGGAGAATGCGCGCTATCGCCGGCCGCACGCGGACGGTGGATTCGATGCGCATCGCGGTGCTGGCGGCGCTCAATATCGCTGACGAGTTCCACCAGATCAAAGCCCGCTATGAAGAGAAGACCCGGCGCGTCGATGAGAAAGTCGAGGAGTGCGCGCGGCTGCTCGATCGATACCTGAAAGAAGCGGATTCCCAGTAAGCATGAAAATCCTGTTCATCGGCGATATCTTCGGCCATCCCGGCCGGCGCATTGTGAAGGAGTTGCTGCCCACGCTGGTTGGGGAATACGACCCTGACCTGGTACTCGCCAACGGCGAGAACGCCGCTGCCGGCTTCGGCATCACGCCTCCCCTTGTGGAAGAGTTGCTCGACGTGGGGATTGCTGTTCTGACCTCCGGAAATCACATCTGGGACAAGAAAGAGATCTACACCTATTTGAACGAGCATGCCGACGGCCGCCTGCTGCGTCCTGCCAACTATCCGCCGGGCGCCCCGGGCCACGGCGTGTACCTGGGCAAAACTCGATCAGGGTTCGACTACGCCGTCCTGAATCTACAAGGGCGTATTTTTATGAACCCCATCGATTGCCCGTTCCGGACGGCGGACGCCGAGTTAGCGAAGATTCCCCCGCAAGTCAAAGTTCGCATCGTAGATATCCATGCCGAAGCGACGTCCGAAAAGATATCCATGGGTTGGTATCTGGACGGGCGTGTGACCGCTGTGCTGGGCACACACACGCACATCCCCACGGCGGATGAGACGATCCTTCCCAACGGCGCCGCATATGTTACCGACCTCGGAATGACGGGCCCCTTTGATTCGGTGATCGGCATCGACAAGCAGCCCGTAATTCAAAAGTTCCTCAATCAGCTTCCCACACGCTTTGAAGTCGCCAAAGGCGACGTGCGCCTTCATGCAGTCCTGATCGAAGCCGATCCCCAAACCGGCCACGCCCTGTCTATTCAGAGGATAATGAGGAAGTAGATCGGATGATCGGGAGAACTGGCTCTCAGCTATCAGCCGTCAGCTCTCAGCATCGGACTATTAACGCAACCGCCGCCGTGGACGGTTTGCTGATAGCTGAAAGCTGAGAGCTGACAGCTACCGTTGTTCACCCGATCTCCCGCTCACCCGATCTCCCGATTACTCCGACTGTTTTCTTGCCCCATCCCACGGAATGTGCCAGAATGAAATCGACTCTTCGGACGAGGAGAGGAAGTGCATCCGGACCTCAAGAATGTCATCGAGCTTCAGCAGGTCGATCTGAAGATTGAGGAATTGACCAAGCAGATCGACTCCCTGCCGGGCCAGATTCAATCCCTCCATTCCCGCCTGGATGAGTATATTCACGCCCAGGAAGATCGCAAGAAGCGCCTGGCCGCAAATCAGCATGCGCGCAAGGAACTGGACGGCGATATCAAAGTCATTCAGGAGAAAATTGCCAAGCACAAGGACCAGCTTTATCAGGTCAAAACCAACGACCAATTCCGGGCCATGACGAAGGAGATTGAGGGCGAAGAAGCGAAAGTGCGGGCGATCGAAGACGAGATTCTGGAGAAGATGCTGGAAGCGGAGGAGATTCAGAAGCAGGTGCAAGAGGCCGCAACGCAATTGGAGAGCCAGCGCACGCTGGTGGCAGCCGAGATCGCGCGATTGGAATCCGAACAGAAGGCCGACGACCAGGAACGCCGCGGTTTGCAAGCCCGCCGCAGTGAAATCCAGTCGAGCTTGAGCGAGGCTACACGAAGCCTCTACGACCGCATCCGCCCGGCGAGGCGCGGCATTGCGGTAGCGGCGGTCCGTGAGGGGCTGTGCACCGCCTGCAATGTTCTGCTGCGCCCCCAGGTTTATAACGAGGTCCGGACCAACGAGATCCTCCTAACCTGCGATAATTGCGGGCGCATCATCTACTACCCTGAGCCCGTCCCGTTGGGGACAAACGAATCGGATAGTCCCGAGGCCGGCGCAACCGCCTAATTCGAAAATCGAAAATCGAAATTCGAGACGCGAGTGGTTTTGAAGCCTATCGGCAGGCTGGGGCTGAGACTGTAAGCCCGGTTCATTCTCGGATTTCGAGTTTCGAATTTCGGATTCACGCCATGGCCCAATCCCCCCGCGTAATTGTGCACATCGACGGCGCCTCACGGGGCAATCCCGGCCCGGCGGCTTATGGCGTGGTGATGGAATCTGCCGACGGCTCCAGGCTGGCTGCGTTTTCAGGGTATCTCGGGAAGGCTACCAATAATGTTGCCGAATACCAGGGTCTGCTTGCGGCGCTGGATCACGCCCTCGGCAAGGGTTACCTGCGGGTTCACGTGCAAACGGACTCGGAGTTGTTGGCGATGCAGATCAAGGGCGTTTACAAGGTTAAGAATCCGGGGTTAAAGCCTCTGCGCGAGCAGGCCGAGCGTTTGATCGCGCGCTTCGAATCGTTTTCGATCGAGCATGTACAACGCGAGCGGAATCGCGAAGCCGATCGCCTTGCCAACCTGGCCCTGGACGCGGCCGCCACTGAGGCCTCCGGTGGGGGCGGTTCGCGAACCGCCCCTACGAGCCCAGAACTGAAATCCGGACGGCCGCTGCGTACTTCCGCCACGTTTCGCAACGGGGTTCTCGAACCTCACTTTGAGCTTTCGCTTCTGGAAGGCGAAGTGGTAGATTTGGAAATCTACCAAAAGGAGTAAACTTCGAATGTCGCAACGTATGGTGAAATGTGTGAAGTTGGGCAAAGAGCTTCCGGGCCTCGACGAGCCCCCGTGGAACGGCGAGCTTGGGCAGCGAATCTATGACAATGTCTCGGAAGAAGCCTGGGAGCAATGGCTGAACTATTTAAGGATGCTCATCAATGAGTATCGTTTGGCTCCCGCCAGCAAGGAAGCTCAGGAATTCATCGCTCAGCAGATGGAGCGGTTTTTCTTTGGCGAAGGGTCTGCGCCTCCTCCCGGGTACGTTCCGCCCCAACGGTAAAAACCTGTGAGCACATCAACTAATCCCGCCGAGGCTCCGCCTCGCCTCAAACGCGTGCTGACGCTGTGGGATCTGATCCTGTACGGCATCGTGCTCATCATGCCCATTGCGCCCGTACCCCTGTTCGGTGTGGCGCAGAAACTCTCCGATGGCCACGCGGTCACCACGATTCTGCTCTCCATGTTCGCCATGCTGTTGACCGCATTCAGTTATGGCCGTATGGCCGCCGTTTACCCTTCCGCCGGTTCCGCATACACTTTCGTCGGTTACGGCCTGAACCCGCACCTGGGTTTCCTGGCCGGGTGGGCGATGTTTCTCGATTACCTGATTGTCCCCCTCATCTGCACCGTGTACGGCGCACTGACTGTGCAGCGTCTGGTTCCCGGAGTTCCTTACGCGCTCCTGGCCGCGGCTTTCGCAGGCGCCATGACGCTGATCAACTTGCGCGGGATTCGCACCACGGCACGCACCAATTTTGTGCTGGCAACGATCATGAGCGCCGTCATCCTGGTTTTTATTGCCCTGGCGTTGCGGTTTCTCTTTCACCAGCAGGGCTGGCACGGCGTCTTCTCCACTCAGCCCTTTTACAATCCGGCAACCTTCCGAGTCTCTTCCATAGCTTTGGGGACATCGTTGGCCGCGCTGACCTATATCGGATTTGACGGCATCACGACTCTGGCCGAAGACGCGCTGAACCCACGCCGGAACGTTCTGTTGGCGACCGTGAGCGTCTGTCTGTTCACCGGCCTGTTCGGCGGACTTCAGATTTACCTCGCTCAGCGAGTGTGGCCTGACTGGCACACTTTCCCGAACCTCGAAACGGCCTTCATGGACGTCACTCAGGTGGTGGGGGGCAAGTTTCTGTTTCAAGCCCTGGCTTTCGTCCTGATCCTTGCCAATCTGGGCTCTGGGCTGAGCGGGCAGGCAGGTCTCTCACGGCTGCTGTTCGGCATGGGCCGCGACAACGTCATCCCTCGACGCTTCTTTGCTTATCTCGACCCCAAGCGTAACACTCCGAGCCTGAATATCATTATGATAGGTGTGATCGCTTTCCTCGGAGCTATCGTTCTGAATTACGAGCGCGCGGCGGAACTGATTAACTTTGGGGCTTTTCTCGCCTTCATGGGCGTCAACGCCGCGGCCTTGCGGGAGTTTTATCTGGCGCCTTCGGCGCGCGCCTCGAGGCGCCTGTTTGGAGACGCAGTTGCGCCCGCTCTGGGCATTATCTTCTGCCTTGCCATCTGGGTGAGCTTGGCGACGCCGGCCAAGATATTGGGCGGCTGTTGGTTTGTTGCGGGCACCATCTACGATGCGGTCAAGACTCGCGGATTCAAAGACAGCCCCGCCCGCATCGATTTTCGAGAGTCCTGATGGTGGATTGAGGCAGCGGCCCCTCTGGCCGCGCCTTGGCAACCGTTCGGCATCTTCCTGATTGGCAGATATGTTAGATTGTTGTTCGTAGGGGCACACCATGGCGTGCCCCTGCAGACGGGAATATGCAGGAGAACTCGGAAGATCGAGCACTCAACGAAATAGTCCGCCGTCTGGTGAAATCCTACGCACCAGTCGAAGTGTACCTATTCGGATCCAAGGCCCGGGGCGATTCAGGTCCGGATAGCGATTACGATTTGTTGGTGGTCGTACCCGACGATGCCCCGCCTGAGCGGAAGCGAAGCCGGTTGGCCTACGAGGCACTGCGGGGAACCGGCTTGGCGGCCGACGTGGTTGTGTGTACCCGGTCCTACTTCGAGCCCCGCCGCACTCTCAAAGCTTCACTCCCCGGAACGGTCTTGCGCGAAGGGAGGCTTTTGCATGGCGCCTGACGACGCGCGCAAGGAGGATGTTCGCGCCTGGTTGCGCAAAGCCGCTCTCGACTTGCGGGCAGGAGAACACGCGATGTCCGACCCCCAGGCGGGCTTGCTTTCAGACGTTGTCTTTCATGCTCAACAGGCAGCGGAGAAGGCTTTCAAGGCGTTCCTAGCCTGGCATGACGCGCCATTTCGAAAGACGCACAACCTCGAAGAGCTTGGCCGAGCGTGTACTTCGATCGACGCCACACTTGGTGCGATCGTCGATCGTGCTGCCTCGCTCACTGAGTATGCCTGGAGATTTCGCTATCCCGGAGAGCCCAACGAGCCGTCGCAGGAGGAGGCGGATGAAGCGCTCAGCACCGCGCGCGAGGTTTTTGGCGAGTTGATCAGTCGGCTTCCAAAGAATCTCCAGTCATGAGTTAAGCCAAGCGTTGTGAATCTCATGACTCGCAGACCAAAAAGCAAGTCTGCGCGCTGGCCGAAAGGAATAATTCATGAAGCACCTCGCTGTGATATTCGCCTTGACGTGGTTCTTAGGGGCGGCGGGACTGTCAGCGCAGGAACCCGGCCTCGACACGATGACCGGCAAAACGGTCCTTGTATTCACCCCACATCCGGACGATGAGCTATTTGGAGCGGGGGGAACCATCGCCCTGCTGAATCAACGCCACAACAAAGTTTACATCGTCATTTACACGAATGACGACAAGGGTTCCTACGATCCGGAGATGAGCTCGCAGAGGCTGGCACGCATTCGCAAGGCGGAGGAGGAAGCTGCTGAAACCGTCCTAGGGACCCCGACGGATAACATCCAGTGGATGGGCTATGATGACGGCATGTTGGAGTATGCTCCCCAACCGAAGCTCGTTGAAGAGGCCACGGCGATCATTCGCCGCATCCGACCCGATGCGCTCTTGAGCATCGATCCGGGAAACTGGTACGCCCGCTGGCACAAGACGGACCACCGCATGGCCGCTTTGAATACGCTGGACGCGATTCGCGCCGCGGAGTTCTGGCTTTACTTCCCCAACCAGCGCCTCGAGCAGCACCTCGAGCCCTACGCCGTGCCCATGACCTACTTTTATTACACCGCACCCCAGGAGGCCAACTACTGGGTCAACATCGATTCTGTCGCGCAGTTGAAGTTCGAAGCCGCGACCAAGCACGTGAGCCAGTTTGAGCCTTCCATCCACAAGTACCGTACGGACTGGAACCCTTCCGACCTTGCCGGACTGAAGGCGGAATTGATGAGCCAGCAGCCGAAGAAAGACGGCCACTACGTGGAAGCGTTCCGGAAGACGGCAAGCTTTAATGAGATGTAGAGCGTCCGTTATCGTGGGAGGCACGATCATGCTGCAGAAGCGCCACCTCAGGTCCTTGCTGGTTCTAGCCTTTGTTCTTCTTACGTGCCCATGCGAGCGCCTTCTGGCGCAGGAACCCCAACTGCCTGATCATATCCCCCCCAAACGGTCTTCCCAGATCACTGACGGTTTCGGTATCAACTCGGACCTGCCGCGCGAGCCGTATTTGCCGTGGGAACGCTGGTGGTGGGGCCGGATGTTTGACGCCGGGGTGAAGTGGATTCGCATTGGGCAGTACGAGAACAGCTCCGACCTGACGAGCTGGGATTATGTGGAGCAGAAGCGCGGAGTGTTGGCGATTAATCCCTTATTGGACGAATACGTGGATTCGCTCCGCGACAATGGCATTCAGATTCAAGTCCAGCTCATGTACGGCAACCCGATGTATACGTCGCCATCCGGCAAGATCCCCGATTCAATTGAGCCCAAGCCCGGCTCGTTTCATAACGACGATCGAAGTCTTTATTCCATCTTTTGGGCGCCGCGCACACCGGCACAGATCGAGGCATTCACGCGCTACGTCCGCTTCATGGTGGATCATTTCAAGGGCAAGATTCACTACTGGGCCCTCTGGAATGAGGAGGACATCGGCTATTGGAACCCCTGGGGAATCCGGAAGAATACGGGCATCTGCTGAAAGCAATGGCCAAGGCCGTTCATGAAACCGACCCGGACGCGAAGGTGATTTACGGAGGCCAGGCCGACCCCATCCGCGACTTCGCGAAGCGCGCGCTCGATGCCTGCGGTTGCGCCGCCGATATTGATGTGTTTGCTTATCACACCTACCCGGGTTACGGCCAGAACCTCAACCCTGAATCGGAGGATTATGGCGCGTATGGCCCCGAGTCCCCGGCAAAGTTGCGGGACTTGGTGCACAACTATCCGGGCATTCGCTCCGACATCCAGTTTTGGGATGATGAGTTTAATTCCATTCCTTCCTGGGAGGGTTCGGATGAGTCCGTGCAGGCCAAGTACATTCCTCGCATGTTGGTGTACAACTGGGCGGCGGGCGTGAAGACCTTTGTCTGGATCATTGCCGCCGGCACAGACGGAAATGAATATGACGATTTCGGGCTGATTCACGGACTGCGCAACGTGGCGGAAGACTTCACGCCCCGGCCGGGATTCTTCTCCTTGCAAAACACCAACGCGCTCTTTTCCGATACCAAGTTCGACCCGTCCATCAATATCGACAGCCCCGGAATCCCCGCTCTCCGCCGCAAGTCCGGGTTTCCGTTCTACGCTTACGGCTTCCGCGCCAAGAACGGCAAGGCCATTGTTGCTTACTGGTTGGCCGCCCACAGCCTGCCGGGTAATGTTTTTCCTCCCTTCTACGAAAGTCTTACTTTGGAGAATACCGGGATTGAGCATCCCGTCTTGATTGACGTAGTTTCGGGCGAGATCAGGCCCCTTCAATGGAAGGAAGGCACCAGCAACGTGCTCGCGTCGGTCCCGGTCCGTGACAGCGTTTTGGCCATTGCCGATGCGAGCTATTTCGATTGGAACGTGCTGCCGGAAGCGCCAAGCTCCTTGCGCGCCCAGCGTGGGGCGGGGGCAGTAACGCTGACTTGGGAAGTGCACGGCGGGAATCCGACTCAGAGCGCGGTGGAGCGCCGCATCGCAGTCGGGAGTTGGGAGAGAATCAAGACCCTTCCAGCCGCAACCATGGAGTTCACCGACTCGCAACCCGGTCGCGGTACGGTTTTCTATCGTGTTCGCGCCTTAAACGATGCAGGCGAGTCGGCTTGCTCGAACGTGGTTCGCTTGAAATAGATCCGAGGTAGCACGTGGTGTTCTCTCCGTGATCTCTGTGGCCAACAAAAGACAAAACACAGAGGTCACTGAGGCCCTCCGTGCGCTCTGTGTTGAGGCTCTAAGCGCACAGAGGACACGGCGACAATGGTTTTATTGCGGCCACTGGCCAGCCTTGTAAATTGAATTTCATTTGGAGGTCCTTTTATGGGAAAGCTTGCTATCACAGGTGGAAAACCAATTCGCACCAAGCCCTTTGCTTCCTGGCCGGTTTTTGACCGCAAGGAAGAACGGGCTATTCAACAAGTTCTCAAGAGCCGTAATTGGGGCGGGTATCCGTTCCCCAATGCGCACGCCAGCGCCTTCGCGCAGCGCTTTGCGGAGTTCCACCGCGCTAAATACGGCATCGCATTAGCCAACGGCACGGTCGCCATCGAGGTCGCTTTGAAGGCGGTGGGGATCCAACCGGGAGATGAGGTTATCGTTCCCGCCTACACTTGGGAAGGAACCGTGGGCCCGGTGCTTCAGCTCAATGCCGTTCCGGTTTTCGTTGATATCGACCCCGCAACGTATTGCCTGGACGCCGGTTTGATCGAAAAGGTGATTACCAGCAAAACTCGAGTCATTCTGCCGGTCCACCTGGCGATGAGCTTTGCCGACCTAGACGCCATCGGGCGTCTTGCCCGGCAGCACCATCTGCTGGTGATCGAAGATTGCGCCCACGCGCATGGAGGACAGTGGAAAAAGAAGGGCGCGGGTGCCACTGGAGACATGGGCTGCTTCAGCTTCCAGTCGAGCAAGTTGATGACTGCCGGCGAAGGCGGCGCCGTGATCACCAACAAGCTCGAGTATTGGGAGCGCGCGCAATCCTACGTCAACTGCGGGCGCGCCAGCGAAACCGATAAATTCGGCCACCGGATCATCGGCTTCAACTACCGCATGACGGAATTCCAGGCTGCCATACTCGAAGTGCAGCTCGAGCGTTTGGCGCGGCAGGCCGACACGCGGCAGGGCAACATGGAATATCTCGAGAGCCGCATCACGGGTACACCCGGGCTTGCCTTCCTGAAGCGGGACCGCCGCATCACTCGTGTAGCGGCCTATCAATACGTCTTTAAATATCTTCCTGAACACTTCGAGGGGATTCCCCGCGCCGCGTTCCTTGGCGCGCTCGAGATGGAAGGGGTTCCTTGCGACGGCTTGTTCTACGAACCGGTGTACAAGAGTGCTTTATTCCCTGTGAAGGCAGCGGATTACCCAGCACTGTCCTGGCGCAGAGAGATCCCCCTCGACCTGCGGAGCCTATACAATTGTCCTGTTTCTGAACGTGCCGCCTACGAGGAATCCGTCTGGCTGCCCCATCATTTCTTCCTCGGCAGCCGCAAGGACGTGGATGATATCGCGGCGGGCATACTCAAGGTTTGTGAGAACATCGAGGAGCTTCGAGGGCTCGAGCATCCGGCCATCGAGACGAAACAGATGAGCCGGGCAGAGCGGCCCAAAGTTAGAGAAGAGGCAATATTAGTAGCCGCCCTGCTTCGCGGCAACCGCATTTTCCACACGCCCGCCGCGAATCCACTCCAGGATCGTCCGGTACTGCCAGCTTGATTCGTTTCCAGGCCAGCGCTGGCCGCCGTTATGCGTGGCCAGATAATCGCCCACGTTGCCGGCGCTGTCTGTGGGGCGAGTCGGTTTGATCAGCATGAGACTGTGGCTTGGATCGTTGATGTCCACCACCCGCATCGCATATTTGTAATTATCTTCACTGTCTTGAGGCGAGAAGACGCCCTGCTCGTTGGGAGGTTGCAGTTTGAAGATCACGTGGCTGGCATGGCAGAACACGCAGGCCTTCCCGTCCGCTCCCGGCTTGGCCAGGATAGGCTCGACCTTCGTGACGAAGTAGTTGAAATCGAGCACCGAGCCGGGCTGTACGTCCTTCAGCGCCTCGCTGAGCTCCTTCCCCTCCAGCACGCTTTCGGCGATGAGTTTCAAGCGCGGGTTGCTGTCTTTCTCTAACTGGCTCAGCGCGGCGCGGAAGTCCGGCCGCTCCTCAATGCCTTTCACCTTGCGCAAAATATCGAGCGAGCCCGCGCGCACATTCGGATCGCTGGAGTGCAAACAGGCCAAAACAGTATTGAGGACGATAGGGTTTTCCAGCAGGTCCGGCGCCTTCAGGTAGGCAAGGTTTTCGCCCAAGAAGTACTGCTGGTCCTGCGAAACGGCTCCGCCCGCGATCCCCAGATGTCGGCGCATGAATTTCGGATCGCCGACTTCCTCGACCAGGATATTCTGCGCCGAGGGGTTCAAGTTGGCGAAAGCGGTCTTCACCAGGGGAGTGGTCTGAGCATCGTTGAGGAAATGCTCCAAGGACACCCGCAGGGCAGCGCGCTGCACCTCGGGGTCGCGATCATCGAATCCCGCCAGAACCTGCCGGCGCAGCGCGGGCACTTTCATCAGGCTCTTGAAAGAGGAAGCCGCGTTGAGAACCTGCGCATAATTTGCGGGCCGTGGCGTCGCTTCGAGCAGGAAGCCCAGCGCGGCCATCACTTCCTCCTGGCGTCCCCAGGGGGAGTCGGCGGGAAGTGCCGCAAGCAAGGGAAGGACCACGGCTTGGCTATCCGGATTGCCATGTTCGAGGATCTCGACAACCTTAGTGACCAGTTGAGGACTCGGCGCGCTCGGAGCGTCGAGGTTGAGGATTCCACGCTGACCGTCCTCGTAAACATAGCGGACGGTCTTTCGAACATCCTCGCTGGGGTCTTCCGAGAGGTTGAGGGCGGCGAGAGTGAAGCGCTCGTCGCCGGCGCCGCTCAGCGTGCTCCCTGCTTTCAGAACTTCAATTTTCATCGGGTCGTCAGCACCCTGGAGGCAAGCCAGTAGCGCGTTTTCCAGTTCCGGCCCCGAACTCTTGAAGAAATGGATCAGGTCGCTGTCGTTGCCGATGCGTGTCTGGAAGAACCCGTTGTGCACGTCGTACTTGAAGTTTATGGCCTCGCGATACGGCGGGTATTCATAGCCGGGGACGTGAAGGTCCGGAACGCCCCGGACGTATTGGGTGAGAACCGCCGGAAGGCCGATCGCCACGGTGTTCTCTTTCACGGGCGGCAGAGCGTAGTGGCGAATGTGAAAATCCCACAAGGCATTCAGAATACCTTCGCGGCCCAGCGGAGTACCGTCTCGCAAGACCTTGGCGAGCACTTGGGCTTGATCGCGCACCACGGCTTCGTAACCCTCCCCAATGCGGCGCTTATCAAAGTCCTGTGAACTCGCCCGAACCCAGGCGGTGAGGTAGCCGGTGTTCTCGTCGAGCAGATCGTAAACGCTCTCCTCGAGGCCGCGCCGGACCATGGAGTCGGTTTCAGTGTTGAGATGAGTAGCCAGTGCTTCGAGTGTACTGCGGCGCACGGCGGATTCGTCAACCTGCCAGTAGTACCATCGCCACAGGCCGGAAGCGGCTTCGAAACGCACGAAAGGAACCGGGTCGTCGAGGTCGCGCTCCAAGGCCGCCAGCAACTCCTTATCCTCGGTCAGATCCTTGAAGTGTTGGTTGAAAAGGCGTGCGGCGCCCCAGCGGGTGCGCGCGTCCGGCGAGGCGAGTGCTGCGGCCAGCAGTTTGCGCCCTTCCGCAGCGGCGCTCAGTCGCCGCGACAGAATCATGCGCAGCGCGTATGCGGCGCTGGTCTGCACCATCTTGCTTGGATCGCCCAGTGCCTTGATCAAGGCCGGCATCGACCCAGGATCGGCCATATGCCCGATGGCTCGGGCCGCGGCTTCGCGGGCGAGCGGTTGGTCGCTCTCCGTAAGCACTTTGCGGATCTGCTGCAAGACGGGCTCCGGCGCCGGGTCCCAGTATTGGTCAAGTTGGGCCAACAGCAAGGGCAAGTTGTTGGTGGCGAGCTGGGTGGGCGGCGGCGGATAAGCAGCGTCCCAGTTCTTCGCCTTGGTCATCCCCGGGTAGAGGGTCGAAAGCGCCATCACCGCGAATTGTGTGGCGCGGAACGGTGTGTTGAAGCCCTGATAGACGGGGTCGCCTTCCCAACTTCCTTCCTGCCGCTGGGCAGCCAGCATTGCCTTCACAGCCCGCTCCATCCTCTCGTCGGACTCAGGGCGGCGCCCTGCCAGCGCCAGCGCATAAACGGCATTGTAGGAGATGAAATCCGCCGGCTTTGCTTTCTTGTCGAACGGATAAGGCCAGGCGCCTTCCGGAGTTTCGTAGCTATAAAGCTGTTCAATCAACTTATCAATCTGTGGGGCGTACTTCGCCCCGTCTACGGTGGCCAGCATGATGATCTTCCAATCCAGATCGATCATGTTCTTGGGCTCGGCGGCCACTGCCAGGCGCTCCACCTTGTCGCGTTCGGCTAGCCATGCATCTTCGTGTGTCTGGTTGTAAACCAGATTGAAGGTCTGCCAGCTCTGCGTTCCGATCTCGAAGGGGCTGACGTCAGGCTCGCAGCCGTCGGTTTCGTCACCGGGCATTGTAGTTACGCCCTTGTAATGAATCTTCAGGAATTCGGCGTAGGGCAAGTCGAAGTTCCTGCGCGGCGGGTCGTGGGTTACGTTTTCCTCGAACGCGTGTGTGATCAGGGGCAGGCGGCTTGCGACTGTCCGCGCCGAGTAGATGACGCGCACCCAGTTGGTGTTGGCCTCGCCATACAACGGCCGGGCATTGTTATAAATGCGATCGGTGAGGAATTCCAGCGCCGCCCGCTGCCTGGGCGGGTAGCCGTTGCGGACTGCCGTCAGATACCCACGGGTAGTGAATTGCGTGGGGTGGCAGGCGATGCAGAGCTGAGTTTCGGAATGCTGCATGGCGGTGCGCAACGCAATGGCTCCGCGCCGCGGCGTATTGGAAAGCCAGGTGTCGCCCATATTGATGAGGAAGTCCATTCCCGCGCGCACCGCTTGGTGTGGATCGGAGTAAGGCGGAACCGGGTAATCATAGGTACGAAGCTGAAAGGCAGGGTGATTGGCTGCCACGCGCACATAGTATTCCTGGCCCGGGTCCAGAATGCGCGTGCGAAACTTATAGAGCCCCGGGTAGTTTTGCGTCGCCTCGATCTGGTAGACAAACTCGCCCTTGTCGTAGGGCACGACATCGGGCTGCCCGGCGGCATTCTTACCTGCCTGGAAGATGTCTACGTCGAGCGGCACGTCGCGATCCGCAACGTTGAGCACAAAATAGACGAGCCGCGGCGCCTTTCCTCGAAAGGTGAACTTGAACCATTGAAAGCCTTTGAGCATTGCCTGGTAAGCGTCTTCGACTCGGGAAGGTGCGTAGGGTCTTTCGTCATTACTCCCGTAAATCGTCTGCCCGAATTCGAACCGCTGAGCGGCTTGCCAAGTCCCGTTGGGCAAAGCGGCGATAAAGCCCGCCCGTAAGTCGCCGGTCTTGCTCGAGGTGTGGGCCGGCGCCACGGGGATCCGGTTCAAAGTGGCGCCGATTTCCGGAAGGTGGCCGTTCGAGGGAGCGGAGAGACGAACGGAAATCAAGCCGGGCCCGCGAGGCCGGAGGGTAAGATAAAAATCCAGGTCGGCGCTGTGCAGCCACTTGGATTCGACGTCTCCTCGTCCGTCTCTCACCGTCGCCAAAACCGCGCCGTCGCCACGAAGCGTCGCTGGATCTTTCACCCACACCGTCAGCGCGTACAGCGTATCAGGATGAGCTCGGCCTAACTGGATCTCACGAACGCGCGGGGCGGCTGTTTGGTCGGCGCGCCCGAAGTGGCCTGTCTGAACCAGCAGGCAGGTTATCAAGACGGCGCTCGATAACAGGGTGAGTCCCCAACGCAGAGTTCTTCTTCTATTGCGAAGTGCCTCCATGGTTTGAACCTCCCGGAGCCCTGACCGGAGTTTTTTTGTTAGCACCCTGAGCCAATTTAAGTATATGTTTTCATCCAGACTTTTCGCAACCGCAACTTTACAAAGCCCGTCGCCATGAGGAGCAATCAATGACCGGCCGTCCTCCCAACGGCTGATCATGTCCCACACTTTTTGCTGGACACCGGGGGTCCTCATGCTCTAAGCTGCCCGCATGAAGGTTTGCGGGCAAGAATTCGGTCCGCAGCTTGTGCAGCGCATTCAGCAGACCGTTGACGACGAACCTGGCATCTCGCGTCGGACCCTGTCGCGGCGGGTTTGCGAATGGTTGAACTGGCGCACTGCCTCGGGTGAACTCAAGCAGGTCAGTTGCCGCGTGGCGCTGGGGAAGCTGCAGCGTCGTGGGGCCCTTGATCTGCCCGCGGTTGCCCCGGCCGTGGTTTCTCCACCCCGGCGAGTTGCGGCCCAGCCCGCGCCGCAGCAGGTCTTGCCCACCGAAGCCTCGCTCCAGGCCTTGCAGCCGGTGCGCTTGCTGCGCATTGAGCAGGCGGATTGTTCGGCCTCGCGGCTCTGGAACCAGATGATGGAGCGCTATCATTACTTGGGAGCCGGACCTCTCTGTGGGGCGCAGATGCGCTATGGCGTGCGCAGCGGCCAGGGCGATTGGTTGGGTGGGCTGGCCTTCAGTGCCGCAGCCTGGCAACTGGCGGCGCGGGATGAGTGGATCGGCTGGAGTGACCCAGTGCGCCGTGAACATCTGCAGGAGGTGATTGCCAACAGCCGTTTTCTGATTCTGCCCCACTGGCGCGTGCCCAACTTGGCTTCGCAGGTGCTCGGCTTGGCACTGCAGCAAGTCGCCAAGGACTGGCAAGAGCGCTACGGCTATAGGCCTCTGCTGGTGGAAACCTTTGTGGACGCGGAGCGTTTTAGGGGCACCTGCTATCGGGCGGCCAACTGGCTGGAGGTGGGCCAGACGACGGGGCGAGGGCGTCAGGACCGCGAGCACACCGGCGGCCGAGCGGTGAAGCGGATTTTCCTGTATGCTTTGCACTCGCAGGCCCGCCAGCGCTTGGGCGGACACCCACCCGCTCCGCCCCCTCCTCCGGCCGACTGGGCGGAGGAAGAGTTCGGCGGAGCGCGATTGGGAGATGAGCGGCGGCGCGAACGGTTGTTGGTCCTGGCGCGCGATTTTTACGCGCGGCCTCAGGCCAACCTGCCGCAGGCCTGTCAGACTCGCGCCCGAACCAAAGCCGCCTATCGTTTCTTTGAGCATCCGGACACCGGCATGGACGCTTTGTTGCAACCCCATTATGAAGCGACCCGGCAGCGCGTGGCGGCTGAGCGGTTGGTGTTTGCCGTGCAGGACACGACGTTCCTGAACTACAGCGCCCATCCGGCGACCGACGACCTGGGCCCCATTGGCTCGAATAAGGAAGGTACGGTGGGATTGGTGCTGCACTCGACGCTGGCTTTCAATGCGGCGGGCACACCCTTGGGGTTGCTGGATGTGCAGTGCTGGGCGCGGGACCGGGCGCAGTTTGGCAAACGGTCTCGACGCAAGACTCTGCCGATTGAAGAGAAAGAAAGCAATAAATGGCTGAAGAGTCTGCGGCAGGTGGCGGAGGTGCAGCGGCGCACGCGCTGCACGCGGCTGGTCAGTGTGGGGGATCGGGAAGCCGATATTTACGAACTGTTCCATGGGGCTCTCGCAGAGGAGAACGGTCCCTGGCTGTTGGTGCGAGCCGAACGCGACCGGCTGGGCGAGGACGGCCAAGAACATTTGTGGCCGGGGATGGCGCAGCACGCGCTGGCGGGCATTCAGGAAGTCCGGATACCGCGGCGGGGTGCCCAAGCGGCACGGGTGGCGCGGCTCGAAGTGCGCTTTGCGCAGGTCACCTTGCGACCGCCCCATGGCAAAGAAAAGCTGGGCGAGCTGACGCTTTGGGCGGTGCTGGCAGAGGAAGTGGAAGCGCCCCGGGGAATCAAAGAACCGTTGCTCTGGATGCTGCTGACCACCTGCCCGGTGGACAGTTTTGCAGCCGCTTGCGAAAAGCTGCGTTGGTACACCTTGCGCTGGGGGATTGAAGTTTATCATCGCACGCTGAAAAGTGGCTGCCGCATCGAGCAGCGGCAACTCGGCACGGCCGAGCGCATTGAAGCCTGCTTGGCAATTGATCTGGTGGTGGCGTGGCGCATTTTTCATCTGACCAAGCTGGGCCGGGAAGTCCCTGATGTTCCTTGCTCCGCCTACTTCGAGGAAGCCGAATGGAAAGCGCTGGCCGCCTACATCAACCAGGATCCGAGGCCACCCGAGCAACCTCCAAACTTGCGGGAAGCGATGCGCATGGTGGCGACGCTGGGCGGCTTCCTGGGACGCAAGAGCGACGGCGAACCCGGCACCCAAACGCTCTGGCTCGGATTGCAATATCTCGAGCCACTCACCGCAATGTGGAAACTCCTCGCTCATACTGCGCACTCACCCCCGGTGTCCAGCCGAAGATATGGGTAATGATCAGCCCAACGGAGAGGGCTCTTGGGTAAGTTGCGCAGAGCCCATGCAGTTTTTTGGCGCTCCTGCTAATATGGGAATGTAACTTCAGGAGGGCCGATCCGGCTCAGCTTCCAGTTGGCTGGCGTCGGCGTCGGCTGGGAACGCATTCCAGGACTCAGGAGACTTATGAAGATCAAACTTGGCTTTGGCTGTACGTGTTTGCTGGTCGGCGTTGGTTTGCTTTTATCTTCTCTCGCCTTTCACGCCGCAGTTCCGGCCGATAATGGGGATGCGGTTTTCAAAAACAACTGCGTAATGTGCCACGGAGCTGACGGAAAGGGATTCGCCGCGCTCAAGAGCCCAGACTTCACCTCGCCGAAATGGCAGGCGTCCATGACGGACAAGCAAATTAAGGCCGTCATCAAGGACGGTAAGAAGGGTACAGCCATGGCTGGCTTTGGGGACAAGTTGAATGACGCGCAGATTACTGCGGTTATTGCTTACATCCGATCGCTGAAGAAGAAATAGGACTCAGGAGTCAGGAGTGAGAACGACCTCTCTCGGCTTGCTTCGTGAATCTCGAAGGCAAGAACGAAGTGTCATTCCGAGCGAAGCGAGGAATCTCGCCCTGCGCGGGAGGCACTGCAAGATTCCTCGCTTCGCTCGGAATGACTACTATTGGTTTCTTCCTGAACCCGGATGCTGACTTCTGACTCCTGACTCCTGCCCTTCAGTGCCCTCCCCCCGCCAACTCCCGAACGATGTCGCCCACGAACGCCTTCGCATCTCCGAAGAGCATCAAGGTTCTGTCGAGGTAGTAGAGTGGGTTGTCGATGCCCGCGAACCCGGGGCTCATGCTCCTCTTGATCACCATCACGGTTCGGGCTTTGTCCACCTCGAGGATGGGCATGCCGTAGATGGGGCTGCCCTGGTCGGTCTTCGCGGCGGGATTGGTGACGTCGTTAGCGCCGATCACCAAGGCCACGTCGGTCTGAGGGAATTCCGGATTGATCGTGTCCATGTCGGCCAGTTTGTCGTAAGGAATGTCAGCCTCGGCCAGCAGAACGTTCATGTGGCCGGGCATGCGTCCGGCCACAGGGTGGATGCCGAACTTCACATCCACTCCGCGTTTGGTCAGCGTGTCGTAAAGTTCGCGGACTTTGTGCTGCGCCTGGGCCACGGCCATTCCATAGCCGGGAACGATGACGACGCTGTTGGCATTGCCGAGGATCGCAGCGGCTTCTTCCGCGCTGGCGCTGCGCACCGGCCGCTCTTCCTTCTCCGCGCGGGCCGAAACCTGAACCTGACCGAAAGCCCCGAACATTACGTTGGTAAAGGACCGGTTCATCGCTTTACACATGATCACCGAGAGGATGAAGCCGGAGGAGCCGTCCAGGGCGCCGGCGACCACCAGCGCCTTGTTGTTAAGCACAAACCCCAGGAGTGCGGCCGAAAGTCCGGCATAAGAGTTCAGGAGCGAGATGACCGTGGGCATGTCTGCGCCACCGATGGGCGTCACCAGCATCACGCCGAAGATCAGCGAGATTCCGACCATGACAGGAAATAGGCGCGATTGCTCGGGATGGAAGATCAACCACAGCGCCAACAGCACGGCCGCTCCCAGTACGGACAGGCTAACGAAGTTCTGCCCTTTGTAAGTAATGGGACGCTGCGGCAGGATTTCCTGGAGTTTCCCCGCCGCAATCAAGCTGCCCGTGACGGTGAGCGAGCCGATGATCACCTCCAATGAGATCTCAACCATCTCAAACTTGTTCACGTGGGGCAGGCGCACGTAATACTCGGCAATCCCGATCATGGCCGCGGCCAGCGCCCCAAAAGCGTGGCTCAGGGCGGTCCGCTGGGGCACGGCGGTCATGTGAACCAGGCCGAGCGGGACGCCCACCACGGCCCCTACCACCAAGGCCACGGTGATCCACTTGTAGTCGATGATCTCGTAGTTGCAGAGCGTGGCGACCACCGCCAGGGCGGCGCCGATTTCTCCTGCCAGGACGCCGTGCCGCGCGCTGGCCGGCGAACTCAACCACCGGAGCGCCAGGATGAACAAGGTCACGGCGATAAGGTAGGCAAGATCGATAAGTTGTTGCGCAGTGAGAGGGTTCATGGCTTTTTCGTCCTGGTCGTTTTGAACATTCGCAACATGCGGTCCGTAATGACAAAGCCGCCGACCATATTGCTGAACGAGGCGGCCACGGCGATCGCCCCGAGCACGGTAGAAAGGGTGCTCTTGTGCCGTCCGCAAATGATGATCGCGGCGACCACCACGATGGCGTCCAGCGCGTTGGTGAGCGACATCAGCGGCGTATGAAGCAGCGGCGAGACGCGCTTGATCACCTCAAATCCGATGAAAGCCGCCAGCACAAAAACCCAAAGGTTGTTGATCAGATCAAAGGTCATGTTGCTCTCCAGCCTTGAAAATCGTGGCACGGGCGTCCGAAGCTGCGAAAAAATCAAAACAGCTCACGCCAAGGCGCAAAGAAGCGCGAAGAAGGAGTCCTCGGTTTTCTTTGCGAACTTTGCGTACTTTGCGGCTTTGCGTGAACCTGGTTTCTCGGTCCATGGATTAATTCACGGCTTCTTAAGTCTTCCCATCCAGCTTAAAGAACTCCCGGACCCGCGCGTTGACGACTTTCCCGCCCTGTGTCACCAGCGTTTCACGCGTGATCTCGTCACTGGTATCGATGACGATCTTACGGTCTTTGGTCAGGTGAGTGAGAAACGACGCGACGTTTCGCGAGTACATCTGGCTGGCATGATAAGGAACGGTACTCGCCAGGTTGATATAACCGATTAGGGTAACATCGTGCTCGACCACGACTTTGCCGGCCTGAGTGAGTTCGCAATTCCCTCCGCGTTCCGCCGCGACATCCACGATCACGGAACCTGGGGCCATCTTCTCCACCATGTCGCGCGTTACCAGCAGCGGCGCGCGCTTGCCCGGGATGACCGCCGCAGTGATCACCACGTCGCTTTCGGCCACGACGCGGCCCAGTAACTCGCGCTGGCGCCCGTAAAACGACTCGTCCTGGGCGCGCGGCATAGCCACGCGCATCCTGGGCATCCTGCGCCTCGACCTCGAGTTCGACGAAGCGCCCCCCCAGGCTTTGCACCTGTTCCTTGGCCGCCGGCCGCATGTCGTACGCAGAGGTCACGGCCCCCAACCTTCGCGCCGTAGCGATGGCCTGAAGCCCCACCACGCCTGCACCGATAATGAAGACGTGCGCCGGAGTGATAGTGCCTGCGGCCGTGGTCAGCATGGGGAACATGCGCGGCAGTCGGTCCGCAGCCAGCAGCACTGCTTTGTAACCGCAGATCGTGGCCATCGAGGAAAGCGCGTCCATGCTCTGGGCGCGCGTGGTGCGCGGCATGAGTTCAATGGAAAATGACGACACTCCCGTGGCGGCGATTTCCTGAACGGTTTCGACTGAGCCCAGAGGGCGCAGGAAACCGATCAGCACCTGGCCGGGTCGAAGCAGAGGCAGGTCGGCCTTGCCGGTCACGTCGTTCGATCCGTAACAGAGGACTTGAAGCACCCCGTCCGCGGCCTTGAACACCTCGGCGCGCTGGGGCAGAATCTTGCCTCCCTTGCCTGCGTATTCCGCATCCGGATAGCCGGCCGCAGCCCCCGCCCCCGCCTCAACCACCACTTCGAAACCCACCTTGACCAAACTCGGAATTACCGCCGGCGCCAACGCCACACGCCGCTCCCCCGGAAAGCTCTCCTTAGGAATTCCGACGATCATGCCGCTTCCTCCCCGGTCATCTTTGCCACTTGAAGTTTGCTGGTTTCTCGCCTGCCGGACTTTTCCCTAAACTCTTATCTCTCTTTATGATTCTCAAACAAATACTAGTTCCGCTGCAAGGGTATTTCTTAAGGCGTATCAGTCCGCAGCCGCGCGATAGTTATTATTTCAGCCCGCGGAGCGGGCGGCAGCCTGTAGCCCACGGCGTAAGAACCTGTGAAAAAATCAAATGCGCTAACCACAGAGACACGAAGTCACGGAGAAAGGACCTTTCTTTTCAGCCTCTGTGCCTCAGTGTCTCTGTGGTTCTGAACCTGTCTGCCGAATTCTTCACGCGTTCTAAGCCGTGGGTCGCGGTGCTACCCTCACCCCCGTCCCCTCTCCCGCCGGGCGGGAGAGGGGTGCCGGAGGCGGGGTGAGGGCCCTCCAACCCACGGCTTGCGCCGTGGGCTACTCTATGCCGCCCCTGACGGGGCTCAAAAAAACACTGGTGGCGGCGACATGGCTTTATATGTCGCTGACCTCAGCATGCCACCCGCGGGAAATTATGGGATTAGTCGATCGGCGGGTGCAGGATGTGGGATGGTTGCCCGACGAACTGCCTACGGCGCCCTAGGCGCAAATTTCGCGGCAGTTTTAGGCTATTTTCTCGGGGATTTCTGAACCGTCTGCCAGGGTACCAAACGGTCGGATGGAAGGAAGGCCGCATTTTACCAGGGCTTAGCGGGAGGGCAGGCGCAAGGCTAGGGCAAGGCGCGGTCTCTCGCGTCCTTTTCGCCGATCTCCGAGGGTAGAAGGTTCCCCACCATACGTTCCATCGCTCACACTCGCAACGCGCATCCTGTGGCATCCTCGCGCCAATTTCACAGGATTAAAGGACCGCATCCCGGCCAGCGCTCCGCCACCGAATCAGACAAAAAAAGGCCGACAGAACCCTCCGACGGGTGTATTGTGTGGGGGTTCTGCGAACTGAAATGGGTCCGCGCTGAAACCCGATAAGCAAGCATTACACGACAAAGATGGAGGTGAACCTTATGGCCGAAAAAAAGATCGCAAGAATATGCTGGAATACTAATTTCTGGCGCAGACCGTCCGGCACGATCGGCAAAAGCAAGGACAAGAAAGCCTTCGAGCACAAGTTTGGATTTGGTCACGAGGAATGGCTGCTTGACACGACAAAAATCATTGATGGGTGGCACTATGGGTGGTTGCAGCCCATCGGCCTCAATCACCACAAATACCTGGGGCAGGCATTCGACATATCGCTGTACTCCATCGACGACAACACAAAGGACCGATGGTGGGTCGGACGGATTTCCGAAGTTGTAGTTACAAGTCCAGAGGAATCCAGTAAGGTCTTCCTGATCTACAAAAAAAGGGGCTGGCTCAAGGAGATGGGGGAGCAGCTGCGAGGTGTCGGTGTTAGCATCGATGCGTTTCGGAAGACGAAGCCAGAAGAATTTGTTGTCATTCGATTTCGTCCCGACTCGCCCGACCTAGACCCCGATCCTAAGAGGTTTTCGAAAGACGATCCCGCAGTAAGAGCAAACCGCTATATTCTTTTGAACCGAACAAAAATGCCAGAGCTGAAGAAACGATTCGAGTTCGTTGCGGGCCACAACATGCGGAAAGGCGCGACCACGTCTATGTACGAAGAGCACTCTGCCGAAATCGATCTGGTTCACAACCGCTGGCAAGAAGCTATATACCGACACTTTGTCAATACGTTCGGCGAGAAGAACGTGGGCACGGAACTCGGGACAAGCTACGGGTCGAAAATTGACATCGTTGTGCAAGATAGCGACGGCAGCTTTATATTCTATGAAATTAAGACCTCTTCTTCGCTCAGACTTTCCATTCGAGAGGCAGTTGGCCAGCTGCTTGAGTATGCATACTACCCTGACGCCCAAGGCGCGAAGAAACTCATCGTAGTTTCGGATCAGGCTATTACGAAGGTGGCGCAACAGTATTTGGATATCCTTCGGAAGCGATTCGGTTTACCGATACACTACCAGAGATACGATCCGGACGAAAAGACGTTAGAAGAAACTTTACATTGAATCAGAGGCACGGCGAGCTAATCCCAAAAAGGGTAGGAAAGAAATGAGAACACAAGAATTAAACAAGTACTTCTCCAGCTTTGCCTTATTGTTGTTTGTTATGGGTAGCACCATGCTACTGGGGCAAACTAATTCTCAGGTTAAACCTGTGACCAAACCGGGGGTTGTTTCCGGCCGCGTGTTTCTAATTACAGTCGCCGGGGATATTAAACCAGCGAGAATGGCTAAACTGTATTTGCTTTACATGTACCGAAGCGTGAAGTTCGCAGAGGCACACAAAGAAGATCAAGACTCCGCCGAGATGAAGTGGATACACGTCCTTGTTGAGGCGATGGAAAATAACCTTAAGGCCGAAAAAGAGAAATCCGCGGAACCTGACTATCATTACAGCGAAAGAGCGGTTTGCCTTGGTAAGTTGGCAGAATATTCTAAAGCACTCAGTGAGACATTTGATTGGGTGTCCGCCAACAAGAAAGAGTGGCAACTTATCGTTGGACAGGCTGATGAGGAAGGTAATTTTAGAATTTCCGTTCCCCACCCAGGCGACTATAGTTTGCTTGCTGATGGGCACGCGGGTTTCAACGACGCTGTTTGGGAAACTCACCCTATCACCGTAAGCCCAGGTGTAGAAACCGTCATCAAGATGAGTTCACCAGAGGTTGCGTGCGTAGAGACGGGGACCGAATGACCAACACGTTATTCGAGTCTGTTGCCGAACAGCTTAACAAAGAAAGTGGACCGCAGGGATAAGGCGAAACGCGCAAGGAAAAGGCAAAAAGTAGACCGTATGGTGCAGTGAAGCTAGTCGATGTTCTAGCGGGTGCAAGTCCCGCCCGTGCAGATTGCCCAGTTGGCACGGTAGTGATACCCGGCGGCGGGGCGGGTGACCAAACCGTCGGAAGCCCGGAAGTAAACGCTCTCTCGATGGCTGGGTGCGAATCCGGTCTGCTCCGACAAGGAGAGCTAGCAAAACAACAGGTCGTAGCGCAAGCGAACCGTAGTTAAGCCCCGAAAACTTACCCCCTTACTCGGATCGGAGTGTGAGGGTGAAGGGAATGCCGAAACTGTCATACGGAGTTGAAGGCTAGGATCTTCGGCGAAGTACTGGGTACCAGCGGCCGAAGGGTTCCCCGTGGTCGTAGAGGACGACATGTTGCGAAAGAGCATCGATGAAAGCTCAGAACCACTCGCGGGTCGCCTAGGCCTGCACCAGGCAGGCACAGCGAAGATATTTCGTATAAACCGCAATGCGGCGAAGTCGGGATGTGCCGGCGAGTGGGGCGGATGGGGCCAGTTAAGCGAGGATGGGTCGGGACAGCATAACCCGGACCGGAGCGAGGGCCCCTGGGGTAGAGCGGGATACCGCTCGCGCGGAGGTGCCTGCCTGTCCCATCGTCCCTGACACAGAGCAGGGAAATCCTGATGGAGGCCGCAAGCACGAAGGACGATGGCAAACCCGCCCGCGGGGAAGGCCTCGTCTGATAATCCGGCCTTTAAGCCGTACCGGGGAAAACCCGCCGTACGGAATTCTAGGGGAGGCAATGGAAACGTCGGCATCATTCGAAGCCCGGTCCGCGCCATTGCCTTACCCGACCCCACGCATCGAACAGGCGTGCCGCCCAAAGGTGTTTTATTAGTGGGACTTGCCGTAGGCTGGGTGTGAGTTAGAACCAAGTCAGTAGAAGTGTCGGGCAAACGCCGCGGCTGGCTTTACGCCGCCGTTTGGCGAGGTAAACTCGCCGCTACAATGCCAAACTGCACCACTGCACGTTTTTCGCTTGACAAACCAAGCGCAGTATGGTAGCCTATCGTCGTGGTCACTTTGTGGACATCTTGTCGTAGCCGAGCGCCGGAGCGGTCATGGGGTGCGCCTACCCAAACGGATGAAAATCGCAAACGTCGTCACCCCCGCGCAAGCGGGGGTCCAATCTCGGTCCAGAACACAATGGATTCCCGCTTTCGCGGGAATGACGCGGTTTTCGGGCATGACTTATTGTCCTTAGTCTTTGTTTTCATGGACATTCCCGGTTCGTTCGTTCATTTTTCAAGTCGTCGAGGTGCCAACCCGCCGCCCGGAGTTCGTCTGGGGTTTCGAGCCGGATTCAGCTTTGCACCTTTCGACCCCTCAGCTCTTCCGCACCGTGACTTATTGTCATTGTTCTTTGTTTGCATAGACATTCCCGGTTCGTTCGTTGATTTTTTGAGTCGGCGAGGAGTCGGCGGCGTCCGGAGTTCGTGTGGGGCTTCGAATCGGATCCGGCTTTGCGCCTTTCGATTCTTCAGCTCTCAGCGCCATGACTTATTGTCATTGTTCTTTGTTTTCATAGACATTCCCGGTTCGTTCGTCGATTTTTTGAGTCGTCGAAGTGCCAACCCGCTCCCCGGGGTTCGCGGCTTCGGGGGATCCATCGACCCGGCGCGGCGCCTGCATGTTCGAGACGAGAATTTCCCGAGTGGGCAATGTTTGTGGTACGCTTCGAAATAGCGGAAAATAACGTCCGTCCGGTGGAGGAACAGTAGGCACATGAACATTACAGTAATTGGAGCCGGCTATGTGGGCCTAATCACTGCCTCGGGCCTGGCTGAAACGGGCCACAGGGTTATCTGCGTTGATGACGACCAGGGAAAGATTGACACCCTCAATGCAGGAGGGATGCCGTTCTACGAGCCGGGCTTAGGAGACTTGGTCCACCGCAACCGGGAGGCGGGGCGGTTGGAGTTCATTTCGCGGATCGAAGACGCGCTGGCGCAATGCCAGGTGATCTTTATCTGCGTGGGTACTCCGCCTCTGGAGAACGGTGAGGCGGACCTTTCCTCGGTGGAATTGGTGGCGCGGCGCATCTCGGCAAGCGCACGAGGCTACCACCTGGTGATTGAGAAGAGCACCGTCCCCGTGCAGACCGGCCGCCGGCTCCAGAAGCACTTCAGCATATACGGCGACAACGCGCAGTTCCACTACGATGTTGCCTCCAATCCCGAGTTCTTGCGCGAGGGATCGGGAGTCGAGGACTTTTTCCATCCTGACCGGATCGTGGTTGGGGTGGATTCCGCAAAAGCGGCTGAGCTGCTCGAGGAAGTGTATCGGCCGGTGCTGGAGCAGAGTTTCGTCTGCCCCATCCACGAGAATTGCGCTCAGCGCACGCGCGTGCCTTTTGTGGTGACAGACATCAACAGCGCGGAGCTGATCAAGCATGCGTCGAACTCTTTCCTCGCCATGAAGATTTCCTTCATCAACATGATTGCTGACCTGTGCGAAGCGGTGGGAGCGGACGCGGGCAAGGTGGCCGAGGCGATCGGCATGGACAGCAGAATCGGCGGTAGCTTTCTCAGGCCGGGCATCGGATTTGGCGGTTCCTGCTTTCCGAAGGACCTTCAAGCCTTCGTGCGCGTAGGCCAAAGCGCCGCTTGCGATTTCGCCCTGCTGCGCGAAGTGGAGCGAATCAATCAGCACCGCATCGACCTGTTCGTCGGCAAAATCAAGAATGAGCTCTGGGTGGTTCGCGGAAAGCGTATCGGAGTTTGGGGGCTCGCTTTCAAGCCGTGCACAGACGATGTGCGATCCGCCCCGGCGCTGGCGATCATCCGGCGATTGCTCGCGGAAGGGGCTATAGTGCGGGCCTACGATCCCCAGGCGATGGAGAAGGCAAAAGCCCAGATCCCTGCAATCGAGTATTGCCCGGACGCTTACTCGGCGGCTCGAGGTGCGGATGCCGTCCTGGCACTAACCGAGTGGGAGGAACTCCTGCGCCTGGATTTGAACAAGGTTCGCCAGATCATGGTCCGGCCCTTGATCTTTGATGGCCGCAACATGTTCTCCCGCACCGCCATCATCGAGCATGGATTTGAATACGTGGACGTCGGGAGTGGGGCGCACGCTCGCAAAGACGTCCCTGCTCGGAGATAAGGAAACGACGCCGGCTCTCCACCGCCACCCGGTGTAGTAAACTAGCCTCCACGAGGAAGGGATTCTGTTGAGGATTGTCATTACCGGCGGGGCAGGTTTTCTGGGAAGCCATCTTTGCGAGCAACTGCTTGCCGCGGGGCACCAGGTTTGCTGCGTGGACAGCCTTGTTACCGGCCGCCTGGAAAACCTTGCCGCCTTCAAGAACCATCCCGGGTTCAGGTTCGTCCGCCACGATGTGACCAAGCCGATCGAAGTGGAAGGTCCGGTCGATGCGGTGCTCCACTTTGCTTCTCCCGCAAGCCCCGTGGATTACCTTCGCCTGCCCATTCAGACGCTCAAAGTGGGATCGCTCGGGACGCATAATGCCCTGGGACTTGCCAAGGCCCGTGAAGCGCGCTTCCTGTTGGCCAGCACTTCGGAAGTCTATGGCGATCCGGAACTGAGCCCGCAAACGGAGGACTACTGGGGCCACGTAAACCCCATCGGACCGCGCGGGGTTTATGACGAAGCAAAACGCTTCGCCGAGGCTATAACTCTGGCGTATCATCGCTATCACCGACTGGATACGCGTATCGTCCGCATCTTCAATACCTATGGCCCGCGGATGCGGCCTCACGACGGCCGCGTCATTTCAAACTTCATCGTTCAGGCTCTGGAAGGCAAAGACCTCACGATTTACGGGGAAGGGGCTCAGACCCGCAGTTTTTGCTACGTCTCCGACCTCGTGGACGGGATTCTCCGGCTGCTCTTTCACAACCCCGCAGACGGTGAAGCTCCGCCTGCCGGCGCGGAGGACGTTCACCTGCCTGTCAACCTGGGAAATCCCACCGAACTGCCCATCGTCGAAATCGCCACGCTGATCGCTCGGCTTACCGGCAGTTCCAGTCGCATGGTCCGCCACCCGTTGCCCGTGGACGATCCCAAATGCCGCCGGCCGGATATCTCCCGCGCTCGACGCCTCCTGGGCTGGGAGCCCCTCATCGGTCTGGAAGAAGGTCTGCACCGGACCATTGACTATTTTCGCAATTTGTAAGGCAGCTTGAAAGAGGTGGCGCGGTCATTCTGAGCGGAGCGAAGGATCTGCTTTTCTTCGCGCCGCGAAGTAGCTCACACTTCGTAGTATGGGGCGTCACTTGCCGGACTCGCCCGGCGGTTGGGTTTTCAAATTCAGAACAATCTGAAACCACCAGTTCGGCTGGTAATTGATCTGCACCGGAACTCCTCGCAACTCACCCGTGGTTCCAAGCAAAACACTGAAATTGGTCTTGGCGCCGGACTCCCCGTTGCGAATCTGGAACTGTGATTCCTCGAGGTCTCGGTACGATCGGCGGGTTTTCCGCCCTCGGTCGTGAAGAGTAATTTCGACATCCTTGGCGGGCATTCGATTCACCCGTTGAAGCGTCAGAGTGTACGGACGGGCGTTATACACGTAACATAAAGAGACGGGAGTCTTCTCCCCGGTCAGGGACCGCTCCAGCAATTCTTCCGTTGTAGACAGGAATCCCCCGCGGCGATCGCACGCGCCGTGCTCCAGGCCGTCTAAACGGCGGAACTTCTGCGCCCGGTCATCCCCTAATTGGTCCAAGGCCACGGTTTGCGCGGCGGCAAGCTGGCTCATGTCGTAATCCTTGTCGCTGTAGAAGGGTACGGTGGTGGAGATGGCCCCGGCGCCGTCCACTCGGCTGATGATGGCTTCAAAACGATGCCTTCCCGCCGTATCCTCGTGGGCTAGCTCGCGCTGCATGGCGGACGCCGATTCGCCTTGCGAAGACTTCATGAAGCCTACAAACACGCTTGACACCGGGGTCTCACTCGTACTCAGTTTGTCAACTTCGGTGCCCGCACCCCAGCGATTGATGGCCCGCGGAGTCTTGGCGGGATCGGAGCCAAAAAGCAGTTGGATCATGCGTAGGCTGGGATCATCCTCCGCCCGCCCGGCCTTGATATAGCCACCCCCCAGGTCATCCCGGCCGACCCAGAAGATGAGCAGCCTGACGCGGCAGGTGAGGATGTACTGGTAATCCGCGCGGATGCTGGGCGTCGCCTGAATCCACCGCACTGCCTCCCTGATGGCCGCTCCGTCGGAGGCGCTGGGGCTCGAGGGCCGGGCGAAACTACTCCCGGCCAGGAGCAGGATGCAAGCCAATGAACGCCAATGACTCACGCACACCTCCGAGCAGGCCATCATACGCGGCCTGCCGAAGAATTGGTACCGCGATGCGCAGGCGTGCAAGCAAGTCGGTAAGCAAGGGCAGTCCTTGCCAGGCTCTTCCCGGCGCGGCGGGCGATCTTCCCACGTTCTGAGGTGTAGGCTAAACACATTGACCCCGGAGGGAACTTCGAGGATGAACCGGGCATGTCATCCCAGGGCAGCCGAAAGGCGGAGTCAATCGTCCATCGACAATCATCAATCGACCATCAACTGACCGCCGCGCTCGTCTCGCAATCGATCTTCTCCCCGGCCGCCGTCAATTCGAAGAAGTGGTGGCCCATAATGGCGAGGGTAATGGCCTTGCTGAAATGGTGACGATGCCGGCGAAGCGTCTGCGCCAGGAACTTCCAATACTCTTTGCGGTAATTGTGGACAAATCCCTGCCGCCAAAGCGACCTGCCCAGTGCCATGATGTCGGAGAACACCACCGGCGGGCGGGCCGCCTCCCCGAGCTGCGAGAGGAAGGCGGACGCCCGTTCGAAATACTCCTTGGGGCTGTAAATCGTCCGCAAGATTCGCTGGTAGCCTTCGAGAAGCTGCTGTTTATCCATCTTGGGAATGAAGTTCAGGTCCAGGAGCGTGTTGTTGCCGAGGCTCTCTTTGATGAGCCGGCCTTCGGTCTTCAACCGCCGCCACAACTGGGTGTTGGGCAACGCGGTGAGCAGGCCGACCATGGAGAGAGGGATAGCGGCCTCGCGAATGAATTGAATCTGCCGCTCGAAAACGTTCGCCGGATCATTGTCGAACCCTACGATGAACCCTGCCATCACCTCGATGCCGTAAGACTGGATCAGTTTTACGCTCTCGCGCAGATCTTTGCGCAGGTTTTGGAATTTTGTCGTCTCTTTAAGACTCTCGGCCACCGGCGTCTCAATGCCCAGGAAGACCCGGCTGAAGCGAGCCTCGCGCAGCAGGCTCAGCAACTCCTCGTCCTCGGCCAGGTTTACCGAAGCCTCGGTGTAAAGCGAGAAGGGGAACTTGCGGTCGCGCATCCACTTCACCAGTTGCGGCAGCAACACCTTCACGTTCTTCTTGTTGCCGATAAAGTTGTCGTCCACCAGGAACACCGGTCCCCGCCACCCGACGGCGTAGAGCTGCTGGAGTTCGGCGCAGAGCTGGTCAGGAGTCTTAGTGCGCGGGCGGCGCCCGTAGATCTCGATGATGTCGCAAAACTCACAAGTGAACGGGCAGCCGCGCGAGTACTGTATGGCCATCGAGCTGTACCGCCGCATTTGGGCCAACCGCAAATCGGGCAGCGGCACACGCGTGACGTCGGGAAGCTGGGGTCGGAGATAATGCGCCCGCGCCGCACCCGCTTCCAGGTCCGCCGCCAGTTCGGCGATGAGCTCCTCCGCTTCTCCTTCCACCACGTGATCCGCTTCATCGATGGCGCTGTCCTTGGCGCTGGCAATGGGGCCGCCCACCACGGTGCGCAACCCGCGAGCTTTGCAGCGTGCAATCTGCGCCTTCATCGAAGGGCCCTGCACCAGCATCCCACTGATGAAAACCACGTCGGCCCAGTCAAGATCGGAGTCGTTCAGTCGCCCGACATTCATATCCACGAGACGCTTTTGCCAGTGGCCGGGAAGCAGCGATGAGACCGTCAGCAAGCCAAGGGGCGGGAACGCCGACCTCTTCCCCTGGAAGGGCAGAGCGTGTTTAAAGCTCCAGAAAGTGTCTGGAAACTCCGGATATACCATCAGGACCTTCATGTTATGGAACTCTCCTTTTTCGGCTGGTGACCTTCGTTGCAGCTTTCCCGTATGCGGCAACGTGCATACGTTCATCCCCGCCCAAGAAAGCGGACTCTTCACGGACGAACTTTTCGCCAGAGCCTATCGGTTCGAAACGCCCTGAGGTGCCATAATTTACCACGTTCAATCCAGGGACGCTAGTACGAAATACTTAAGTACGAAATACTTAAGGGTCGGCACACCGAGTTTTTCGCGTGCCACTCAACCCCCGAAAGCGCGAATCCATCGTCCCGTGTCCGGAGTTTATTTATCCGCCCCTGAGATGTGGAATGTAGTATAAATCTTCGTTCTGATGAGGGATTGCACGACCGCGGGAGGACAGCAAGCATGATCAAGGTTAAGCCGCATATTCTGTTGTTATGTTTTCTTGTAACCATCCCATGGCTCCGGGCGCGTGCAGCGAAGTCCGCCGCCGAGCAACAAAGCTCAGAAGCCATGCGGGTAAGCCTTGACGGCAAATGGAAGCTTTTCTATTTTCCCCAAGGCAAATATCAGATCACCCATCCCGACCAGCTTCGGACCCAAGGACTAACCTCGATCGAAGCCTCCGTGCCCGGCAACGTCGAACTCGACCTGTCGGCGAAGGGCGAATTACCCCCCGACCTGTTCTTCGCCGACAACCTCGCCAAGCTGAAGCCCTACGAACTCTATGAGTGGTGGTATCAGCGTGAGTTTCGAAGCCCGGCAAGTGTTGCCGGCCGCCGGGTGGAATTGCGCTTCCGCGGCGTGGATTGTCTTGCCACGTACTGGCTCAACGGGAAGGAACTGGGTGGGACCGCCGACGCCCTCATCGAGCAGCGTTTCGACGTGACCGGCAAATTGAACCCTGCCGGGCCAAACACCCTGACAGTGAGATTAAGGTCACCCATCATCGAGGCCGCCTCGAAGCGGTACGACCCGGCTTACACCATCAGCGCGGGAAAGACCAACCAGGAGGCAGTCTGGATCAGGAAGCCCGCGCACTCTTACGGCTGGGACATCATGCCACGGGCGGTCTCGGCCGGCATCTGGCGCCCGGTGGAACTTATCGTTCACGCCCGGCACGAGATCGAGGAGATGTATTTCACCACGCTGTCCGTTGATCCGGGAGAGGCGACGCTGGCCGTCTCCTACGAACTTCGCACGGACCTGGCGCTGCTTCCCCAACTCCGGCTGCGAGTCGAAGGCCATTGCGGCGAATCCACCTTCACGCAGGTTCACAAGCTGGAATTCAGCGCCGGCAGGTTTGAAATCCGGGTCCGCGACCCCCGCTTGTGGTGGCCCAGGGGCTACGGCGATCCCAACCTCTATAAGGTGACGACCCGGCTCTTGCAGGACGAAAAAGTGCTGGCGTCGCGCGAAGACCGGGTGGGAATCCGCAAAATCGAGTTGATTCGCACCGAGATCACCAGCATCGAAAAGCCCGGCCAGTTCCTTTTCAAGGTCAACGGCGTGCCCATCCTGGTGAAAGGCTCCAATTGGGTACCCGCGGATGCTTTTCACAGTCGCGACGCCCGACGCTACGAGAACGATTCTCGCCCTCTTCATCGACCTTGGATGCAACATGCTGCGAAGTTGGGGCGGGAACGTCTACGAAGACAACGCCTTCTTTGATATCTGCGATCGTAACGGAATCATGGTGTGGCAGGACTTCTCGATGGCTTGCGCAATCTACCCGCAGACTCCTGAGTTTCTCGAGGTTATAAGAAGCGAAGCCATCTCGGTAGTGAGAAAGCTGCGCAACCATCCTTCTCTCGCCCTTTGGTCGGGCGACAACGAAGTGGACCAGTCTTATTTTTTCTCCGGCCTTGATCCCGCCCACAATAAGATCACGCGGGAGGTCTTGCCGCAGGTGGTCTTCCAGTGCGATCCTTACCGGCCGTATCTTCCCAGCTCTCCCTACATGGCTCCGGAAGTCGTTGCCACCGGGAAAACGGAGCTCATGCCCGAGGACCACCTGTGGGGCCCGCGCGACTACTTCAAGAGCACTTATTACACCCAGCACACCGCGCACTTTGTGAGCGAGATCGGCTACCACGGCTGCCCCGGGCTTTCCTCCATCCGGCGCTTCGTGGACGAACACCACGTGTGGCCGTGGAAAGACAATCCCCAGTGGGTCTTTCATTCCACCGACATGTCGGGAAACCCGTACCGCATCAACCTGATGGCGAACCAGGTGAAGGAATTGTTCGGTGAGATTCCGGACAACATACAGGACTTCATTTTGGCCTCGCAGGTTTCCCAGGCCGAGGCAAAAAAGTTCTTCGTGGAGATGACCCGCCTGAAGAAGTGGCGCAGCACCGGCATGATCTGGTGGAATGTCATGGACGGCTGGCCGCAGTTTTCCGATGCCATCGTGGACTACTACTTCAACAAGAAGCTTGCTTACTCCTACCTTCGCCGCGTGCAGCAACCGGTCTGCCTCATGGTGGATGAGCCTCAGGACTGGCGCGTCCGAGTGGTGGTCGGCAATGATTCCAGGGAAGACGCCCGCGGCCATTACCGCGTCTGGGATGCGGACTCGGGTGAGACTCTGCTGGAAGGCGACTACGCGTCCAAGGCGAACGAGAACCTTGAGGTGGGCAGCATCCCGGTGTTCCATTCCGGCAAGCGGCTCTTCCTGATGGAGTGGACCGCCAATGGGCACCACTACGTCAATCACTATCTTCAGGGCCTGCCGCCGTTCTCACTCGCACAATACAAATCCTGGCTCGTGAAAATCGCTGCACTCGAAAACGACTTTGACCCGGCTAATGTGGGGAAATAACGAATGACGGGTGAGGAGTAGCGGTCCTTTCAACACGTGGTAGCGCGGACCTCCGCAGTTGAGGTCCGCGGCTCTTCCTCACGCCCCGCCGTATCTCGGCGCCTCGTCCCCCGAAGGCCCGTAGATCGAGGGCACCTTCCCTCCAGCCAGGCGCAAATAAACGGTAAGCTGCCCGCGGTGGTGGACCTCATCCATCAGGTTTCCCCAGAAGGCTTCGGGCTGAGGCATCTTCCATTCCCCACCCGGCAGGACGCATGAGACAGTTCGGTTGAACTCATCTTCCGAGAACCCGCTCACTTTCGCGACCGCCTTGGCATGCGCATTCTCGTAAGCAGCGACAATCTCCTGCATCGTCTGAGGTGGCGGCGGACCGGCGGGAACGTTCCTGAGATCGTTCCGGGCTTCGGTGCTTGCGATCACTCCCTCATCAATCACACATTGCCACGCCAGATCGCGCACCGACCGTGACCGTTCGTGCGCCTTGAATTCGAGTTGGTCCGCCGAGAAGGCCTTGAAAACCCTGACCGTCGTCTGAAATTCCCGCTCCCAAATTCGTAAAAAAACCTGTTTTGAGTTCATTGTATCCTCCTTGAGAATGGGAAAATCGGCATCTTTCAGACGCCGTAGTTCTGGCGAGTCGAGAAGGCCTTGGTGATCTGCAGGTCTCAGCCACCAGCGCTCGGAATGACGCGCCACCTGCGCCATGCTCTACCTGATTAACTCGAGGGCGACAACGTAAGTGAGCTTCGGCGGCACGGCGTTTCCGATAATTTGCGCCAGCGCTGTGCGCGAGCCCACACCGTCGAAACTGAAGAAGTCAGGTATGAACTGGAGGCGCGCGGCCTCATGGGGGGTGATGGTGCGCTTTTCCGAGGGATGCACAAAACGACCCTGTCCCATGCATCCGAATCCGCTCGTGATTGTTTGGGCGGGTTTGTCCCAGTGTAAACGTCCATAAACTGATCGGTATGTGTGCTCAAAAAGCCGATGGCAGTCGGGTCGCTGGCTGTCCGGCAGGTCGTAAGCCCCGTGGCTGAAGAGGTACTCTATTCGCTTGAGGTTTCTTGAATCTGACGCGGACGGGGTGTCCAACAAGTTGTTGTGCTCGTCTGAAGCTAAATCCGCGATCGCCCACTCTACCGTCGGCACTGGGCAATCATACTTGTGAATCATTTCATGCAGGCATACGGGTTGGTCGAGCGAGGCAACTAGTACGTGCCGACGCCTGCGTTGTGCCACCCCGAGGGAGGAGAGTTCCACGATCCCGTGGTCCAATTTATAGCCGAGCTTTCGCAGCGCCTCGACGGTCACATCCACAACCCTGCGTTTGTCGCGCAACACCGCAGGAACGTTCTCTATGATAACGTGCGTAGGGGCGACCACTTCGGCAAACCGTGCCATCCGTTCGTACAGTTGATTCTTGGCGTCCGTCCGCCGCGTGTGGTTGTTCAGGTCGCTGTGGCCTTGGCAAGGCGGCCCGCCGAGCAGTAAGTCGATCCGACCAGCCAATTCCACCAACCTTCTTTCGGATGCCGAAGACCGAGCACCCATGGGAGAGTCGAGTAGGTTCGTGATGTTCTCCTGCCATGCATTGCCGCAGGGGAAGTTCTGCTTGAATAACTTGAGAGCATCGGGATTAGAGTCAATGGCTACGACTGGTCGCATCAGCTTTCCGACCGCCCGACAGGCTTCCCAGGCCCCGAGCGACATCGCCCCGCAACCACTGAAGACGTCTGCGGTGCGAATCTCCTCCTTGTTCTCGGCCGCTTCTAGAAGGGGCCATCCTTTGGAGCGCAAGAAAGCTCGATCCGCGACGCTACGCAAGCCAACACTGCCGGGATCACTCGTCCGGACCGGGTCTCCGTTGATCTCAATAGTCGTAGAATGAGAGTTGCCGTCGCGAGTTCGAACCGTACGGACTATCTTCCTGCCGTCCTCCCGTAAGCAGAAGGTTTCGGGGGACTGCTGTGCGAACGGCAACGACGCGCCCACTCTTACGTTCCGTTTTTGACTTGAAAGAAGGGCAGTTAGTTCCCCGGTAGTTTCTGGCCCGGCATTTGAAGCGGTCTTCACGCGTGGCCCCCGAAAAAGCGGTCCAACCGCTTAGCGAGTCTATCAAGTTTCGAGGGAGATTTCACCTGGCATTCCCAAACCGTCAGGACGTGGTACCCAAGTCGCCTCAATTGTCGAACCTTCCGCTTATCGCGAGCCATATTCTGACGGAACTTCTCCAGCCAGAAATCGTGGTTCTCCTTCGGGGTAGTAGAGGCTCGACATCGCCGGTGGCGATGCCAAAAGCAACCGTGGATGAATACGGCCAGCCTTGCCAACGGGTCATAAACGTCTGGTGAGCCAGGTAATCTCTTCGCATTGGTCCTGAACCTGCGTCCTTGGCCCCTGAGGATCGCACGCACTGCAAGCTCAGGTGCGGAGCCTCGCTGGCGGACGCTTGCCATGAGTTTCGAACGTTCCGGTGTAGTGACAAGGGCTTTCATGGCCGAGTGGCGACCCTATCATTAGGGAAAGAGTGTCAAGGCAAAGTAGAAATGTCCTAATCCCAGCAAAGTAGAAATGTCCTGTTCCTGGCAAAGTAGAAAGTTCCGCTTTTGGTTCTTTGGCGGCTAACCGGAGGAGCCCGTAGGGCGACGGAGGTTAGCCGCCAAAGAACCTCGGCGACCCGCCCCGTGTCGCGCCCGGCAGAATCACTGCCAAAGGAGGACTCTTCCGGAGATGGAAATCTTTCATCCAGCTGTGCACAACCTTGGGGCGAGGCTTCGGCGCGCTTTCTAGTTTCGGGGAGGGGGGCGTCTTCGGTTGAGCCTGGCACTCCGCCACGCTCAACCTGTACTGGCGAAACTTCACCGCCAGGCTCCCGTCGAGCCGTTGCTCCACCCGCACCCGACCGCCCCGGAGTCCGGGCCGGATATCTCTGCGCGCGATCTGATAGATCTTCCCCTGATAGCGAATCGTATAGTCGGAGGTCACTTTCCGTTCTTCCACAAGACTTAAGATCGCTGCCAGTTCATGCTCCGCGCGCAGGGGGCGATGCGCATTCGTGCTGCCCGCCGGCACCACCGTGAAGGTCTGGTTCCAGTGCGGCAAGTATTCTTCCTCCAGATAGGTCTGCGCCGCTTGCAGGGTGTCAGCCCTGGCCAGACGTAACCCTTTCACCAAGCGGTCCTGCGCCGTGCCGAAAAAGCGCTCAATCCGACCTTTGGCTTGCGGCGAGTGCGCCGCGATCCAGCCCATCCCCAGTTCCCGCAAGGCCCGCCCGATCTGCGTCCACTCTTGTTTAACGGCCTCATCCGCCGCTTCCACCCTCGGCCGATTCACCGTAAAGAGGCTGCTCTTGTCCGTATAAAACTCCACCGGACGGCCCCAACGCTCCAGGTATCCCCACAGCGTGCGCAGGTTCGCTTCCGTGTTGTCCTGCTCCACGAAACGTGCATAGGCTAGACTGCTGGCATCGTCGATCATCGCCACCAAATACAGCCGCGGCCCCCGCCCTTCCAGCCAGTCGTGCTCCGAGGTGTCCCATTGCACCAACTCTCCCCGGCAACTCCGGCGCTGCCGCCAAACGTGCACCTCCTCAACGTGCCGCCGCTTCCCCCGCCGCAACCCGGCGGCCATCATCCACCCCCGTAGCGTCTCCTTGCTCACCTCCAACGCCTCAGCTTGGGCCAGGTATTCGCACGCCAGCGTGGGGCCAAAGTCACGGTACTTGGCCTTCACCAGCTTCAGCGCGCGGCTGCGCAGACTCTCCGCCAAACGCCGGTTCGACGCTCTTCCCCGCAGCCGATGCACCACGCCGCGATCGCCCTCCGCCGCGATCCGCACCAGCAACCTCCGCACCTCGCGGTCGCTGATCCCTAACTGCCCCGCGGCCTCACCTTGCGTTAAATGTCCCCCCTGCAGTTCATGCAACACCTTCAACCGGTCCCGCTCTTTCCCACTCAACATCAGCATCTCCTGTTTTTCCATCCGTCGAGTTTGACGGAGTTCAACAGGACATTTCTACTTTGCTGAAACCGGACATTATCACTTTGCCGCGACATCATTAGGGAAAGAGAGCCTGCCGCCGGCTCCTTCTGGTATACTCTACACGAATTGTCGCTGCGGCCCTAGAATCTTGTTGGCTGGGGACCGAGCTACTAGCATGGACAGCATGGAAACCTGCTGCCGGGACCAATAATCGCCGGTAGAACCCGTTAACATGCCAACGATTCCTTTCACTGTGGACTCCGCGCTCTTGAGAGAATTAGGAGAGCGGCTTGTGGGTAAGCCGCACATCGCGCTGGCCGAATTGGTAAAGAATAGCTACGATGCCGACGCCACGCGGGCCGTTATCCGCTTCGGTGCAAACGAAATTGAGGTTGCCGACAACGGCCACGGTATGGACTTCAAGGAGTTCAAACACTTCTGGATGCGAATTGGCACCCCTCACAAGCAGGAGGAGCGCTTTTCGCGATATCTCAACCGGCCGATGAGTGGGTCGAAAGGAGTTGGTCGGCTCGCGGTGCAATTCCTCGGCCGACTGCTCCGGATGGAAACCGTGTCCAGAAAGAACGCGATAACGCAACTGACCGCCTCGATCAACTGGGATAACGCTGTTAAGGCCGGGGAACTTACACACGCGGAGGCGACATACCATGAGACGGCTAGGAAGACCTCCTTCCCCCTCAACTCAGATTGGGGAACCCGCATCGTCATATCGGGATTGAATCAAACGTGGAACGCCGATGACCTCAGAGGTTTCGCTCGCGAGATCTGGTGGCTACAACCGCCTTTCCGAAGCGATCCGGAACTCACCGAGGACGAGCAGAGGGACTTCAAGGTTGATGTGGTTAGCCCTACCGAAGCAGAGGGCCGTGAATTTGACGCACAGATGCGAGCGTACCTCGACATCTGGCACGCAAAGATCGTCGGCAAATTGGTTGCCGGAAATGATGCCCAAAAGACGACGGTCGCACTTTCACTTGAATTCTCAGATGGCGAACAAATCAAAAGGAAGTATAGCGTAGACGGAAGACCTTTACACGCACTCGAGTTCGAGATTCGCGTGTATGACCTCCGGCACAGACAAGCCTATGGAATCCAGGTCGACACTGCCAGGGACTACTTAAACAGATTTGGCGGCGTGCACGTTTACGACGGGGGTTTTCATCTCCCATACTACGGCCCTGAAACTGACTGGTTGAGAATCGAAATCGACCATTCCCACAGGCTATCACTATCACTGCTTCTCCCGAGTGAGCTGCAAATCTCTGGCGGCATGAGTCACTTGCCTACCCAGAGTCGTCTGCTCGGTGTCGTCCACGTGAGCAGTGCGAAAGAGGCCAGTCTAAAGGACGGTGGTGATTATCTGAAGATCCAGGTTACTCGTGACCGCCTGGTTGATAACCAATCATTGGAAACTCTCCGAAAAGCTGTCCGCTGGGCGCTTGATTTCTATGCCATGCAACAAGCCAAGCGGGTGTTTGCAGCCGCAGATGCACTCCGCCCGGTCGAACCGTCGCGTGACAAGGTTGCTCGCGTGGAACAGGTGCTGGCACAGCACCGCGATGACATCCCGGAAGCAGTGTATGAGCGGCTTGGGCAGGAGGTTGGGGAGGCTATAAGAGCCAGCGAGGCAGAAGACAGATTAAGCCGAGCGCAAACTGGTCTATTAGGTGCACTGGCCACTGCTGGGATTTCGGCGCTCTCCTATCAGCACGAGGTTTACAAGCAGTTCACGCTCCTCGAAGACATAGCCGAGGGTCTGAGAAACATTGACACCCCGAACCGGACCATTCAGACCCGTGTGGTTGAAGTTGTTAAGCAGTTAGAGGAGTGGCTCGAACGGGCCCGGCATACACGAGCATTGTTTTCCCCTCTGCTGGACGAAGAAAATCGAACCAGGAGGGAGCGCTTCAAAGCACGCTTTGTCATCGACCAGGTCAAAGAACAAACGAAGGTGTTGCTGCACGGAATCAATATTGAGTCAACCGGGATCGAGAGTAAGCTTCTGTTGCCCATGGGGACGCTTGCGGAATGGAGCGCGATCTTCCAGAATGTCTTCATCAACGCGGTTAACGCACTGCTGGACGCCGACGAAAAGCAGATAGTGGTCAGTTCGGAGGCCGATGGGTCAAGGAGAAGGCTCCTCATCCAGGACACCGGTGCTGGTGTCGACCTCGATGGCGCAGAACAGCTCTTCGAGCCATTTGTTCGGAAGCTAGAGATTTCTCAAGCCCGGCGGGCTCTCGGCCTCGGAGGGACCGGGCTAGGCCTGACCATAGTAAGGATGGTCGCACGGGAACTGAGTTGTGACGTGGGCTTTGTGGAGCCCTCACTTGGTTTCAAAACGGCTTTTCAACTCTCCTGGAGCGAGAAGCAATGAAGAAGATTCTAATTTGTGACGATGTGTTCGAGGACGCAAAGCGTTGGAGCGACACGGTCAACCAGCAGTGTCCGAAAGGCTTTCGGTCGCAACCCGTGCAACCCACCGAATTTTCCGAGGCAGTGGCGCACCTTGAGAACCGCCGCCTTGCAGCACGCGAGGCGAAAAGGGTAGACACATCCTCGAAGGAGTGCCTTTTCGACAGTGCTGACATCGTTGTGCTCGACTACGACCTGCTCAGCGCGACAAATTTCGTCAGCGGTGAGGAAGTTGCGTACCTTTGCCGATCTTATTCCCGGTGCGGTTTAATAGTTGGCCTTAACCAATATGTAACACAATTTGGACGAAATTATTTCGACTTGACCCTCAAGGGGCATCCTGAGTCGTTCGCTGACCTGAATATCAGTGACGACCAGTTGGCGAACCCCGGACTCTGGAAGGAATGCTGGATTCAGGAACCGTCGCCACGAAACCCGATCCATTTCCGCCCTTGGTACTGGCCACTGCTGCCGGCTCTGCTGGACGCTTTCCGCCTTAGGACGAAGGAAATTTCGAGTCGTCTGGACGACCGAATCATCCACTCTCTGAAACTCGATGAGGAGATTGTAACTCTGCCTCGCTCGACGAAGGAGTTTCTTGGTCCCCGGGACCCCGAGGAAACGAGCTTCACGGAATTCGTGAAACGATCTGGAAATGGCCTACGGGCTAAGGATGAACCATTCGAGCCAGGCTCGATAGCGCGCATCGCCGCCGCCCGCCTGTCGAAATGGCTTGAACGACTGATTTTGTCGGCGCAGGACGTTCTTGTGGACGCTCCACATTTGGTAAGCCGCTACCCGAGCCTGCTAAAGGGTGGACTCAACGGCCCGAGGATTTGGAACCGAACGACCTCATTCTCGCGAGACAAGACTGGCCTGAATCTTACCCCCATTCATCCGTTTGAATTCCCTCGACCCGGCTGGCTCTCCCGTCCAGCTTGGTTCTGGAAGAAGCTGACTCTTCTGAGAAGATTAAAGAAGTCACGGACCCTTGGACTAAGCTGGCACCTAATTTCGTCTTCTGCGAAGACATCTCGCGCTTTGTCCCGGTTGAGTCTGCGCGAGAGTTTGTTGCCGACGTCCCGTCCCCGTTCGTGCGACGTTTCGTGGTCAAGCGTGGTTCAAAGGCCGCTCGGCACATTGACGTTGAGGATGTCCAATACGAGCCCGCGGTCCGGTTCGCGATTTGATTCTTACTCATGCGAAAGCCCTTCAACAACGAGCAAAGCCTGCTTGGAAAAATTGTTGCTACAATGCTCAGCAGGCAAGAACATTGGGCGAAGGGAGCATCTGGGCCTGGGCTGAAGCTCTACGGTGAAGTCCTATACGTCTGCCACAATCCTTACAATTCGGAAGAACTTGAGAAGCTCCTAGCGTCAAGCCCGGACCAATTCTCCACGCAAAACCGGTTCGTGTTGCTGGAGCCAACCGACGAAAACATTCTTCCCATTTTGACCTTCTCGTATGACTTCACGAAGAAAGTGCCGACCGTATCGCTGGAAGTGGGCATGTTCCAGATGGGCGGCAAAAAGCTCGTGGCCGATGGAATCAGATTCGAAGCGCCACATCGTGGCGACAAGCACAACTATTATCATGCTCAGCCTCTCGACGCCCTCAGAAATGGTGGATTCAAATTACCGTCTCGACAGCCACTGCTGTCCGCCAGATGCCCAGCTTCGCCTTAAACGCACTTAACGTGGGTACGCTCCTGCTCTGCCTCATTGTGAGCCTGTATGGCCGTAAGAAGTTGGACGACGTACAGGCGGAGCTCCAAGCAGAAGGGTTCGGACCACAACTCCGGCGATACACCGAGGATTTGCACTGGAGCGATCCTAAGCTCAAGACGGGGAACCGCTTTGAGTATGATCGCAATGGCAGGTGGCGGCAAGCACCCAAATCCTGAAGTTCAGGTTGCGAATGGCCTCCATGAGATATCCTCCTGGCTTTCGGGTCCGCGCTGCCCTACGCGGTTACCTTCTCCGAAACCACCTTTGCCTGGGTGAAGAGCAGCAGGTAGTCGCGACCGCCCGCCTTGGAATCCGTGCCGGACATGTTGAAGCCGCCGAAGGGGTGGCCGCCCACTAGGGCGCCGGTACATTTGCGGTTGAAGTAGAGGTTTCCGACGAAGAACTCCTCCGCCGCCTTGTCCAGTTTCTGGCGGTTCTTAGTGTAGACAGCGCCGGTCAGGCCGTACTCGGTGTTGTTGGCGATCTCCAGGGCATCTTCGAAGTTTTTGGCCTTGAGGACCGCCAGCACCGGGCCGAAGATTTCTTCTTGTGCAATGCGTGCCTTGGGGGCGACATCCGCAATCACCGTGGGTTGGATGAAGTGGCCCGGTCCGTGATCTTCACCCCCGCCGGCAATAAGACGTCCCTCCTTTTTGCCGATCGCAATGTACTCAAGGATGGACTGCTTCGCCCGGGCGTTAATCACCGGACCCATGTAGCTGTCGGGCCGCGTGGCCGGGCCGACTTTAATCTGCGCCACGCGGCGCTCAAGCTGATCGAGGAAAGCTTCATAAACCGACTCCACGACGATGGCCCGCGAGCACGCCGAGCATTTCTGGCCCTGATATCCGAAGGCGGAAGCCGTGATGCCTTCCACCGCCGCTTCCAAATCCGCCTCGCTATCCACCAGGATGGAGTTTTTGCCGCCCATTTCCGCAATTACGCGTTTCACCCAAATCTGCCCCGGCGCTGTCTTGGCCGCAACATGATTGACCTGAAGCCCCACCTCCTTAGAACCCGTAAACGCCACAAAGCGCGTTCGCGGGTGTCCCACGAGCGAGTCTCCGACCGCGCCACCGGGGCCGGGGAGGTAATTCACCACTCCGGCGGGCATTCCCGCCTCCTCCAAGGCCTCAAACAGCTTGTAGGCGATCACCGGGGAGTCGCTCGAAGGTTTCAGGACCACGGTGTTTCCCGCCACCACGGAGGCCAAAGTCATGCCTGTAGTGATGGCGAGAGGGAAGTTCCACGGCGGAATTACGACCCCGAGTCCCAAGGGAACGTAACGCAGGAAGTTCCGTTCGCCGTGAACCGAAGTGAGAGGTTGGGGCGGATCGAGCCGGAGGATTTCCCGGGCGTAGAACTCTGCAAAGTCGATGGCCTCGGCCACGTCCGCGTCGGCCTCCGCCCAGGTTTTGCCGACCTCGTAACACATCCACGCCATGTAGTGGTACTTGCGTTCCCTGATGATCCTGGCGGTTTCGAGCGCCAGTTCCGCGCGCCGCTCGACGGGTGTGCGGCTCCACGTCTTGAACGCCTCGTCCGCGGCGCGAATAGCGCGCTCCGCCAGGCCGGCGTCGGCCTTGGAGACTACGCCAACGGCTTGATCTTTCTGGCCAGGGTTAGTTGAGGAAGACTTATCCTGAGTCTTGATTCGTTCCCCGTTAATCACCAGATCGTATTCCCGCCCCAACTGCGCTTCGACTTCCGCCAGCGCCGCTTTCATCCGCAGTTCGTGCTCCGGGTTGCCCCTAAAGTCCCGTAGCGGCTCATTTTTGAAATCAGCCAGGTGCATTGACGTGTCCCCTCAGCGATGAACGTGAAATAGGCATTATACCAGAGGGCGTTATTACGCCCTTCAGGGCTTATCAAGGTAGGTTACCGACCCCGCTCTTAGCCTTTTGGGTGTCAAGGCAAAGTAGAAATGTCCTAATCCCAGCAAAGTAGAAATGTCCTGTTCCTGGCAAAGTAGAAAGTTCCGCTTTTGGTTCTTTGGCGGCTAACCGGAGGAGCCCGTAGGGCGACGGAGGTTAGCCGCCAAAGAACCTCGGCGACCCGCCCCGTGTCGCGCCCGGCAGAATCACTGCCAAAGGAGGACTCTTCCGGAGATGGAAATCTTTCATCCAGCTGTGCACAACCTTGGGGCGAGGCTTCGGCGCGCTTTCTAGTTTCGGGGAGGGGGGCGTCTTCGGTTGAGCCTGGCACTCCGCCACGCTCAACCTGTACTGGCGAAACTTCACCGCCAGGCTCCCGTCGAGCCGTTGCTCCACCCGCACCCGACCGCCCCGGAGTCCGGGCCGGATATCTCTGCGCGCGATCTGATAGATCTTCCCCTGATAGCGAATCGTATAGTCGGAGGTCACTTTCCGTTCTTCCACAAGACTTAAGATCGCTGCCAGTTCATGCTCCGCGCGCAGGGGGCGATGCGCATTCGTGCTGCCCGCCGGCACCACCGTGAAGGTCTGGTTCCAGTGCGGCAAGTATTCTTCCTCCAGATAGGTCTGCGCCGCTTGCAGGGTGTCAGCCCTGGCCAGACGTAACCCTTTCACCAAGCGGTCCTGCGCCGTGCCGAAAAAGCGCTCAATCCGACCTTTGGCTTGCGGCGAGTGCGCCGCGATCCAGCCCATCCCCAGTTCCCGCAAGGCCCGCCCGATCTGCGTCCACTCTTGTTTAACGGCCTCATCCGCCGCTTCCACCCTCGGCCGATTCACCGTAAAGAGGCTGCTCTTGTCCGTATAAAACTCCACCGGACGGCCCCAACGCTCCAGGTATCCCCACAGCGTGCGCAGGTTCGCTTCCGTGTTGTCCTGCTCCACGAAACGTGCATAGGCTAGACTGCTGGCATCGTCGATCATCGCCACCAAATACAGCCGCGGCCCCCGCCCTTCCAGCCAGTCGTGCTCCGAGGTGTCCCATTGCACCAACTCTCCCCGGCAACTCCGGCGCTGCCGCCAAACGTGCACCTCCTCAACGTGCCGCCGCTTCCCCCGCCGCAACCCGGCGGCCATCATCCACCCCCGTAGCGTCTCCTTGCTCACCTCCAACGCCTCAGCTTGGGCCAGGTATTCGCACGCCAGCGTGGGGCCAAAGTCACGGTACTTGGCCTTCACCAGCTTCAGCGCGCGGCTGCGCAGACTCTCCGCCAAACGCCGGTTCGACGCTCTTCCCCGCAGCCGATGCACCACGCCGCGATCGCCCTCCGCCGCGATCCGCACCAGCAACCTCCGCACCTCGCGGTCGCTGATCCCTAACTGCCCCGCGGCCTCACCTTGCGTTAAATGTCCCCCCTGCAGTTCATGCAACACCTTCAACCGGTCCCGCTCTTTCCCACTCAACATCAGCATCTCCTGTTTTTCCATCCGTCGAGTTTGACGGAGTTCAACAGGACATTTCTACTTTGCTGAAACCGGACATTATCACTTTGCCGCGACACTCTTAGCCTTTTGGGTTGACTCGGTTGCGCTGGGAGGTTAAACTTCTGCGTGATGGGCATACTATGGGCTTGGTCGAACGGGGGCTTTTGACGTGAAGACCCAAGTCCAACGCCTACTCGCCTTTCTAAAGCCGTACTCCTTCCGCTTCCTGGTCGCTTTCATCTTGATGGCCATGGTGGGGGCTTGTGAGGCGCTGACGGCGTTACTCATTAAGCCGGTTTTCGACCGCGTGCTTGCTCCGGGCACGGATGCGGGCAAGATTGTCTTGTTCCAGTGGCCTTTCGGAGGCCGGCCAATCTATCTGCAGACCTTCTTCCCGGCCTGGATTCATAATGCCTGGACCATCGTGGCCATCGCTATTGTCTCGGTGACATTGATCAAAGGGGTGGCCGAGTTCCTGGCGACTTATTTCATCAATTTCATCGGCCACTCCGTGGTGAGAGATCTCCGGAACCTACTCTATTCAAAGATCATCCAGCAGTCGATGGCTTTCTTCACGAGGACCTCCACCGGCCGGTTGATGTCCACGGTGACTAGCGATATCGAGAGAATCCAGTTTGCCGTCTCGCAGACCGCCGCTGACTTCCTGAAGCAGAGTTTTACGCTTATCGGGTTGTTGGGAATTCTGTTTTATATTGACTGGAAGCTGGCCTTGGGCTCGCTGATTCTGGTGCCTTTGGTGGTGTTCCCTGCTCACAACATCGGGCGGTACATTCGCATTTCGAGCCGCTCCAGCCAGGATAAGATGGCGGAGTTGAACAATGTGCTCCAGGAGACGTTCTCCGGCATTCGCATTGTAAAAGCCTTTGGCATGGAACGTTTGGAGGTGGAGAAATTCAAGGCCGCCACGCGCCGGCTGCTGCGGGTCAGCTTGCGCTGGGTGCGGGCCCAGGCCGCGACGTCGCCGATCATGGAAGTTCTGGGCGCCATCACGGTGGCCGGCATACTCCTCTATGCGCGCAACGAGATCATGCATCACGCCCAGACCACCGGCGGTTTCGTGGCGTTCCTCTACGCTTTGATCAAGACCTATGAACCCATCAAGCGGCTGACCGGCGTCCATAACGCCGCCGCGCAGGCCGTGGGCGCCTCCGAGCAGGTCTTTCACTACCTCGACCTTCACCCGGACATTCACGACGAGCCGGGGGCCTCGACCCTGCCGCCTTTCGAGCGCCAGATTGAGTTTCAGAACGTGGATTTCGACTACGAAGAGTCTTTGCCGCTGCTGCGTAACATCGACCTGCGAATTCGCAAGGGAGAGGTCGTGGCCATTGTGGGCTCGAGTGGCGCGGGTAAGACCACACTGGCCAGTCTCATTCCGAGGTTCTTTGACGTCACGCGCGGCAGGCTCCTGATCGACGGCCATGACGTGCGGTACTTAAAGCTCGATTCACTTCGCGCCCAAATCGGGATCGTCACCCAGGAAACCATACTTTTCAACGACACCGTCTACAATAACATCTGCTACGGCAGCCAACTGGCCAGCGAGGAAGCCACCCGGGAAGCTGCCCGAGCGGCTTTGGCGGAAGAGTTCATCCTGGAAATGCCCGAGGGGTACCAGACGGTGATCGGAGAGCGGGGTCAGCGCCTTTCCGGGGGGCAGCGCCAGCGCATTGCTATTGCGCGCGCGCTTCTGAAGAATCCACCCATCCTCATCCTGGACGAGGCCACCTCGGAACTCGATACGGAATCGGAAATGCTGGTTCAGAGAGCCCTGGCCAACTTGATGCAGGGCCGCACCGTGTTGGTGATTGCGCATCGCCTCTCGACGGTGCGGCGCGCGGAACGAATTATTGTCCTGGACCACGGCACCATCACGGAGGTGGGGAGCCACGAGGACCTGGTCAGCCGGGGCGGCATGTACCAGAAGTTGCACGAGCTGCAATTTGTGGACGCCGAACCGTAGCTGGCCCTTGCGCAGGGAAGCGAACGTGTGAAAGAATTCAACGACATATAACCATTGCGGCGATGCTTCGCCGCGCTTAACATAGCAGGATCAGCGGTGAGTCAACCTGATGTCGAGGCGGCCGCACACCGCCATTGGGCGATCCCCCTACGTAGAATCGCTGCCGGAACATGGACGAGACGATATGATTCGAAGCATGACGGGTTACAGTAAGGTTCAAGCTGAGGAGGGAGGGTACTCGATCGCGGTGAGCATTCGTGGCACCAACCACCGCTTTCTGGACGTGCAGCTTCGCTTCCCGTCGGTACTGGAGTCCATGGATCCCCTGCTGAGGCGGCTCATCAAGAATCACATTACACGGGGGCATGTGGAAGTGACCGTCAATTTCGAACAGTCCGGCAATGCCGGACTGGTAGTTGACCGTAAGCTCCTGGCTGCTTACGTGGCCGCTTACCAGACGTTGCGCGAGGAATTCGGCTGTAGTTCCGATCCGGATTTGGTGGCTCTGCTGCGCGTCCCCGGTCTGGCGACGGGTGGAAACGGCGAGCTTTCCACGGAGGATCTGGAGCGGGTCCGCGTCCTTTTGGAGCGTGTGGCCACTGACGCTTTGTTGAGCCTGAACGAGATGCGCGGCCGCGAAGGGGAAGACTTGGGGCGCGATCTCAAGGCCCGCTTGGCCCGCCTCGAGATGCTGACTGAGGAAGTGACAAAAATGGCAGAACGCCTTCCGAAGCTCTACCAGCACCGCTTGGAAAGCCGACTGAGGGATTTGATGGGCAGTACGGAATTGGACGGGGCGAGGCTGGCGGTCGAGGTTGCGTATCTGGCCTCGCGTTCGGATACCACCGAGGAGTTGACGCGCTTCCGGAGCCATGTCACCCAGGTCAAGCAACTCCTCGCACAGAGTCCTGAAGTGGGCAAGAAGCTCGATTTCCTGTTGCAAGAAATGAACCGCGAGGCGAACACGCTGCTCTCGAAGACCACGGATTTGCCGGAAGTCGGCCTCGAGGTCGCGCACCTGGCGATTGAGATGAAGAGCGAAATCGAGAAGCTGCGCGAGCAGGCTCAGAACATCGAATGATGGAGAAAAAGGAATCTTCCTGCGGGCGAGGCAGCCTTCTGGTTATCTCGGCGCCGTCGGGTGCCGGGAAATCAACCCTGGTAAGACGGCTGATTGCCTCCCTGCCCGACCTGGCTTTTTCTGTTTCACATACGACACGGCTGCGGCGCGAAGGTGAGAAAGAGGGGCGAGACTACTTTTTCGTGACCCGCCGGCGCTTCGAGAGGATGATCGCTGCGGGCGAATTCATCGAATGGGCCGAGGTTTTTGGACACCTTTACGGCACCTCGAAAGCGCCGCTCGAAAAGATTTTAGCGGAGGGGCGCGATGTGCTGCTCGATATCGATGTTCAGGGGCATCAACAGGTCAGGAAGCGTTTGCCGGAAGCGCTCAGCGTCTTTATATTGCCGCCGTCCTTCGAGGTGCTGAAACGGCGCCTGACGCACCGGGATTCGGATTCGCCATCGGTTGTCGAACGTCGGTTAGCGGCAGCCCGCCAGGAAATCTCCCACTGGCCTGAATATGATTATCTGGTCGTTAACGACCGTCTCCCGCGGGCCACTCAGGCCCTGAGAGCGATCGTCCAGGCAGGCCGGTTGCGGCGCCAGACCCAGGCGGGGCGCGCTCAAGAGATTTGCAGGACATTTGGAGGATGAATCGGATGGATTTGCCTCAGAAGATCGACAGCAAGTTTCGCTATATTCTGGTCGCTGCCAAGCGCGCCCGGCAGCTTCAGGCCGGCGCGCGCCCGCTCATCCAGAGCAGCGAAAAGCGGTTGACGAGAATAGCCCAACAAGAAGTATCGGCGGGCTTGGTGCCTTTCGAATTGCTGGCGCCGGCCGCCGGCGAGATGGACAAGAACAAGAAGCCGAAGAAATAGGGGCTGGGGATTAGGGGCTAGGGACTGGGCTTTGAATCTGAAATCCTAAATTCTGACTCCTGACTCCTGGCTCCTGACTCCCGATCCCCGAATCCTGGTTTTCGTCATGCGAGTCGCACTAGGGATTTCGGGCGGCATCGCCGCCTACAAAGCTGCGGAACTCTTGCGCCTGCTGCAAGAGCGGGGCGTGGAAGTCCAGGTCGTGATGACCCGGAATGCCTGTGAATTCGTCGCTCCGCTAACTTTTGCAGCTCTTTCCGGCCGAAAAGTCATCACGGATATGTTTGGCGGCGGGCCGCAGGGGGCAGCCAACGTGGAAAGCGCCATCGAGCACATCGCCGTGGCGCAGGCCATTGACGCCCTGGTGATTGTTCCCGCCACGGCAAACGTGTTGGCAAAGATGGCCCACGGCATTGCCGACGATTTCCTCACTACCCTCTGCCTGGCCACCAGGGCTCCCCTGATCGCAGCTCCGGCCATGAATGTGAACATGTGGGAAAACCCTGCCACGCAAAAGAATGTTGAAATTCTGCGCGAGCGGGGAGTCAAGGTCTTGCCGCCTGACGAGGGCTATCTCGCTTGCGGAATGACCGGGGCGGGCCGCCTCACCTCCGTGGAGAGCATCGCCAAGGCGGTGCTTGCCACCCTCGGGGATGGGGATGACTTGGGCGGTGAATACCTGCTGGTGACGGCTGGGCCAACCCAGGAACCTTGGGACGAGGTGCGTTACCTCAGCAACCGGTCTTCCGGGAAGATGGGATATGCGGTGGCGCAGGCCGGTTGCCGCCGGGGGGCGCGAGTGGTGCTCGTCAGCGGGCCTACTCACCTCGATCCTCCTGCCGGGGCGCAAGTGGAGCGCGTCCGCACCGCCGAGCAGATGGCGCAGGCCGTCTTGCGTCACTTCGAGCAGGCTACGGTGACTTTGATGGCGGCCGCCGTGGCGGACTTCCGGCCGGTGGAAGTTATTCCTCACAAGCTTAAGAAGCAGGACGGGATTCCCCAGCTTAAGCTTGAGCCCACGCCGGATATCCTGGCCATGCTGGCTTCCCGGCGGCGGCCAGGACAAGTGGTGGTAGGGTTCTCGGCGGAGACTGAAAACCTGCTGGCGAACTCTGCCGCCAAAGTGCGCGACAAGCACCTCGACTTTATCGTAGCCAATGACGTCTCCCAGCCGGGCGCAGGTTTTGATCTGGAGACCAACATCGTCACCCTGGTATTCCCCGACGGTCACACGAAGCCCCTCGAGAAAATGAGCAAGCTTGAGGTCGCACAGCGGATCCTCGACGAGGTCGTTGCGATCAGGAAGGATTCGGGATTCAGGATTCAGGATTCAGGCGGTGGAAATCAGGTGTCAAGAGCCGAGTAATGGATGACGGGCTAAAACAGGAACTTACCAATTGGTTGCAATTCTACCGTGAACTGGGAATCGAGGAATTCTACCGGCGGAGTCCAGGGCCTGAGGCAGCGGCGAGCCCCATCGCACCACCTGCCGCTCCCTTGGCTGCGGCGCGTAACGACACGCCTGCGCCCATGCAGGCAGGTGCGCCCACACCTCGCGCTGCGACGCCGCCGGCCGCTCGCGAACCCATGCCTGCCGCTACTGCCGCCCCGCCGCCTCGGGTCGAGGTCCCGCCGACCGTAGCCGCGGCCGCACCTATAAGGCCGCCCGTGGCCTCCTTCAGCCTGTTCGAAACTCCGGCGCCAAAACCGACGGGCCCCGAAACGCTCGAGCAGATCCGGGCGGACCTGGGGGATTGCCGGCGCTGCAAGCTCGCTGGTGGCCGCAAGACCATAGTATTCGGGGAAGGGAATCCCCACGCCGAATTGGTGTTTGTGGGGGAGGGACCAGGGGCCGACGAAGACGAGCAGGGCCTGCCGTTTGTGGGGCGCGCCGGGCAACTTCTGAACCGCATGATCCAGGCAATCGGCATGAAACGCCAGGAGGTTTACATCTGTAACGTCGTCAAGTGCCGGCCGCCCGGAAATCGCACGCCGGAGAAGGACGAAATCGAAACGTGTTCACCCTTTCTTTTCCGGCAGCTCGAGACCATTCAGCCACGTTTAATCTGTTGCCTGGGCGCGCCGGCAGTCAAAACCGTCTTGGGAATTAAGGAAGGCATCACTAAGATTCATGGCCAGTTCTACGATTTTGCACATTCCAAAGCCCTCGCCACCGTTCACCCTGCCTACGTTTTGCGCAACCCCCGCGAGGAGAAGATGCTGCGCGAAGACTTCGAAAAGATCCGCGAGTTCCTAAAGCGCAAATGAGCCTGTTGGGGCGATGGGGTGCAGGCGTCTTCATATTGTGGAGACTTTTGATTCTTGGTTGGGACTGCGCCCCGGCTTACGTCACGAATCACTGGGACGGGCGACTAGTGGGAGGGAAGCCATGCGGAAGAGTCGGGTCGGAAGGCTGGTCTTTCTTCTGGCACTCACGGTAGGTTATTTGCTGATCGCGATGTCGTCCCTAAGCGGCGCGGAGGGCGTGAACCCGCCCAAGGGTGCACAGAAATCAGAGGACGCGAGGACAGCTTGGTACCGGGAAGCGAAATTCGGAATGTTCATCCATTGGGGTCCGTATTCAGAAGCCAGCGTGGAGGCTTCGTGGCCCATCATGGAACCTGGCCACTGGAATATCACCGAACTTGAGTACGTAACACTGTACAAGAGATTTAATCCTACCCAATACGACCCTGCGGCGTGGGTTGAGTTGGCCAAGCAGGCCGGACAGCGCTACATGGTGATCACAACCAAGCATCACGACGGCTTTTGCATGTTCGACTCGGCGCTGACCGATTACAAAATTACCAACACGCCTTATGGCCAAGACGTTATCGCTGTGCTGGCCAAAGCCGCCCACGAAGCGGGAATGCCCCTAGGCTTCTATTACTCCCCGCCGGATATGCACCACCCCGGCTACCGGGACACCACCCAGCTTGTCAAGGACAGTTGGCACGGCGACCCGAGCCGGCCGGAGTGGGCTTCCTACCTTGATTACATGGAGGGTCAAGTTCGCGAATTGCTGACCAAGTACGGTCCCGTGGCATTGATCTGGTTCGATGGCCTGGATCGAGAGGAGAAGTACCAAGGCGAGCGATTTATCAACTTGATTCATGAGTTACAGCCCGCCGCGCTCATCAACAACCGGATCGGGGTAGATGGCGATTTCGTGACTCCCGAGCAGCAGATTCCGGACCGGGTTCCGACCAAGAGCGGGACGGAGGATTTTCAGCTTTGGGAAACCTGCATGACGATCAACGACACGTGGGCATATAACAAAAACGATCAGCACTACAAGTCCGTGATAGCGCTCATTCAGGACCTGGCTAACGTGGCGAGCAAAGGCGGCAATTTCCTACTGGATGTCGGCCCCACGCCGGAGGGCACAATTCAACCTGAATTCGTTGAACGCCTCCAGGCGATGGGACAGTGGATGAAGGTCAACGGCGACTCGATCTACGGGACGACCTACGGGCCCTGGCAAAACCTCCCCTTTGGAAAGACCACGGCGAAGGGCAAGGCGATTTATCTCCACGTGTTCGACTGGCCATCGAAACCCGAATTGGAATTGCCCGCCATAACGAGCCGGGTTTCCCGCGTCACCCTGCTGACGACGGGCCACAAAATCCGCTTCAAGCAAAAGAAAGATCGCTTGCTGATTACGGTGCCTTCCATGGCGCCCGACCCCAACGACAGCGTATTGCGAATTGACACGAAGTAGGCCCAATGAGTCAAGGACTACCGCCACTGAAGATCACGGACGTTCGCGTCATTGTCACGTGCCCGGATCGGAATTACGTCCTGGTGAAAGGAGGTATCCGTATCGGCGCTCCTATCTTCCAACCGCCCACAGACAGGACGGCAGCATGCACGATTGGTAGATCATCGATTTGGGGGTGTACACCTTTTTGGCGGAGCTTTCGGAGTGCGGCAGCTTGCTGCCGCTTTGCCTTAGGCCAGCTTGCCGGTAAGACCCCCGGTGCGCCATGCTTTGCCGTTGAGAGGGCGAGCAAGCTCGCCGGAGAAAAGCGGCAGCAAGCTGCCGCACTCCAGAGCTTTGCATCTAAATCGACGAAGGTTGAACCATGAAATCGCTTCTGCGCGGGTTGTTGGTGACGGCGGCTGTGTTGGCGTGCCTGACGTGGGTATCACTGCCGGCCGCAACCACCCAGAAACTGTTTCTGAAAGATGGGACCTATCAACTTGTTTCCAGCTACGAGGTGAACGGGGACAGAGTTCGCTACTATAGCGTCGAGCGCTCCGAGTGGGAAGAAGTACCCTTATTTCTGGTTGACCTCGAGGCGACGAAACGCGCGCAGGAGGAAGAGAAATCGGTCCAGAAGAAACAACTCGAGGAAGGCCACGAAATTGGAAAGGAACGCTACTACAAGCCTCCGGACACGGGATTCGAGGTTGCCCCGGGCATTCGCCTGCCCGGCGAGGAGGGGGTCTTCGCATTCGATGGAACTCGCGTGATCCGGCTTATTCAATCCACTCCTGAAGTGATCACCGACAAGAGGCGGGCGGCGTTTGCCATGGCCGTTCCCGGGCACTTGCTGAAAGGCCAGGTGATCCTTGAACTTCCTGGTCCCAAGGCTGCCGTGCGGCTACAGCAAGCGATGCCGACGTTTTACGTTCAGTCTAGCCAGGGGCTAGGCGCCAAGATGGAACTGATTCCCGTGAAGGTCGTGAAAGAGTCGCGAATTGTGGAAAAGGTCGAGGCAAGCCGCGCCGGCCTGGGAAAAGCCTCGCAGGCTTCTGCTGCGGTGCAATTGCAGCGCACACAGCTAGCTCCCAGTCTTTACTGTCTGAAGCTCCTACAGCCCCTCGACCCCGGAGAATACGCGCTCGGCGATCTGGCGCAGCAGGGTATCGACTTGATGCTGTGGCCCTTTGGGCTGTTTGAGCTCCCGAGCAAGAAACCCGCGAAGAGGCCTCCTCCTAGTTCTTCCGATCAAGAATAGGGCCGGTTGAATCTCCCGAGAATCACGACCCACTCGCAATCCCCGCTCAGGCAGGAATCGACCCTGCCATGTTTCAAGAGTCCACCTAGGGTATCCTCTTCCGTACCTCGACGAATGTTCCGTAGATCACGTTCTCGGAGTCGCGATCGGAGTACGGGATATCATGCCACCCATACGGCACGCTGTCATAAACCACCAGCAGTTTGCCGGGCTCGACCTCAATGAAATCCGTGTAATGCGTGCTCTTCCCTTCGAAGAGGGCAGTCACGTGTGACCAGTTCGCAGCGGTGCCGTCCAGGTTGAACATGACGACCACCGGGCCCGGGCGGCCCGTGGTACACGCCAACACTCCGTTGCTCAGCCGCCGCGCTCTGAGCGCCACACCCTTGTAAGCTGTCGAAGTAGGTTTCGACCACGTCCTGCCGTCGTCTGAGGACCAGGCTTGGCCAATGAATCCGCTTTCGCCGGTACGGAAAATCGCATAGAGGCGCTGATCGGCCAAACGGACCATGCCCGCTTCGCAAGGACCTTCCTCTCCCATCCCCGGCCAGGGCTTTTCCCCGGGCTCGACGGCGGCCACGGTGGAGTATTCGCTCCAACTCCTGCCCCCATCACTGGAGCGGATCAACGCCAATCGATAGTAACGCTTGTCCCGTTCCGCGGTGTAGTAGTACACGGGAGCCAGCAGAGCCCCGTCCAAGGCGTCCGCAATTGGCCCCCAGGGCACCACCACGGGTTGCTTAGCGAGATTCGCGTCTTGCATTTGCCTGTCAAACAGTTCGGTGTGGGCCAAGTCTACCGGCTGCGACATGCGAAGAGGAATGTCCCTCTGCTGCTCAAACTCCATCCCGTCTCGCAGGAACCTGGTCAGGGTCAGGCGCAGAACCTGCGCGGACCCCGAAGGGTCGGACTCCACCCACCCATAGAGTTGCCAAATGCTCCCGTCAGAGCGCAGGCTATCACTATAGGCTCCATCCACGTTGGCGCCGGCCCCCACGGTATAACGGCGGCTCCACGTCAATCCCGCGTCGTTCGAGAGGCAGTAAGCGGAGAAGTCTCCCTCCGGGTTGACCTCGTCAGGGCTCATGCGAACCGTTACCATCAGTTTGCCGGAGGAGAAACGGTGGATCGTAGGGAACCAGCAGTAGCGATGAGAACTGGTAATCTCGATTGTCTTGCCAACCCGCACGTCGAGATCGCCCGGATCGTTACCGGAGAGCGGCAGCGCCGCCCATGAAGGCCGGCTCAAGGTGGCGATTGCCGTTATGAGAATCGCCACCGACAGCCAACGAGGAAGGTATGAGCCGGCCTGCTCGGCCATATTGAATTCTCCTTCCACTCTTAGACGATGTCTTGCCAGCTTTCATCCCACTGCACACTGCGGCCCAGGCGGTAGGAAGCATTGGCCATCTGGCAGGTGATGGCAGACCGGAACCCGATTTCGAACGGGCAATTGGGTTCCTGGCGGCTGCGCACGCAGTCGAAGAAGTTCTGCATGTGGGCCTTAGTCATTCCGGCGTCTCCGATCCCTTCGACGTCCGGAACCGCAGGAACAGCCTCGGCCGACGTTTCGGAATGTCGCCTGGCTTGGGGAACGTAGCGCAATCCGTCCAGTTCCTTGCAGAGAAGTGTCCCTTTGTTGCCCAGCAGAAGGTCTTCACCTTCCCCATAGAAGTTGTTGCCGAACATCGAATTCCAAGTGAAGAAAATCTTCTCGGGCTGATGCATGCAGGCGCTCATGGTGTCGGGAACCTGCATCTTCGGGGAGAGGTAGTTGTCGCCCGTCATCATGACGCGGGCCGGGATTTTCAGATTCAGCGCTTTGAACCAGAAGCCTACCTGGTGGACCATATTCTCGAACACGTTCCCACCCGAGTAGTCCCAATAGAAGCGCCAGTTCATGTAGCGCTCGGGATCGAAGGCATAGTGGTCCGCCTCGCCTTCGAAGGCCTTCCAATCGATGTGCTGGGTATCGCAGTCGGGGGGAATCTTGCGCATCCAACCGCCGTAAGGCGCATTGCGGTAATGGTGGGTGTGAAGAGCGGTGATGACACCCATGCGTTCGGGCGTGGCGTACTCGTTCGCCTTGGGTTGCGCCGGACCGCTGGTGGATTGAATTCCAATCTGCACCAGGCGGCCCGAGCCTTCGAACGCTTTGCGCATGCGCCGGGCGTGGTCGGGGTTGAAGGCCATGGTCTTTTCCTGGTACACGTCCTTCCCGGCCTGAAGCGCGGGAACGAAATTGAGCACGTGCTGGTGCTGGGGGGTGGCGATGAGGACGGCGTCGATCGTCTTGTCGTCAAGAAGCTTGCGGAAATCTTGATACGTGGCAGCGTTAGGTGCAATTTGCTTGGCTTCGTCCAGCCGGCGCGTGTAAATGTCAGCGACCGCGGCGGCTTCCACGTTCGGGCATTCCAGCGCGGCCTTGAAGATCTGTCTTCCGCGGCTTCCTGCCCCAATCAGGGCGAAGCGGACCCGATCGTTCGCGCCCAGCACACGGCCGGCGGGCGAGAGGCTGTAAGCGGCGTAGGCGGCCGCTCCCGCGGCTGCCTGTTTCACGAATGTGCGTCGAGTAAGCATGATGTTCCTCCGTTGGTGTGGGGCCCGTAATCATTCGCCCCCTCGGCGTTCAAAGGTGGGAGAAATTAAAGTTGTCATCCTGAGCGAAGCGAAGGATCTCAGTAGTTAGCGTTTTTTCGATAATTCTCGACCAACTGCGGGGATCCTTCGCTTCGCTCAGGATGACACGTTCCGTTTCTTTCGCGCCTTCTTACACCGTTGAGTACTTCTTATTGAGTTCCTTGATCCGGGCGAGAAGCTTCGGCACGCCCGTCTTGGGATCTTCCTCGCCTTCGTATTCGGCGGAGGTAAACCCTTTGTACCCGCCCTGCGCGAACAACTTCCATACCCGTTCGAGATCCAGGGGCTTTCTGGGTTCGCCGTAGAAGTCGCGGATGTGTGTATGAGTCGCGTAGGGAAGGCAGGCCTCAATCTGCGTGTAAGGATCTTCGGGAAAGTTGCTGATGTCCAGATTGCACCCGGCGTAGGGAGAATCGACACGGCGAAGAATCTCGAGAATGTTAGCGGCCTTGGAGGTGATTCCTCCGTGGCTTTCGATGCCGAGGGTGATTCCCTTCGCTGCCGCGTAATCGCAGGCCGGCTTCATGGTTTCCACCACCCACTGGATGCCCTGTTCGTCGGTCGCGCCCTTGGGAATCTCGCCGCCGAACACCCGCAAGTGGGATGCCCCGAGCAGTTGGGTGGAGTCGACCCACTGCTTGATCTTTTCGAGCTCCGGTGCGCGCTTGGTGGGATCAGGCTGGCACATGTTGGTGCCGATCGCCGCGCCCGAAAACGGCACGCCGTTCCGAAACGCCAGACGCCTCAGTCCGAGCAGGTATGAAGGCTCGGTGGATTTGAAATAGTACGTGGTCATGTCCACCCCGTCGATCTCCTGCTCGACGGCGGTGAGGATGAAGTCTTCCATGGTCATCGGGCCGTGTTGAAGGTACTTGCGGTAGGAGTAGGCGCAGCAACCCGAAAGCAGTCTGGGGTGGTTGGGAGAATTCTTGATGAGTTCGGGCGGGCGGGCCGGAAGCGCGGTCGCGCCCACGGATAACGACGCGGCGGCAAGGCCGGCGGTCTTTAGAAAGTCACGACGATCAAATGCGTTGCTCATAGGATCTCCTCTAATCTAATCGGGATTCGCAAACTGGGATTCCCATCCCGCACTCTTGAAAGGTTAGCAGTATACCTCAGCACGACAGGCGAGCGCACCGGGTTATAATGACAGGCCAGGTGATCTCGAGTGCTCTCTCGACTGCTTCTCAACGACATTCGCCGTCGCTTCGGCGCGCTTCTCGGCTTGGCCTTATTCTGGGGTTCGTGTGGTTCTTCCCCGCCGGCCTGGGCCTGGGAAGATCCCCACGCGCAGCAGATCGGGTTGTGTCCGCGAAGCGGGACACGGTGAGTAACCGTAGGTGAAACCTACGGAAACTCAGGGGTCAATCAACATTCCGGCCCGGGAGGGTCCGACCCGTCAGAGGTAACCCCGTTGGGGTTGGCCTGACTTGGGGACTCAATGTGCTCCCCTCCGGGGAGCGCCTGGAGACCGAGCTGAGAAGAATCCGCGCGCGGGTGGCCGGCACCCAATTAGCCGCCCAGAAACTCGGACTGTAATTCCCCCCTTAAAGATCACACCAAACCCGTTCAACCCAATGAGCTTCATGAGGTGCTCAGGACTCTGTCCCCGTCCGCCTGGATCTGAGGTCCGCGGAGTCCACAAGGCGTGGTATGATGGCGACCGTTATTTCAGCTCACCGAGGTACGGGAGAACCATGGCGACGACTACCAGACATCCGGAAGTGAGCGACGCCGCTGCTTCGCCAGAAGCCATCTCAAAACAGCCTGAGGGGACCTCGGAGAAGACCGTGAGCGGGCGCTTGGTCAGCCTGGATGCCTACCGGGGCTTTATTATGTTGCTTTTGGTATCCGAGGGCTTCGGCATTGGGGCGCTCCAGCACTATCCGCGCTGGGCCTGGCTCGTGGCCCAGGTTGACCATGCCCCCTGGGAAGGCTGTAAGTTCTGGGATCTCATCCAGCCGGCATTCACTTTCATGGTCGGTGTGGCGATGCCGTTCGCGTTCGCCCGGCGGAGGTCGCAAGGTGCCGCCCAGAGCGACTTGTTCCGGCACGTGGCGTATCGATCGTTCATGCTGATTCTGCTCAGCAATCTCTACTCGAATTGGGGGGAATCCCACCTGTCATTGCAGTTGATCAACGTGCTGAGCCAGATCGCTTTCGGCTACATGCTCTGTTACCTGATCATGCGCCTGCGGTTCAGTTATCAGGCGGCAGCCGGGTTGGCGATGCTGGCCGGTTTGTGGGCGCTGTTCGTGATCTTCCCCGGTCCGGACGGCCCCTGGTCGCAGACCGGGAACATCGGCGCGGTGATCGACCGGAAGGTGCTCGGATACAACTACTCCGGTTATTACACGACAATCAACTTCGTGGGGAACGCCGTCACCATCTTGTTTGGGTGCTGGGTCGGGATGCTGCTGCGGACTGGCAAATCGCACGCCTACAAATTAAAGGTGCTGGGGGCATGCGCGGTTTCGGGCTTGGTGGTGGGTCTGGCGCTGGTGCCGTACAATCCCATGATCAAGCGGTTGTGGACAGCCTCTTTCACGTTCTTCAGCGCCGGCTGGGTGATCCTGATGCTGATGGCCTTTTACTGGCTCATCGAGGTGAAAGGAGCGCAACGGTGGGCGTTCCCGTTCACCGTGCTGGGCATGAATTCGATCTTTATTTACTCTCTCGGCCAGATCGGAATAAGAGCGTGGCTGAATAGCGGGCTAAAGAACTTTACCAAGGACTTCAGGTTTCTAGGGGATCTTGGCGCCATTCCGCAGAGTATCCTGGTGCTGGCCGTAATGTGGTACATGTGCTACTGGCTGTACCGGCGCAAGATCTTCTTTAAGATTTGATCGCTACCTAAAAGTCGAGCGCAAAACTGAACAAATCACTTCCCACCGCGATGCCGACGTACTGCACGCCATCGACGGCGTAGCTCATAGGCGAGGCGTGCATCCTCTGGCCGGTGTTGAAGTGCCACAAGGGCTTGCCGGAACCGGCGTCAACAGCCTCCAACTCTCCTGCATCATCTCCGAAAAAAACCAGCCCTCCCGCGGTGGTCATTGTTCCGCCCCAGGAATCACCTTCGCCGATTTGCGGGTAGCGCCAGACGGGTTTGCCCGTTGGCACGTCAAAAGCCAGCATGATCTTCTTTGCCGCTTCTCTCGGAATGCGCTTCGCCCCGGTGCTGTAATAGGTCTGGCCGGGCTTGTAGACTTGTTTCTCGGGCGCCCGCGAAGTACATTTCGCAGTCTTCGAGAGCGAGAAAATAGAAGAGGCGAGTGGAGGGATTGTAAGAGGGAGAGAACCAATTCGTGGCGCCGGTCATCGAGGGGCAGATTCGCGTGCCTTGCGGGGTGGGCTTCAGCCCCGTGAGCAGGGGGCGGCCATGGGCGTCGATCCCGGTAGCCCAGTTCAGCTTCTCAACGAAAGGCGTAGCGCTCAGAAACTTCCCGTTGGCGCGGTCGAGGATATAGAAAAACCCGTTGCGGTTAGCCTCCACCAGCAGGCGCCTGACCGTTCCGTCAACCGGCGCATCCAGCAACACGGGAGTCTCCGTGGCGTCGTAATCGTAGAGGTCATGCGGGGTGAACTGGAAATACCACTTCAGCTTTCCCGTATCTGCGTCCAGGGCCAGCACGCAATCCGTGTAGAGGTCGTCGCCTGGGCGCGTATCGCCCACGAAATCCGGTGCGGGATTGCTGGTGCCCCAGTAAACCGTATTCAACTCCGGATCGTACGTTCCGGGCATCCAGGTTGTGCCGCCACCGTGTAAGTAAGCATCACCGATCCAACTCTCGGAGCCGGGTTCCCCCGGAGCTGGAATAGTCCAAAAACGCCATACAAGCTTGCCGGTGATGGCGTCGTAAGCGGCCAGGAACCCGCGTACCCCATCGTCGCCGCCCGAAGTCCCCACCAGAACCTTGTCCTTAACCAGCAGAGGCGCACTGGTAGCTCCGTAATTCAGCCGAGTGTCAGCGTAAGTAACGTCCCAAATCAAGTTGCCGGAACGTGCGTCGAGACAGAGCAGGTGGGCGTTATCGGTCTCCATATAAACGCGCGAATGCCAAACCGCGACACCGCGATTATGATGGGCCGACGCGTCGTCGATCAGCCCTTCGGTCAGCGGGCGCGAGTGGTGCCACAGCACGCGGCCGGTGCGCGCGTCGAGCGCCAAGGCATCGTTGCCGGAGGTGATGTACATGACCCCGCCCACGACGACCGGGGTTACCTCCATGGAATCCGAGTTGGTGGAGTGGAACACCCATTGGGCGCGCAGGTGTTTGACATTCTCAGTGTTGATTTGGTCCAGCCCGCTGTAGCGTCGTCCCGTGTAGTCTCCGTTGTAGGAAGGCCAGTCCTGCTGCGGGGGTGAAACCAGCAGTCGTTCCGGCGCAATGTCGGCGTCCATCGAGACGGGAGCCGCGCCGGACTGCCCGGCCGAATGCGCTGGCGCGAAGCAGAACGCCAGAATCAGCAGAACCGTAAGTATCTGTTGAATCTTCCTGTATAGGTAACTCGAACATGCCAGCACGATCTGAGGCAGCGAACGTACGAATATAGCCCTCTCCCTTGGGGAGAGGGTGTCCGGCGACGGCGCTTTCTCCAGCCGCCGCCGGACGGGTGA
>CAVROP010000109.1:0-10820 GCA_963722675.1 uncultured Acidobacteriota bacterium
CGAACAAGCCTCACCCTTGGATTCTTGGCGGACTCTAGGGTGATGCTGGTAGGCGTCGGCGTGCTGACGGCGTTTTCACCGTTCTGAGGGAAAGTGTTCCCTTTCCCTAGGTCCAATATACACCCAATGGGCCGGAAAGGGAATATGGCTTTTGGCAGTGGTGGTGATTTCTTCATTTGCGGAGCGTACTTACTCGATATGCCTACAGCAATTGTCTGGGTCCATACGACGGAAGGGCTTGTCATAGGCTCTGACGGAAGAGTTTCAGAAAAAGGGGAAGTATTTACAGACGAAGCGCAAAAACTGTTTTTCATACCGGGTAATAACGTGGTGTATGGAACGGGTGGCACTTCGATGTTTACCACAGGATCACGATCTGGCGTAATCGACGTGGACGAATCGCTCGATGCACGGGCACGCGCTATCAGACTTGACCCAAGGATGCTTAATGACATCAGTAGATATGGAAGGTCTCTTTGCGCCGATCTTTACAGCCGCATTAAGAAAGCCAAGAACGATGGGATTCTAGATGAGCCTTTCGAGGAACATTTCACAGCACACGGATACGCAGGATTCGTTGTCACACACGTTTATATCTGGGGCTATCGGTTTGTTGGCCCAAAGCAAGCGGATGTGGTTTTGATGCATGAAAAGCAAGTACCAAGCCTGCAAGTTCTACCGATGGACGTCAATAGAACTTGGAACGTGTATGGTTCCATAGCTGTGTATGATGCCTTGCGCGAGCCAACTCATCCGACGTTTGCACAATTCGGGAAGTATCGCATTCCGGCAATGGCCAAGAACTATCAGATCGGAATGGAGGAAGGAATCGAGATCGCCAAGAATTACATTTTAGCTTGTCAGACTTCCGAAGCTTTGGCGCTAGACCCGCAAGCCTGCCAGGGCATCGGTGGCAAGCCGCAGATTCTCACCTTCAGACCTCAAGGTGAACCGCAATGGGTTGATGGCTATAGGCCAGTCGAGCCGCAAGCGTGGAGAGTGGAGTTTCGGGCTAGGTACATCAAGGTCATGCTCTGAGTTTCCTCGCATGAATATGTGCGTAGCAATCCCCACGCCAAACTTCTCCGCCTCAATTTCAAACTATACCACTACCGAATCGCCACAACGGTTCCCAACTGGACCAAAGGCTGGCCGCATTGGTACTTTCTGTCCTGGCTGCTCACCTGGCCGGTGAGTTGCTTGCTGGGTCTGCTGTTGTCCGGGCGCCGGGGTGGTCCGATGTCTGTGCAATCGGTCGGCGCAGGAGGATGATCCGCGACATCTTCGCAACCGGGCGTTCCAAGGAAGTAAAGACTGCGAGGACAGTTGGAAGATCGGGTTGTTTTTTCAGTGATCGTGCCGTATCGGAATGAAGCTTCGTACATCGGGGCTTGCTGCGAGGCGCTCGAGCGGCAGTCCATCGGACGCGATCGCTACGAAGTGTTGTTCGTGGACAACCGCTCGACCGATGCAACGAGCCAACTGATTGGTTGCGCGCCCGGCGTCACGGTGATTCGAGAGGAAAGGCGGGGACCGTATGGTGCAGTGAAGCTAGTCGATGTTCTAGCGGGTGCAAGTCCCGCCCGTGCAGATTGCCCAGTTGGCACGGTAGTGATACCCGGCGGCGGGGCGGGTGACCAAACCGTCGGAAGCCCGGAAGTAAACGCTCTCTCGATGGCTGGGTGCGAATCCGGTCTGCTCCGACAAGGAGAGCTAGCAAAACAACAGGTCGTAGCGCAAGCGAACCGTAGTTAAGCCCCGAAAACTTACCCCCTTACTCGGATCGGAGTGTGAGGGTGAAGGGAATGCCGAAACTGTCATACGGAGTTGAAGGCTAGGATCTTCGGCGAAGTACTGGGTACCAGCGGCCGAAGGGTTCCCCGTGGTCGTAGAGGACGACATGTTGCGAAAGAGCATCGATGAAAGCTCAGAACCACTCGCGGGTCGCCTAGGCCTGCACCAGGCAGGCACAGCGAAGATATTTCGTATAAACCGCAATGCGGCGAAGTCGGGATGTGCCGGCGAGTGGGGCGGATGGGGCCAGTTAAGTGAGGATGGGTCGGGACAGCATAACCCGGACCGGAGCGAGGGCCCCTGGGGTAGAGCGGGATACCGCTCGCGCGGAGGTGCCTGCCTGTCCCATCGTCCCTGACACAGAGCAGGGAAATCCTGATGGAGGCCGCAAGCACGAAGGACGATGGCAAACCCGCCCGCGGGGAAGGCCTCGTCTGATAATCCGGCCTTTAAGCCGTACCGGGGAAAACCCGCCGTACGGAATTCTAGGGGAGGCAATGGAAACGTCGGCATCATTCGAAGCCCGGTCCGCGCCATTGCCTTACCCGACCGGCGCGCAATGCTGCCATCCGGATGGCCCGAGGTCGGTTCATCGCCTTCACGGATGCCGACTGCGCTCCGGCGCCCGACTGGCTGGAGCAGGCGCAGCAGGCCATGCACGCCACGGGCGCCGCCATAGCGATGGGGCGACGGATTTGTCCCAGGGGCAGTGCGCTGGGAGTTCATCTGCTCCAGGATTACGAGAATGCCAAGCTGGATCACACCCTGACGCGGCTGCCGTCGCGATTCGCCTTTGGCTGGTGCAGCAATATGATTATCCGGGCCGACGTCTTCCGCCGCGTTGGCCTGTTTGACGAGTGGGAGCGCGCCGCCGACACCGCCTACCTTCAACGCGTGATCCAGCACGACCCGGCCGATCGCATTATCTTCTGGCCTGCGATGTGCGTGACCCACCTGGAAATTCGCACCACCGGCCAGGCGCTGCGCAGGATGTTTGTGTATGGCGCCAGCAACACGCGCCCAGCGCGGCAGAACGGCTATTCCCCGCTCAGTATGGGCCAACGCTGGGCGCTGTGGCGCCTCTGCTCTCAAAACCCGCGCTACCGTGCCGGGGATCGCTTCCTGCTCTTCTGCCTGCTGGCCGCCGGGGGTCTGCTCTATAAGCTGGGTGAAGTGAAAGGACGACTATGTTCGCGAACAAAATCCTGATGGGTGCGCTGCGGCGCTCGGGTTCGGGCGTCAAGCACCGTCTCGAAGATGCCGGCCAACACCTGAAACGGATGATGCTCCGGACCGGGCTTACGCCGGTGCCGTTTCGCATCAAGGTGTCGGTGACGGACCGCTGCAATTTTCATTGCCCGACCTGCTGGAGGTGGAAAGGCGCGCGCCCGGCCGAGGAACTGTCTGCCGCACAATGGAAGACCATCTTCCGGCGGCTGCGAGGCCTTCCCTTGATGAACGAGGTGACCATCGGCGGGGGTGAGCCGTTTGCGCGCCCGGACATCCTTGAGATTTTGGAATCGGCCGAGGCGGAAGGTTTCTACACCGCCGTGATTTCCAATGGGTGGAACGTCACCCCGGACACCCTGAGGGAATTGAGCAGGCTGGGCGTGAACCGCCTCATCGTGTCGCTCAACAGCCTCAACGAGTCTGTGCACGACAAGACGCGCCACGCGCCCGGCAGCGGCAAGCGCGTCCTGGGACTGATCGAAGCGTGGAAGGGCCTCCGAAAGCCTGAGCTTGCCATCGAGGCGCTGGTGATGGAGGACAACGTTGGCGAGTTAGCCGATCTGGTCCGGTTCGTCCGCGACAGCGGGGCGCAGGGACTGATCCTGCAAGCTCTGGCGCCGCCGGAAACGCACTACCCTTTTGCCGGGCACGACGCCATGCCTGCTCTGGCTCCGGACTGGTATAAAGAGAATCCCGCCTGGGTGCGCTCGCGCGAGGTTCTGGGCGCGCAGTTGGCGGAACTGCGTGCTCTGAAGCGCGCGGGCGCGCCGCTGTTCAACCCGACCTGGCAATTGGAATGCATGGCTGCCTATTTCGAGAATCCGCTGTCCATCCTCAGCGTGCCGTGCGTCGGTCCGGTCTCGACCATGAATGTGGACCCCTTCGGGCACATCCGGTTGTGTTACGGGCTGCCGCCTATCGGGAATGCCTTGCGCGATTCGCCGCGCGCGCTCTGGCGCAGCGCCGCGGCGCGAGCGCAGCGGCGCGAGATGCGTTCGTGCGACCAGATCTGCCGGATCCTGAATTGTAACCTGTAAATGATCACGATTGTCATCACCGCGCGCAATGACCAGCGCACCCTCGCCGCCTGCCTCGACTCAGTGGTCCGGCAGGGGAGCAGCGTGGCGCACGAGATCGTCGTGCTCGATGACGCGTCCGAGGATGGAACTGCCGCGCTGGTTGCGGAGCGTTACCCAGGAGTTCGATTGATTGCTGAGCCGCAGCGTGTCGGGTGGGTCGGGTTGCTGCGCCGGCACCTGCCGGAGTTGCGCGGCGATGCGGTGGCATTTCTCGGGTCGCACTGCACGGCAGATCCGGATTGGTTGCGGTCGGCGGAAACACTCATCGATTCGAACCTGGACGTGGCGAGCGGCTTCGGCCGCCACGGGCTGGGCCGTTGGCTGGATCGGTTCGAGGCGCTGTCGATGCACGCGGAATACCTGGGCAACCAGTTAGCGGAAGTTTCGCTCCTGTGGGACGACAACTTTGTGATCCGCCGCGATCTGCTGGCGCGCGCGCTGCCTGCCACTTCCCTGGTGTTGTCGGATGGGACAGGCGCCGCATTGCTCTCGCGATGCCTGCGAAAGCGGGGCCAGGTTCTCCCTTACCGGCCCGAACTCCGCGTCACGCATGTGGGCGCCTCGCTGCGGGAACAGTTCCGCACCTGGAGTTGCGACATGGCGCGCAACGCGCTGGATATTCGCCGCGCAGACCCGACCATGCCCTTGGCGGGCGCATTGAAGTGGGGACCGTCGGCCGCGATTCCTATCGCCGGCGGGCGCTGGATTCATGGCTTGAAGGGAATGGCCAAGGCGCGGCGCAATCTTGGCGTCGGGCCGTTGGAATTCGCATTGCACGGAATGCTCTTCACGGTCCTCATGGCAGCCTATGGCTTTGGACTTGTGCGTGAATTGGGTAGCTGAGGACTTCGTAGGTGTCAGTTAGTCTATGGATGGACAATCCGGTTTCACGCCAAGGCGCAAAGTGCGCAGAGGTCGCAAAGAAGACCAACTATGCCGCCCCGGAGAGGGCTCCGGCCAACCGCCGCGCCTGGGCTGGGCTCTTTCAACATCGCAGCCAGGGCGAGAGATCCCGGTTGAGGATTTGTTGCAACTCCAGGATGTCCGGTTTGAATTCGGAGACAAGCTGCGCCCGCACCTCAGGCCGGAATTCCGGTTTGGGAGCCCAGAGGAGCTTGGAAAATCTCTGGAACAGACTCGACCGCATTTTCAAGGGCACAGTTCCCCGGATCATGCTCTTCGCCCGCCCGGCGGAACGCAGAAAGCGGCGAAGGATGAACGTGCGCGGGATGCCCACCGTCACGTTATCGCGCTCCGAGGTATCAAACGCGTGGCTCTCATCAACCCCCAGGAACGAGCAAATCCGTTTCAGAAACCCGGGGCAGTCGGCAACCATATCGTCGTACACCAGGATCAGCATCTGCTCGCGCGGGAAGAGTTCCAGGTAACGTTTGAGCTGCGGAACATAGAATCCCTGCGTGCGGTAGTGGTATCGGGACCACCAGCCTTGCGCGATCCGCTTCTCCTCGGCGTCCAGGGCCGCGGCGAAATCCGCCAGCGGTTCGATCCCGTCTCTGCGGTTGTGGCAAAATGAAGAGTAGGCCCGCTCCGCCGGGTCGCGGAGAATGGCAATCAGTTTGGCATGCGGAATCAGCTTTCGAATCGCGCCCGGGGCACAGGGGGAGTAGAGGTACAGAGGACTCATTTCTCCCGCCACGCGCTCCGTGGTCCTGGCCGCGAACAGTCGCCGGTAGTCTTCGAGTTTCCAGATCACCGGAACGCTCCGGTCCGGCCCGCCAAAAACCGGACGAGTGTCGGGAAAGGCAAAATACCTAGGCTCTTTGATTGGGCTCAGGTAAACCTCGGGATGGGACTTGAGATACCGGTAGAGAGAAGTCGTGCCGCTCTTGCGCGCGCCCAGGACCATAAAATCAGGCAACTGTGATGCTGTCTGCATCATTCACAGTCTGCCTGCAAGCTTCGTCGGAAGTCAATCCCGCCGCCCGGCGCTGTAACCGAGCGCTTACGCCTCCGGCAATCGCCCAGGGGAGCCATATATCCTAATCTGCTTGTGCGGATCTACCAACGGAAATTCTCGACCAGCATGATGTGGCTCTCGTCTCGGTCCACCTGGGCAAAGAGAAGATTCACCACAGAGCGCACAGCGCGTCCTGACCGCCGCATCCGATATTCCAGATTCAAAATTCCAGACCAGAAATCCTTGTGAGCCGCAAAAGATCTAGGAATCATAGAATAACAGAGACCCCAAGTCGTCTTTTCTCCGTGCCTCTGTGTCTCTGTGGTGAATCTCTTCCCGGCCATCCCTACGAATCCCCCCGCCGAAGTTCTCGTGCCAGCCACGCCTTGGCAAACTTCCAGTCGCGCATCACGGTCTCAGGTGAAATCTTCAGCACTTCCGCTGTCTCTTCCACGCTCAGGCCGCCGAAGAAGCGCAACTCCACAACCTGGCTTTTGCGCGGCTCGAGAGTCTCGAGCGCCGCCAGCGCATCATCGACTGCCAACAAATCCTTGCTCTGTTCCTGTCCTGCCACCAGTCCTTCCTGCAATGAGGTGCGCGGAGCCCCGCCGCCTCGCTTCTGGTAATGCCGAGCGCGGGCGAAGTCGGTAAGAATTCGCCGCATCATGCGCGCGCAGACCGCGAAGAAGTGCGCCCGGTCCTGCCAGCTCACCGTCTTAACGTCCACCAGCCGCACATAGACTTCGTTGACCAAAGCCGTGGCCTGAAGTGTGTGGCCCGACCTCTCCCGCGCCATGAACCGCCGCGCCACGCGCCGCAGTTCCGCGTAGACAAGAGGCGTCAGTTTCTCGAGCGATGGCTCGTCCCCTTCGCCCCAGGCTCGCAAGAGAACCGTGATGGCTTGTTTGGAAGGTGTGCTTCCAGACCGTCGATCGGGATGAGCCGGGAAGCCTGGCGACTCGAAGCTTACCGCCTCAGGAGAGCGCCTTTCAGCCATAACCCAGCTTCTTTCGTAGCAGGCCCGACCTGCCATGCCAGTTTTGCGCCCAGTTTCTCGCTCCTGCCCGTGGAAGTCAAGCACTCGATTCGAGGCGAGGAGGGGCGGCGATGGCCGGGATACGAGGTGCATTGATGAGCTTGCTTTTGGTGTTTGGTACAGTTTACGGGCAGAGCGCGCAGGCGGCGCCGGCGACGGGAACGCTTACTCCACCGGCCGTCAACCCTGAAGGGCGCGGCAGCTTGAAGATCACCCTGCGGATCTATAACTACGGTGTCGCACGCAGCACGCTCGTCCAGGCCGAAGGCAAGGCGACGGCGATCCTCAACCAGGTTGGACTCGAGGTGAGCTGGGTCGATTGCCCGGCGACCCCGGCGGAGTTCAAGAACTATCCCGGTTGCCAGGGCCTATTAGGCATGACCGACTTCGCGGTCAAGATCCTGACCGCCGATGAGGCGGAACGGTTCCCCGCGCATCATGAAGCCCTGGGCCGGGCCCTGCCCTGCCCGGGAGACCAAGCGGGATGCTCCGCCTACATTTTCTACCGCAACGTGCTGGAGGTAGCAGCCGACGGTGTCGCCGACAAGTCTCAGGTGCTGGGCCACGCCGTGGTTCACGAGATCGGCCACCTGCTGCTGGGTCCAAATTCCCACACCGCCAGTGGAATCATGCGGGGGCGTTGGAACAAGCAGGATTTGGAGACCATCGCCAAGGGACACTTGGCGTTCTCCGAACCGCAGTCAGAGCACATCCGCGAGGAAATACGGGAGCGCAGTGAAGGACCTCTACAGTTGCTCGTCAGGCGTCGAACTGAAAACTGACTGCGGCGACTGGCACTTGGCGAGACAAATAGTCCCACTGCACTGGTCCAGCGGCCAAGGCCCTATTCGCGACGGGATGGGCTCGTAGAATAGGCTTTCCTGGCGTTAGGAGGCGAAATAAGGCGTCCTCGGGGCGTAGGTGGGGGGTTAGTAGCCTCTATTTTGAGGAAGCCCCATTTTTGGCGGCTTTTGTGTAGGCCCTCTCCAAATTTGCCCTTTCCTGGGCCGCTGAGGCCCCGCGCCGAGTTTTCTGACAATTCGACCGTTCGAGTATCGGGCCTTGCGCCGCCCGGGTTCAGAGTCTGTGGCGCGGGCAACTTGCCCGCGAGCTCTGCGGGGGGCCAGACGCCCCTCGCGACAGCGGGCGAGACGCCCGCACCACATCGATACACTACTTGTAAACTAGAGCCCCTCGGGAATCTTCTTCACTGAGATGGCCTCGCCTGCGTAGAGCGTCGGCGCGCCGAGGGCGAAGGCGTCTTTGTTATAGGCCGCTACGTCGTTTTGAATGAGCTTATTGAACTCGGCCAAGTGTTGTTCCAATTCCTTGGTCAGCTCCGCTTTCTGATCCAGAGCCAACTGCGTGGGAGGCTCGCCATAGCCGAAGCCGCCGAAGCCCCCAAGGCCGGAGAGCTTGCTGTTGAACGCCGCCAGATAGTGAAGGGAGTCTTCCGAGCCGGGCTGGACCTCCGAATTATAGACGGAATCCTTGAGGGCGCGGAGTTTGCGGCCAAGCTGGAACGACTTGCCCATGAGCGGCTGGAACTTCTTCTTCAAATCGTTGTCGTCGCTCGAGCGCACCATGCCTTGGAAGGCGGTCAGCGTCTTCTGCATGCCGTCCACGCGGTTGAGCATGGTGTTGAGCGCCGTCACCGCGTTGCGCGCCTCGAGCGAGAAGCGCAGCGAGGCGCGGAAATTCTCCGGATCGATCTTGAGGTTGGGATCGGGCCGGACGCGGACCTCGGCTTCCGCCTTGTGCTCGCCCACGGTGATGACCAGGTGATACTTGCCGGCCAGAACCTGCGGGCCGCGACCGCGTCCGAAGAACTCCGCAAACTCGCTTTGTTCCTGTCGGCGCTCGAAGGTCAGGCGCTGCGGGCCGTCGTAGCGCAGCGACCAGACAAAGCGGTTGATCCCGGCTTTGGAAGGGCCGTGCTCGGTGGCCACCGGGTTGCCGTGTTCGTCGGTGATCACGATTTTCACCGGGCCTTCGCGCTGGCCCTCAGGGCCTTCAGCCCCCACTTGCCCGGCTTGACCTGCCTGCTCACCTTGTCCGCCCCGGCCTGCCTGTGCCGCGGCTCCGGCGCGACCTCCGCTCCCGCCTCCCGCCGCGCCGCCCGGCCCTCCCGGGCCGCCGCCACGGCGTTGTTCGATCTCCTTCTTCAGGAAATAATCGATCACGACTCCCTCAGGAGCGTTGGGAGTGGAGTAGTCCGACGCCATGCCGAACATCCCGCCACGCCAGTGATGAAACAGCGTGCCAGGCGCGATGCTGACCAATTGAAAGTCGCTGTCCTGGATTTTGGAGCTCATCTGCTCGAGCGGGCGAATGTCATCCAGGACGAAGAGGCCGCGGCCGTGCGTGGCCACCACCAGGTCGTCGCCAGCCTTGACGAACTTCAGGTCATAGATGGGCACGGTGGGGAAGTTGGCTTTGAGCGGCTGCCAATGCTCTCCCGCGTCCTGAGAATAAAACAAGCCGGTGTCCGTTCCGACCACCAGGAACCCGCGCTGGTTGGGGTTCTCGCGGACCACGTGCGCCGGAGCGTCGGCAGGTAGGCTATCGGCGATGGAGGTCCAGGTCTTGCCGTAATCGGCCGTCTTGTAAACGTAGGGTTTGGGGTCGTCCAACTCGTGGGCATCGTAGGTCATGAATGCCGTTCCCGCGTCAAACGGCGAGACGCCGACCTGATAAACGCGAGCCCACTCGGGCGCGCCCGCAGGGGAAACGTTCGCCCAGTTTTTGCCGCCGTCGCGCGTTACCTGAACCAGACCATCGTCAGTGCCTACCCAGATTACTTTGGAGTCGGTAGGGGCCAGGGTGATGGTGAGGATGGTGTCGAAGCTCTCCGCGCCGCTGATGTCGTGCTGGACGGGGCTGCCCGCGATATCCTGCTTGGATTTGTCGTTGCGGGTCAGGTCACCGCTGATGGGCGTCCAGTGCCTGCCGCCGTCGGTGGACTTGAATAGCACGTTCCCGCCAAGATAGACTTCATTGGCATCCGTCTCGGAAATCGCGATGGGGGAAGTCCAGTTAAAGCGATACTTCAGGTCGGCCGGCTTCATTTCCTCGACGCCTTCGAGGTACGGCCGGATATAACGCGTGAGGTGAGTCTTTTTCTCGAGGCGCGTGATGCTGCCGTTCTGAGAGTCGACGTAGATGACGTTGGGATCGCTGGGGGCGAACACCGCGTACTCGCCGTCGCCACCCGTCACCGGGTACCAATCGGAGGGGCCCACGGCTCGTCCGCCCAGGTTGCTGGAGGTCCCGCACCAGGCGCTGTTATCCTGCAAGCCGCCGCACAGCGAGTACGGAACCTCGCTCGAGGTCGAGACCATGTAGAACTGCTCAATGGGGAGGTTATTCAGGAACCGCCACGTCTTGCCGCCGTCGGTCGTCAGATTGACGCCGCCGTCGTTGCCCTGGAACATCCGCTGCGGGTCCTTCGGGTCGATCCAAAGGGCGTGATGGTCGGAGTGGACGCCTCGGTCCGCGGTGTGAGAAGTCTTGCCGCCGTCATCCGACTCGACCAGGTTGAGTGACATGAAATAGATTTTGCTCTCGTTCTCCGGCGAGACCATGAGCCGGGAGAAGTAGAAGGGGCGAATATCGTAAGCGTGATTGTCGCTGACCTCCGTCCAGGTGTCGCCCAGATCGGTGGACTGCCACAGCATGCCCCGCTTGGCCGCCACCAGCGCGTAAACGTGATTGGGGTTGGTGGGCGCTACGGCCACCGCAATGCGTCCCAGCGGGCCGTCCG
>CAVROP010000110.1:0-29063 GCA_963722675.1 uncultured Acidobacteriota bacterium
CAGATAATCCAACAGGCCGCGGAAGCGAAAGCGGACGCGGTGATTATGGGAGTGCGTGGCCGGAATGCCTTGGACCTCGCCGTATTTGGCTCAACCACTCATCGCGTGATCCAGTTAGGCCCTTGTCCGGTCTTGGCAGTTCACGTTTGACCTCAAGCGGGGCAGGCGCACGTGTAGCGCAGGACCCAGTTTTGGGTCCCGTGACGAGCTTCACACGTGTTCATCATTGAAGGAGGAAGCTGTGGGATCAACAGCTCAACCGCAAATCGATATCGGCCAGCCCTCGGTCGGAGAATATCCAAGAGCCGACTGGGATGGGCTTTGGGCTCGCCATTCCCACGGCCTCTACCGCCGAGTTCTGGGGATTGTGCGAAATCCGGAGGATGCCGAGGACGCCCTCCAAGAAGGTTTATTGTCCGCTTTCAAGAACCTCCCTCGCTTCGAAGGACGATCGGGGCTCTCTACTTGGCTAACGCGGATTGTAATTAATGCTGCGCTTATGCAACTGCGGAGCCGGCGAACGCATGAAGCGGTGTCATTGGATGAATCGCTCAAAGGTACAGCGGCACCCGTGGCCGACTGGATTGTGGACTCTAATCCCAGCCCTGAACAGCTCTGTTTGGTGAGAGAACGCCGCCGAGTTCTATCTCGCAGCATCGGTGGGCTTAGCCCTGACATGCAAACGGCTGTGAGCCTGCGGTATATGCAGGGGTTGTCTACTCGAGAAGCCGCACAGAGCTGTGGAGTCAGCGAGAATAAATTGAAAGCTCGCTTGCGGCGTGCCCGTCGGCGACTCGCAAGCTCAAAGTCGCTCCTTGCGTTGCTTTGATCCCACATTTCCATTTTGAACTCCACCTGTGAATCTTCGGATGTTGGGCGTCATCAATATTGATGCGGGTTTGAACGTGATGAAGACACGCCGGAGGTCAACACCCAATGGGTGAGAGACAGAACTGGCCATTTCAACTCTCCTTCAACAGTTCTCTGAAGGTGGATTTCCAAGGATCGCGGGTCACCTCCGATGGTGGTCTGATTCTGGTGCGCGAGTTGGACGAACGTTTGGGCTTCGGTGATCTCATCGTCCAGCACCTGACCGAGTCACCGCGCGGGAAGAACACGCAGCTTCCGCTGGCGGACCTGTTGCGCCAGTCCGTCTACAGCCGCATCGCGGGCTATGAGGATGTCAACGATGCCGAGCGAGTCTCGCAGGATCCCACGATCCGGTTGATCGGTTCCGAGAAAACTTGGGATCGTGGTGCGGCGCTGACCTCCTGCTTGCAGACTTTTGAGACCGAGATGCTGGCCGAGGAGGACAACTTCCGTAGCTTGGCTCGCATCAATCGCGAACTCTTCGCCAAGGCCGAGGCCATCGATACGCCACCGTGGATAGTGCTGGACATGGACAGCACCGAGATTCCAGTGTACGGCCAGCAGGAGAACAGCGCGTACAACGGCCACTTCGAGTCCACCTGCTATCACCCGCTGCCGCTGTTCAATCGGGAAGGGGACCGCCTGGCGGCGAAACTGCGGCCTGGCAATGTGCACAGTGCTGACGACTGGGGAGAACTGCTGCTGCCGGAGATCGAGAGGCAACAGAAGCTGGACAAAGAGGTGGTCTCTCGAGCCGATGCCGCGTTCGCCAAACCGGAGATCTACGAGGCGCTGGAGGAACGGGGTGTGAAGTACGCCATCCGCATTCCCGCGAACGACAGCCTGGAGCGGGACATCGCGGAGTTGTTGACGCGGCCGGTGGGAAAACCGAGCCCGAAGCCGGTGGTCTGGTACAAGGGTTTTCTCTATCAAGCCGCGAGTTGGAAGACGGCGCGGCGGGTGGTGGCGAAGGTGGAGTTCCACTTCGGGGAACTGTTCCCGCGCGTGGGATTCATCGTCACCAACCTGGAGACGGACAGCCGGGGGGTGGTGCGGTTCTACAACAAGCGCGGCAGGGCGGAGCAGTGGATCAAGGAAGACAAGCAAGCGGTGAAGATGACGCGGCTGAGTTGCCATCGGATTCGGTCGAATGAAGTGCGCCTCTGGCTGAGCTTGATCGCCTACAACTTGGGGAATCTCTGGCGGCGTCTGGTGCTGCCGAAGCGAGTCGGCAACTGGTCGCTGACCAGTCTGCAGCAGCGGTTGGTGAAGACGGGTGGCAGGCTGGTCAAGCACGCTCGATATTACTGGATGCTGCTGGCGGAAGGCCATCTGACCAGGCGACTGTTCGGGAGCATGGTACGACGGATCGGAGCGCTGGCGACGGGGTAGACGGAGGCGGTGGATGCAGCGAAATCAGGTGGCCAGTAGGTAGGGGTTGGAGAGGTGTTTGTGGAATTCAATGAAAAGAAGCAGCTTCCCGGTCTTGGGTCTTTTCGGCGTGGCGAAAATGGAGTTTGAGCGAGCCAAAGAACGGGGCCAGCAGGACGAGTCCCGAAAAACTGCAATCTGGAGATCAAAAGTTGGCGGCCCGTGATAGAATCTGATTGAAGACCGGGAGCCAAAATGGAAATCCCGCGTTAATCCCATGAAGGCCATCCAAGTGCAAGAAACCGGCGGCGCGGAGAAGATGCAGTTAGTGGACGCTCCCACGCCGCAACCCGGACCCAAGCAGGCGCTGGTGAGGCTCCACGCCAGCGGCGTCAACTTCATCGACGTCTACTTCCGCATCGGGCTCTATAAGGCCGATCTCCCCATTACGCTGGGCGGCGAAGGCGCGGGCGTGGTAGAAGCGGTCGGTCCCGAAGTCACCGAAGTCGCGGTCGGCGACCGCGTGGCATACGCCATGGCGCGCGGATCGTATGCGCAATACGCGGTGGTCCCCGCATGGCAGCTTGTGAAAATTCCGGCTCACGTGGAATTCACCACCGCGGCGGCGGCCATGCTGCAAGGCATGACGGCGCACTATCTGACCCACTCCACCTTCGCGCTGAAAAGCGGCGAGGCGTGCCTGGTGCATGCGGCGGCCGGCGGCGCGGGCGGCCTGATCGTACAGATGGCCAAAATGCTGGGTGCGCGCGTCTTCGGCACCGTATCCACGCCGGAGAAGGCGGCCATCGCGCGCGCCAGCGGCGCCGATGAAACCATCCTCTACACCCAGCAGGATTTCGAAAGCGAGGTGAAGCGGCTCACCAACGGCCGCGGCGTCGACGTAGTCTACGATTCGGTGGGCAAGACCACCTTCGATAAGAGCCTCAACTGTTTGCGGCCGCGCGGCCTGCTGGCGCTCTTCGGATCGTCAAGCGGGCCCGTGCCGCCCTTCGATCCCTCGATTCTGAACGCCAAGGGCTCGCTGTTCCTGACGCGGCCCACCCTGGTGCACTATACGCTGACGCGCGAGGAGATTCTATGGCGCGCGGGCGACGTGCTGGGCTGGATCGATGCGGGCAAGCTCAAGCTGCGCATCGACCGCACCTATCCGCTGGCACAGGCCGCCGATGCCCATCGCGACCTCGAAAGCCGCAAAACCGCCGGCAAACTTGTGCTCACCATCTCCTGACGCCCACTCCGATCCACTATGACTCTGCAGGCCAGGCTGACACTGTACTACGCGCTGCTGGCCGTCCTCATGGCGGGTGTCATCTCCGGCGTCAACCTGATCAACGAAACCCAGGCGCAGTTCGATCTCACCCTGGAGCGCGCCCAGATGCTACAGCGCCTGGCGGTGGAGCAGCTGATTCAGGTCAAACCCACATTTCCATTTCGAACGCCACTCACGAATCTGCGGATGTTCGTTAAATCGTTAGTCAAGGTTGATAAGCTCAACAAGACTGTGCAGAACGCAAAGGATTCGCGGTCATGACAAACGCAGAACCATTCGAGGGATTACCCGTGAACCAGGAGGGTTCAGAAGCTTCGCCGGCAGTGGAACCGCTGGTTACATCAGCACCGTCGCGCGCTGCGAGCGTTGATGAAGCCGCGGCCACGATTCGACCGCTGCAGGCTAAAAATGTGAGGCTTTACGACCGCCTGCTGCGCATGCAGGCCGAGTTTGAGAACTCGCGCAAGCGAATGCAACGCGAAAAAGAGGAATACCTCGACCAGGCTAACGCCGGACTGATCCGTGTGCTCTTGCCTTCTCTTGATGCGTTTGAGCGCGCGCTAAAAAACCGGGACCAGAGGGTTCTGGATGGGTTCTACGAGGGGATGAAATTGATTTACGACGGCTTGTTGCAGGTCCTCGATCGGGCAGGTCTTGCCCGTATCGAGGTGCTCGGTCGTACGTTCGATCCACACTTACATCAAGCAGTTGAAATTGTCGAAGACGAACTTCGGCGCGATCAGGAAATCGTGGAGGAATTGCTGCCCGGATTTAAGTTTAGGCAGCGACTCCTGCGCCCCTCCATGGTCAAAGTCGCAGTGGCGAAGAGGCAGAACGGCTCGCAGAGGCACGACGGATTTGCGCGGGAGGGGTTAATGAGCCGCTGAAGGCAGGCAAGAAGAACCGCACGATAGACCTTGCGCGAGGCAGATCACGGCATCTAGGATTCACAACCGAGGACTGGTAGACAAACATCTGCGCGGAGACAGGGCCAGAGTTCTTCTAGTGAACAAGAACCCTGAAGATCTTGCCTACTACGGAGCCATGCTCCATATAATGCAGTGCCAGGTGCGAACCAGTTCGTCGTTTGCTCAGGGAGCGCAGTGCCTCGAGCGCGAGCAGTTTGACTTAATTGTTTTGGACCAAGGCAGCAGCAGGTTTGAGGGGCGACAAGTGCTGATGGCGGCCATGGAAGTCGATGCGGAGGTCCCGGTGCTCGTCCTGGCGCGCTCTTACAACAGGGGCTGCTACGAGGAAGCCATGCAGTCGGGAGCGCTGGACTACGTCGAGGGGCGTTTAAAAGACCCGGAGCTCGTCGCCGTCGTGGAAACGTATGTGCCGCGTCGAAGCGGATCCTCTCGCTCCTCAGCACACTGCTGTGACGGTCCAATACCAAGTAAGAATAACGAGAATAAGGCACCTTCCAGCCAACTGCAACTTGCCAAGTGTGCGCCAGTAATCTCCCGGGAAAACTTGCAATTGTGACAGACCATGCCGTCGCGGTGCGGTCGTCTCGCCCCCCGCAGCGGGAGCCTGTCACCCCCCCGCGCGCGGCCGGAACCTGAAGTGAGTGACGGAAAGACTAATCGGCCACAGCGGTCGGCACGCCCGCCATGCAACCTACTGCTCGCGAAGTTCGCGAATTCGCGAGGGAATCCTGCCCTTGTGATCCATGAACTCCCGCATTTTCAATGGATTAGCTCTGGCGTTCGCATTGCTCTATGACAGAGTGTGCTCACAACACACTCGCGCAAGAAGGCAGTGGAGAGAGGCAAAGGAGAACAGAATGTGCGCAGACGTACACACGTTGAAACAGGCAATCCATGACAAGTTCGAGACCCAAATCAAAATCGCTGAGGCGAAGCTGGACATGGTCAAAGCCCAAGTTGAATCTGTTAAAGCGGACGCCGAAATTAAGGTAGTCGCCGAACTCCTGGCTAGGAAGAGAGCGCTCCAGCTCGAGCTGAAGGCACTGAAGAAGTTGGGCGGAGACAGGTGGGAACAGGCGAAGGCCGATCTCGAGGCACACATCACACATTTCAAGAAGCTGTTGAAGGATGCGGAATCCAAGACCAAGGCAGGCTGAGTTGCGAAGCTGCGGGTAAGGTTGGTCGTTGAATCGAAGAATCTGCCTCCCTCGGAGGGGGAATAAGAGGAGGGTCATCATGGGTCCCAAGAACTGGAAGTGGATGTTTGCTCTGTCGGCGGTGTTTGTAACGATTACGGCGTTCACGTCAACTATAAGCTCAGCGCGCTCGGACGACGAGCGGGAGGCGAAAGCTAAGAAAGCAGTTGCGCAGTCCGCCAAGGCTGCTGAGGCGTTCGACGCGATTATGGGTGCCCCTGACAAGACGATTCCGCAGGATCTACTGGCGCGCGCGAAGGCAATCGCGGTTTTCCCTCGAGTCATCAAAGCGGCTTTTCTTGTTGGCGGCGAGGGCGGCCGCGGCGTCGTAAGCCGTCGTACAGACGCGGGCTGGAGTGATCCTGTGTTCTTCCGCGCCGGCGGTGGGAGCGTGGGACCTCAACTCGGCGTATCCGCGACCGATTTCGTTCTGCTGTTCATGAACGACGATGCGGTGAGCGGGCTGATGAGGGACAGGTTTGAGCTGGGAGCGGAGGCCGGTATCGCCGGAGGTCCCGTCGGGCGAGAAGCAAGCGCCGGGACCGACGCACTCATGCAAGCAAAGATTCTGTCCTATTCGCGCAGTCACGGTGTGTTCGCTGGGGTTAACCTCAAGGGCGTCGTCATTCGCCCCGAAGACCGTTTGAACTACGCCGTTTACGGCAATCCAGCACACGCGCTGCTGAGCGATGACGCGCCTGCCAGCGGCGAAAGGGAGGAGGGCCCTTCCGCATTCCCGCAGGCAATTGCCCGCTACGCTAAGACCTCCGGCGCCGCTCATTGAGCGTAGGGAATGTGAGAGGCAGCTTTGTTATTGGACGAACCTGGGCATCAGCCCAGAATTGAACTAAGGAGAACTGACAATGACCGATGTATTGATATTTGGTGTTACCCCAGAGATGATTCATCACTGGGGATGGTTCTTGGCCTTTGGCATCGTGCTGCTGGCGCTGGGTATCGCGGCAATTGTACGGTCCGTCACAGCGACCGTGGCTTCGATGCTGTTCTTCGGCTGGTTGCTGATTTTTGGCAGTATCTTCCAGTTTGTCGCCGCCTTCATGGTTGGGAATTGGGCAGGGTTCTTTCTACACGTGCTGGTGGCAATTGTGTTCGGTATAACCGGGATCCTCATGCTGACTAGGCCGGTCATAAGCGCGGAGGCACTGACATTGCTGATGTCAATGTTTTTCCTGATCGCGGGACTGTACCAATTGATTGCGTCACTGTGGGCTCACCTGCCGGGTTGGGGATGGCAGGCGCTGAGCGGGGTCGTCACAGCGACTTTGGGCGTTCTCGTCGCGGCGGGATGGCCTGTCACAGGCCTTTGGGCGATCGGCCTCTTCGTGGGGATCGACCTGGTTTTCTTCGGTTGGGCCTGGATTATGCTGGCAGTAGGCCTCCACAAGATGTGACTATAACCGGCACGGGCTCACAGAGCGATCTCGTCGTCACCTGCAACGATGCACTACACCGCGCATGAATGGGGAGGGAAACAAAATGGCAATAGGCTCGGCAACAATTCCTAACAACGCTAAAGCCAGCAGCGTTCCGCAAGCGGCCCTTGTGCTTCTAGGGCGATTTCTCTATGTGCTGATTTTCCTGATGGCGGCTCCCAATCATTTCTCCAAACAAACGATTGCTTACGCGGCGGCGCAGGGGGTTCCGCTCGCATCCGTCGCCGTGCCGCTATCCGGAACTATTGCGCTGGCCGGCGGCTTGAGCATTTTACTGGGATACCGTGCCAATTTTGGCGCTTGGCTGATTGTGCTGTTCCTGGTTCTCGTCACACCAATGATGCACAAGTTCTGGACCGTGCACGATCCCATGATGGCGCAAACGCAGATGGTTATGTTCATGAAGAATGTGGCGCTTCTCGGCGGAGCTTTGCTCATCACTCAGTTCGGATCGGGGCCTTTGAGTTTGGACGCCCGGCGCTCGCAGTAAAGTTGGCATCGGCGTCCAGGACCCGCAACCGAAAACCGCAGACTCAGAAGAGTAGGCGAGTCTGCGTTCTTTGCTTCGAGCGCGTGTAGATCTCGAAAGAGAGAGGGACACTATGGGAGGCATGATACCGTTAGGCGATGCTACTCGACGGCCCGACCGGTTCCCCGCTGTGACGATTGGAATCATCATCGTAAACGCGTTGGTCTTTGTTGCGGAACTGTCGGGCGGCGAGGCGTTTGTAATGCGTTGGTCGGAAATCCCCGCCGATATCGTCTCCGGCCACCACTGGATCACTATCTTGACGGCGATGTTCATGCACGCCGGCTGGCTGCACATTATCGGCAATATGGTGTTCCTCTGGGCCTTTGGCCCGGAAATCGAGGACGCCATGGGGCCGGTTCGGTACTTGGCGTTTTATCTGCTCAGCGGTCTGGCAGCCTCGCTTGCTCAAACTGCCATTACGCCCCATTCCACCGTTCCTAATCTCGGCGCCAGTGGCGCGATCGCAGGAGTGATGGGCGCCTTTCTGGTCACCTTCCCCCAGGACCGAATACGCGCTTTGCTTCTACTCGGCTGGTGGACCCGTGTCACTTTTATTCCGGCAGCGCTCTTGATCGGGTTCTGGTTTCTCATGCAGATCTTCGATCAGGTCGGTGCTGTGGCCAGTGTGCAGGGTGGCGGCGTTGCTTATGCGGCGCACGTTGGAGGCTTCATCTTCGGAGCGGTCACGGGGAGACTCTTCGAGGGTTTCAGGCGAGTCGATGAAGTAGGTTACTAGCCATGGCATCGAACACCAATCAAACCCAGACCAAGATTACCGGCTTGACGCAGCAGGAAGCCGAGGCGTGGCTCGCCCAGTTCGGGCCGAACGAGCCGACGGCGGCGCATCACCATTCTTTTCTCTCCGATCTCCTGCATGCATTTTCGAATCCTTTGGTATTAATCCTGATCATTGCCGCAATCGTATCGGGCTTTATGGGCGAGGCCGTGGACGCGGGAATTATTGGCGTCATTGTTCTGCTGAGTGCGGCGATCGACGTCACTCAGAGCTATCGTTCTCAAAGCGCTATGGAACGACTGCGTGATCAAGTTGCCCCTACGGCCAGCGTGTTACGCGGCGGGGAATGGAAAGAGATTCGACGGCATGACGTCGTGCCTGGAGATATCGTGCGGCTTACTGCCGGGGATCTGGTGCCTGCCGACGCCCGCCTTTTGGTTGCTCGTGACCTCTACGTCCAGCAGGCCGCACTCACCGGCGAATCCCTGCCTTGCGAAAAAGCCGCGACCGGAGAGCCTGCCTCGCCCAAGGCGGAAGCGCGCAACATGGTTTTTCTGGGCACCTCCGTGGTCAGTGGAACGGCAACCGCAGAGGTCGTTGCGACGGGCCCCCGGACTGCCTTTGGCGATATTTCGGCTCGCCTCGCCGCACATCCGGAAGAGACAGCCTTTGACCACGGCTTGCGGAATTTCAGCCAACTCCTGGCGCGCACTGTCCTCTTCCTGGTTATTTTCCTGATCGTCGCCAGCATTTTTCGCCACCGCGATCCGTTTCAATCTCTGCTGTTTGCAGTGGCTCTAGCGGTCGGCTTGACACCCGAGTTCATGCCCATGATTACCTCGGTGACGCTTTCGAAAGGCGCCGTAGCCATGTCGCGTAAGAAGGTCATCGTCAAGCACCTTTCCGCCATTCAGAACCTGGGCAGTTTGGATGTGCTTTGCAGCGACAAAACGGGAACGCTCACCGCCGGAACCATGTCGCTCGATCGCTCTCTTGATCCCTTTGGAAATCCATCCCAACGCGCCCTGGAACTGGCCTATGTCAATAGCAAGTTCGAGACCGGGATCCGCAGTCCGCTGGATGAGGTCATCCTTCATCAGTCTCCGCCAAGGATGGAAGGTGGCACTAAGTGCGACGAGATTCCGTTCGATTTCGAGAGGCGGCGGCTCTCCGTGGTGGTGGAGCGGCAGTCCCAAAGGATCCTCATCACGAAAGGCGCTCCGGAAGGGATTCTTTCACTACTCTCCGGTTACGAGGTTAACGGCAAGATAGAACCCGTCAGCGAAGAGGCTGCCAAGCGATTTCAACACACGAGCGACGAACTGAACAGCCAGGGGTTCCGCTCGCTGGCGGTCGCGTACGTCGAAGTTCCGATGCGCCCCAACTACTCCATCGCGGACGAGTGTAATCTGATCCTGGCCGGATTCCTGACCTTTTCAGATGAGCCCTTGGCGGACGCCGCCCAAGTGATCGAGTCTCTAAAGCAGGATGGTGTTGAGGTGAAGGTTATCTCCGGGGACAATGACCGCGTCACCGGTCACGTCTGCGCGCAGGTAGGAATCGCTTCTGGCCACATCCTCACGGGTGACGAGCTGGAGCGGATGACGGACCCGGCGCTTGGGCACGACGTTGAAGAAACGAGGGTATTCGCGCGCATATCACCGGCGCAGAAAAACCGTATTCTTTTGGCTCTCAAGCATAACGGCCACGCCGTGGGATTCATGGGCGACGGCATTAACGATGCACCCTCGCTCCACGCGGCGGATGTGGGCATTTCCGTTTCGAGCGCGGTCGATGTAGCTCGCGACTCTGCCGATGTGATTCTGGTTGAGCCAGGACTGCGAGTCCTGCATGATGGCATAATCGAGGGACGCAAAGCCTTTGGCAACGTGATGAAGTATTTGCTGATGGGCACAAGCTCGAACTTCGGAAACGTACTCAGCATGGCGGCAGCTTCGTTCTTCCTGCCCTTCTTGCCCATGCTCCCGACCCAAATCCTGCTCAACAACCTTCTTTACGATGTAGGCCAACTCACCATTCCCACAGACAATGTTGACGATACCTATCTGCAAAAGCCCCAGCGCTGGAATATCAATCTGATCCGCAACTTCATGGTCTTCATAGGACCTGTCAGTTCCCTTTTCGACTTCCTGACTTTCTATGTGTTGCTGCATGTTTTCCGCTCGAGCGAAGCGCAGTTTCATACCGGTTGGTTTGTCGAATCGCTGGCCACTCAGACGCTCGTACTATTTGTCATTCGCACCTCGAAGAATCCGCTACGCAGCCGACCCAGCAATCCCTTGTTAGCAACATGCCTCGCGGTTGTGGCGATTGGAATGTATTTGCCGTTCAGCCCGCTGGCGGGCATGCTCGGCTTTACGCCGCTACCGGCGGCTTACTTTGCTTTTCTTGTCATCGCGACGGGAACCTATCTCTTGCTGGTGGAGTTTGCCAAACGGCGCCTTTTCAGCTGGACAACTAAAGCGGATGCGATGAAGAGAAACGAAAGTGACAGTTGGAAAGGACGCGCGAAGAGCGATACCGCCGAAGTGGCTGGGGTAAAGTAGCCATGATCCGAAGCGCCACAGTTACTGCCGCATTGCTGGTCTTGGTCGTGGTGGTCTCGTGTCGAGCAATTTCCCAATCAAGTCCCCATATGGAAGCATTCTTGCGCGAGAACATCGGGCTGAGCGACGATCAGATTGCCGCTATCCACAGCGGGCAGCCGGTGGTCGTGCCCCTCCCCCCACGCAACCCGGCCGAGGTCTTGTTGTTCGGCGCCGTCTACATCCACGCTGCTCCTGAGACCTACTTCCAATATGCCCGCAATTTCGACCGCCTCCGCCAGGTTCCCGGCTTCTTGGCGCTTGGTGTTTTCACCGATCCTCCGCAGCTTTCCGACCTGCGAGGTTTTTCATTAGACCACGATGACATCGAGGATCTGAAGAACTGCCGACCGGGCAACTGCCGGATTCAGATGCCGGCGGCCTCGATCGAAGTCTTTCACCGCTCCATCGACTGGTCTGCCCCCAACGTCGATGAACAAGTAAATCAGCACCTGCAGAAGGGCGCGTTTGAGCGCCTGCTTGCCTACCAGCGAGAGGGCAATGCGGCTCTGGGGGCCTATAACGATAAGCGCGACCCGACCGACGTGCCGGAGCAGTTCGCCTACCTGCTCAGCTACGATAATGCATTACCAGAACACGTGCCGGATTTCTACCACTATCTGCTTGTGTATCCGCGCGACAAACCCGCGCACTTCGAGGAGACATTTTATTGGGCCAAGGTGAAGTTCGGATTGAAGCCGACGCTGCGAATCGTGCACATGGTGACCATGCGCGGCGAGCGTTCTGATCCCATCGCGTGCGCCATCGCCCAAAAGCAGCTCTACTCGAGCCATTATTTTCGTACCGCGTTGGACCTCTCCGTCTGCGTCCGCGACAGCACCGACCCAAAGCAACAAGGCTTCTATTTGATTAAGGCCCTGGGTTCCGAGCAAGGGGGGCTGAGCGGCCCCAAGGGAACCATCGTTCGAAGAGCGGCGGTGTCCCGGGCAGTTTCAAATCTCCAAATAGGACTCGCGTCCATCAGGGACACGATCCAAGGTCAATAGTCCGAAGGAGGGGCAGCGCTGAAAGAACCCCTAAGTCAGTGAGATGGAGGCATACATGTCACATTACGATAAGGCGAAGGAAGCCCTAGTTCAGGACTTCGACGCACTCATGATGGACCGAGACAAATCGGCACATGATTATCTGTTGTACGCTATCAACACTTCCCTCTTTAACCTTGTCGAAGCTCTTGAGGCTGATCTTCACCAGGTGAAATCAAGCCTGGGGAGGATCGAGGAAGCTCTGCAGCGTCAGCGATAGCAATTGCCTCGTCAAGGTTAGGCCCAGCCCACATAACGGTGACAGCGAGGGACTTTGCGCGATGCTGAATATTAAGAGAATTCTTTTGCCGGTTGACATCCCGATAGCTTCCCTGGATGTGATTAATCAAGCTGGAGTATTGGCGCGCCACTTCAAGTCCGAGATCATTATGTTGCATGTCGTGACCGCGCAGAGCCATGACGCCGGAGTGCCAAAGGACAAGGGCGCCTTGGCTAACTGGGACTTGCTCGCGGAAATCATGAGAGAGGCCAAGGAGCGAGGCGATTCATCGATCGGGCCGGCGCTCGAGGGCCTGAGCATTCGCCGCAACCTGGCTGAAGGCGATGTGGCGGCAGTAATTGTGCAGACGGCTGAGGAAGAAAAGGCCGACCTGATCACGATGCCGTCACACGGCTTTACGTTTTACAACTTTCTGCTGGGCTCAGTTACCGCCAAAGTCTTACACGGGACGGAGCGCCGGGTTTGGACCGGCGCGCACACGCAAGAATCGCCAGGGCAGAAGCTTGCAATCCACAACATCTTGGGTGCGGTCGAGTTCGGCCCTCGCGCTGAGGTAACCGTGTCGTGGGCCGCCCAAATGGCCGCCGAATTTGGCGCTCGACTTACGCTGGCCAACGTCACTGCCAGCGTGGAGTTTTGGGGGCCGGGCGGCCACTACGTCAATGAAAAGTGGAAAGAGGAGCTCGTCAGCGATGCTTCCCAGCAAATGTCAAAGCTCCAACAGGACACGGGCGTCAAGGCGGATGTATTTATCGGCAGTGGGGATGTGCCCAAAGTGCTGAGCCAGGCTGCGAAGCATACGAGCGCGGATTTGCTGGTTACGGGGTGCTACCCTTATGGGGGTCACCTGCGGACACACGGCTACGGAATCATTTGCGCGGCCCAGATTCCAGTCCTGAACGTTTGAGTTCTCAGCTTCTTCGCCTCACGACGGCCACTCTTCACGAAATTCGCGAATTCGTGAATGAATTTCATCCTTCTCATCGTCCAACCACAACGTTTTCAATAGCTTACATGTGGCCTTCGCATTGCTGTATCCCAGCATGTGGTTACAAGACAAGTACGCTGGAAAGCAAACCGAAAGTCCAAGGAGGACGTATGAGCGTCGTTAGCGAGGTAGCGAAGCAAGTAATCCGCGATAAGTTTGTGGCCGAGATCGAAACCGCCAAGGCGAAGCTGCAGACATTAAAAGCAGAAGCTAAGACCGCGAAAGCGGACTTCGAGATCAAGGCAATCACCGAACTGCTAGCCAAGCAGCGCGAGGTCCTCGGCAAACTGCGGCAATCGAGGAAATGACATTATGAGAATAGGCTTTCGATGCTGGGCATTAGGCGGGCTGGTAGTCCTGATCGCTGCCGCACCCATCTCTGCCGAGAAAATCAGGGTTAAGTATGACTACGATAGGTCGAATGATTTCGCGCGTTACAAGCGGTATAGCTTGGGCAAGAATTTTCTCCTTACGCACCAGACACCGGAGGTCCAGGCCCACATTAATCAGGTCCTCGTGGAATCGCTCAACCGTCATCTTCAGGGGAAGGGCTTTATCCCTGACCAAAATCATCCGGACTTTGTGATCACGTACGAGGCGGGCTCCCTCGCCAGGGCCGACACGTCGTTGCCGCCAGACATCTACTACGGAGTGCCGACGGATAGTCCGGCCTTTGGCCAGATAGGTCTCGAGGGCATTCCCGCCGAGGTGTGGACTTACGCGCTGGCCAAATTGAAGCTCACCGTGACGGATGTTGGCTCGGGGAAGCCTGTTTGGACGGCGCGTGCCTCCGAGAAAATTCCGTATCCGAAGAACGGGTTAAAAGATCTGAGAACGAGGGTTGATGATCTCATGGCCAAGACCCTGAAAAGTTTCCCACCTGCCTCCAAGTCCAAGTCAGGTCCACTCGGACGAAGCTTTTTCGCGAACTTCGCGAATCCGCGAGGAGACTGTGGCCCCATGATCTGCTAACCCGTGTGTATTCAAGAATCTAACGATTGGCGCTGGCATTGCATTAATACATCCGAGGAACTGCTGGGGAGAACGCTGAAAAGGAGCAAATCTATGGACAGATTGCTGGTAGTAGTCTTTGACGCCGAAAGCAAGGTCTACGAAGCGAAGAAGGCGCTTCATGAATTGGATAGAGAGGACGCCATCACAGTTTTTGATCAAGCCGTGGTGGCACGAAATGCAGATGGTTCCGCATCGGTGAGGCCCGGTGACGACCTGACTCCTGTCCGGACTCTGGGCGGAACCCTACTGGGGGCGCTCATCGGTCTTCTGGGCGGACCGGTCGGCGTCGGAGTTGTCGCCGCTGCGGGCTTGGCTGCCGGCGCCGCCATGGACGTGAGCAACGCCAGGCTGTGTGACGACTTCGTCGAGGACGTGAGAGAGAAACTGACACCGGAGAAGTTCGCGCTCGTCGCGGAGATTAGTGAAGACTCGACGACTCCGGTGGACGACCGCATGGAGGCGCTGGGTGGAACGGTATACCGGCGGTCGCTGAAAGAAGTGAAGCGCACGTTTCACGACGATAACGTCGCGGCCATGAAAGCCGATCGCGCACAGTTGACCGCGGAACGGGCCAAGGCTGACGCCGACCGGAAAGTGAAGCTCCAGGAAAAGATCGACGAGCTCGACTCCAAGATAGAGGCACGGCTCGAGAGAGCTAAGCAGCGACGAGAGGCGGCCGAGGCCGAGGAAAAGGCCAAGGTTGCGTTTCTTCAAGCCAGGGCCGCCGTTATGAAAGCCAATGCGCCCCACAAACACGCTGGCCCTCCTGCGTGATTATGTCTTTGAAGTCCAAAGGGGAAGGCGCACTGACATGAAGCTTCCCTAATCACCCAACTCGCACTGGCCAACCTGTGTTGCATCGCCGTGCACGTCATGGCGAGCCGCGCGAGTTCACCGCGGCAGCCGGATTGGGTGTCTATTGATCTTGATCCCCAGTCCGGCAAGTTCGCCGATGCCGCGCGCGCGGGGTTGCACGTCAGAGCTGCCTTCGACGATTTGAAGCTGGGGTCCTTTGCCAAGACTTCGGGCAGCCGGGGCCTGCATGTTCTGGTCCCAATTCGCACGGGACCGGGCGCGGATGAGGTTCTCGCATTCGCCGAGTCCTTCGTGGCGCGCGTTGCGGCTGCGCACCCGGATGGGTTGACGGTCGAGCACTCGATTGCCGCGCGGGGTGATCGTGTGTACCTGGATCCATTTCGGAACGGCTTCGGACAAACTGTGGTGGCGCCTTATTCCGTCAGAAGGCGCGCGAAAGCGCCCATTTCGACTCCCTTGGAATGGTCGAAAGTCAACCCGGCACTCGTGCCTTCCGACTTCAATATGGGGAACTTTCAGCAAAACCTCCAAGGTCCGGGCCCGTGGGAGGACTTCTTTCGCAGCTTCCAATCGCTGAAGGATGCAACGAGCGCGCTGAGGAGGCTGTAAGGAGAAAGCCGACCGGCAATGTGCATTTGCCGGGACGGACTTGAGCTGACTGATCTAAAAGAGGAGTTGAAAAGCCATGCTGAAGATCAATCGCATTCTATGCCCAATTGATTTCTCGGAATTTTCCGAGAAGGCCTATGACTATGCGCAGTCGCTCGCTTGGCATTACCGGGCGAGCCTACTGTTGGAGCACGTAACGGAGTCGCTGGCGCCGATGTACCCTTACTATGCATTTCCAAATGCCTACATTGAGATCAGCCAGCAACTTCGCACCGATGCCGAGCAGCAACTTCAGGAGTTTGCGAAGACGCATTCTCGGCACGGGGTACAACCCGAATGCAGCGTGCACGATGGCGCTGCGGCAAATGTGATTCTTGACCTGGCCGAAGCGCAGGCCGTGAGCCTCATCGTCATGGGAACTCACGGTTTGCGAGGGATTGACCGTGTGTTGCTGGGATCAGTTACAGACAAGGTACTGCGAAAAGCCCACTGTCCGGTGTTGGCCGTGCGCAAGCCGGTCAATGATGTTGTCACAAAGGCGGGAGTCCCGGATGTTATCCGGCCACAACGGATCCTTTGCTGCACAGATTTTTCTGACCAGTCCGAGCAGGCTCTCGAGTATGCCGTTTCCCTCGCAACGGAGTATGGATGCGAACTGACCCTCCTCCATGTCTTGGAGGATCTGGCAGGCTCTGCCGATGTTGAAAATGAAATCGCAGAAGTGAAGGAGAGCCTGGAGAAGTGTATCTCCCCTGAAACGCGCAGGAACTGCAAGGCGAAGAACCTTGTGCGTATCGGCAGGCCCTATCAGCAGATCCTCGAGCTTGCCTTGGAGTCTCGAACTGACTTGATCGTCATGGGTGTGCGCGGCAGGAACGCCTTGTATGTCGCCGTGTTTGGTTCGACGACCTACCGGGTGGTTCAGTTAGGCCCATGCCCGGTACTGGTGGTACACACGCGAGAGCGTAAACCGTCATCGCCACCGGATCAAAAGATTTCCAAGGAATCGACCCGCAGTCTTAAATGAGGACTTCATGCGGAACGAGGGAGGCTCAGGACCAAAGAATCGTATAGAGTTGCAAGCGCCGAGTGTCCGCACGCATTTAAGAACGTAGAAATCTGAACAGCAGCCGATAGGAGAGTGGATCAGCATCATCGCCGTAGGCGGCTTTGGATTTGAATATCATCGCCGCAGGCGCCTTCGGGAACCAAAAGATTTGGTAGGATGAGTACGCGGAGGCGTATAAAGGAGAACCCCGGTTGTTCGCGCAACCGGGGTTTTTCATTGGTGGCCCCGATCAAAAAAGGACCTCCAAGTTCATCGCGAGAGTCATCCTGCCATGATCGGCGCCGGTTGTCCAGTGCTCCCTCGCAGAGCCGGTGCCGGTGGCTTGTTCCAGAGTCTTTCGTCAGCGGGTGTGCCGCTTTTCTCCCTGCCGGGCGGTGTTTTACCTCTGCCCTCACGGTGATCGAGGTCAGCAGTATTGCACCCCGCGCTGTTGTGAAAAGTCCCGCCGCCTGCAGCGCCGCGAGGCCAACCGCCGCTATGAACAAAGTCTCGGCCCGGAAGGGCGTCTCGACCATCGCCAGCGCCAACGCGAATATCGCCAGCGCTTAAAAGCTCGCGTGACAGATCAATCTTCCCGGCAGGTTTCTCCCTGTGTGAATCTGAGGGGGCCCCCCGCGCCAGAGCCGGTGGAGGCCACTCCGGCGTTCCATCTTCGCTCTTCACCCCACGGAGAGGCCTCCCTCGGCTGGGTCGTCTGTCAGATCTGCGGTCGCCAGGGGCGCTGGGTGAATCCTTTTTCCGAGGTGCAGCATGATTCCCGATGAACAAGTGGCTCGCATCCGCCATCTGTTTCACGCCGAGCATTGGAAGATCGGCACCATTGCCGCCGAACTCCTTCTCCATCCCGATACCGTGCGCCGGGCACTGGAGACCGGCCGCTTCCGCAGCCAGCCCCGATTGCGCGCTCAGTTGGCCGATCCTTACCTCGACTTCCTGCGCCAGACCTTGCAGCAATATCCTCGCCTGCGGGCCACCCGCCTCCTGCAGATGATTCCGCCGCGTGGCTACACGGGCAGTGTCAGCCAACTCCGCCGGGTGGTAGCTGACCTGCGACCTCCACGCCGGGAAGCCTTTCTGCGTCTGCGCGTTTTCCCCGGTGAGCAGGCACAGTCGGACTGGGCGTACTTCGGCGAAGTCCAGATCGGTCGCGCCCGCCGGCGTTTGTCCGGCTTCGTCCTTACCCTCTCTTACAGCCGTGCCTTGTGGTTGGAATTCTTCTTCGACCAGAGCCTGGAGAATTTTCTCCTCGGCCACGTGCACGCCTTTCACGACTGGGGCGGGGCGCCCAGGAGCTTGCAAACCGACAATCTCCGCAGCGTGGTCTTGGAGCGTCGCGGCGATGCCATTCATTTCCACCCCCGCTTCTTGGAACTCTCCGCCCACTATCACTTCGCCACCCTCCCTTGCCGCCCCGCTCGGGGCAATGAAAAAGGGCGCGTGGAGCGCGCCATCCAGTATGTACGTTCCAGCTTCTTCACCGCCCGGCCCTTCACCACCCTGGAAGATTTCAACCGCCCGGCGCTCGCTTGGCGCGACCCGATCGCCCATCAACGGCCTTGGCCCGGCGACGACTCCCGCAGCGTGGCCCAAGTCTTCCAGGAAGAGAAACCGCGCTTACTGCCTCTTCCCGCCCACCCGTTCTCCTGCGAGGGGGTGCGCACCGTCTACGCCGATAAGACCCTCTGGGTGCGCTTCGACCTCAACGATTATTCCGTGCCGCCCCAGGCCTTGGGCCGCGCTTTGACCTTGGTGGCTTCTCCCACTACCGTTCGCCGGCTCGACGGCGCGACCGAAATCGCTTCCCATCGCCGCTCCTACGACCGGCACGAGCAGATCGAAGACCCCGCGCACCGCCAAGCCTTGCTCGAGCGAAAACGCAAGGCCCTGGGCTCGACCGCTTCCGGTCGTCTGGCCGCTCTGGTTCCGGAAAGCCAGACGTTCCTTCAGGCCGCCTTCCAGCGCGGCGAATCCGCCGCCCGGCTCACCGCTCAACTGCTTCGCCTGCTCGATGACTCTGGCCTCGCAGAACTCACCGCCGCCCTCCGCGAAGCCCTGGAACAGCAGACCCCGCGGCTTTCCTCGGTGGCCTTTATCCTGGCCCGCCGCCCTCGCCAGCGGCGGCAACGCACCCCCCTCGCCGTCAACCTCTCGCGCCGCCCCGATCTGGAAAATCTGACGGTCTCCAATCCTTCTCTGGAGGTTTACGATGATCTCACCCAAGAACCCGAAGACGATCCCGACGCCAAGCAGTGATCTGGTCGCACAATTGAAGCAGCTCGGCCTGCTCCTTACCGCCGACTCGCTCGACGACCTGGTGGCCCGCGCCGCCGACCTGCGGTTCGAAATCGTCTCAACCACCGCTCTGAACGCAATTCCGTGGTCCTGACCACCAACAAAGCCTTTAAGGAATGGAATACCGTCTTCCCCAACGCCACCTGCATCGCCGCGCTCCTCGACCGCCTCACCCATCATGCGGATGTCACCTTGATCGAAGGCGATTCCTACCGCATGCGAGAAAGCCAGATGGAAGCGGAGGCGGCCAAGAAAAACTCCAAAAGGGACGCCCCTGCCCAACGACCTTGAAACCTACTGCCAAACGCTCCTCGATCTCTATCTCCGCTTACCCGACACGCCCTGCCGTGTCAGCCGCCAAGACGTGCGCTTGGTCCAGCAACTTTGGCAGCGCCAGATTCCTCTGACCACTGTGGAGACCGCCTTCTTGTTGGCCTTTGTCCGCCGCGCCGCCCGGCGCCCCGACGCCATTCCGCTCGGACCCATTCGCTCGCTGCACTACTTCCTGCCGGTCATCGAAGAGCTACTCCACACGCCCCTCCACCACGGCGACGCTTACCTTGCTTACCTGCGCAGCAAGATCCGCCTGCGTCCTGCAGACGAACGCGCAACCTCAGCGGCCCGCTGAGGCTCACCATCGCGCCCCACCGGCTTCTGTTCAGTTTTCCACGTTTTTAAATGCGCGCCGACATGCGGCGTGCCTGGATTACGCCCGCGACCTCTCGGAATTCACTGTGGAGGTCTGATGGCGCTGCGATTCTTCGCAGACCATTGTGTTTCCAACCAAATCATGGCTGTGCTCCAAGAGGCTGGGCACGAGGTCATCCGCCTGAAAGACGTCCTTCCCACCGAGTCCCCGGATGGCCTGGTCGCCGCCAAGGCCCAACAGTTGGACGCAATTCTGCTTTCTCTCAATGGCGACTTCGCGGGCACCCAACCGACGAGCAAGATGCTCTTCTCCCGCCGCAGTTCCCCGAGAGTTTGGACGAACAAAGACCGGAAGCGAAGGCTCTCGAACCGCTTCCGGCGACGGTCTACACTGGAGGTGACAAACTGCAACTGGCCCGGCGCGAAATAGCGTTTGGAGACGGACATGACTGGCGCAGTATACCGCATCGGGCGCTGAAAACGGGAGAACGCAGGAGCTTCGCTCTGCGCCAGCCGCGTAGCTCCACAGTACAGTTTATGCTCATTGCGGTGAATTTCGGAAGCCAGTCAAAGCGCGTTGCGTGGGAAGGCAATGAGGGGTATGTTGCCGCTGCCCTTGATTTGCTGCTTTGAGGCCATTCCTCATCCCAATCGAAAGGATCACACCATGACACCTTGGCGACCGGACATAAGCCTGATGGAGGAGGTATTCCGGATGGCGTGTGAATCGAAGCCCGCCAGAGAGCGTGACCCCAAAGTGGGCGCGGCTCTCCGTTTAACCGACGGCTCAACTGAGTCTGCGTACCGTGGAGAGCATGTTGATGGGTATTCAGGCGAGCAATCCCCTGGGGATCATGCAGAGTTTACGCTCTTACACAAGAAAATCCGTAGTAAAGCTGTGCTCACTGGTGCGACCCTCTACACGACGCTTGAGCCGTGTACCACTCGCTATCATGACAAAATGCCTTGCGCGGACTGGATCATCAGCAAGAAGATCACGAGTGTTGTTATAGGACTGCTCGATCCGAATCGCTCAATCTGCGGCAAAGGGTATTGGCGACTTATCGACAGCGGGATTCAAGTGGCTTTCTTCCCGCCGGAGTTCGCCCAAAAGATTATCAGATTGAACCGACAGTTCGTTCATCTGTACCGTTCAGCACTAAGGTTAAGTACTTCGTTCGCGGACCTGATACACGCCCGAAAAGACTATCTCATCTCACCATTTCCTGGTCTCGGCATTCTCGGATGCCTTGAACTTCAGTCCAGTCCGGATCTCAGAGAAGGGTGGTCGTTGGCCCAAGTTCGAATCAACCATGACGATGGAACGGCCCCTGTTGGGGTGCCGCCCGAGCAGCGCGACAATTTTGAGCGGTACACTCGGGAAAATTGGGAGAGGCGGAGGCTTTATGACGACGGGGAAAAGTTCATGATAGTCCGCAATCCTACTAGCTTTGAGGAGGCACCAACGCTTGCACTGGAGACTAAAAGTGCCCGATACAGTGTGCAGGCTTTTTACATGGACGAAATCGGAAGAAATCAGTTCTTAAAGCAAGGCTTGATACGCGAACTTGTCACCGGCTCCCTTGAAGCCCGGTTTGCCCACGGCACCTCTCTGCAGATGGTGGTCGTCACCAGAGATCATCGATTGTTAATTACACAACGAGCAAAGAAGACTGGCGTATTTGGCTCTCTGTGGTCGTGTTCAGTAGAGGAAGATCTTCAAAGACAGGACATTGAAGCTGGCGCATCGGCCGCTTTTCTCCATTGGGCTAAGCGACTTCTCCGGGAGGAGCTTGGATTAACAGAGAATCACTATCATTCGGATGATATCAAGCTGCTATCCGTTTTTCTGGAGACTGTTCATTTGAACATCGCGTTCTGCGTGTTGACGGAAGTATGTGCCTCTGCGGGCGAATTGGAAACTCATTTCCGCGCCAAACGTGGCGATATCGAGTTCACCAATTACCGCTTTCTCGATTTAGATCAAAAGTTGCTTCTACGTGAGATCTTTGCCCCAACTCTTGAATATCATCCGACCAGCGGGTACCGACTCCTTATAACGTTTCTAAAGTACTTCGGAGAGCCCGACGAGGCGGACTTAGCGCCGTACCGATAAGTTGGTCGCGGGCTTGCGCAGGAGAAAGGGCGTCGAGGAGAAAGGGTGGCGGGAGAGGGTCAGGTAGAGCGCCGGGATAAACCGGCCTGGAGTCGAGGATGAAAGAGCCTTACAGGAAAGGAGCAGCGAACCGCCTGGCCTCCAGTTTTGCGGAGGCAGTGAGGAGGCCAAACCCGTTCCCGCAAGCCCTGAAGGGGCGAGATAGGTGAATCGATAGTGAGCCCTGCGGGTGTGGAGAAGGTGGCGGAGTATATCGCGCAGCAGGAAAGGCACCGCCGGGCCATGACCTTTCAGGAGGAGTACCGGCGGTTATTGGAAAGCCACGGAATTGAATTTGATGAGCGGTACGTCTGGGACTGAAGGCGCAATTCCTATTTCGCCCTTACAGGGCTCAAGGTCAGAACGGGCGCCCGGATCACCCAGGCCGTTGGCCTGGGCTAGGCTAGGCAGCCCCTTTAGGGGTTTGACAGTCTCAACAGGAGGCAGGGGAGTCAAACGCGGCACGGTAAGCTCTTCTCAAAACCGAATGGAACCGGAACAGCAATCGGGAATGCGTTGGCGATATTGACGGGCTCAGCCTTCCGAGGCACAAATCCCAACTCTTTCAGTGCTTGATCCAACGTTCCTCGTTCCAGGCAACTAATAAGGAATAGTTCCGAAGCCTCTATCAGGTTCTTTTTTGCCTCCGATGTGGTTCTTCCCTGGGTAGTGAGGTCAAGAGGTGGGCAGTGGGCAACATACCAATCGCCTTCCCGCTTCATCACACCGAACAGCTTGAATTCGGCCTGAACCATAACCTTCATGCATTATCCTTCCATCGACAGATTGCTATTCGTTAAGATGCAGCGAAGCAGGTTGGGGTAGCACTGACCTTCTCTCCGAAATCTCACTCACCAGACGGCTCAGCATTAGACACTAATACGGTCGGAAGTTCAAGCGCAAATCTTTAACCTGTGCATTAAAACACAGTCTAGCCTTCGGCGAGATGCCCTGTCAACAGCACGGATGTACTAACCGGGAATACAGGCGTTCAGCATTTCCTCAACTGGGGAAAAACGGTGTGAGTACCTTTTTCAAAGCTGAAACGCGTACCTGACCGTTTCTCACGTGAGCGCCACAGGGTTTCCGTAGCCTCGCAATTATTTCCCCAAATACCTTTCGTGCTGTGTTATACTGTAAGTGACTTTGGCGTAGTCCGTTTGCGTTGAGAAGATTTCGAGTTGTTGTCTGCTCCCTGCCTAATTGACTCCATCAAATGTCCTAGAGGCCTGTCGAAGCGATTTGCTGACGGCTGGCCTACGTGTCCGCTCCGCATTTGCGGAGCGGCAACTTCAGGAGAATAAAAGAATGAAGAATGTATTTGTCGGAAACATGAGTTTTGAAACTACGGAAAGCGGACTACGCTCGATCTTCGAACCCTTTGGAGAGATCGCGCGCGTCAATGTGATCACGGACCGGGACACCGGCCGGGCTCGCGGCTTCGGCTTCGTGGAGATGACTAATGACGAGGAAGCGGCCAAAGCGATTGCGGCGTTGAACGGAACAGAAATGGACGGCCGCGCCTTGAACGTGAACGAAGCGAAGCCCAGGACGGGGGGAGCGGCCCACGGGGCGGCGGGGGATACTCCCGCGGCCGCGATAATTACCGCGGGCGGTAGCCGTGCTGGTAGCGGCAAGTGAGACTTAGATCGGGCCGGGGGCCCGTGCTTTCCGAAAGCCACGGGTCCCTTTGCCCGGCAAGACAATGCACCTAACGGGATCATGGCGCTCTCGCGCTGTATTCAGTCCCGGTGAATCAGGCGCAGGATGATCGCGATGATTACGCCGATGGGTAGACTCACAAGGATGAAATTCCGTACCTCGGGAAGGGCAATCAGCATCGGGACGAGCACGCCGATTACAAACATGACCCCTATCTCATCCCCGCCCACGGGGATCTTGTGCATGCTAATTCCAGGATGTGGCATAACCACCCCCTTGGCTAAATTCTCAGCCTCGTCTTAATGCACGTCAAGCGAACCTTCTTCAAACCAGGACCCTACCGAAAAGCCGCAGAGCTTGAAATCCAGGTCCACGCCCGCGAGTGTCATTCCGAGCGAAGCGAGGAATCTGGCACTGGTTTGACGATACAGAATACAGCAAGCAGAGCGAGATTCCTCGCTTCGCTCGGATATGACAAGCGGTGGTGCTCGGAATGACCAAGCGGTGGTGCTCGGAATGACAAGCGGTGGTGCTCTGCCGCCGGGCGGCCACTCGGGCTGCCCCTACACATTACTCTACGGTTACGGACTTCGCTAAGTTCCGTGGTTGGTCCACATCGCAACCGCGCAGGACGCCGATGTGGTAGGCGAGGAGTTGGAGGGGGACCGCTTCCAGGATGGTGGAGAGAGTCCCGCTGGTGTGAGGCAAAACCACCAGGTGGTCGGCCATGGCAGGGACCTCGCGGTCGCCTTCGGTCACCAGGGCGATGATCGTGGCGCCGCGCGCTTTGGCTTCCTTGATGTTGGAGATGGTCCGTTCGTAGCGCTGCCGCGAAGAGGGCGAGTTCCAGTTACAGGTGGCGATCACCACCACCGGCAGACCGTCGGAGATGAGAGCGATGGGGCCGTGCTTCATCTCGCCGGCGGGATAGGCTTCGGCGTGAATGTAGGAGATCTTCTTCATTTTGAGCGCGCCCTCGAGAGCCACCGGGAAGTGGACGCCGCGGCCGAGGAAGAGAAAATCCGACGACCGGTAGAAACGCTGCGCCAGTTCGGCGATTTCATCGTCTTTCTGGAGGACCGTTTCGAGGTGTTTAGGGAGGGCCGCCAGAGCCTTCAGCCAGGATTTGCTGTCCTCGAGGGAGAGTTGGCCGCGCACCTGGGCCAGGTAGAGCGCGAAGAGGTAAAGGGCGGTCAACTGGGCGGTAAAGGTTTTGGTGGAGCCGACGCCCAGTTCCGGCCCGGCGTGGGTGTAAATGGTGCCGTGGGCCTCGCGCGAAACCATGCTGCCCAGGACGTTGCAGATGGCAAGCGTCTTTGACCCTTTGGCCCGCGCCTCGCGTTGCGCGGCGATGGTGTCTGCCGTCTCGCCGGACTGAGTGATGAGCACGGTCAGGGTGTGCGAGTCGACGAGAGGGTCACTGTAGCGAAACTCCGAAGCATGGTCTACCTCGACGTGCACGCGCGCCACCCGCTCGATCATAATTTTCCCGGCCAAGCCCGCATGGCGGGAAGTTCCAGCGGCCACGATTTTAACGTCGCGGAAGGCACGGAATTCCTCCTCGCTAATTTCCATCTCGTCCAGAAAGACCTGGCCGGTCTCGAGCGAGAAGCGGCCCAGAGCGGTATCGCGAACCGCCCGCGGCTGTTCGTAGATTTCCTTGATGGTGAAGTGCTTGAAGCCGCCTTTTTCTGCCAGGATGGGATCCCAGGTGATGTGCTGGACGCGGCGCGAGACGGGGTGGCCGTCAAAGCCGCTCAACTTCACGCCGTTGGGCGTGAGCACGGCCAGGTCGTGGTCAGCCAGAAAGAACAGATCGCGCGTGTGATAGAGGATAACCGGAACGTCGCTGGCCACAAAATATTCGTCTTTGCCCAGACCGATGACCACCGGCGGTCCCTGGCGCACGGCGATGATTTTGTTGGGATCGCGAGTGGAAATGATGGCGAGGGCAAAGACGCCGCGCAATTGACATACCGCGGCGCGCACGGCTTCCTCGAGATTGTTCGAGTTAGAAGCAGCCCCCGGTGCACCGCTGCCCTCGAGATATTTCTCCACCAAGTGAGCGATGACTTCGGTGTCAACTTCCGTGGAGAACTTGTGGCCTTCGGCCACGAGCCCCTGCTTCAGCTCCAGATAGTTCTCGATGATGCCGTTGTGAACCACCACCACGGTCCCGTGGCAGTCGCGGTGCGGATGGGCGTTTTCTTCCGTGGGGGCTCCGTGGGTGGCCCAGCGCGTGTGTCCCACTCCGTACGCACCGTCGACGGGGTTCAGACGGACCACTTCTTCGAGGTTGTGCAGTTTGCCGGTGGCGCGGCGCACCTGCAACCGGTCGCCCTCGATGACGGCGATGCCGGCGGAGTCGTAACCACGGTATTGCAAGCGCTGCAAACCTTCCAGCAACACCGGGACTACCCGTTTATTTCCGATGTAACCAATAATTCCTGACATGGGATCTTCCAATGCGCCCGTTTTTCCAAGCCCCGTCAGGGGCGGCATAAGTTAGCCCAGGGCCTAAGGCGGTGTGAAACAATTAGCTGTCATGCCGAGCGAAGCGAAGCATCTGCATTTATCTCCTTGCAAACAAACCAATCCAGATTCCTCGCTTCGCTCGGAATGACAGGGCGTGGTGATTTTTTCACACCTTCTTGCGCCGTGGGCTACACGCTGCCGCCCGCTCCGCGGGCTGAAATCTTAAACGAACTGCTGACTCGGCACACTAGGTTCGGTACGAAGCATTGATGGTGATGTAGCCGTGGGTCAGGTCGCAGGTCCAAATACGGGCCGAGGCGCTGCCCTGGTGAAGGTCAAGCCGGAGGACCACTTCCGTCCCATCAAGTTCCTTACGCGCGGCGGCTTCGTCGAAGCCGGCATCCACCCCGTCCCGGCAGAGCAGCAAGTCATTGACGCGGATGTCCACTTTGTTGGGATCGAAGACCGCGCCGGAATAACCCGCCGCGCAGAGGATGCGGCCCCAATTGGCATCACTTCCCGCCACGGCAGTCTTGACCAAAGGTGAATTGGCGACGGCGCGCGCCACCCGGTCGGCCTCAGAGTGCTTTCTTGCTCCCTGCACCTCGACGACGATAAGTTTCTTAGCACCTTCGCCGTCGCGAGCGATCATCTTGGCCAAACTCTGGCCAAGTTGGGTCAGCCCCTCCAGGAACCACGCCCAGCTAGCATTGCCGGGACGCACGCCGGCGCCGGCGACGCCGCTCGCCCAAGCCAGCACGGTGTCGTTCGTAGACGTATCGCCGTCCACGGTGACGCAGTTAAAGGAAGCGTCCACGGCGGCGCGCAGGAGGTTATGGAGCGTCCGCGGGCCGATCAGCGCGTCCGTGGTGAGGAAGGAAAGCATGGTGGCCAGGTGCGGATGAATCATGCCTGAGCCCTTGGCGATTCCCGCCAGATGCACGAATTTTCCTCCCACCTCGGAGCGCAGCACGCATGACTTGGGGAAGGTGTCGGTGGTCATAATCGCCCGCGCGACCGCCGAGGCGTTCTCGATGGAGAGCTTTCCGACGAGATCGGGAAGCTGCCTGGTGACCAGGCCCAAATCGAGAGGCACGCCAATAACGCCCGTGGAAGCAACCAGAACCTGCGCGGGCGGGAGGTTCAACAGCCTGGCGACCGCTCGGGCGCTCTCTCTGGCGGTGTGAAGGCCCTGCCGGCCAGTGCAAGCATTGGCATTTCCCGCGTTGACGAGGAGGGCGCGGCAGCGTCCGCGGCTTTCGACGAGGTTCTGGCGCGAAACGAGCACGGGCGCGGCGGCCACCAGGTTGGTTGTGAACACGCCGGCTGCCGTGGCCGCCGGGGCATCGCAAACCAGCAGCGCCAAGTCGAGTTCGCCGTGCGGCTTCTTGATTCCCGCCGCCGCCGCCGCCCCACGAAAGCCTCGCGGGGAAGCGAGATTGCCTTCTGCAACTTCCCACTTTTGCATTCTTGCTCCTGTTACTTGAGCTTGACGAGCGGGGCCGGCTGAAGCTCCATCACACCGGGCTGCGGCGGCGGCTCGGGCCCGGCGATCTTTATGCTGCGGAGGGTCTCGTCGCACGCGTCCGTGTAGAGGGCTTCGTCTTCACCGCCGGTGGTGCAATCGGCTTCGATAATCCGGTCTTTGCACATGATTCTCGCCGTCACGTGCATGTAACGGCCCTTGAGCTCGCGAATCATCATCGCGTCACGATTATTGATCTTCGTATGCTCGAGATGATAGTAGCCAAGATCTTCGGTGACGCCCTTCGATTCCCATTTCGCCAGATCTTCGGCAGAGAACTCCCAGGTCTGGTCGGGGTTGGGCTGGGAAGTAATCGTCAGCGAGGGTCCGACGCTCCAGAACTTCGGGCGGCCGATCTTTACTCCACCCGGAAAATTCTCCACGTTGCCGTAGATTCCGTCTGCAATTTGAATATCAATACCCAGCGTGTCATTGTGGTAGGGACGTTGCTTGAGGGTTTCGTCACTGACCCGCTGATGGTGTCCGGGATACCACTTCACCAGCAGGTATTCGCCCCCTACCAAACCGCCCCCGAGAAGTACGATGGCAATGGCAAGGATCAATTGAAAGGGTATGCGCTTCTTCATGAGTGCCATCTTACCCTGTGTCCGAGAACGGCGCAACGGTGTAGCCGGGGCTTTACGCCACTGCGGAATTCGTTAATCGGGGGGTACCTCGACGGGGCATTAGAGTTCTAATTCCATAAAGAATTCACCACGGAGGACACAGAGATCAGGCGCGGCCTGTCGGCCGCATCCAAAATTCCAGATTCAAAATTCCAGACGAGAAATCCTTGCGCGCCGCCAAGGATCTCCGGAAATAGCAGTACAGAGGAAACACTCGGGCTTTTCTCTGCGGTCTCCGTGTCCTCTGTGGTGAGTTCTTTCGTTGCGCCGTCCGTCAAGCCTAGCTGACCTCAATGAGCGGCTACGCAGCCAGTCTACGCCGCACCGGAAATGCGGTCGCGGGGGACTCATTGCGGGCATCAGAGTTCTAATTCCATAAACTCCGTGCCGGGGTGCGGATTACGATAATAGGGCTCGATGCGCCTGAAGCCCAGCGATTCATAGAGAGCCTTGGCCTCCTGCATCGCGGCCAGGGTATCCAGCCGCATCCGCTTGTAGCCCAGAGTGCGAGCTTCCTGGATAACGGCCCGGGCGAGCCGCCGCCCTGCGCCTTGGCCGCGGAATTCCGGCCGCAGGTAAAGCCGCTTCATCTCGCAGGTCTCCTCGTCGAGTCCTCGCAGGGCTACGCACCCGGCAGGTTCGTCGCCGTCGCATCCCAGCAGCAGTCTGCCTCGGGGCGGCGCGTAGTCTCCCGGCAGCTCTGCCAGTTCCTTTTCAAAACCCTGAAAGCACAGGCTGACGTTAAGGGAAGCCTCGTACTCGCGGAGCAGCCGCCTGACCGCTTCGATCTGCTGCGGCGTTTCAACCTGGACCAGGGTCATCATACGCACCTTTTGTTGCGCCGTCCGTCAAGCCTAGCTGACCTCGATGAGCGGGTGCGTCTTGTCGATGACTTTGCCGATTGCCTGCGCG
>CAVROP010000111.1:0-31489 GCA_963722675.1 uncultured Acidobacteriota bacterium
TTGTGCCGTGGGTCCTTAGGTGGCGCAGCGGGCGACGCACCGACTGAACGGGCGGCCGGCCGCACGGCGATGGCCCGGAGGCGTGAGGCTGGGCGGCGGCTGCGGCTTCCTGCGTTTTCCGCTCAAGCCAGCCTTCCTCCTCCGCATCTTCAGCCGCTCCTTCATTCTTTCTTGCAACAGCAGGCACAGGTCTTCGCGGTATATGCCCAGTGGTTCCAGTTGCTCTGCGGCCCTGGCAATCCGAGCATCGGCTTTTATGGCTGCCGTCAGCAAAGCGTCGGAAAAGCCACCTGCCTGGAGCCGCTCATAGCTGTATTCGAGTATCGGCAAGAGAGCGTCCAGGATGGGCGCAGGTTCCAGGCTTTCGCGGCGTGCATGCCGGGCCAGCCGATTGAACCACCAGCTGAGTAGTGCCGGCCTCTTCCGGAACTTTAAACAGATCGTCGCCCATCGTCGCGCCGTCATTCATCCGCCACTTGGGGATGGCCGCATGAACTTCCGACATCAGCCCAATGGTCTAGCCTGGGGCTGTGGCAAATGTGGCAGTCCGCCCGCGCACTCAGTCGTCGTCAAAGAGGCTCGGGTGAGAAGGCGAGGGTGGTTTGCGCATCCAGTCCGGAATCGGGGGCAGCTCGCGCTCAAGGTCGCGCTCGGTAAAGCAAGGCGAGCCTTCGGATGCTTCGTCCTCCTCCGCGTCTATAGGCGTATCTTCCGTCCTTTTGCCACGCGGGTCAGCAGTCTCGCTTGGCGCGGGTACTCGGCTATCGTCGCTTCCAGAATCCATAGCAACTCCAATAGCTCGTCTGTGAAGTCGCGGGTCCATTTCTCCGGGTGAATATCGTCTAGCGGGGAAGACTTCTTCCCTTTCGGCTCTCGCATCCGGTAGTCCAGCCAGTGCTGGACTACCTTCAGTCCCGAGACTTCGAAATTGTACACTTCTGGCGCGACAGGGGCAAACTGCGCCTGCGCCGACGCGAAGAGTCTTGGTTGCGTCGATGTATTCGTAGGTCTCGGGGTAATTTTCTTTGTCCCCGGGCACTGGTTTCGTGCAGCGAGCATCGCCCTTTGGGACCTGGCCGCGAGCGCGGCCCTTGGGCACATAGCGCTCTCCGTACGTGTGCAGCCAAAGCAGCTTCGCCCCAACGTCGCGGAGTTCGGCGAAAAGCGCCGCATCCATAGTGATGGGTACACGTAGTTCGCGTGTGGCCAATTCTTCGGCATAGCGAGAGGTGAAGGCGGGCTGTGCCAGCACGCCGTAAATGTAAGCCAGGAAATCTTCCGGCGAAACCTTCCCCCGGTGCCCTTTAGAAACAAGGTCCAGCAGTCCGGGCCGAATGTTCGGCTCCTGGCATTCCGCGTCCCTGTACAACGGCACAATGTCCTTGGCCCCGCGACCGGAGAAGTGGTCCAGGTCGGGGATTTCCGCGCATGCAGTAACGGCGGGCCCGGCTCCGAGGGTCTTGGTGAGCAGACTTGTCAGGTAAACCTGCCGCTCGCCGTGCGCGGACCACAAAACGGGCCGGAGGAAGTCGCCCAGGCGATTGTCGGCTAACACCCATCGCCGATCGAACGAGCTGTAGGCATACCGCTCGACCCGCGGGGCGGGAGAGTCCCGGGCTAACTGATCGACGGGCCTGCAGCCCGTACATGCAAACAACCCCAGAATCCGTCCAGGGACAGACGGCGGTCGCAGCAACTTTGAAGAGCGGCGGGCATTGCGAGTGTTTTGTTTTCCGGTCCCGCGTTTCCTTGAATGCCGCGGCTCTGTCCTTCGCTGCCAGCAAAGCGCGCCAGCGGGCCTTCAGCGTCTCCCGGGCCGCGGCTATCGGCCAAGTCCGCTTGAACTGGGCTCCGGAGTGCTGCCACGGCATGAGGTCGGTCAACAGCGGCCAACGGAAGTATTCTCCTTTGCCAGCAGGTTCAAAAGGCGCGAGCCAGCCGTCCGGGCAGTCCTCCCAATCAATCGAAGCAAATGAGGAAATGCTGTCCAACGCGCCTAGCTTCTCTTCGCGCGTTCCCTCCAGTCTCGCGTACCTCACCTTCGCGGGCCTCTTCCTGTTCAGCTTGCCGTAGCGGGCCGCCACGGCGATGGCAACGGGCGTTTGTATAGCGAAGACGTTCTCACTCTTACGGGCGCCCCGGCTCTCGCCGCCCAAATCGAGAATCCACATGTCGTCGCAAACCCGGCGCATGTGCTCGCGCATCCCGCAAAATGCGTCGCCACCCAGGTAGCTTGACGCGCTGATATAGCTGACGATGCCAGGTCCGCCGGAGGAGTTCTGTTCCAGAACCTTCCACAATGCCCAGCGCCAGAAGTAGACGTACAGGTTGTAAATGTTTTTGATGTGGACGCCGTGGCCAGCGTTAACCGCGGGTTCCAGAAAATCCTTGAAAATCGCGCCCGTGCCCTTGCCATCCTGTCCCCATCGGACCCAGCCTCCGGTGCGCGCCTTGTTGTCCTCCTCGGCGGCTTCGTGGCGATCGTAGGGCGGATTACCGAGGCAAACTATCACCGGCACCGCGGCTTTCACTTTAAGGGCCTTGGCGTGCTGGTCGGCAATTGGCTTGAGAAAAAGCGGGAGCTTTGGCGGCGGCGTGTCAGGGCTTTCCAGGGTATCGGTCAAGTAGACATGTGTGCCGCCAGCAGGTAAGCGCGCTCCTTTGCTTTCGAGAGCACGGCTGACGCGCAACTCGGAGACGGCGAACGGCCCGACCATGATCTCGAAGCCGTAGATATTCTCGGCCAAGGCGGTTGCCTGGCCGGGAACGGCTCCGGCCCCCTGCTGCGACCCGACTTTTGCCAACGCGTGGTCGATGACGCCCAGCAAATACGTGCCTGTGCCGACCGCCGGGTCAAGCGTCACCACGCCGGAGTCGGCGAAGCCGAGGGATTTCCCAAGCTGATTGGTCAGCAGGTCATCGATCAGCCGAACCTGTGCGCGGACAACCTCCACGGGTGTGTAGTACGCGCCCGCGTCCTTGCGTAGCTTCTCGTCATACGCCGCGAGGAAGTCCTCGTAGAAATAAAGCCATGGCTCCCTCGGCCCTGTAAGGGCCTTTGGAGGAACGGCCCCAATGACGCGAATAAGCAGGTTCAGAGAGGCAGAGATCTCCGCCTGAGCATTCGGGTCGGTCAGGACCTGGAGGGCGCGGGAGAGCAGCGTGTGTTCAGCAGCCAGGGAGCTTTCGGCGTTCCCTAGTTCGAGCGGCTCAGCTCCCTCGCTGCGCGCCAGGAGCAACGCGAATGTCACGGTCTGAGCATAGGCGTCCGCGAACTGCTCGTTGTCGGCATCGGGAAAAAGCAGTTGACGCCAATCCTTTGCGAGTTGAACCAATGGCGACCGCGTGTCGCGTAGAGCGTCGGTCACGTCCTCGCGGAGCATGCGGCACAGCGGAGCGAGAAGCGCGGCCAGCCCCTTCAGGTCAATCTCGCCCTTGGTCGTTTGGGGAATGAGAGGTTGCCATGAGAGGAAATCCGTCAGGAGCCCGAACAGACGCCGGACGTCTTCGGGGCTGACTGCGTTTTTTCCGTCCGTCGCCACGTCCCCAGACAGTTGGACCGTGCGGCCGACTTGCTCTCCATGACGGTAAAGAGCCCAGTCGTTGCCGTCGCTGTAGATCAAATTTGGGATCGCGGAAAACCGCTTCCATTGTTCGGCGTTGCGGCCGGTAAACCGGCTCGTGGCTGCCCCAATACCTGGAGCCTTCAGTTCGACATAGCCGATCAGGATTCTCCCCGAGTGAACGGCATAGTCCGGTTTCCCAAGCCGATTTGGGAGCCGCGTCTCACCCGTGCAGACGACGTCTCGGGCGATTGCGCGCCCCAGATCTTGCATGAAGATTTCAAATGGGGAGCGAAGTTGGTCCTCAGGCTCGCCTATCGTGACGGAGGTCATCTTGGCCGTCACTGCGCCGGCGAACTTCCGCAAGGCGGCGAGCACGGCTTTTTCCTCGACGGCGGACATGATTATCAGGCTCTCACCATAAACGCTTGCAAGATGATAATTCGGATGGGCGACGGCCTGCAACAAGCGCTTCGAGGGTTCAGCCGGTAGCGCGCATCGGCGCAGAGCAAAACGTTGTCAGGTACGCTTTTCTCCCACCCACGTCTACAGGTAGACGCTGACAGCGGTCAGAAAGCGCGGCCCAGTGACAGTAGAGGCTTTAGGTTATAGCACGCCGGGATTTGAACGCTTAGAGTTCCGGCCATTCAGAGGCATGCCGACAACGAGGCATCCCCCGCTGAGGAACACCAGTGATTGCAATGCGCGGCAGCAGGTGATAACCTCGGCATTATAGGGATCGGATAGGGAAGGGTGATCGAAATGAAGGCTGTAGTGAGCGCTCCAAAGCCTAAGGTTTGGCCTGAGAATGAGGACCGGTTTCGAGAACTGGTGCTTTATATCAGCCAGAAGTGCGCGAATGACCCGAAGTTTGGGTCGGTGAAGCTGAACAAGATTTTATTCTTTTCTGATTTTCTTGCGTTCGCTCACTACGGTGAACCGATAACAGGCTTCGAATACCAAAAACTCGAGCAGGGGCCGGCCCCCGTAGGCTCTTGCCTCTTCGTAAGAAGATGATCGAGAACATGGAGCTTGGCCTTCAGGAAATCCCGCTGAAGAGCGGGAACACTCAAATCCGCACGGTTGATCTTCGCCGCCCCAACCTGGCAGTCTTCAAGCCGGAACACATTGCCGTCGTTGATCGGGTTATCGAAGCACTGTCGGAGGCTGGCGCGGAAACGGTATCGGAATTGACCCACAAGATGGTGGGCTGGAAGGCCGCTCGCTACCGAGGAACGATTCCCTACGAGACGCATCTTTTTGACCGACGAACCACTTTCTGAAGGCGACGTAGAGAGGGGACGCGAGATTGCCGAAGAGCACGGGCTGGCCATTCAAGAAGCTTAGGACCCTCCGCGAAGAGCCCAAATTCCGCGAGCAATTTGAAGCGTTGGCCGCGAGCCATGAACGGCTTGACGATGTATTGGCCGCACTGTATTTTTCTCTGGCCCGGCAGCCCGAAGTTTTCCCCACAATTCGGGGACTTCGTTGTCAGTGGCAAAGACCGCCGTTTATCCGAACGCCCCGGCGCTGCGTATCTTTTTCACCTACAACGATACGGAGGTCCACCTTCTCGTCATCGAGTTTGCAGAAGAATTTCCCTTAGAGTGACGGCATGTTACGCAGGATGCCCTTTTCTGCGCGTTCTGCGCCACGCACATGCTCCAGCGCCGAGGCAGAATCGCGGATGCCGGTTCCGTGGCGGGATCGGACTTTCTGTTCTCACCGCATCTTTCTCTTGACAAACAGAATGCAATAGGCTAGAATGGTGCGGTGGGGTTAGGCGGGCGGCCAGGGCCTGCCGGATTCGTTATGCTGGGAAGCCTTCCTCGGGTTTCGTCTGTGGTCCCTGCCTGTGGTTCCTGCCTGCAATCGCAGTCAAAAAGTCGAAGTGTCGAAAAGTCGCGTAGAGTTCCTAGCGAGAGGCGGCGTAGAGCCGCCTCTACTTAGAAGGTCGAGAGTACGGAGACAGGAGCAGGAGTGTGTCACCCGCGCCCCTGGTCCTCGGGCCGCGGCCCGGAGGCTGGCGGGCTCGCTCCTCGAATTCCCGTCTCCTCTACTTATCGACTCAAGAATTCTACGAACGATCCGGGAATGTTCATGAAAACAAAGGATCGCCTTCGGTGCAGGTCCGCGACAGGCTGGATTGCCGCTTCTGCGGGAATGACAGCAACTGGACGGGGACCGTTGGGTTCGCCCGCCGGAGAGGAAAGCGGCATCGTCCCGGCCACCGGGGAGGCAGGCTTCGGAAAACAATGAAAAATGATACGAACGAAGCCAGTATGTTCTTGAAAATAAAGGATTACATTGGAAAACGAACCCAAAACGAACCCAACTTTGAGCGCCAAATGCGCGGATTAGACACCAAAAGCGGCTTTCTGGGCATTTCGCCCAATCCTGTCATTCCGACCCTGAGCGCAGCGAAGGGGAGGAATCTCGCTCTGGCCCTTTTCTCTGCGAAACACCCATGCAGAGCCGGATTCCTCGTCCTGCGGCCCAAAGCCTTCGGGCGACGGGTCGCTCCACTCGGAATGAGGGAGCCGAAAGAAACGCAAAATCGGGGGAACGAAGCCAAGAAGTTGTTGAAAATAAAGGATGTCACATTCTGTAGAGTGCAAAAACGAACTCAAAACGAACCCGGAATTGCGTGTCAAATCCCGGATTGGACCCCAGAAGTGAGCTTGGCGGGCGGAGACGTGCGGCAGCGAACGGGACGGCCCGCAAGTCGATGCGCGCTACCTGCGGCGTTGGTACGTGAACATATACTCGGTGCGGTCGGGGTTGCGCGCGAAGATCTGGGTGGTTTCGAGCGAGTCGGCGAGGCCGTGGGCGGCCGAGCCCGGCAGGCGATCGTTCGAGAGCGCGAAGCCGGCGGGGTTCAGCATCAGCGCCATGTTCAAACGGGCCAGTGCCTGTTCGAGTTTTTCCTTGTTGGCAAAATCCAGTCCCGGCCCGACCACCGCCACGCAATGCACGCAACCCGGGCTCAGCAAGCCCTTCCGGAGCATGTTCGCCAGGTGCTGGTCAATCAGAAAGTCAGGCCAGAGGTTGGTATCGAGGGAAATGCCGCGGTCCTGAAAAAGCTGGAAGCGCCCGGATCTCCGCATCTTCCTTGTGCACCCAGTCGGCCCAACGCTCGGCGGTGAGCGGACTGGGACCTTTCAGTTCCGCCGGAAGATTCGCGGCCGCGGCGCGGAGCAGGGGCTGCGCTTCCGCGAAAGACAAGCATTGTAGGCTATTCTGAGGATTCCGCAGCCGCCCCGGCCGCAGCGCTACAAGGAAAGGAGGATGAGGCATAAAAGGCAGCGTGGGAGATTCAATCGACCCCTCCAGGGACAAGGCCGCGCCGGCCGTGTCGAACTCCTAGCATAGCGCGAACCAAGCTTGCGCGGTGATCAATTCCAGGCGCACGCGGCATCCGTTGCGTTGATCGCGTTGCGGAAGAATGCCGTGGGGCGCCTGATGGCCCAGGTACTAGTACCCGCCCGGCACGGTCCGATTACCTTCGTAATATTGCGTGCTCAGGTGTGCCCTGAATACAATCCGGGTCAGTTAGTGCAAGGGCTCGCGCAAACGAGCCGTTAGCATGAAATTCAGTGAAAATCCTCGGGACAGAGGGGGGCACACCCGGGCGGGAGACCCGACCCGGGTGCGCCCCGAGGCATAGTAGGTCAGAGGTTCACGAGGTAGTCGGCCTGCAAATTCCCAAAGCCTTCCGTGTTCACGCGTTGCCCAACCACGTTAGCGAAATAATGAAGAACTGAAGCCAGCCTGAGCGTTGCCTTCTTCTCGCCCACTTTCAGAAGCCGTCGCGCTGCCAGCGAAATCAACTGCCAGCGGAAATACACCATCAGGAGGCGTTCTTCCCGGGAATAGCGCTGGCGCGCCCCTGCCGTATTCTTCAGCAGATAGGTCAGCGCGAGAAAGTCGCATTTGAGCATCCGGGGTAACCGGGAATAGTCGAGCGTGGCGCCGGGATCCGCCAGCGCCTTTTGCAGCGAGGGAAACTCCAAACGGATCACGCTGGCGATGGATTGGAAATACTCCTGCTCAAACTGCCGGCGCAGAATCTTCTGGCAGGTGGCCTGAAAGTAGAAGAAGAACATCGCCATCGAGAGCGCCAAAATGAGCCACGAGAGAATCATTCGCCTGGTTTCCTCCTCTGAACTCTTTCGCGTAAGTTATGACATAGGCAGGCAGAGAGAGCAATGGTACTGGAGTACGTTGTCGGGATCGCTTTGGAACGCCGCACAAGTGCAGAGGGTGGCGGGCGGCCGGATGCACGGCCATTCGCAAGTTCGACAGCGGGGCCCACATCCGGAGCGTAAAAGCTCTGGCGCGCGAGGAAAGGACGAGATGAGCATCCCCGGAAGTCCGTATCCGACCAGCGCCACAAATTGGCGCTGGAATATTACAATTATGTTACAATAGTATTAAGCGTGTGTTACACCTCCCCGTGGAGGAGGCCGCATGGGATTTCTGATTTACGCCGCCGACTCCCGAACCTCCTGCTCCGGAGGCGCCATCTGCAATGGAGCCCGCCGCATCTCTATCTTGCCTAATGAGGGAAGTAGCCTCGAAACCTTGAGAGTTGGAGGTGAGCTTTATGTTTCGGGATACTGTAAGGCTCGTCACTTTCGGAGCCCTTCTTTGCGGAGGACTGCTTAGCCCGTTCCTTCACGCCGGGCCACTCAAAAAGCCAACCGCCGCCCTCAACAACAACACTGTCAGTCTAAAGGTGCAAGTCGAAGACCTGCGTCCCTTCACCCGCCTCGCCTATATTCCAGCGGGCTCTGAACTGACCACGATCAGATTTGAAAAGGCCAAGACCGTCGAAGTCCCGACCCAGATCACGTATACGACCGATACGAACTATTGTGCGGAACTTGCATTTTTCCGGGACCCCGGCGGGTCGATGGAGTGTCCGCGCAGGAGAACCGGGTCGCTGACCACGGCGTATGAAATCACCTATTCCTACTGTGGCCAGGAATTGGCATCCGACGAGTATGGATTTAGATACTCCCTGTTTCAGGTCTATTTTCGGCCCGGCGAGTTGGTTTCCACTCTCCGAAGCGCGCTCGTCAACAAGAAGCTGAGCCGGGCGGAGAAGGCAAGCTACTTCAAGGTTACGGCCTCTCGCGAACACGTGCGGCAAGTTGTGATTGACGAGGGGAAATCCACCTCTGTGATACTGTGCTTATGGATGGAGTCTGGACTCCCGCAAGCCCGAATTGCCAGGATAGGATCACCTACAAGGTCATCACGACCCCTTCAGACTACATCGCCGTCAGAGTTGATCCCATTCCGGTGCCTTAAAGGGGCGCAGGCGTGGGCCGTCCACTAGATCAACAGGATGGAGTGGGACAACGAAAAAGGAAGAAATACTCTCCATGATTGGTTGTTAACGAACATGCAGCAGCGGAGGAAGCTGCACGAGTTGGGCTGAGGAAGGAAATATACCGAGGACGCCCGACAGGACGGTACAACTCAAACTGCCAGGCGTGGGGAGATCAAGTCTCTGTGCCTGTCCGTAACATTCGACCAAGCGAGAGTCGCAGCGAGCGGCGCCGTTCAAGCCGCATGCTTGAGGCTGGCGTTGGGGTGCTGCCAGCCTGCCTCTTGTTCAAAGCCCTTTACCGTGTAATATACGGCCTTATCGAAGAATCGTCCCACCAGGCGCTGCAATTCCCGGTCTCCGTGCAGCTCGACGGCTGAATCAGCCATGCCGGAAAAGTGAATGTACTCGAGGAGATGGTTCTTGATCAGGCCCAAAGAGTAAACAATTTCGTTGAGAGGAATCCCCTCAGCAAACCGCTTCTTCCCCAACTGAGTGTAACTGGACTCAATCGCCGACTCGGTTTCATCGTTGAGCCATCTTCCGAGGTTGTGATAGACATCATAAGTCCGAAGATGCAATTCTTCGCAGGTAAGGTGGTGATAGTGCGGAGTGCGATTGTTACTCCGCATATCGTCGATGAGATCGCGGGTCAACTGCTCTGCGTGGTCCTCAATGATCTGTACCAGGCGGCGGGAGAGCATAGCGCACCTCCTTTGTGCCGGCGTGTGCCCTTGATCTGGAACTCCGTCTAGGAACTCCAGTCGGCTTGAGTGGACACCCGGTGGCCTCGGTTTGAAATGCTCCTTTTCTGCCCGTCTGGACTTGACCCGATTTGTGGATCAGTTACCCGCCCTCCGATAGAACCAGATGGCTCCGCTGCGCGCCGGAAGGCTGAAGCGGAAGCCGTTGGCCATCAAGTCTTTTCCCGCGATCTGTCTGGTTTCGCCGCTTTCGCCGTTTTCGAAAACGTACGTCGAGCTCGAATCGAGTGCCTTCGGATGGATCATGAGCGTCTCTTCCTGCGATGCCGGCAAGCGGATCGCCTGAACAAATCCTTGGCCTTTTTCGGGACTGTCGAACTGCCAGACGACCCATTGGTCGGGACTTCGGCGGAAAGGCGTATGAGGATAGTAATCACCATACAGAATCAGGCCGGCAGCGCGGCGCCAGACGGCGATCATCTTCTGCGACTGGGCGAAATCGTAATCGTCGCGCTTGATGTCCAGCCCTAAAGCCAACATAGGAGCCATGGCGCAGTGATAGGCGTAGCTGTCGACCTGTTTGTCGAACCGGCCCGGCTTGTCAATGTCCCAGGAGAGGGTGACGTTCCTTGAAATAAGGCAGCCACTCGAAGAGAGTCTGGTGGAATGAGAGTTTGATGGCGTGATACCCGTAACCGTAGTCGGAATAGTGCAGCGGCACAGCACGGCGCATGGTTTCAAGATCGTTGCGGCGGCCTCCGCTGGCGCAGGAATCGATCCACAGGCCGGGATTCCTCGCCAGCAAGTCATCCCAGTACTTGAGGTAGCCCTGCACATGCAGGTTCTCGTTGATTCCCTGCCGGTCCTCAGCCTCATTCTTGCGCCAGTATTCGAGCGGCTCGAAATTGAAATCCTGCCGGTAGACTTTGATGCCATTCTCCTTGATGAGCCGGCACACGTGCTCGGTCAGCCATGCACGACAATCGGGGTTGCCGAGGTTCAGAAGACTATTCTCATTGCCCTTCAGAGTGAGCAGCCATTCCGGGTGTTCGCGACTAAGTTCGGTGCCCTGCCGGACTCTTTCCGGCTCGAACCAAACCAACAGGCCGGCGCCGTTCCGAGTTGCCAAATCGGATACCGGCTTGAAGCCGTGGGGGAACCTCTCAGGATCGGGTTCCCAGGTGCCGGTGTTCGGCCAGTGCCCGCCACACGGATACCACCCCGCATCGATCCACCAAATGTCAAAGTTAAAGCCTAGCCGCTTGAACTTATCCATATACCGGAGCTGGTTCTCTTCCGTCGCGCGCGTGAATTCCTCGCCCTCATCCGTGGCAGCAGCAGCCAGCAGTGGCTTCAGAGGTTGACCGCTGGGCCGGGGCAAAACGTGGGCAATGTACCACCGGCGCCACAGGTTCACCGCTCGGGATGCATCGCCTGACCACGTCAAGACGGTCATGCGTGGTGTGCGGATGCGTTCGCCGGGTCTTAATCGCAGGTTGGTCTTCTGCTGACCCGCTCGCACCTGAACGCCGTCCGGCACTGCCTCGAATTGGATGGCCCACTCGGCCGGCCAGCCGACGGCGAGCGACAGTCCCCACTTGTCGAACATGATGCGATAGTAAGGGAAGGCGCCGTCGCTGGGCCGGCCCCCGGTGGGCGCGAAACTGACCGATGCTCCCTTATCCAGGCCCTTCACGGTTGGCGTGTACCCTGTCTCGCTGTAGAAATCGCCATTGTTCGAGTAGAGCACCGGCTTGGAACCTTGGAATTTTCCATCCAGGGCCAGAACGTCGCGGATGATCGGCGTGGGTTCGCGTCTTTCATTGCTGAACCATGCCACCCATTCCGTCACCGGAAAGTCCTTGTACTCCGTGCACTCCACTCGAACGTGCAGGCCCGTCTTGGGATCGGTGCCTTCGAAATCTGTTTCGACGCGAGTGTTGTCGATCGCCTGTCGCGACACTTCCGGGTGCCACGCGGGCGGTATGCCGTGTAGGGGTTTGCCGTCCAGCACAAATGAGATGGGAAGATCGGCGGAACGGGAGAAGAACTGTTTCGCCCAGGCCCGGCTCCGCGTCATGTCCGCGGGATTGGGCGCTGCCGGTATGCCGCGCGGCGTTCGGCTTGCAACATTGGCGTTGGCCGCCGCCTGGATAGTTCCCGCGTAGGCCGGGCGGCCGAGGAAATCGCTCATCAGCGCGCTCATCGCCAACAAAACTGCTAGTGGCGCACTCGTACTCACTAATGCACACCATCGTTGGTTTTGGGTAGTCATGGCGCGTATCACACTACCGCGAGAGTCTGCCGTTGTCTATGGGGAACTTGCGCCATGGGGAACTTGCGCCAGCTCAGGAGATTGTAAACATAGAGGGCAATGCATTAAGGGTCCAGCTTCACCGTCATTCCGGTCTGCTGGGCCACGAACGCCCAGATGTCCGCAAGCTCAGCGATGCGGCGGTCGAGCGGCCGATACCCGTGGCTGCCCTGAGCTTCGATTCGAATAAGAACGGGTTTGTCGCAACCCGCCACGGCGCTTTGCACGCGTTGCAAGGTCGCGGCAAATTTAAAGGAATGGCTCGGCACGACGCGATCGTCATGGTCGGCTGTGGTGATCAGCGTGGCGGGGTAGCAGACGCCGCTCTTGATGTTTTGTAGCGGCGAGTAGGCGCGCAGATAGACGAAGGCCTTGGGATCACTGGACTTTCCGTATTCGGTTGCCCAGGCCGCCCCACCGGTGAACTTGTCGTAGCGCAGCATGTCCATCACGCCCACCTGAGGCACTGCCGCAGCGAACAAATCGGGACGCTGAGTCATCGCCGCGCCAACCAGTAGCCCGCCGTTCGAACCACCGTTGATGGCCAGCTTCGCCTGCGAAGTGTACTTCTCGCGGATCAGATATTCTGCGGCCGCGATGAAATCGTCAAACACGTTCTGTTTCTTCTCGAATTGTCCTGCGTGGTGCCAGGCCTCGCCGTATTCGCCGCCGCCCCGGATATTCGCGAGGGCGTATACGCCTCCCTGCTCGACCCAGGCGATGAGGTCGGGGCGGAAGGTCGGCCTCTCGGAAATTGAAAACCCTCCATACGCGTAGAGCATCGTCGGATTCTGACCGTTCTTCACCAAGTCCTTGCGGTGAGTGAGGAACATCGGCACGCGGGTACCGTCCTTGCTGTGATAAAACACTCGCTCAGTCACGAAGCCGGCAGGATCAAAGGTGAGCTTGGGCGGATCGAACGGCCGGCTCGAGTTCGTTTTGGAGTCGTAGAAATAGGCCGTCGTCGGCTGAAGCGGTGAAGTGAACGCATAGAAGATTTCCGGCCGGTCGAAGCGTCCGATCAATCCGGTGGCACTGCCCAGTCCGGGCATCTGCAAGTCGCGCACGAGCTTCCCATCGAGCGAGTAGAGCCGCACTACCGAAGCAACATCCTGCAAGGTGAGCAGGCCGAGCTGGCCCGCCACCAGCGACGCGTTCTGGATGGGCATGGTCCCTTCGGGGATCACCGTTGTCCAGTGCTCTGCTTCCGGCGTCGCTACCGGCGCCGCGATGATTTTGCGGTTCGGCGCATCTTTGTCGACAGTCATGAAGAGCTTGCCGTTCACAACGCCTAGCGGTGTGTAATTCGCGTCCTGCCCCGTGACCACAGGTCGAATCGGTGCTTGGACATCCGGATGCTTGGGGTCGCCGAGATCGGCAACGTACAGTTCATTCTTGTCCGTGCCTCTGGTTGTCAGTACAAACAGAAAGCGCCCCGTCTCGTCGGTGTCCGCCAAGAACGAACCACGACGGCTGGTCCGGCCGCTCATAGATCTTTACGTCGGCGGCCTGCTCGGTTCCTAGCTTGTGAAAGCAGAGCGTCATGTGCTCGAGCCGGGCCTCGAGTTGCTTGCCTTGGGGCGGCTCGGGAAATCGCGAGTAGAAGAAACCCTGCCCGTCTTTCGTCCATTCGGCGCTACTGAACTTGACCCACTTGATGATGTCCGAGGTGTCTTTGCCCGTCGCGAGATCGCGCACGTGGATCGTGACCCAATCCGAGCCTCCTTCGCTCAGACCGTAGGTGTAATGTTTGCCATCCGGGGAGGGCGTGAATTGGGAGAGCGCCGTCGAGCCGTCTGGTGACAATTGATTCGGATCGATGATCATCTCTTCGGCGCCGGTCAGCGTGACGCGTGAATACCACACGCTCTGTTTCTGCAAGCCCGAATTCTTCGTGTACCACCAGCGCCCGCCTTCCCAGAAGGGCACGCTGGTGCGAGCATAGTTGTAAAGCGCGGTGATGCGCTCCCGAAACACGTCGCGACCCGGCAGCGCGGCAAGATAGGGCATGGTGACAGAGTTTTCCGCCTTCACCCAGTCGGCCACTTCCTTGCTGTCGAGGTCTTCGAGCCAGCGGTAGGGATCCGGAACTTTGACGCTTCCGTAGGTATCAATGGTGTCCACGGTGCGTGTGGGCGGATATTCGAGGCGTGCCTGCTGCGCTAGAGTCGCGATCGCTACCAGAACCGCAGATGCGAGAAGCAGGCAGAACCGAAAACGGCGCATGAATTCCTCCATACAGTGAACGACTGGGCTTCAGCACACGGCGTCATTCGCAAGACATCGGGGCTCGACGCTGTCGTCTACACTCGGATGACAATGCCGTAAAAGCGGCTAACTTCCGGCATGACTGGGCTCGCGCCGGAGGTTGGGGAAGAGGTCTTCAGGGGTCTTCCCCGTCAACTTCAGATAGATCGCATCGGGACACAGCTCGATCTCATCATTCCATCGGATTTGCCTGCCGGGGCCGACGTGGACCTGCGCAAAGAACTTCTCATCCTCCCACGCCTTGAAGACGCCCTGCCCCGCCAACTCCGACAGGTCTACGGAGCCTTGCGTGCCATCCGAAAATACGACCTTGATTCGCAAGTTCGGCAACGCGCTTACCGAAATCGGTTTCACCATATTTGGCCCCTTCCCCTCGCCTCGTATTATTGTATCAAACAAAGGAGGAAGGGTGGGTAACCGGACACGTGGACACCGAACTGGCTCACGACCAGCTTGTCAACTCACGGCTGGCGTATGTCACCGTGTCGCGTGGGCGGTACGACGCAGGGGTTTACACGAAGACCCCACGCGTGACGCCGCCGCCGAAGTGTGGTAAAAGCAAGGGATAGTGAAAGGATGGTAAGAACATGGCAACCCTCGATTGGTCGCAATGCTCCGCCGTGGAAAGCATCCCCGGGAAGCGCAGCGGCGCATGGGTGTTTAAGGGCACCCGGATGCCGGTAGCCACCGTGTTCGAGAATCTTCAGGATATGAGCGTTGACGAGTTGGTGGAAGAATTCGGCGTGACGCGGGAGCAGGTTCAGGCTGTTCTGAAATTTGCGGCGCAGAGCGCCGAAGCGCCCGCGAGTTCCAGGTAAATGCTGATTCTGTTCGATAACGGCACGCCGCGCACTCTTGCCCGCTATCTGATCGACCGTCACGCCGTCCCCTCGATTATGAGGACTGCCGTTAAAAGGAAACGAAAATCATGATTCGTATGGCACGCCCGGCCCATCCGGGACAATTCATCAAGATGGAGGTCATCGAGCCGCTCGGCCTCTCGGTTACCGAAGCCGCGAAGGTCCTTGGCGTGACCAGGCCCGCGCTCTCTGCCCTTCTCAACGGCCGCGCCGCACTCTCCCCCGACAGGGCGCTGCGGGCGGAGAAGGCTTTCGGGCCCAAGATGGACACCCTGCTTCGGATGCAGACTGCGTTCGAGATTGCGGAGGCTCGCGAGAGGGAGTCGAAGATCAGGGTTAAGCGCTATGTGGGAAAGGCCCTTACCGCCCACGACCCCGTTGAACCAGGCAACGGTTTGATCCGCGACAGCATGGGCGGAAAAAGAAAGATAAGGGTACCTGGAACATGTGAAAATATTGGTTTTACCGATTTCAGCACTACGCATTTTCAATAAGTTACACGGTTGATAACAGGTCGAAATTCAATTTCTTCACACGTTCCTGACACCGTTCTCCCTGCCTGCGCTCTGCGTCAGCTCGCCCCACCTTAGGTTCAAAGTCCGAGCATACTGATGTCACGATAGGTTAGCTCGGTGAAAATGGTTTCCCGCTCGCCGCTCCAGCCATCTTGCCGACTTTCAGACCAACGCTTCTTCAGTTGATCGTCCGAGGCTGAGATGATGTCCTTGATGTTTTGAGGAACTTGGGATCGAGCTACAGACGGGTTTGGATCGCCATACGTAACCGTGTATTGAGTCTCAGTTGCCAAGTCCCAAATAACAACGCCGTTCGCTGTTAGTTTATACGTGATGCGGGCATCTGAGTCGATACCAAGTTTTTGGTGAATCAAGCCCAAATTGGCTGCGCGCTGGATTTCCATAGAACGGCATTATACTACATAGAGAACCCTTTTGAATTCAAAACGAAGATGGACTTGCGGCGTTCCGGTTCGATGACCCTGCGCTCCACTGCTTCAAGTGCGGGCCTAAGGTTGGGGTTGTGGCTGAAAGTGTGTAGCGCCGCAGTGGCCTCGACGCCCTTCCGCCCGCGCGGCGCATGCGGAACTTATGGACATGGTGTAGCGAGCCTTCGCTCGGTGCCTCATTATGAAGGGCCAGATTAAGGCCTGGGTGGAATTGCTGCCTTGAGCTTCTTGATGCCGTCGCCGAGGACGAACGACCGATGGAGGAACGTCTCTAGCACGTCCATCATTGTGTTGAGTTCTTCCGGTTTCGGTCGCCATCCGCGATGTGCTGCCGCACTCCCCGCGTCAACGAGGACACGCAGAGTGGTGTGCTCATCCTTGCTCACCTTGCCTTGACAGCAGAGTTCCTGGAGCTTGTCCGCGAACGTGAGCTTAGCGGGAACGCCAAGGAGCTCCGAAGAGCGGTCGAACACCGTGCGTGCGCCAATCGCGGCAAGGACGCGGAGGTCATTGTTTAACGCGGTGTACATCTCGGAAAGCAGCTTACCCAAGACCCTGTCCTGTCCATCGAGGTTGTTGACCCATCTGGGAGGTTTTCGTGTGGCCGGGGCCGGCCAGTAGGTCGTCTCCACACCACGCTCTATTCGAGGCTCACCCGTGACTGGATGCTCCCCCTCTGTATCCCACTCGGAAAACCAAAAATCTCGGCGAAAGAAGATCCGCGAGCAGCCGCAACATTCGAGGATCCTGCCGGTGTCGCTCCACGATGTCACGCCATCGTCATCTGACCCCTCGGCCACGTGTTCGCCTCGAACGTATGCCTTGCGCATACCGCCGCAATCCGGACAGTGTGCTTCTATGACCTTGGGCGTGAGTTCAGTCACAGGGACGTTGTTTTTCGTTTCGTTGTCCATCTGGGTGAGTCTACCACCTTCCCAAATAGCGCGACATAACGTCCTTTATGTCGGGCTATCCGTGACCGCCAGTCAGGCCGTTGCCCACCATCACGCGCTAACCCAAGCGGCCCAGACAAACCCACCCACTCGACGAGACAAAGATGGCGCGCCATGGGGGCAGGGCCAGACATTCACCGAGCGTTCTGCCCAACGAATCTTTCGCGCCGCCGACCAAATCCTTCGTGCAGGCTATCCGAGTAAATGAGATTGCCCGAAAAAGCGGCGGCTGGCTGACCCGTTCAGCCAGCCGCCACGGGGCGGGGGGTTCTCACATCTGTTCAACCCGCGAAAGAAACTTGGCACTTGCCGTGGCAGCGTCCGTCGCAGCGCCGAAGAGCACGAACGCCGAATCACCGCGCCGGTGCCGCGCCAGCAGATGACCGGGACCGACCGGCAACGGGTCGCGCAGTACGGAGGTGGTGACATCGTGCGCTACGCGCGAGGCAGTCGCGCGGTAGACGTCCAATCGGGAGAATGCGTCCGTGTCATGGGCGTCGATCGGGAACAAAACTCACTCACTGTCGAGCGGGATAACGGCGAGCGTCTAACCTATGACCCGCGCCGGCGGACCGGGCCAAGGCCACACGATTGAAATCACTAAGCACGATCCAGTGAACGAGTCCCATGAGCACGGGGAAGGGAACGGCATGGAAGATTTGTTAGAAAGGACCTTAGAGGCGATTGCTAAAAAGTGGCTGTGGACTAGCGGAGTGGGCTGCGTGTTCTAGAGAACGGGGCTTAATGCGCGCCCCGGTCACAAATCTTGCAGAATGGAGGCCCCACGAGCCCTGCACCCCCTGACTTGCCAAAACAGGAACGGTCAACACGCCCAAGCACGAAGGCGTCCAAAATCGGCCTGGCCCCGGCCCCATTGATCCTGGTTGGTACCATTGTGCTGTTGCAGGGTGCGCCTACATGGGTTGAAATGATACCGATAGTTCCGAATAATACCTTCCGTGTTTTCTAAAGACAGCTACTCGTACCTAGGCAGGTGGAAAGGGACATGATGAAAGCCGAAATAACGTTGTTTCTCGGGCGAACGGGAGGGCGAAATTCCTCATTGTGGTATCACCGCCCCCGTCACCCGCGCCCGTCTTCTTCAACATCCACTCAGCGCGTTGCCCGCTATCTTTTATTGTTGGCTGCCTTACTTATTCTGGTGGTAGCCTCCTCGAACGCGCAGACAAAATCACAGAATTCAGCCAGTCTCATCTATGAACGCTGCCATTCTTCAGTCGTAGTTGTGGTTCCACTGGACAAGGACAACAAACCATTGGGGCAGGGATCGGGATTCATAATTGCGACCAACCAGGTAGTCACCAACCATCATGTCCTGGCGGACGCGACGAGTGCTGCTGTGAGTTTTGCAGATGGCGGAACGGAAGTGGTGGAAGGATTTATTGCGGATAACCCGGCTCGGGACATCACAATCGTATCTGTAAACACCGGAACTCGTGCTCCGCTGAAACTTGGGGATGAGTTATCACTGAAACAAGGTGACGAGGTGTACGCAATCGGTGCGCCCCGTGGTTTGGACCTAAGCATCACCAATGGCATCGTCAGCGGATTCCGAAGTATCAAGGATAAGTTCTTGATACAAACAACTGCGGCCATCGCACCCGGGTCGAGCGGCGGACCGCTCTTCGACAAGGACGGCGGCGTTATCGGCGTGACAACTTCATTACTCGCCGATTCTCCGGGCATCTATTTTTCGGTGGGCATAGGTGATGTGGCCAGAATCATGCGCTCAGCGTCCACGATTGTCCTGCCAATTTCTTCCTTACCGGGGAGTGGTAAAGTCAACGAAAATGCGACGGAGCCTCCGGCCAAAGATGAAATCCCCACAACCGCCGAGTACATGAACCGACTCATGGAACCTGAAAATTACAAAGTCTTAAATGGGTTAATAGCGGGACTAACCCCTGCGGGCCACTCTCACTTCACAATAATCATCGGCAAACCACACGTTATGGTGGCCATGGCACAGCCAACCGAAGACGGCCAATCCCGCTACTTTGTTTTGGCTGAGGGTATCAAAGGTAGAAGCTTTCCTCAATACATGATAATTCCGCTCGAAGAAATTGACCCGTCTTCAGTACGCGCTGAACCGGGCCTATTTAATGCTGACGCTTTCGAAAAGTTTCAGAAACAGCACCCCAATTGCGACACTGCGGGGCAACCGTGTTTTAGGCAATTTTTTGTTCCCTTCTTGGACTCTGAATCGAGTAAATGGTGGTGCGTGTCCTTCCAAACAACCAGTATGGGCCGTCTCATTCAGCGGGGAGAACTAAATCAGGATTGCTCCAAAGCTGTTGAGAGCGGTTGTCCACTCATTCCCACCCCAATTGACTCCGTAGCTAAAACTTTCCTGGTCTTCAAAAACAGAGACAGCGCCGAAAGGGTCGTCAATGCGCTGGCGCACGCTATAAAGCTGTCGGGTGGACAAGCAGACCCATTTGCACCCACAACTTCGAGAGAAGTGAAATAGAGACTAGACACCGCCAAAATTAGCACCTGACACATATGGTCGTTGCTGTGGGGATGAGTGATCAGGCAGAAGCGCCACGTCAAGCCTGGCTGGTGGGACGCCGAGCACCTCGCAAATACCAAGGAGCGGGGTAGCGCAGAGGTACGCGTACTTTGCGTTCCTCTGCGGCTTTCAGATCGCGTGTGTTCATCGGCGAGTAACAAAAGTCAGCGCGCGCTAACGCCAATTCCCGAAGAAGAGCCGCAGAGGAGGGCAGACTGCGCCCTCCACTGCGCTACCCCGCTCCCAACAGCCTCACACTATACATCCCGCCAGCGGTTCCAGCGCAATATTTTGTTCCTTGTCAAAGTCCGGGGGTCCGGGATAGCGGGCGGGCGGTTGGCGGGCCAGGGATCGACAACATACACCAAGTTGGGTGCCGGGCTTGGGGTCTATTCTCTGCTTCTGAAGATTGCGGCCATGACGCGGGGGCTGCGCCGTCCGTGCATCACCGCGACAACCCACAACGGCTTTTCATCCGGCGCATAGGCAATCAGATATTCACGCACCTGAACGAAGCGTAAGGGCCGCAAGGTGAGATCCGGGCGTCTATGGCCCTCGATCGGGAAACGAAACCTAGGCGCGAATGCGGAGAGGATTTCCGCAATCATCCGGTCGGCGGCGTCGATACTGTCTGCGCGAATGTATTCCCAAATTTCGTCTAGATCAAGTCGGGCTACAGGATGGAAATCGTATCCCGTCATGAACCGGGCCGCGAGCGGCGCGCGAGCGGCGCTTTTTTCGCGGAAGTAAGCTTCAACTTCGTCACCGGGGACAGGCTTCACCCGGCCGCTTTTCAGGTCGTCATAGCGGCTGTCGAGCATCTCGCGCGCTTGGAGCAACTCGGCAGCATATCCCGCCATCGCGTCCTCAACGAGGTCGTCAGTACCGCGTCCGCTCTGCGCGGCGAGGTCCTTCAGCTTCTTTTCCGTCTCGGGGTTGAAGTTTACTTCCATGCTTGCAGGATACGGGAAAGGCGGCGTTGGGGCAACGCTTCGCCGATGTGAAGAAGGCTGCCGATTTCCTGGTTGCTTTTGCGGTCCGCCACCAGGCTCAGTACTTCTGATTCCCGGCTGTTAACCCTGGTTTGCTGAAACGCTCGGCTAATCTCGCCGCCACAGCCGGCGCGATATGGGATTGACCTGCAGAGACGGTGCGGATGCACTCCAGCAACTCCGCGCGGGGCGTCCCTTTAAGGACGTACCCCTTTGCGCCCCCCTGCAAGGCCCTGTAGATGTCTTCATTGTCTTCGAAGGTCGTCAGTACAACCAGCCGGGCTTCGGGGAAGCGCCGGCTAATGGCGAGGATTGCTTGCAGCCCATCCATTCCGCGCATTCGCAAGTCAATCAGAGCGACATCGGGGCGGTACTGCGAGAATTGCTCAACCGCCTCCCTGCCATCACCCGCCTCGGCCACAACCTTCATGTCCGGCTGGCGATTGATCAGGGCGGACAAGCCTTCCCGCACCACGGGATGGTCGTCCGCAATCAGAATCCGAAGGGTCTCGGGAACGTTCATAATGTCCGGCCTTCTCCGTGTCCCGTGGAGGTTCGAGCCGCAACGGTCAGCCGCGTTCCCTGCCCCGGCTCGCCGGAGATTTCAATCCGTGCCCCAATGCGCTCCGCGCGCTCGCGCATGCTGGTGAGCCCGAACCCCTTGCCGGCCGCATGGGCGTCAAAACCCCGGCCATTGTCATGCACACAGAGGTCCACGCCGGATGGCTGGTAAGTAAGTTGGACCCGAATTTTGCTCGCCTGCGCGTGGCGGAGGGCATTCACCACCGCCTCTTGACAAATACGCAGCAGTCCCAACGCCTTGTCATTCGGCAGGGGGTAGGGTTCGCCGCGGAGAGAGAACCCGATGGCGGTGGGGTTGCCGACCGCTACCCGGCTAAGGAAACTCTGCACCGCGCCAACCAGTCCCTCGGCATCCAATTCCGGCGGACACAATGCCCAAACCGACCGCCGGGCTTCCGCAAGACCGCTGCGCGCCACGGCCTCGGCGAGTTGGATGCACTTGGCTACCTCACCGGGGTTCGAATCATGAAGGTCGCGGGCAGCTTCTAACTGGAGCAGGATGCCGACAAAGTCTTGCGCCAGGATATCGTGGATCTCACCCGCAATCCGGATACGTTCTTCCACGATTGCCGCTTCCTTAAGCTGCGCCATCATTGCCTGTTCGGCGCGTTTACGTTCGATGGCGTAGCGAATAGACCGCCCCAGCACAGACGGCGTGAAACTGCCTTTCACCAGGTAGTCTTGCGCGCCCAACTGCAGGGCGCTAATGCCCACAGCTTCGTCGTCCAATCCGGTCAACACAACGACCGGCACCCCGGGTTGGGACTGGCGCAAGCGAGTCACAGTGTCCGGACCTTGAGAGTCGGGCAAACCCAGGTCCAGGAGCACTACGTCGTACGCTGCCACCGCGAGGCTGGCCAGCGCATCCTCGAGCCTGTCGACGTGCGTGATCTCAAACTGTGCGTCTCGGGTCCGCCTCAGAACATCCTCCAGCAACAATGCGTCTGCTGGATTATCCTCGACTACGAGAGCGCGAAACTGAAGCCCATCAGGATTCATGATTTCCACGGTAGGCACGGCCTTGTGGCCGCTCCAACAAGACTACTGCCTCACGCCTGGAACCCCCAACTCGTGTTCATGGGCACGTTTTGTGCCAAATAGACCGCAGGCTGCTTACGGCTGTATCTTCCTGTTGATATGGAGGGCGCGTTGAGATAGACAACAGACGCTCGGGCCGTGGGTGTGCGAAAACTCTCGCGCGTTACCGTCTAACTGTGTTGAATGTCAAGTATCAGCTTGGCTATGGGGTAGCGCAGGCGCTTCTGCCGGGGTTGACTCTTGGTAAATCCGACCAGCACAGGCAAGAGTGCCTGTGTTACTGGAGCATCATAGGCTTACGCGATTTCGGCCTGATTGCTTGCTGGTATACAACTGTTTGTCCACCCGCTTCAGCAGGGATTCCGTCGAGTCTCCAGGGGCAACCATCGCAGCCCCTACCGAAACGGTCACCCGTATCACTGCGCCGCTCACGGGGACAGTAGACTGAGCGACCAGCTTCCTGAGTTTCTCGGACACGTTCGCCAGGAACTGTCGCGTAATGCCGGGAAGAATCGCTAAAAACTCGTCGCCGCCCCAGCGGCCTACTACGTCGGACGCGCGCAGACAATTCGCCATGGTCTTCGCGATGGTGACCAGAACAGTATCCCCGGCAGCATGCCCGTAAGTATCGTTGATGTGCTTGAACTCGTCGAAGTCGGCCAGCATGATTCCGAACGGAGTGCCGAAGGTCGAGAATTGCTCGAGGTGCTGGGAGAGTTGTTGCTCCAAATAGCTACGATTTCCCACCTGGGACGCCGGATCAAGAAACGCGAACTTCGCAAGATCCTTGGCTCGCTCCCTCACTGCCCTTTGGCGAGAATTGTCACTGAAGACCTCGACCGCTCCCACAACCTCGCCGTCCGCACCCCAAATCGGACGAACCCGGACCTCCACCGGAACCCTGTGCCCGCTCTTATGGTGAAGGTAAACGTCCGCTCGATGCGGCAGGCCATCCTCGAGGGTGCGGCTGAGAGGGCATTTTCCTTCACAGAGCAAGTTGCCGGTGTCGTCGATATGCATCAGTAAGTTGTCGGCGCAGCATTTGCCTACAACTTCCCGAGCAGTGTACCCGGTTAGTTCTTCAGCGGCGTGGTTCCAGTAAGTGATCCTGCGCTCCCGATCGGCGACATAGACGCCGTCAGGGAGGCTGTCTACCACATGTTTAAAAGGCGTCTTCACTTCATTGGGGGAAGGAGCCGGAAAACTGGGCATTGGGGAGTCCATAGGTTTTCCCTCATCAGGCACGCGCGCCTGCCCAGAAAAATAAAGCGTCGCCTCTGACGCCATCGGGCGCTGGATCGGTTGAGAGCACGAAGCACTCCCTCACGCAGCGATTTCGAAGTTAGTACCCAGTCCATTAGTATACACGTTGAGAAAGAGTTTCGCACTCTCAATGAAGGCACATCTTCGAAATCGACACAATGTCTCTTTCGTTGCGACTGACTATTAACTAATGAGTTACTGACCCTGTGATTATACATCGGGCCGGACAATGAGGTTGGATGGAGGAGGATGCCGCTCCGATGCGGAAATCTCATGCCCGGACTCGAAGGTGCTTTGTGATTTGGCGCAGAGCGGAATCCGCGCAATCTGGCCGCTGCGAGTGGTTGTTTTTGTCGAAAGACATGCCCTGACGCGTTTCCAAGAACTCGCCCCGTCAGTTCTGCCGTCGGAAATCGTCTTCCATTCGAATCTGGCCGAGAAAGGCCGACCCGACGTCGGGGTCGAATTGCGTGCCGGAGCAGCGGAGCACCTCGGCAACGGCATCTTCGAAACTCCGTGAGGCCTTGTAAGCTTGTTCGGAAACCATGGAGTCGAAACACTCCGCCACCGACACAATTCGCGCCCCCAACGGAATGTCGTCCCCTTTCAGGTGGTCGGGGTAGCCATTGCCATCAAACCGCTCGTGGTGGTGACGCACGATGTCCTCTAAGCCTTCCTCGTTCAATCGCTCCAACATCCGCGCTCCCCAGGCCGCGTGGCTCTTCATAATCTCAAACTCGTCCGGCGTCAGCACATCGGATTTCAAACGTACTTGTTCGGGGATCTGGGCCTTGCCAATATCGTGAACGACGCCTGCCACGCGAATCTCTTCGATTTCCGCATCAGACAATCCCAACTGCGTGGCAATCTGGCTTGCGAGCCTGGATACTCCCTGGAAATGCTCCAGGCCACGGGGCGGGTTGGCTTGAACCTCGAAAGCCAGGGCTGTGATCGTTTCCCAGAATGAGGCCTCGTCGTCTCCGCGCCCCCTCGCCATTTCTTCGAATTTGTGCTTGTAGCAGGCGAAGGCGTGAGTGCCGGTGGCAAACTTCCGCTTCGCCGGAACTGCTTCCAGCGCTTGCCGGCCTAAATCCCGGCCCTAAGTCCGCAATAGGGCGCAACCCCGCCTGCTGTAGGCGCATTACTCTATTCCTGAATATTCTGACATTCAAGTACGAAAGCGGTAATTTAACTCGTATTCTACTGCATTCATAATCATTATACGGCGCAATACTCGTTTGAGCGTAGCTACGACCCGGTGCGGCAGATTGCCGCTTTGTCCCGGAGCCCCGGACGTTTTTCAGCAGCCTGCTAATGCTCGGCGCTGTACACCGATCGGGACAGCACGCGGGCACCCGATAACTCGCTTTCGCATGGAGCTAAGGTATAATGAGATTCTGGTTCACACACTATTAATGATGCTCGACTAGGGGAGGCGCCAGATCGGAGGTGTCGAGGGAAGAGCATTCGATTCCTCGAAAGGTATCTGGCCTCTGAACCCGGCCGTTGCCGACGGGAGTCACGTTGATGGGGCTCGGAAAAAGAATCGGTTATTCTCTGCGTTGTTTCTTCTCTATTCTGCTTTACGGTCAGCTTCCGGGGAACATCGCCCTGGAATTGAGCGCGACGCCGGCCGCTGGGGGTCCCGTCACGCCGTCTGACAAACCGCGCCCGCAAGAAGCCGAAGGAGGGCCGCCGAGTTACGACCGCGCGGTCCAGATGCTCGCTTTGCTGCAACGCGAAGGACGGCTCATCGACTTCTTTGCGGAGGATGTGACGCCGTATCCGGATGCCCAATTGGGCGCCGCCGTGCGAAGTGTCCACCAAAGCTGCCGCCAGGCGCTGGAACACTATGTGAAACTCGAGCCCATTATCTCTTCGGAGGAGGATCGCCCAGTCACGGTGCAAGCGGGGTTTGATCCGGCAGCTATCAAAGTAATCGGCAACGTCACGGGAAAACCCCCTCTCAGAGGCCTGCTGCGGCATCGCGGGTGGCGCGCAACACAAGTGAATCTGCCTTCTTTACCCGAGGGCGAGGGCCGCAGCGTGGTTGCGCCTGCCGAAGTCGAGATTCCTTAGGGGCGGTTCGCGAACCGCCCCTACACCCCTCGAAAGTGGAGGCCTATTGGACGCAAAGTACATCGTTGGCATCGACTTGGGAACCACCAACTCGGCCCTGGCACAGTGTGACGCCGCCCTGGAAGAAGGAACCGGACTAATAACTATCCAGGAAATACCTCAGCTCGTAAATCCCAACGAAGTTGCGGACCGCACCTTGTTGCCATCGTTTCTCTATCTCCCCGGCGAATTGGACTTCCCCAAGGACAGCCTGGCGTTACCCTGGGAGCGCGAGCCTCGGTTCGTAGTGGGCGAACTGGCGCGCAAGCGCGGCGCCGAAAGTCCGTCGCGGCTTGTCGCTTCGGCCAAATCGTGGCTTTGCTACGCGGCGGTGGACCGAACTGCGCCCATCTTGCCTTGGCAAGCTCCAGAAGAAGTGCCGAAGCTTTCGCCCGTGGAGGCGTCTTCGCACTTCCTTGATTACTTGCGACGGGTGTGGGACCACTACCATGCGAAGGGGAAGCCGGAACTGGCTCTCAGTGAGCAGGACGTCCTGCTCACGGTGCCCGCTTCGTTCGATGAAGAGGCGCGGGAATTGACGCGGCGCGCCGCCGAGCAGGCAGGATTGAAAAACGTCACCCTGCTGGAGGAACCCCAGGCGGCATTCTATGCCTGGTTGGAGAGCAAAGGTGATGGATGGCGGAAACGCGTCAAGGTTGGCGACCTCGTTCTGGTGTGCGACGTTGGCGGAGGGACAACAGACTTCAGCCTGATCAGCGTTTCGGAGGAAGGCGGGGATCTGGTGCTCAAGCGAGTCGCCGTTGGAGAGCACATCCTGTTGGGCGGCGACAACATGGATCTGGCGCTCGCTCGGCTGCTCCAACAACGGCTGGAAGCCAATGGACATCACATTGATATCTGGCAATTGCACAGCTTGTGGCATCAGTGCCGGCTGGGCAAGGAGAGGCTCTTCGAGGAACCGAAAAGCCACAAGCACCCGGTTGCCTTGCTCGGCAAAGGCTCCAAGCTTGTGGGCGGGACGATCAAAGCTGAGTTGACGCGCGAAGATTTGAAGCAGGTCTTGGTGGACGGATTCTTTCCTAAAGTGGCGAGCAGCGAGATGCCGGCGCGGCAACGGCGCATTGGGTTTCAGGAACTGGGTTTGCCTTACGCGGCCGATGCTGCGATCACCAGGCATCTGGCGCGATTCCTTTCGAGGCAAGTTCAGGATAGCCCCGAACTCGAGAAGATTCGCCGCGGCCGGAGCGGCTTGGCGTGTCCGACGCACGTACTTTTCAACGGCGGGGTAATGAAGGCGGCCGTACTGCGGGACCGGCTCATTGAGGTGCTCAACGATTGGTTGCGCGAAGAAGGTTTTGACCCGCTCGGATCACGCGAGATTCTGGATGCTCCCGATCTCGAACACGCCGTGGCCCGCGGCGCAGCCTACTACGGAAAGGCCCGGCGCGGAAAAGGCGTGCGCATCCGCAGCGGCGCCTCGCGCACCTATTACATCGGCATCGAGAGCGCTTTGCCCGCGGTGCCCGGCATGGAAGCCCCGCTTAAGGCGCTCTGCGTTGTGCCCTTCGGGATGGAGGAGGGCACGGAGGCGCAAATTCCCGACCGGGAGTTCGGCTTGGTGGTGGGCGAAGCGGCGGAGTTTCGTTTCCTGAGCTCGAGCGTGCGCAAACAGGATCAGATCGGCAGCCTGCTGGAAGATTGGGGCGATGAGATTGAGGAGTTGAGCCCACTCGAGGTGACACTGAAACTGGATGGCCAGGAGGGCACGGTTTTGCCCGTGCGCCTGGAATCCCGCGTCACTGAAGTGGGCACACTGGAAGTGTGGTGCGTCTCGCGCGACGGTGCACAGCGCTGGAAGCTCGAGCTGAACATCCGCGAAAAAGAGGCGTAGCTTAAGAGCAGGGCGGTTCGCGAACCGCCCCTGCGCCGCAACATGACTCGCGCCTCCTCCAGGCAAGTGATGGACGACTCCAGCCGCTACATCATCGGCATTGATCTGGGCACGACAAACTCGGTTGTTGCCTACCTCGATAAGCAGGAAGCATCAGCGATTCAGGTATTCCAGGTGCCGCAACTGGTGGCGGAGGGTGAGGTTCGCTCCCTGCCCACGCTTGCCCTCGTTTCTCTATTTCCCCAGCGAACAGGATTTGTCCGCAGGAAGCATGAAGCTCCCCTGGGAAGAGCGGCCGGAATCCGTGGCCGGCGTGTTGGCGCGCGAGCAAGGCGCGCTCCTGCCGGGGCGCCAGGTCTCTTCCGCCAAATCCTGGCTCTGCCATGACGCCGTGGATCGCCGGGCCAAGCTTCTGCCGTGGGGAGCCGAGCCTCCGGAACCGATGGTTTCGCCCGTGGAGGCCTCGGCCCGTTATCTCACCCATCTGCGCAATGCGTGGAATCATTCCTCCGCAGCCGCATCGGCCGGCGCCGAGATGCGATTCGAGAATCAGGAAATCGTTTTGACGGTCCCGGCTTCGTTCGACGAAGAGGCGCGCGAGTTAACGGTGGAGGCGGCGCACCAGGCGGGACTTGAAAAGCTGACTTTACTCGAAGAACCGCTGGCCGCTTTCTACGCCTGGATCGCCGCTCATCAAGACGCGCTGAATGTGGCGCCCGCGCTGCGCCGGGCGGGAAGACGCCCACGCAGTTCTCCCGCGGGAAAGATTGAGCTTAAGGACGGTGAGCTGGTTTTGATTTGTGATGTTGGAGGCGGCACCTCTGATTTCAGCCTGATTCGAGTTCGCTTCGCCAACCAACAAGTGCAGTTTGAGCGCATCGCGATTGGCGAGCATCTGCTGTTGGGAGGAGACAACCTCGATCTGGCGCTGGCGCGGCGCGTCGAGGAAAAACTCCATGCTCCGAAGCTCAGCCTCCGCCAGCGCCACGCGCTCCGACGGACCTGCTGCGCCGCCAAGGAGCGGCTGCTCAGTGACCCGGCTCTGGACCGCCTTCCGATCAGTGTCCTGGGCAGCGGACGAGCGCGTCGTCGGCGGGACGCTCACTTCTGAGCTGACTCGGGACGAGGTGGTGGAAGTTCTGACCGGCGGTTTCCTTCCCCAAACCGCTGCCTGACGACCTGCCCGCTCATGACCGGCGCGTTGGTCTACGCGAACTGGGTTTGCCCTACGCGACCGAACCGGCGATCACCAAGCATCTGGCCGCGTTTCTCGAGGCGCACGCCATGGCGTGCCCCCACAGGAAGGCGATTCAGCACCCAGCGCCGATGATCCGTCCGGATGCCATCCTGTTCAACGGCGGTTTCTTTGCTCCGGCCGTCACTCGGGAGAAGATCGTCGACGCAGTGGTGGGCTGGTTCAGCGGCAGCAACGCCTGGCGCCCGAAAATCCTTAGCAACCAGGCCCCGGAAAGCGCCGTGGCCATAGGCGCTGCGTACTATGGCCGGGTGCGGCGGGGCGGTGGCCTGCGCATCAGGGCGGGCAGCGCAAGAACCTACTACATCGGCGTGCAATCGGAAGGCGCCCAGGACCGTGCGCCTCAAGCCGTCTGCGTGCTGCCCTCCGGGATCGAAGAGGGCACCACGCTGCCGCTCCCGAATCGTGAATTTGCGGTCCTCACCAATCGCCCGGTCTCGTTCACGCTCTATAGCTCGACCACGCGTCACGACGCGCACGGCGAAGTCGCTGTTCTGGACGCAAGACCAGATCCACCGCCACGCGCCGCTGGTCACCCTGTTGCGCTATGGAAAGAAGTCGCGCCAGATCGAATTAGGCGTGCAGCTCACCGCCAGCTTCACGGAGGTGGGAACTCTCGAAGCTCTGGTGCGAGTCGCTTAAGACCCAGCACCGCTGGCGCTTGCAGTTCGAGCTGCGCGGCAACGAAGCCCAACCTGCAGAGGCTGCCGCGACGCCCTCGCAGGCGCCTCCACCCATCCCCACCCAGACGGTGGAGGCCGCGGCGAAACTGATTCGGGAGGTCTTCGGTTCAGCGCATGAGGCGCGCGGGCAAGATGCCCGCGACACAGCAGGGGGGACGCCTCCGCCACAACCTGAAACGATCATGAGCAAACTCGAAGTCCACCCTCGGCCACAGCAAGGATTCCTGGCCCATGGGCACGATCCGTTCGCTCTGCGATGTCCTCGCGGAGGTTGTCGCCGGGCGCGCCAAGAGCCGGCGGCACGAGGCTCGCTGGCTCAATCTGTTTGGCTTTTGCCTGCGGCCCGGCTTCGGCGCCTTGTTGGATGATTGGCGGATCAACCAGGCGCGCCGGGTTTACCTTGCGGGGCCGTCGTTTCCCAAGGATCCTCAATGCCAGGTTGAGTGGCTGGTGCTTTGGCGCCGGGTGGCAGGCGGGCTTAACGCCGGTCAGCAGCGCGAACTGTACCAGAAGTACGGAGCCCTGTTGGGAATCAGCGGAAAGAAAACGAGCGGACGGCTGAACAGCCAGGTCGAGCACGAAGGCTGGCGCCTGCTGGCCAGCTTGGAGCACCTTCCCGCGTCATTGCGGGCCTCGCTGGGCGAGGAGTTGCTGGCCAGAATCCGCAAGGAACCTGCCGAGAAGGCCTGGCTGTGGTCGCTCGGACGGGTGGGTGCGCGCATCCCACTGTACGGTCCACTCAACTGTGTGGTCTCGGTTGAAACCGCATCAAAATGGCTCCAAGCGCTGCTCGATCTGACGGAATTCACAGTCGAAACGGCATCGGCCGTGGTCCAGCTTGGATCGCTTACCGGTGATCACCTGCGCGATATCGACGATGGTCTGCGGCAAAAGGCCATCGCGCGGTTGGCCGCGGCGGGTATCTCGGATGACTTGAGCCGAGGCCTGCACCAGTACGTCCCGCCCGCACAAGCTGACGCCTTGCGCATTTTCGGTGAGTCTTTACCGGAAGGGTTGCGACTGGTAGAGTAGTTCCCTTATTACAATGCTGCGAAGGCCTGACTCCCGGCAATTTCAAAACGAATTCAAATGACAAATTGCAAATTTCAAATGGCAATTTGCAGTATTTCAGATGTTCTTAAATTTGAAATTTGCCATTTGAAATTCTTTTCTCGTGAAGTGGGGGCGCATTATGGTTCGCAAACTACTCTGCATTTATTTTTTTGGCTCATGGTCTCGCCGGGCGCAGCGCAAACGGAAATGGTCATCGTGCGGCCAAAAGCAATTGACGAGGTACTGGTGAATCCCGGCATGGGCATTCAGACTTTCCAGCGCTTCAACGGCCAAGCACTGAATGCCGGCTTGAGGTGGTCGGAAGAAGGCCCCACGGCAAAGCTCAGCGAGGCAACTTCCCCGCCGGACTTCCCTGCTTCTTCCCTCTCCTACTGCCGCTGGTTCTGGCAGGAGCTCGAGCCGGAACACGGCAAGGTTCGCTGGGAAATCATCGATCAGGCCTTGGAGGAGGCGCGCACGCACGGGCAGGCGCTGGCCATCCGTCTGATGCCCTACGACCAGAAGCACCCGCTGCCCGAGTGGTATCGAAACTCCGGCGCGCGTCGCGCCAACCGGCCCACCGACAAAGACGGCGACATCTGGCAGCCGGACTTCACCGATCCACTCTACCTGAAATACTGGGGCGAGGTTGTGGCGGCTGCGGGCGCGCGCTACGACGGGCACCCTTATCTCGACAGCGTCGATATCTCTTCGGTCGGCTACTGGGGCGAAGGCTGGAGCGATTACATGCCGGCTTTCCCTTACCAGAAAGCCCTCATCGACATCTGGCTCGAGGCCTTCAAGCGCACCCCGCTGCTGATGAACTTCGATCAGGAGCAGGCGCTCGCCTATGGCACGCAGCAGGGCGCCGGCTGGCGGCTCGACTGCTGGGGCGACATGCGGGACACCACCGGCGGCCACTGGTGCCACATGTTCGACCTCTACCCGGAGCAGATTGTGCGCGCGGGCATCCAGGACGTCTGGCAGCGAAGTCCCGTCTCGCTGGAAACTTGCTGGGTCCCCGGCTACTGGAAGCAGCAGGGCTGGGACGTGGATTACATTCTCGCTCAGGCGCTGCGCTGGCACGTCTCCTCCGTTAACATCAAATCGTCGGCGATTCCGCCCGAGTGGAAGAGCTCGTTCGACGATTTTCAGAAGA
>CAVROP010000112.1:0-55461 GCA_963722675.1 uncultured Acidobacteriota bacterium
GAAGCCTCTGGATTGGCACGAACCACGGCCTCAACCGGCTCAAGGACGGAAAGTTCACTCTCTACACCACGAAGGATGGGCTTCCCAACAATGTCGTTTGGTCGTTGGGTTCAGGCCGAGGGCACAGCTTGTGGGTCGGTACGGGCGGCGGATTATGCCAGATGCGAGATGGCCAATTGCAGGCCCTCCCCGGGCACGAGGGTGCAGAGAGAAACCGTGTCATCTCGCTCGTCGAAGACCACCAGGGCACATTATGGGTTGGGACAGACGGTCATGGGTTGGAGCGGATCCAAAACGGAACGGTCTCGGCTTTTACCACCAAGGAAGGCCTATCGAACGACACGGTTTCGGCGATTATGGAAGATGCCGAGGGAAGTCTTTGGCTCGGCACGTTTGGCGGCGGCTTGGTTCGATTGAAGGACGCTAACTTCGTCACCTATGGCAATGATCCAGGATTGCACTGGGGAGAGGTCGATGGCGTTTACGAAAGCCACGATGGCAGCATGTGGATAGGAACTGCCAGCGGCGGATTGGCCCGGCTCAAAGCTGGGCAAGGTCACCACCTATACCAGCAAACAGGTTTGCCGGAAAATGAAGTATTGAGTGTTCTCGAAAGCCACGACGGAAGCCTTTGGGTGGGAACCAAAGGCGCCGGAGTGGCCAGGATCGATAACGGCAAGATCACCACCTACAGCACGAAAAACGGCCTCTCCAATGACTCCATTCGAGCGCTTCTTCAGGATCAAGACGGCGACCTCTGGATTGGCACGCGGAGTGGTGGGCTCAATCGCTTTCGAGACGGGAAATTCACCCTCTATTCAACCCGCAACGGATTGCCTTCCGATGTCATCAGGGCACTTTACCGGGATCCTAAAGGCACGCTCTGGATCGCCACGGAGAAGGGGCTCGTCGCGATGACGGGCGACAGCTTTCGAACCTATACCACCAAAGACGGCTTGGCGAACGACGAAACGTGCTCCATTTATCAGGACCACGAGGGAACGTTCTGGATTGGATCATGCTCCGGCGGGCTGAGCCGATTCAAGGACGGCAAGTTCACCGCCTACACGAAGCGACAAGGATTGTTCGACGACACCGTGTACCAGATCCTCGAGGATGACCAGGGCAATCTCTGGATGAGTTGCAACCGGGGCGTCTACCGTGCCAGCAAGAAGGAGTCTGAACGAGTTTGCGGAAGGGAACGATCAAGTCGATTCAATGCATTTCCTATGGCAAATCCGACGGAATGGCCAGCCACGAATGCAATGGCGGCTTTCAGCCTGCCGGGTGGAAGGCCAAGGATGGGAGATTGTGGTTCCCCACTCTCAAGGGAGTTGCCGTGGTCAACCCGGCCCACCTGAAGATTGACGAGCACCCGCCCCGGGTCATGATCGAGCAGGTCTTAATTGATGGCAAGCCCGTGCCGGCGTCGGGGAACATCGAGGTGCCGCCGGGGCAGAACAAACTGGAGTTCCGCTACACCGGCCTCAGTTTTTCCGCGCCGCGCAAGGTGCAATTCAAGTTTCAGTTGGGGGGGTTCGACGAGAACTGGGTCGATGCCGGATCACGACGCATCGCCGTATTACACAAACGTTCCTCCCGGCCGGTACCGCTTTCGGGTGATCGCCGCAACGAGGAAGGGAGTTGGAGCCAGGAAGGCGCGGCTGTGGACCTTTATCTCAAGCCGCATTTCTACCAGACGCTCTGGTTCTACACTTTGTCCGGACTTGTTGCTGCTGGCCACGGCCGTTGGGGGATATCGGCTTCGGATCCAGACAATCCGCGCGCACGAAAGAGGAGTTGGAGTCCGCGTGAAGGAGCGGACCGAGGAGTTGCAGAAAGAGATCGTGGAGCGCAAGCGGACGGAGTTGGAGCTGCAAAAAGCCAAAGAGGACGCGGAGGCCGCCAGCCGCGCCAAGAGTATGTTCCTGGCCAACATGAGCCACGAGATTCGCACCCCCATCAACGGCATCCTGGGGATGACGGAGTTGACCCTGGAAACGGAACTGACCGCCGAGCAGCGGGAATTACCTGGGGATGGCCAAAACTTCAGCCGACGCCTTGCTTACTGTCCTCAACGATGTCCTGGACTTCTCCAAAATCGAAGCCGGCAAGCTCGACCTTGACCCGATTCGCTTCAAGTTGCGCGACAGCGTGGATGATACCCTGAAGCTGTTGGCCTTGCGGGCCGACGAGAAGGGCCTCGAGCTGACTTGCGATATTCACCCCGAGGTGCCGGAGATGGTGGTTGCCGATCCCACGCGGCTGCGCCAGATCATCATCAATCTGGTCGGCAACGCCATCAAATTCACGCCGCGCGGCGACGTGAGCCTGGAAGTGGTCTTGGAGTCCGGAACTGCGGATCAGGCGCTGTTGCACTTCACGGTGCGGGATACCGGCATCGGCATTGCTCCCGAGAAGCAGAAGATCATTTTCGAAGCCTTCTCCCAGGCCGATGGTTCCATGACGCGCACCTTCGGAGGCACGGGGCTGGGGCTGACCATCTCCCTGCGGCTGGTGACGATGATGGGCGGCCGGATGTGGGTGGAGAGCGAATTGGGGAAAGGCAGCCGCTTCCACTTCACGGTACCGGTGCGGACGGCGAAGGGCGCGGTGGCGATGGAGCCGCTGGAGCGAGTGGACTTAGCCGGGCTGCCGGTGCTGGTGGTGGATGATAATCCGACCAACCGTCGCATTCTGGGAGAGATGCTGCGCCACTGGGGCATGCGGCCGGAGTTGGCGCCCAGCGGAGCGGAAGCCATCACCATGCTCCAGGAAGCCGATCGCCGGGGCGTCGGCTTTGCCCTGCTGCTGGTGGACGCGCAGATGCCGGACATGGACGGCTTCACGCTGGTGCAACGCCTCCGCCAGCAAACCGACTTGGGCAAGATGACCATCATGATGCTGACTTCGGCGGGGCAAAGGGGTGACGCGGCGCGCTGCCGGGAGCTAGGCATCGCCGCCTATCTGGTCAAACCGATCGTCCAGTCGCAACTCTTCGACGCTGTACTCCACGTCTTGGCGGCCAAGGATCAACAACTTCACGACGTTCCTCTTGTTACCCGTCACACTTTGCGCGAAGCCCGTCAGAACCTGCGCATTCTGCTGGCCGAAGACAATGTCGTCAACCAGGTACTGGTGTGCCGGCTCCTGGAAAAACACGGTCACAGTGTGGTGGTGGCCAATAATGGCCGCAAAGCCCTGGAAGAACTGAAAAAGGAGAAGTTCGATTTGGTCCTCATGGACGTTTCCATGCCGGAGATGGATGGCTACGAGGCCGTCGCAGCCATCCGCGCCAAGGAGGGAGCGGTGCAAACCCATGTTCCGATCATCGCCATGACTGCCCATGCTATGAAAGGTGATCGTGAACACTGCCTGGCGGCCGGAATGGACGCCTACATCTCCAAGCCTATTCAACCCAAAGAACTCTTTGAGATTATCAAATCGCTGGCACTGGTTCCTGCCTAGGGGCTCGCCCCTGACGGGTCATGGGGAGCGGAGCTTTCCAATTGACTCGTCCCCTCCTGCCCATTAGATTCTGAACATGCGTGGCTTACAGTTGCTTGGCGCATCTGTCGCGCTGGCTGTACTCTCGTCGGCGAGTGCGTTTGCCCAGGGCCGTAGAGTAGCGATCACGGTTGACGCGCCCTTCGTGTTTGCGAACGGATCGTTTGTTAACAGTTCTGCTCTCCCGATCATCTATAGTAGATAAAGGATCGACTACAGATGGGCTCCGGTTTGGAAGAGGGTTTTGAAATGCTCACTGCGGGCTTGGGAGGCCAGCATGTGCAGGAACAACTGGAACTCTCCGAAGACGCCAGGTTAGTATGTGCGGCGCGCGACGGGGACCGCGCCGCATTCGGCCTCCTTTACGACCGGTACGCCCGGATGGTCCACGGAATCATGCTGGCGAAGGCTCCCATCGCGGCGGTGGACGATTTGGTTCAGGATGTCTTCGTACTGGCGCTCCGCCGGCTGTCAACGCTGCGTGAAGTCGGAAGCTTTGGGGCGTGGCTCGCAGCCATCGCACGCAATCTGGCCAAAGATCACCACCGCCGATCGGCCCCCGAGGAGCAATTGGCCGTGGATGTGTCCGAAGAAGAGATGGAGATGCGCGTGAGCGGCGGCGATCAGGAAGCTTCCGCGAACCTGATTTTGGACGCGATCAAAACTCTGCCGGACGCCTATCGGGAGCCTTTGATTCTCCGCCTTGTGGAAGGCATGACCGGCCCGGAGATCGCTGCGCGCACCGGCCTGACGGCCGGCTCAGTGCGCGTCAACCTGCACCGGGGGATGCAGCAGCTCCGAGCCATGCTGAGCCCCAGTCCAGGCAGTTCAGGACAGGAAGGGCCGTAATCATGAATGCGGGAAACAACCAAGCAAAGAAAGAAGTCCAGGCGATGGGGAACGACTATTTATGGGACAGGTCAGGCGAGCCTGACCCTGAAATTCAGAGGCTGGAAGCATTGCTCGAGAGATTTCAATCGCACCGGCCCAGGCCGGCATTCCCTGAACTCGCACCGGCCACAAGATGGTGGATGATGCCTCGCCAGCCGCAATGGGTTCTGGCTCTGGCAGCGGCGGCTGCAGTGGCGGCCGTGTGCGTTACCACGGCGCTGGTGTACGAAAGGAAGCCGAACCGCGACACAGCCGCGGGATGGGATGTCTCGGTCATGGAGGGCACGCCACGATTGGGGCGGAAGGCCGTCAGCCAGAAAGAAGGAAAGAGCCGGCTCGGCGTCGGCCAAACCCTCGAAACGGGCCCACAGGCTCGCGCAAGACTTCGGGATGAAGAGATTGGCCAGATCGAGGTAGATCCCGGGTCTCGCCTGCGGCTGTTGAACATGGGCTCGGGATTGAAGCGGATTGCTCTCGATCGCGGCACAATTCACACTTTTATCTGGGCGCCTCCGGGCCAATTCGTGGTCGATACTCCGTCCGCAATGGCGGTGGATTTGGGCTGTGCGTATACCTTGAAGGTGGACGACACAGGCGCCGGGCTCGTGCGCACCTCGCTCGGATGGGTAGGATTTAAACTGAATGGGCGCGAGTCCTTTATTCCTGCGGGAGCCGCCTGCCTGACCAGGCCGAAAGTCGGTCCCGGCACTCCCTATTTGGAGGATGCGTCTTCGGATTTCCGTTCTGCACTAACGAGGTTCGATTTTGAGGACCCCACCCCGGAGCAGCGCAGCGCCGATCTCGGGATCGTGCTTGCGCAAGCGCGCCAGCGTGACGCGCTCACTCTATGGCACCTGCTGTCGCGAGTCGATGAGCCACAACGTGCCCAAGTCTTCAACCGCCTGGTAGAGTTTGTTCCGTTACCATCCGGCGTTACTCAAGCAGGTATTCTGCGCCTTGACCAACGCATGCTGGATCGGTGGTGGAACGACCTCGGGTTTGACGATATCGCGGTTTGGCGCTACTGGGAGCGTTCGTGGTCTGGCGCCACGCCGCAGGCAATCGCAAAGTAGCCACCCGGCAGGCTGCCTCGCGATGACCCACCTTCTGACTTCCCTCGATTTTCACATCAGCCTTGCGTAAGTTGCCTGTCAATGGATCGGCCAGGGCAGGCACGTTGTTAACACTCGACTCTTTTGTGGCGTCTCTTTGGACGTAGGGCTAAAAAAACAACATAAGGAGGCTTCAGAACATGAAATCACGTCTGTTTTCACGCACGGTCATCGGCATGACGACGGTCTTGTTGGGATTTGCAGCATCTGTAAAAGCGGGACCGCCTTTGATCTGCCATCCCATTGACATCGGCCAGACGAAGTCGCTGCCTTTGGTGGATTGGAACCAGAAAGGGAAAGGTGAATATGATGTTAAGAACCTGACTCGGGACACTCTTGCGATCCTCACACCGGGCACGCCGGTGTTGGTGCGCATGGAGACTCTTCGCCGGGCCACCTTGTTCGCCCGGCAGGACCCGCAAGTGGCGAAAGAACTGCTCACGCGCCTTCACCTGCGCGCCGTTGATTCCGACGCCGCTGGCCGCCCTGACGCTCTGGCTTGGTTCGACTTTGGTTACCTGGCTGAGACCTACAAACAATGGATGGGCAAGGACGAGCCAAATCCCGCCCGGGCCCTCGATGGTTATAGCTACGTGAAGAAGGCCATCCGCCTGCGCGCATCCGATCCGGAGATGGAATTCGCCGCCGCGCTCATCACTCTTGAAGGTCCGAAAAACGATCACCAGGCGCACCTTCAAAAGGCGTTGGCAGGCTCAGGTAGCGATCCTCTTTTGGCACGGAATCTGGCTTCCAGATTTAATGGCCAGATGCTCTCTGCGCTCTAGAGTGTAGGGGCACGCCATGGCGTGCCCCTACAGTGACCGCCGGGGGTGATTGTCGGGGGAGCCGCAGGCAATGAGGAAGCTTGTAGTGCGTTGAAAATTGCTCAGAGCGAGATTCGTCGCTTCGCTCTCTCGACGGTCTGTCATTCTGAGCGAAGCGAAGAATCTGCATTAGTTCGCCTCGGACCGGAACTGCAGATCCTTCGCTTCGCTCAGGATGACCGCGACTTTCATCTCCATGAGTGCGCCGAAGGCCCATGTCCGCTCGGGATGACAGCCCAAAGGAGGTTTTCACGCGGACGCCGACGGCGTATATTGCTGATATGCGCATACGGCTCGTTGTCTTCCTTCTTCTGGGTCTGCTGGTTTTTGCAGCACGTCCATGCGGCGCCTCCGACCTGGCTCTTGTCGGAGCGAAGATTTATCTCTCCCCCACTGAACCTCCAATCGAAAACGGCTCAATCGTGGTACACGACGGACTTATCCTTGCCGCCGGTCCGAGCCGTTCGGTAAAGATCCCGCGTGGTGCGGCGGTGATGGATTGCACGGGATTGGTTGTGACCTCAGGTTTCTGGAACAGCCATGTCCACATCTTTACTCCTGCTCTGCTGCATGTTCACGAGGCCCGTGCTCAGGACCTGGACGAACAGTTGGACGCAATGTTCAACCGGTGGGGATTCACCACCGTGTTCGACATCTCCTCGTCACTCGACAATACACTCGAACTGCGGCAGAGGATCGACAATGGCGAGCTTCGCGGCCCTCATGTTCTTACCGTCGGCGAGCCGGTCTGGTCGATCGAGCCGGTGTATGTGCGCGATTTTCTGCGCGCCAACCACATCTCCATTCTGCCCACCGAAACTCCTGATCAGGCCATCGCGCTGGTGCGCGATCATGCCGCGAAGGGCGCTGATGGCATCAAGTTGTTTGCCGGCTCTTACCAGGGAGAAGGCAAGGTTGCAGTTTTACCCTTGGCTATCGCCAAGGCGGCGGTTGCGGAAGCGCATCGCCACTCAATGCCGGTATTTGCGCATCCGCAGAACGTGGAGGGTGTGGACGTCTCGATCGTGAGTGGTGTCGATATTCTGGCGCACACCGTCCCCCAGTCACCGCCCTGGACGCCGGATTTCGTCGCACGGCTGAAACAGGCAAATATGGCGCTCATACCCACTCTGACGCTGTTTGATTTCGAAGCGCGCAAGGGAGGGCTCTCTGACCAGAATCGCGTGGGTTGGCTCGCCCAAATGGTCGCGGAACTGCGCTCTTACTCACAGGCGGGCGGGGAGATCCTGTTCGGTACCGATATCGGTTACACCGATCATTACGATACGGCGCTCGAGTACACCCTGATGTCGCAGGCCGGGATGGATTTCCGGCACATACTCGCCTCCCTCACCACGAACCCGGCGCGCCGGTTCAGATACGCGGGCCGCAACGGCCGCATCGCCAAAGGCATGGATGCCGATCTGGTTGTCCTTGGTGGCGACCCGGCGGAGGACGTGACGGCGTTTTCGAACGTCCGCTACACGATCCGGAGTGGAAAAGTCATCTACGCGAAGAAGTGACAGGTTAATACAGGTCTTCTTACCGTATCCCAACATAGATCTCTACCTGGGCATGCTGCGGATCCGCGGCACGCGGCCCGTACACTTCAAAATCAGCCTGATATGTCCGGTCTCCTCCCGGCGCGGACTTCGGCAAGGAATTGATGTGCTGCCAGGATTCCGGGACGACTTTTGACGCCGGACCCCGCGCGGAGGTGAAGACAGCGTATTTGCCGGGTGGAACTTCTTTGATCACCATTCCCGGAGGCACGTTCTCTGCCGAGCTCACCTTGGCGCCCAATATGAAAGTGTAGGCGCCGCTGTGGTCGCTCTCATAATCAGTGTAGAGGGCGAGAATATTGGCGTCCACGCGGTCGGGAATCTTGCCAAGCAGTCCCTCTTTCATAAAGCGATCCCACTGTTTCCCAATGACGCCTCGGCCCGATATTTCGATGGCGTTGGCGGTGCGAGTGGAGATTCCGATGACGCGGAATCCCGGTTCGTGCATGATTCGAGCCGTGACCGGATCATGGGATGCCGCCAACTGAGCTGCGATGCCGGAGCCGGCGGCGACAACCACAGTGGCAAGAAAGGGATGGGAGGGCCAGATTCTATGGGCCAAACCAAACTGCCAAAGCGCCACGCCTGCGACCGTCGAAACCGCCAGCGTGACGAGAAAAATGCGCATGCCTCAACCTCCTCCTAAGCTTACGTGCCCGGAATCAACGAAGTTCCCATCCGTAGCGGTCCTGTGCTGAAGAAGTGACAACCTGAACTTCTCTTTGCTAGGATGCTGCTGAGGGTTGTTTGTTTCATGAAAGTACTTATGAACCAAAACATGCAAGGCAAGGTGGTGGTTATCACCGGTGCGACATCCGGAATTGGAAAGGTCGCAGCGGAGAATCTTGCGAGAATGGGCGCGCGCATCGTCCAGATCGCGCGCGACCGGCAACGCGGTGAAGCCGCCCTGAAAAGTCTCCAAGCGTGTGCGCCTGGAGTCGAGCACACGATTCACTATGCCGATCTTTCGCGCCTCGGCGAAATGAAGCGCGTAGCGTCGGAGATCGCGGGCGCTGAACCCCGGATCGATGTGCTGATGAATAACGCCGGCGCTCTCTTCGGCTCGCGCCAGGTCACCGCAGATGGTTTAGAGCGCACCTTTGCCCTGAACCACCTGTCCTATTTTGTTGTGACCCAGGGCCTGCTGGAGCGGCTCACGGCCTCCGCGCCGGCACGAATCGTGAGTACGGCTTCGGATGCGCACGAGTCTGCGACGCTCGACTTCGACGACTTGCAATCAGAAAAAGCCTATGGCGGCGGATTTTGGCAATCAGTGCGATACGGAGGGCCCGGCTTCAAAGTGTACGGGCGCTCGAAGCTGTGCAACATCCTCTTTACGCGCGAACTCGCGCGGCGGCTTCAGGGTACGGGCGTGACGGCCAATTGCCTGCATCCCGGGTTTGTGGCTACTCGCTTCGGCGATCAGAGCGGCGGATTCATGTCTTTCGGAATCGGCGTCGGCAAGCGCTTTGCCCTCTCTCCCGACCAGGGCGCGGAAACACTCGTGTACCTGGCGTCGTCCCCCGAGGTCGCCGGCGTGACCGGCAAGTACTTCCATAAGTGCCGCCCTATAAATCCCTCCAGAGCCGCCCAAGACGACGCCGCGGCGCGGCGTCTTTGGGATGAAACCGCCAAAATCGCAGGCCTGCGGACAGGTGATCAAGTCGGAACGCGGTCGTTTCCGCGACTCGACGGATTTAATCGGGTTTCTTGGTGGCGGGTTCATCGGGCGGCACCTGCAGGAGCTTCGATTCCACTTTGAACAACCTGTAGTCCGAGTAGCGATGCACGTTCGGAAGTGCTGCTTGCCCGAGTCCGCCGTGACGACGACTTGCTGGGGAGCCAGAGGAGCGAGGCATGCTGAGGCAAACGTGTTTCGCCTAGATAGAGCTCGTTCGTCTGTCGCTCCAGGCCAATGTCAGGACGGGGCGCCAACAAATCCGTCCTCAACCGAACGATTCGGAGGCTCACCTCGTCGATCCACGCGATCCCTTGATACAGAACACAAACCATTCCCCCACCGTGGGAGACCCAGCCGACGATGGTGGCATAGCCCGGTTTCTGGGCGAAGGCCACGATGTGACACCTAAGTCCGCTGTTGGTCTCCTGACCGAGATAGCGGAAGCGCGCCGCTGCCAGAACTGGAGGAAGGAAGTGCATCCAGGCGCCGGCGAAGCCGCGAGTAAGCATGAAGCGAATCCCCATATCCTCCGTCTCCACCGGAGTCCCGCTGGGCGTCGCCCGGTACTCGTCCAGAGAAGAGTCGTGCCGGCATACGGGGCAGAATCATGTATTCAAATTCAAGTCGACGATGAGCCTCGACTTTGCCAGAGACGCCCAGCCGTTGCTGGGTTACTTCTTCGTGCGAAACCACGTTCGGCATCCCCTCCAGCAAGTCTTGGGTCACTCTTCCGATTCTGTCCAAGAGGGAAGGCAACTCGTCCTGATCTTTGGCTGGTTCCAGCCCTTGATGCTCGGCGCTGCTTTCAGGAGGTCGGGAAGGGGATAGTCCAGAAGTGGTTTGGCGGTCAAGTAGTAAGATTGCCCGCTCGTGTTGATAACTTGAGTCTGGGCCGCCATCAGAGGCAATAGGACGAACCCGGACACGGCCAGTGAAACGTACGGCAAGAACGCCCGGGGCGCCCGTCTCGGACTTGCCCCGTTGTAGTCACCGCCGCCGCCTTTCATCTGGAGGACGTAAGATGGGATGCACGGTTGATCCCCCGGCCACCCTTGAGCGTACGCCTAACAGGCTCCTCGTTCAATCGTCTAGCCGTCTCACGGCTTATTGTCGGGCGAACCCAAGCCACTTCTTTGGTGCGTCTTTTGGAAGACGTTTCTCGTATACAACGGTAGAATGGGATTCGCGACTAGCTGGCTTATGAATGCGGTGGAACAGGAAGCCGGAGAGCTGGCGGGAGGGCTGCGGCGGCGCGATCCCGCCCTGATCGACTATCTCATCGAGCAATATCGGTACCGCCTGTTCCGCTACCTGCTCATGCTCACCGGCCGGCGCCACGAGGCTGAAGACCTTTTTCAGGAGACCTGGATCCGGGTGCTCGAAAAGGGGCACCAGTACAAACAGCGCTGGAAGTTCGAGACCTGGCTCTTCAGCATCGCCCGCCACTTGACCATCGACTACCGGCGACGCCGGCAACCCGAAAGTCTGGATGCCTTGCTGGAACCGGTGGACACCCGCCGTCCTCTCGAAGTCGAAGACACCGCCTCATCATCGGCATTCGAACAGGCGTTTCAGGGCGAAGAGGCTGCGCGCGTGGCCACGGCGCTGGCGCATCTGCCCGCTTCTTACCGGGAAGTGCTGACCCTGCGCTTCCACGAGGACTTGGAACTGGAAGAGATTGCCCGCATCGTCGATTCACCTCTGTCGACCGTGAAATCAAGGCTCTATCGAGGCCTGGCAATGCTTCGAGAATGGTTGAAGGACATCTACTCATGACGGAAGAAAGCCACGAACGAGCGCTGCAGCTCATCGATAAGATGCAGGTGGAAAGCCTCACCGCCGGAGAACACCAAGAGTTGGAGGCACATCTGGAAAGCTGTGTGCATTGCCAGAAGCTGGAGCGTCAGACCGAACTGGCGCTGCGCGCGTTTCGCGCTGCGGCGCCGCGCTTCGACTCCTCGCTGGTGCTGAAGACCCAAATGCAGGTTCGCGTTCGAGCCCGAGAAATCGCGGAAAACGCCGCGCGCCTAAGAGCCCTGTGGATTTCCTGTACGCTGTCCTGGGTCCTGGGAGTGGTCTCAGCACCACTCATGTGGCGGGGCTTCGAGTGGATCGGACAACGCTGGGCGCTTTCGCGCCAGTGTGGATAACGGGCTTCGCGCTGGCGTGGATAGCGCCCGCCGTTGTGGCCGCCGCGATTATCGTATGGCGGCAGGGAGAGAGGGCAGTCGGCAGTCGGCAGTAGGCAGTAGGCAGTCGGCAGTGGGCAGTCGGCAGTGGCAGTCGGCAGTGGGCAGTCGGCAGTCGGCAGTGGGCAGTGGGCAGTGGGCAGTGAGAAGCATCGTATCAGTACTCGTCACTTTTCACTCGCCACTCGTCACTGCCTTTAGGGAGAATGACCATGGCGGAAGCAAAGCCTGACATCGTCCAAGAAGTGAAAGTAATCCCCTGGTGGGCCATGGGGCTCGCCGTGATACTCTTCGCGGGCTTGCAACTGCTCTTGCACGCGGTCTTGTTCCCTCGTGACCCCCACTCGCCCCCCTTGGCGTGGCGGATTTTCATCGGCATCGTGGCGGGCGTCGTACTTGCCTTCTTCGTGCTGCTGGTCGGCTATGTGAACCGTGACGCGAAGAGACGGGGAATGAGCGTAACCCTATGGACGTTGGTCGTAATCTTCGTCCCCGACGCAATCGGGTTCATCATCTACTTCCTGATGCGGCAACCCCTGAGGGTCACCTGCCCCAATTGCGGGACTGTGTCGGACTCGGCCTTCAATTTCTGCCCGAAGTGCAAATTCAACCTGCACCCCGCCTGCCCCGCCTGCCATCACGCCGTCCGAGCCGGCGATCTCTACTGTCCATTCTGCGCGAGGGAGTTGTCGGCCACGGCCTCCCGGCCTAGCGTGGTTTCTTAGCACTGCCGAAGGAAGAACCCCCTCACCCGGTTCGCTACGCTCGCCACCCTCTCCCCCAAGGGGGAGAGGGCATAAACTCGTTGTGTAGGCTCCCCTCGCCCCCTTGGGGGAGAGGGCATGAACTCGTTGTGCGGGTCCCCTCGCCCCCTTGGGGGAGAGGGTGGCGAGCGTAGCGAGCCGGGTGAGGGGGTCCGCAGGCATGATCGGCAAAGATGTGCGTGAAAACACACCAAATGAGTTGATACTGCGCCGGATTCACTGCAGCCGCGCCAAGAGTTGTTGGAGGGCATCGGAAGCCAGCACCGCAGCGTGCCGGGAAGCCGCCGGCAGCCCACCCAAGGCGTCGGCAATCCGGTCAGAGGCCATAGATGTAAGCTCTGCCAGCGGCGCTCCCTTGATTCGTTCCGCCAGCCAGGACCCGCAGGCGACGGCCGGAACGCATCCCGCCACCTTGAACTTGACATCCACAATCACCCCATCCCGGACCCGCACCCACAATTTCATCAAGTCGCCGCAGGCGGGGTTTACGGTCTCCACCACGATCGCCGGCGGCTCGATTTCGCCGACGTTGCGGGGATGATGGAAATGGTCAAGCACTTGTTCAGAGTACATAGCTTTCCACAAGGGGCTGAGGGCTGGGTACTAGGGTCTGGCGGAATTTGCTCGACGGTTCCGTTTTTCCCTAGCCCCTAGCCCCCAGCACCTACCCGGCAGGACGGCCCCGAAGAACCAGAACCGCAGCAAGAGAACCAGCGCCACGCCGGCCCCAACCGTCAAGGCGACGCGCGGACCGGGCAGCTTGTTGACCTCCGGAATAAGGTCCGACGCGGCCACGTAGAGGGTGACTCCCGCCGAAAGCGCCAAGCCGTAGTTAACCCATTGCTTCGCGACCGCCATGGCCAGGATACCCAAGAGCCTCGATATTCCCAAGCCTGCCACGGCCCACATGCCCGCGGCGCGGCTTTTCTTGGCCGCCGCCATGACGGAGGCCATGGTGAATCCTTCCGGCATATTGTGGAGGATCACCGCGCCGAAGATGACAAAGCCCAGCCAGTTGGAAATCAGGAAGCCGCAGGCGATCAGACCCCGTCGAAAAACGTGTGGGTCAGCAAACCACCCAGCGCCGCATAGGCAACTCCGGGATGGATAAACTCCTCGGCGTGGGTCTCCTCGCCGAAGTGAAAATGCGCCGGCAGAGAGTGTTCGAAGACGTGCACGATGAAATATCCCACCAGAATCCAGGGAGCGGCGCGAGCGCCCTGCAGGCGCTCGAAGCTTTCGGGAATCATCACCGTGATCGTGGTCGCCAGCATGAAGCCGGAGCCGAAGGCGATGAAAGAGGTCAGAACACTCCGGCGCCAAGGCCACGCCGCGACAATCCCGCCGCCCAATAAATTGGCCAACCCGGCGACCGATGCCTAACGCAAGACTGATCCAGAGGTAGGACATAACAGTGACGAGCGGGAGTCAGAAGTCAGAGCAGACAAGCTGTCAGCTGTCAGCTATCAGCTTTCAGCAACTTTTGGCGAGACTGAGCGCCCGCTGATCCAGCTGAAAGCTGATAGCTTCATCCCGAATGTCGAATGTGCACGACTTCACCGTCATGCACGATATAGTCTTTGCCTTCCAGCCTGAGTTGGGCGCGAGCGCGGGCTTCGGCAAAGCCGCCCGCTGCCAGAAGGTCGTCAAACTTCACCACTTCGGCGCGAATAAATCCACGCTGCAGATCGGTATGGATTTCCCCGGCGGCTTCCAGTGCGGAGGTCCCGGCGCGAATCGTCCAAGCCCGGCATTCGTCTTCCCCGACGGTGAAAAAGGAAATCAAACCCAGGAGCTGATAGCTGGCACGGATCAGCCTGAAGATGGCGGACTCCTCGAGCCCATAACTGGCCAGGAACTCCGCCGCCTCGGATTCGTTGAGTTCCGCCAATTCGGCTTCGACTTTGCCGCAGATTGCCGCCAGCGCGGTGTGCGGCCTCGGTTTTAACCCCGCTTGCTGCGCAAACTGTTCGGCGGCGTTGGCACGGCCCACGTCCTTCTCACCCAAGTTAAGAACATAAAGCATGGGTTTCAGACTCAGGAACGTGAAGCCCCGGATAACCCGCTCGTCCTCGGCGGTCAGCGCGGCGTCGCGCAGGGGAATCTGTTTCTCGAGGCTCGACTTGCAGACCTTCAAAACCTGGAACTCCTTTTCAAGCGCGGCGTTCTTCTGTTTTTTAACGTCCTTTTCAAGCCGCTCGAGGCGTTTCTCCGCCACCGCGAGGTCCGAGAGGATGAGCTCCAACTCGACGTTCTCAATGTCGCGAGAGGGATTCACAGCGCCTTCGCCGGCAATCGACTGGTCTCCAAACGCCCGCACCACGTGCGCCAGGGCATTCAATTCCCGCAGGCTCTGGGATTGGACGCCCGCCCGCGTTAAATCAATGATGCTGCCGGGCGTATCGAGGTATTCGACCGTGGCGTGGATGGTTTTTTGCGGGTGAAACATCTCCGCCAAGCGGTCTAGCCGCGCATCCGGCACGCGGACCACGCCCACGTGCGCCTCGGCCTTTCCCCCGCCATGCCCGGCCGCGTGCGCCCGGGTAAGGATTTCGAACAGCGTTGTCTTTCCAACTTGGGCCAAGCCCACGATGCCGATTCTTAGCAAGGTTTCCTCAAGATAGCCGCCGGAGCCGTAGGGGCGATTCGCGAACCGCCCCTACCTGAAATCGCGGCGCACCGGCCATTATATTCTGATAAATTCCTTTTTGCGATACATCCAATACAGTATTAACCAAACAATGGCAAAGGCGGCGGTCGCCTCCACCAGGCTGTCCCACCGGCCCACGCGCGGCAAAAGGTGCCCCACGAAGATGTTGCCCACGCGGCTGAAATCAAAGATTTCGGTGGCAACGTAAACCGCGATGGAATTCATGCCAATCACGATAAAACCGAAGGCCCACTTCCGGTATCCGAGCACATCGACAATCCAGTAGAAAAGGGCCAGGACCAGAAAACTGAATCCGCCCGAGATCAGGACGTAAGAGCTTGTCCACATCAGTTTGATGACGGGAAACCACAAACTCCAGAGGAGCCCTGCCAGCAAGCTGAGCGCCCCCATTCCCACCAGACGCAGAAGTTTGCTGCCCGGCGAACGGCCGGACATCAGCAGTTGCCCGGCCAGTACGCCCAGCAGTACCGAGGCCCCGAAGCCCGGGTAGCTCAGGAACCAGGTGTTCTCGCCGTAGTGCAGATGGCCGAGGACCAGCTTATCCACGTAGGTCGGCAGGTTGCCCTGAGGGGTCAGGACCCCCGCGCCCACTCCCGGCACCGGCACGAGCATGACCATGGCCCAATAAGCGAGCAGGAAGGCGGCGATGGTGGGGACATGCCATTTCGGTTTAACCTTTACCGCCACTACGGTGGCGATCAAGTACCCCGCGGCGAGTCCATGCAAAACGCTGTAACAGGGCCGGAACTTGTACCAATCAAACAGAAGGAGATTGCCCTGCGTTACCGTCCCCAGGCAGAACATGACGATGGCTCGCCACAGCGCGTGCAGCAGGAGCCGCCGGTCAGTCTCGCCCTTGGCCCGCCGCTTGGCAATCGACAAGCGGAATGGCCGCTCCCATGATAAACATGAAGAGCGGCCAGATCAGGTCAAAGAAGTGCAGCCCCCGCCAGGGCACATGCTCAAATTGCTCGAGGAACTTGTCGAACCAGGGGCGGTGGATGACCTTTCCCAAGCCCATCAGAATTGCCGTGCCGCCTGTGATCCAAAACATGTCGAAGCCGCGCAGGGCATCGAGGGAAACAAGGCGCTGAGCGGGCGTAGGCGGACTGGCGGTCGTAGGCGGCGAGAGTTGGGGACAATTTGTCGCGCTCGATCTCCAGAGCCTTCATGGCGCCACCTGCTTCCCGCATTTCATACCAACTCTGTTCAAACCGCCGTGGCCTCCGGATATGCGGCAATCCAGCGAGAGTGCCCCGCAGCCCGCCGGCCTGCGAAAAAAGGCGATCACCAGTCATTTTCTTAGCTTCGTTCCGCGTATTTTGCATCAAAAGGCGCTTCATTGGACAGACTTCAAAAAGTGATGTCGTTTATTTTCAATAACTTCTTGGCTTCGTTTCCCCGAAATAACATCCTTTTCGCACTCCGGCGAACCTCAGCCCGATGCCCACGAGCGGAAAAAGCGTTGGTCCCGCGTCCTCGCGCAGGTGCAACCCTTGCGGTTCCCAGGGGACGGCGACAAGGCTTGCAGCTAATAGGCAGCGTTCCTTTGTTTTCATAGACATTCTCGCTTTGTTCCCCGATCTTTCAACTTAACAAACCTGGCTTCACGCCAACGCGCAAAGTCGCACCACCCCCAACCCCTCCTCGTCCGAGGAGGGGAGCCCGGGAATTCCCCTCCTTGGATAAGGAGGGGGCAGGGGTGTGATTTCTGGCCGTATCCTTTGTTTTCATAGACATTCTCGCTTTGTTCCCTCATTTTCCTATTATCATGTGCCCAGTTTCACACCAAGCTCCACAGACGCACGCACCCCCACCGCTCCTCACCTGCGGAGGGGAGCCTGCGGTTCCCATCCTCGGATAAGGAGGGGGCAGAGGTGGTTGACTTCTACACCGATCCTTTGTTTTCATTGACATTCCCGGTTCGTTCGCTCATTTTTCAGAATTGAGAAGTCAACAGCCGAGGGTCCATGAGCCGGGAGGACGTTCCTCCGCTCGAAGCTTGTTCTGGCATTCAATTCTCGACTTCTCAACTCCTCGACTCCTCAACTCCGGTGACCGATTGCAGCCAGTGACGGAATGTCATGCGAGAGGAAGGGCGAAATCATTTTTCGACCTCAGTCGAATTCAAGCGGCCTGATCCGCAATTCTAGGCTATCACATTGGGCGTAGCCTGTCAAGGGTTTTCTTGGGAAGGCGCCAATTTGTCGCAGCGGCGCTCTGCGGGCACCGAGCGGTAGGCAAGTGGTCTTCGCCCTTGAGCCAAAGACAAAGGGGGTGTAGGCTTGGTTCAGCAGAAGCCGAGTCTGGAGGTTCCTGCCGGAGGAGGGTGTCGTGAGTCGAACCCACCTATACGCTCTCACGCTGCTGTTGGCGATGGGTCTTTCGCCCGCACCGTTGATAGCACAACAGGCAACAGCACCGGGGAGCGTTGCCGTGATGGACACCATGAATCGGGATCGCTCCTTGAAGAACCACTGGTGGGTGTCCGGCAAAGTGACGACGATCGAGGGTGACCCGATCCAGGGTGCAGAGGTCGAAGTAGAGCCACTGAATGCCGCCGGTGAGTTCCGCAGTTTCTCGACGAGCCTGCAAGGGCTTTTCCAGACCGACTACTGGCTACAGGTGGACATATTCAAGGAGTTCAACGTAACGCTGACGGTTACCAAGAAGGGCTTTCGCAAGGCGCAGGAGACCGTGGCGCTTACCGATCCGTCCCAAGCGTGGATTATTCCCATTACACTGCGGGCGCCGGGCGAGGATCCTCGATTGCTTGCGCAGGCCGACTTAATCGCGCGGCTGACGCCAAGGCTGAAAACGCTGGGAGCATTTGACAAGCTGTCGGCTGCGGAGGCGAAGGATTACTCGCGCGGTGTGGAGGAGTTCTTAAGCCGGAAGCGCCCGGACCTGGCCCTGACGCCTCTAACCAAAGTGATACGCCATGACCCCGCCTGTGTCCAGTGTCGCGCCATGCTGGCGCTTGCCGACCTTGACTCCGATGATTGGGATGGCGCCTACCGCAACCTCATGCTGGCGGGCCAGACGATGCGCGACGACACGAGCTTGGGGCGTCCGGAACCGCTAATCGCCCTGGGGGTTATGGAGACCTGGCGGCGCCATCCGAGCGAGGCGGCCGGTGTTTTCCTCGAGGCGCTCAAGTACGCGCCTCAGAACCCCCTCGCACTCCAGGAACTGGGCCGTTCGCAGGTGCTGACCCAGAATTGGGAGGCTGCGGAGCAATCGCTCTCCAAGGCGCTCGCGGCCGGAGCGGGGCCCGAGGCGCGCCTGCTGCTCGCCGAGGCCTTATTCGGGGGAGATCAGACCCAAGCCGCGAGCACAGAACTGACCCGCTACCTTGCCGGACGGGAAGTGAGGACGATGCCGTTCGAAGTGCGTCAACTTTGGGTGCAGATTGAAAATCGCAAGAAGTTGGAGGCAGCTTACATCAAGGGACAACCGAAAGGCGAGGCGGCGATTGATCGTTATCTCCGCCGACCTCCGCCCGACCTTAACGGCCTCGAACCCGCCGCCGACCAGGCCCAGTTAGCTTCGATATTGAGCGGGGTGGGCAGAAGCGTCGCCGAGTTCTTCAAAGATTTCCCCAATACAATTTCGCTCGAAGAAATCCACCAGGAAAAATTGGGCCGCAAGCAGAAGGGGGGCGAAACGCTGGAGCGGAAGTTCCGCTATCTGTGCGCCACACCGGCCAAGGCCTGGGGTCCGGGCTTCGATGAATTCAGGGAGGAGTTGCCGGGCGCCCAAACATCCGCGCAGGCCCTCGAGACTGGGTTTATGCTGACCTCGGGATTCGCGTCGGCCTCGCTTGTCTTCCATCCCCTATACCAGGCGCAGGCCGACTTTCGATACCTGGGGCGGCAGAAAATCGGCGGCCGAAGCACTTACGTCATTGCCTTCGCTCAGGAGCCAGGCAAAGCGCGTGTGCATGGGGCCTTTAAGTTTCGCGATCTGACCCTGCCGACTTTCACTCAGGGTCTGGCCTGGATCGATAGCGAAACTTACGAAATCGTCCGGTTGCGCACCGACTTGCTGGCGCCGCTGGCAGAAGTCAAGCTGGAACGGCAAACCACCGAAATCGCCTTTGCTAAGGTTGAGTTCAAGAGCATCGGGAGGGAGTTCGAGCTTCCGCAGCAAGTCACCGTCACCGTAGATTGGAACGGCAAACACCTCCAGAACGAACATCGCTACTCGGATTTCAGGCTCTTCAACGTCGAGGCCGTCGAAAAACGAAAGCCCAACGATTTCGGTGAAACGTCCAAGGAAGCTTCCAAGCCCCAGACGCCGCCATGATCGTGCCGGTGAGAGGCGCGTAGCCACTGCGCTCTAGAAAAATGTGAAAGTCCGCAGACCTCGAAAAGCAGGTCTGCTCTACCTTGCTCCGGGACGAGCGCCAGCAAGAATAGATTCTGAAAACCTAGGTTTCAAATTTCAGACTGCCTGTGAGGTATGGCGATGGCAAGAATCACGGCTTACGTCTGGAACTGCATAAATGATTCGCAGAGTTGCCAGGAGTGCAAAGACAAGAACGGCCAGGAGTGGAAGAGAAAGAAGCTGGCACCGTCCGCCCCGCTTACGACGTGCAAGAGCCCCGAGGGTTGCCGGTGTGCCCTAGTTCCTATCTATGACGACGAAGGGGTCGTCATCCTTGAATAGCGGGTAGCGCCAGAAGTCACAGTCGATTCTCGAGGTCTTCAGACATGGACTTGTTCGAGGCGCTTGAGAGTGGGCAACGACTTGATCGATTTGCCATTGGCCTGCTCGGCAAGGCGGATTTCATAAAGGCTCTGCAAATTCAGCCAAAATTCGGCGGTCGTGCCGAAGAAATGCGCGAGGCGCAACGCCGTATCGCCGGTGATGGCCCGCTGGCCATTCAAGATTTGTGTGACGCGGTTGGTGGGAACATCCAGTTGTCGCGCCAGTTCTGCGGCGCTCATGCCTAACTCCTTAAGCTCTTCGGCCAGATGTTCCCCGGGGTGAATTGCTGGATGGCCATGGTCTTTCTCCTAATGGTAATCGACGATCTCCACGTTCGAAGGGCCGGGTGCGCCTTCCTCCCATTCAAAGCAAATCCGCCAGCGGTCGTTGATGCGGATGCTGTATTGGCCCTTCCGGTCTCCTTTCAGCCTTTCCAGACGGTTGCCGGGCAGCGCCGCCAGGTCTTTAAGCACGACGGCCGTTTCCAAACGGTCCAGCTTGAGGCGCGCGGCCCGTTCGATACCCGAGAATGCCTTAACCCAGTGTCCCTCCGCGAAGCTCCTGGTCCGCTTGTCCCGATAGCTAACAATCATAAACCAGTGTAGATCCCTTTATGCCTTACGTCAAGCGTAACGGGCCTAGAGTGCCACGACCCACTGTTTTCGCGGCACGAGTTGCACGGGGCCGAGGAGGCCGGAGGGAGGAATGCTCGCCGGCTTGACTTCGCCGTAGGTGCCCCAGCGGACGCCGAACGTTTCAGCCAGAACTTTTCGGTCCGGCTTGGGGAGAGACTGGACATGATGGGTCCAGAGATTCCCGACTTCGACTTTCAAATGGTTCGTCCCCACCTTTAGAGCATTGCCGCACGGCACGATTCGTGAGCCCTTCCACGCGGCTCCCAGATTAATTCCGTTCAGAACCACTTCGGCGGTCTCGTGGACAGTTCCCAAATCCAAAGCCCACTCAATCTGTTCGCCCAAGGTGGTCATTTCAAAATCGGTCTCATAGACTCCCCAGCCGCTGTAGTCTTTTCCCTCCGGCAGATCGTTCCAGGATTGCAACTGCGCGAGCGCCGGCACAGTCTTGTCCCCGAGCGCCAATCGCCAGGGGCCTTTCAGAGGAATCGGTCTGGCACGTCCTTTACGTTGAAGCGGTGAGCTTTCCCCCGCCATCCACGAGAAAATACTCCCCGTTTTTCGGAATGAGCCCCGTCACCCGAACCCTCCCTCCGGTTTTTTCGATCTTCAGCCGCCCCCGCCAGTCGCTATGAGTGATGATCGGACCACTCCCGCCGGGACTGAACACCACAAAGCATGATTCATAGGGCGCGAGGCGGAGTTGAACTTCGGTGACCGGCGAATTCGAGCTGGCCAACTCGGAATGGCTGAAGACCAGGGTGTCGTCGAGTTCGCCGCTATCGGGATTCCAACGCTGAGGCTGCTTGTGCCCGAGAGGAAACCTGCACTCTCAGATCCTGAAGAAACGAGGCGATGTTGCTGATGAAATACAAATCTGTGTCGTCCACTCGCCGGTGGAGGAAGCCGACATTCTCCCGCGCCCGCTGCATCGACAGGTCAGTCGAATCGCCCGCCTGGAGGATTTCAAAGTCCGGGGGGAGCGCCGCCGGCAAAGCTGCCAGTACCGTCGAAGGGTGATCGGAGACCAACACCTTGCCTTTACCGCAGGTCTCGAATCGATCGACTCCAGGCGCTGCTCCCCAGAGGGTAGTGAGGATCGATTTCACTCGCGCGCTCCGAGTGCTGTTATCCTTCAGCCCCGGGGCCGTCACATCACGGCCCCATCCGACGAACATCACACAACCGCCATTTTGAGCGAATTTCAGCAGCACTTCGAGCGATTCCGGAGGCATGTAATGGACATCCGGGACGATCACGACGCGGTAGGCTCCCGTGCCCGCGCGCAGCACGCCCGCCTCGACCGAAGCGACTCGCACCAGAGCGTCGTCGTTGAGAAAGTCGAAGTCGTATCCCGAGCGCCGCAATTCAAGCAACCACTGCGTCCCGAGTTGGCGTTCGATCTCGACGTCCATGTTGAGGCCGCCGCTGCCGAACTTGGCATAGACGTCGGCAAGCGGAACGTACACGCCCACCGGATTCACCGCGACTCCCTGCTGAAGCAAAGTGCAAACTCGTTGGATGTACTGGGTCAGGTAGTGATAGTGGCGCCACCAGATATTATTGTGATTGACGACCGTCGAGGCATAGAACGTCCAGCCGGGCTGCCCGGCTTGAGGCGGCGAGTAGGAATAGCCCTGGTTTACGATTTGATTGATGCCGTCCAGGAATTGCGCGTCCGAAGCTGCCTTCATCATCTCGAGCGTGACCATGAAAAGGGGAAAACGCAGCCACGAATAGCTCTCCGCCGAAACGACGGGCTTCCGATAGATATGGCCGGCGGAGGATGCAAGGCGGCGATGCTGGATATCGACTGCGAATCGGTCGCCTCCCTCGATGTGCTCGCCTTCCGGGATGTGCGCCAGCGCGTAGCCCTGCATCACGTCTCCCATAGCGCCGTGGGCCTGGATGCGCGCCGTCATGCCACGCTTCTCGGCCCAATCGGCCAAGGGCGCGAAAAAGTTTTCCAGGATGAGGTCCGAAAGAGTGAGGTGATAGTCGTAGCGGATGTGCGGGGTGAGCGGTCCGGCCTCCTCCCACAAGGCGGGTAGATACGGCGTCAAAGCATAACCGCGGCGTCTTTCGAATTCTCGCAGGAGATTAGGAGTCCAGTCCGCGCCGTAAACTTCCAGGCTGTCGCAGAAGACGGAGTGAAAGGGAGGGTCGGCGACCGTCTTGAGTTCGTTCAAGACCTGGTCGCCCGCGGCGGCGAGAAAAAGGTCCATGGCTTGGCGATTGAAATGGTCGAGAACGTAACCTTCCATGCCCAGCGTGGGCCGCTTCACCTGCTGGCCCGTGGGACAATCGATGACCACCATCAATCTCCACAGGCCGGGCGGGACTTCCCAGTTATCAAATCCCATGCCGCTGAACCCCGCGGACGCGCCGGGACCCCGCGTTTGGTCCCAGACCACGCGCGAGTGTTGGAGATCCGGCTGGCCCGAGGGCAGAACCGGAACGGCCAGGGCGGCAACGATGTTTTCGTCATCGGTGAACTCGTGAGCAGGGCGCCACGAAAAGCGCCCTGGCCCCGCGGTTTCCTGAATCAGGGCGCGAACCCGGCGCGCCGCCAACTCGATGGGGATGAACGGCCCTCCATAAGGCCAGCCGCTTCCCAAGGTGAGATCAAACTGCATCCCCAGGCGGCGAGTTTCCCGGACGGTGTGGCGCAGCAATTCATACCATTGCGAAGAGAAGTATCGGATGTTTCGAATGCCGCGCTTCGGGTCATCGACCTCGAGCGGGTAAACGGGTTGAAGCTCCACGCCTCGTAATCCGCTTTCCGACATCAAGGTGAGTTCACGCGTAATCTCCTCCGGCGTGGCCGCGCCGCCAAACCACCACCAACGCGTCATGGGCTGGGAAGATTGCGGCGGGTGGAGAAACAGGTCTTTCAATTTGGCCGCTTCTCCTGCGGGTGCAGCACCTTGCGGAGATGACGGCTCTGAATTGCCGCGCGCCGGTTCCGGGGCCGACCATAGCGTGGCCAGCGCCAAACCAGCTCTCCCTGATTGACGGATAAATTGTCGTCGCGTGAAGAAGATCGGCTTCATTGAAGTGACCTCGAAGTTTAGGTAGAATGAACGCGGTGGAAAGTGCTCAGCCGAAATGGTGGGCGGTAGAGGATTTGAACCTCTGACTTCTACCGTGTGAGGATAGCACTCTACCGCTGAGTTAACCGCCCACGCAGAAACATCCAGCATAGCATAACATGGGAAATACGATTGTAAACCATCACGTGGCAGAGGTTCCCGAACTTCTGATCCGAGTGCAACAATCCGTCCAATCGGTGATACGAGGCAAGGACGAGGTCATCCAACTCGTGCTCGTAGGCCTGCTGGCCCGCGGCCACCTGCTGATTGAGGACGTGCCGGGAGTGGGGAAGACGACGCTGGCGCACGCCCTGGCGCGCTCCTTCGACTGCGCCTTCCAGCGCATTCAGTTCACCTCCGATATGCTTCCGTCCGACGTTATCGGAGTGAGTGTCTTCAGCCAGCAAACGCAGCGCTTCGAGTTTCGGCCGGGACCCATCTTTGCCAACATCGTCCTCGCCGACGAAATCAACCGCACCACACCCAAGACTCAGAGCGCGCTGCTCGAAGCCATGAATGAAAACCAGGTGACGGTGGATAACCACACTTCACCGCTTCCTCAACCCTTCATGGTGATGGCCACTCAGAACCCTATCGAACACCACGGAACCTATCCGCTTCCCGAATCCCAGTTGGATCGCTTCCTGATGCGGGTGAAGATCGGCTACCCAAGCGCCGCGAGCGAGAAAGAAATCCTTCAGGACTTCGCCGATTCCGATCCGCTGGCAAATGTCAGACCGGTGATGACGGGGCCGGAAGTGGTGGAGATCCAGAATCGGGTGCGGCGGGTGAAAGTGGATCCGGAACTCGTGGACTACACGCTGGCCATCGTGGAAAAGACCCGGCAGAATGAATATCTCAGCCTGGGTGTGAGTCCGCGCGGCTCCATGTCGCTTTACCGCGCCGCTCAGGCCCTGGCTTTCCTCGAAGGCCGCAACTACTGCATCCCCGACGACTTCAAACGCCTTATAATCCCCGTTTTTTGTCACCGCTGCGTGGTGAGCTCGCGATATATCTCCACGCTCAAGAAATCCGACCAGGCCCGGGCGATCGTGGAAGAGATTCTCAACGGCACACCGGTGCCGCTGTAAAGGGCAGTCTTCAGTCGACAGTTCACAGTTTCGCCGGCATTCTGAGCGCAGGGTGGAGTCTGCATAGGGCCGAAACTCATCAACTGCGGAGACTCCCCGATTTCTGGGGTCCGATGACCCTCGAGTTCGGAAATCGGACTTCGCCCGCTCAGAATGACATAGGCCGGACTGATACGTTACAATCCCAAACGATGATAAGGCCGCCTTCAACCACCGGCAGCACTATGGGCGACATGCGCCTTCGCGTTCGCGAGCAGTGGGCGAACACTGACCGCGCGGGATGGCGACGGTTTTTCCAGGGGCTCTTCGGACTGGGCACGGCCTTCTGCCTGGCGCTGTATTCCACCGCGCTCACCGAGGCGGGACGCGTGGGGGCAGCCGTCTGGGCCGCGGCCACCTCGCTCATTGCTGACCACCATCGTCGCCGTGAAAGTGGTTCCCTATCTGGCGCGCCGGACCGCGCTGAACCGTTGGCTGGTGAGGATGAAGTACGAATTCACCCGCGAAGGAGTGGTCTACCTGATCATCATTGGTCTGATTTCGATTGCGGCCTTGAACACCGGGAACAACCTTCTCTTCCTGATTCTTGCCAGTCTGCTGGGCGCAATCCTGGTTTCCGGCATTCTCTCGCAAATCGTACTCTCGCGCCTGGAACTGGAATTTGTGCTGCCTGACCACATCTTCGCCGAGCAGCCCATGATTTCGCGGCTGACCGTGAGCAATCTCAAACTGCTCTTTCCGTCTTTTTCTATCACGGTCTCGGCGCGTGATGCGGAGAAGAGGAAACGCAAGAAGAACGCTGCGCCGCCGGCACGGCAGATCTTGGATGCCCCCGTATACGTCCCTTATATCCCTCACCGCTCGTCGGTCACGCAGCACGTCGAAGTCAGTTTTCCGCGCCGCGGCCGCTACACTCAAGAGGGCTTTCGCGTCAGCAGTAAATTCCCCTTCGGCTTCGTGCGCAAGTCCCATGAAGTCCCCACCCGGCAGGAGATTCTGGTATTGCCCAACGTTCAGCCCACCGAGGAGTTTTACGAAATTCTCCCCATGATTGGGGGCGAGATCGAGAGTCTCTATAAGGGACGGGGCAACGACCTCTACGCCATCCGCGACTATCAGGAAGGCGATTCCGCGCGGCATGTGGATTGGAAGGCAAGTGCCAAGGCGCAGGCCGTGAAGGTGCGGGAGTTTACGCGCGAGGACGAGCGCCGCTTGGTGCTGGTCTTTGATGCGCACCTGCCCCACGCCGAGACGAGTCTGCTGGCAAAATTCGAAAGGGCCGTGACCTTCTGTGCCTGCCTGGCATGGCACTTCTACGAGATCGACGCGCACCTGCAATTCCTCACCAACGGGCACGAGACACCGATGGCTCCTGCCGGAGAGATCATCTACCCCACACTCGAAGCCCTGGCGCTCATCGAGCCCGTGCTCGACGCTTCCGCGCCTTCCGTGCTCTCAGCGATTGCCGCCGCGCCGCGCACTTACAACATCATCATCACCGCCCAGCCCCATGGGTCGATTCCCACCAGCCTCTGGGGCTCGTCCTATCTGGTTTTCATGGATTCGCTCTAGGTTATGGTAAAATCCGTTTCATGGCGAATACCAAAGCACAGGTCGCTGTGCGCAAGAGCGGGCAAAACGATGTTCTATTGATACGGAGATCCCACTATCGCCGCTTGCTGCGCCGAATCGAGGACCTGGAGGACGCCTTGACCCTCGACCGCGCCGAAAACAATTCCAAGAATCTGGTTGACTATGCTGAAGTTCGCGAGCGCCTGAAACGAGTTGGCAAGTTGTGAGCTTTCGCGTTCTAATCGACGCTCGAGCGGCAAAAAGGCTTGAGAAGCTCCCCAAGCCTATCATCCAGAAAATCGACGATGCGATCCTCTCGTTATCTGCAAACCCTCGCCCTCCCGGAGCGAAACTCCTCCGAGGCAAGCTCAAGGAAGGATGGAGAATTCGAGTCGCTGACTACCGTGTTCTCTACCGGATTGACGATGGTGCCCAAGAGATTCGAATCTTCGATATCGGGCACCGTCGAGAAGTATACCGCTGAATCCGCGCCGGCCGATGGCGACGCTGGCCGCACGATCTACCGCCGCCCGAAGTCGCGGTTCCACATGGGGGACTGCTTAACGTCAGTTGAGGCGCTGTGCCGTTAGCCTGTCTGGTAAGATGGGCGCGCATTTCCCAAACGTCGAGGGCCTTCAAGCGGGCTAGTGCCCCTTTCGCAAGCGTGCCGATGCCGAGGCTGTCGGGCCGTGACGGGTAAATGCGGCTGGTGAGGCAAGCGCGATCATTGGCGAAGACTTCGATGACCGAAGCGTCCAAGAAAATACGCAATTTCAGCGTTTCATTCTCGGCGAGCGTGAACGATCCGCCCTGGGGTCCGCGGTCCACATCCGGGCTCAGGCTGGAATGTTCGCGTTCAACCAGAAATTGAGCTTTCGTTCGATTGTAGGTGATCGAGGTAAGCTCTTCCCCACCTGGCGAACTACGCACCGTCAAGCCCGCGACGTTCAGATGCTCCCAGCTCGAACTCGGCTTGAATCTCCAGGCTGTCTCCACGAATGGAGAACGCGCCGCGCGCCGGCTGTCCACCGAAGTGGTGATGTTTGCCGCGCAAAGTTTCAAGTTCGGGAGCGGGAGTGATGCGGAGCCTCCCGTCAGCCGCGAGCGAAACAACGCGAGGCAGTGACATCACTCCGGCCCAGCCGGCGGCGCGCTGTGCGGTCTCGCTGCGCCCTTCCCTGATCCAACCCCACAAGATCCGGCGGCCCGTGCCGTCGGGCATACTCCGGGCGGCATAGTAGGAGTCCGAGAGGTCCGCTTTGCCCTGAACTTCAGGACGGAAGTAGTGATTCTCATAGGCGCCGACTGAATAAATTACTGCGCCCTGCGTAGAGACCAGCAGCGCGTGCTTGTCCGACAAGGGAAAGAAGTCCGGGCACTCCCACATCTCACCGGTGCTGACGGGATCTTTTCCCGGCAGGAGTTCATCCCTTCTGCCTTTGCACAGGAAGTGGAGATAATCCCAATGGATCAAATCTCTGGAGCGATAAAGCAGGACCACGCCGCCCTGGCCTTCAATGCCCGACCCGATCGCCAGAAACCACTCGTCCGCTTCTCGCCATACGCAAGGGTCGCGGAAGCCGGTGGTCTCGCATTCCTTGTGGCGGAGCGGCGATAATGGGATTTCCGGCGAGTTTTTGCCAGGTTCTCATTCCATCTTGGCTCCTCGCCAGGCACTGGACCTGCGGGAAAACACCCGTATAAAGAATCGCCGGGATGCCCCCCTCAACCACTGCGCAGCCGGACCAACAACCATCCTTGTCAGGCCCGCCAGGGGTGGGTGCAAGCGCGATGGGAAGGTGCTTCCAGTGCACCAAATCGGCACTCACAGCGTGCCCCCAATGCATGCTCTCCGGAAATGCCCCGTGGGGGTTGTACTGATAAAACATATGGTATTGGCCCTTCCAGACGATGGGCCCGTTGGGGTCGTTCATCCAGTTTGCCGGCGGCATCAAGTGATATCGAGGCCGCTGCGGGTCCGCGGCTAATTTGCTCGGTTCGTCTCCAGGCTGATCGACGCCCGGTGCTCGTGCCGTTCGGCAGAGCGATGCGGCCCGCCAGGAGGGTGGCGGCGGAAAAGGTGAGAAAATCGCGCCGGCTTGCCATTCGCTAAATCCTTTGTCGACCTCAGTCATGCGCTGAGGTGTCTGTTAATCGAAGCCCGTTCGCTGCTCTCAGAATGACAAGCCGATTCCGCCCCGCTACTCAGTTATATTCCCGCCCAGCTCCTGGCGGAACTCTGCCTTGTAAATCTCGACGAACACTAAGAGCAGCGCGACCAGAAAAGGCCCCAGGAACAAACCCAGGAAACCAAAGACCCCAATGCCTCCCAGCACACTCAGCAGAACCCAGATTGAGTCAATCTCTGTCCCCCGCCGGATCAGCAGGGGCTTAACCAGGTAATCCACGGTTGCTGCCACGGCTCCGAAAGCAGCCAACAGGAGGATTCCCCGCAACACCTGCCCCTTCAAAATGTAATAAGCCACAAGAGGAATCCAGACCAGGGATGTCCCGACCACCGGGACCAACGATAAGATGGCCAGCACCGCGCCCCAAAGCAACGGAGAGGGCAAACCAAAAAGGAGAAAAATAATCCCATCCGCAGCTCCGTGAATCGCGGCTGTGGCCAGGCTTCCTCCAAAGGTCGCCACGGCGATGGCGTGGAATTCCTCGATGATCCGTTCTCCATGCTCGGGCCGGAGAAGGCTCAACTCCCGGAGTGCACGAAGCATGTCCGGACCACGCAGAAGGAAGTAATACAGTCCAAAGAGCATCACGAGGAAGTTGATGACGGAGTGGGTAATTCCCGAAAAAATCTTGGCGCTGCGGCTGACAAGAAACTCGCTCACGATGCCAATGCCTTTCGGCGCCACCGAGCCCAGCCCAGGCTCCGGCATTCCTAAACTCCTGCTCTTGGCAAGAAACCATTGGTAAGCGGATGTCTTCTGGAGGGCGCTTAAGGATGCCGGACCGCCGCCCGACACGTCCTCTTCCAGCGCCTTGTAGGCAACGACGGATTCCTTTGCCAGCACGAGGATGAGAAACAGCGTAGGCAGCACAATGACCACGGTAAGAATAACGCAGGTCAGCGTGCTCGCCAGGCGGGGGTGGCGCATCCGGCGCGAGAGAAACGAAAACAGCGGATAGAAGACCGTGGCCAGAATGGCTGCCCACACCAGTGCCGGCAAGAAAGGCTCTAAGATGCGGTAGACAAGGTACAACACGATAGCGAAGACGACAAGGACAGCAATTCGAGCGTATTGAGGGCGAGGCATGGTAGTCGTCAGACGTTAGCTGTCAATTTGCGGGTTTGCTCGCAAGGCGCTGTCGGGCCAGGGCCACCGCGCCGAAGGGTCCCGCGTCGTCGCCCAGTATGCCGGGGAGAATCTTTACGCGCCGGGCATCGTGGCGGCGGAGGAAATACTGATAAGCGGTCTGCCTGATGGGCGTCACAAAATCCTTTCCCAGGCGCGCGGCGATTCCTCCTCCAATAATCACGTACTCGGGATCGAGCATATTGACGACGTTTGCTGCCAGAATGCCCAGGCAGAACTGCGCGTGTTCCATAACTCGTACCATGACCGGGTCGTGTTCTTTCAAGGCTCTCTGAATGATGCTGCTGGTCATGCGCGTCCGGCCCCGTTCCTCCATAAGCTTCAGGACGATGCTTTTTTCGCCGCGACGGATGGCGTCCCGCACGTCGCGCTCCATCGCGGTGCGGCTGGCCAGGGCCTCAGCGCAGCCGCGGTTGCCGCAGCCACAAAGCGGCCCATTCATCTCGATGACGATGTGGCCGACCTCTGCGGCAGCACCGCGCGAACCGAGAAAGAGCCGTCCTCCGTTGACGATGCCCCCGCCAATTCCCGTCCCGACGAATATCCCCACGAGTTCACGCGCTCCCTGGCCAGCGCCCAGAGTGTATTCCCCCATCACGCCAACGTTGACGTCGTTCTCGACAAACACCGGGACCTTAAGCAGAGCCCTCAGCTTGGATCCCAACGGCACCTTCTTCCATCCCAGGTTTGGAGCATGAAAAACCACACCGCTCACCGCATCGACCGCTCCCGGCACACCGATGCTCACCGCACGCAAGTCGGAAACTTTCAGGGACGCCGACTGCACTGCAGCCTCAACGAGAGCAGCGATGTCCGCAACTAGCCGATCGGTTTTCTGCTTTGGGTTGGTCGGCGCTCTGTGCATCCCCAGGATTTTGTTTTCCGCGTTCACCACTAAGGCACGCAAGCGCGTTCCCCCCATATCGATACCTACCATCGCTTCCTTCTTAGCGGGCATCTGATTGTTCCTCCTGGAAACGCTTCCAACTCCTGCTAGCAGAGTCTACCTCACTTAAAGCTTCCGCGAAATGCCAGATTTGTTTGAAATCGTTGACACCGCGTACACAGGGCAGTAAGCTTTGTGCACTTCGCAGGTGACAGTGTGCCTTTATTGATGGAGGTTCAGCCATGTTGGAAACCAAGATTTCCAGGCGTGATTCATTGTTTCTGATGGGAAGCGGAGCGGCGCTTGCCGCTTCGGGGTTCAGTACAAGTTGTGGGAAAGTTGAGGCGCCCGCGGAAAAGCCTGCCCAGGCGGAAGTGGAAAGCCCTGAGGCCGTGGCTGACCGCCAGCGGCGCATGAAGTGGTGGCACGATGCCAAGTTCGGCATGTTTATTCACTGGGGCCTTTACAGCACGATTGGCCACCATGAGTGGGCCATGGAGATGGAGGGCATCCCAGTGCCCCAATACGAACAGCTCGCCAAGATTTTCAAGCCCCAGCCCAACGCGGCGAGGGCCTGGGCCAAGCTGGCCAAGCAGGCCGGCCAGAAGTATATGGTGATGACCACCAAGCACCACGAAGGCTTCTGCAATTGGGACACGAAACTCACCAACTATTGCGCAGCCAAACAGGGACCGGGCCGCGACCTGGTGGCGGAATACGTAGAAGCCGCCCGCGCTGAGGGACTGCGCGTCGGTTTCTATTACTCGCTGATGGATTGGCACCATCCGGACGGCGCACGCTGCGCCACCGACGAGGCGGCGCGACAACGCTTCGTCGAGTACACGCACGGCCTCATCCGGGAGCTGATGACCAATTACGGCAAGATCGACGTTCTCTGGTACGACGTGGATTGGCCTCTCACGGCCGAGCAGTGGGAATCGAAGAAGATGAACGAGATGGTGTTCAAGCTTCAGCCGGACATCATCGTTAACAACCGGAATGGTCTGCGTGGAGACTTCTCGACACCCGAGCAGGAAATCCGCGCCGAGAAGACGGGCCGCGCCTGGGAATCCTGCATGACCATGAATGATAGCTGGGGTTACGCCGAGGCCGACGACAACTGGAAGAGCAGCAAAACGGTCGTCCGCAACCTGATCGAGTGCGCCAATGGCGGCGGCAACTACTTGCTGAACATCGGCCCGAAACCGGACGGCTCGGCGCCCGAACCCTCGGTCAAGGCGCTCACCGAAGTCGGGAAATGGATGAGCAAGAACGGGCCGACAATCTACGAAGCGGAACCGTGCAAGGCCGACTGGCATACTTACGCAAGCTATACTCGCAAGGGGAACACACTTTACGCGCACGTCCACTTCTGGCCCGCGCAAACGGCGGGCACCAAAGCCCTCGATTACTATAAACCGCCCACGGTGGTGGCCATTGGCGGAATTCGCACCAAGATCAAGTCGGCCCGCTTGTTTGCCTCCGGCAAGAAAGTCGATTTCGTGCAGGACGACATCTCCGTGAGGTTCACGGGTCTGCCCCACGACGCGCCAGACCAGCCTGTGAGCGTGATCGAAGCGGAGTGCGAGTCCGAGCCCATCATCGAAAGCGAATACGTGCGGAAACAGCGACCAAGAGCAGGGGTAGGAATCTAAGGTTGGGCAGGCGGCCGCAGGCGGCGCGCCGCGATTTTGTGGTGGAAAGCGGGGCGCCGAATTCGGTAAAATTAGGCTGACAACGGGTTCAGCGTAAGGGCAAAGTTGAAGGGGTCGGGAGCCCTGCAGGCGAAATGAATTCTCGCGCACTACCGAACACTGCGGGTGTGGCTGTCTCACCCGACGTAGAAAGTGCGATCCGCGCCCTTCCCAAAGTCGAACTCCACCGTCATCTGTCGGGCTCCATGCGGCTCGAGACCCTGCTTGAGTTGGCTAGAAGGTATCGGTTGGCATTGGGAGCGAACACCGCAGAGGAGGTGGAGATACTGCTTCAAGGCGCAACATTTGGGGGGAGCCTAGCGGAATTCCTGAAGGCTTGGCGGGTACTAAATCGAGTCACTGCGGACGCCGCGCTGATCAATCCACATATTTTCGAGCGGTTGGTTTACGAAGCGGTGGCAGATGCGTACCTGACCGAGAATATATACTATCTTGAGCTAAGGATGGTGCCCCCTTGCCTCACGATCAATCACGATTTCCACGCCGAGGAATTCGCTGAGGCCCTTTGGGCTCTGAAACACGGGGTCAACAAGGCTGCGAAGGAGTTCCCCACGCTGGTCAAGGTCATCTTCAGCCTCCCGAGGGATTTTCTGACCAAGCAGACCGAGAAGTTTTTAAAGGAGTATTACTACATACTGCTTCAAAGCGTGGAGGCGTATAAGGGCGGATACCTAGTGGGGTTTGACCTCGCCGGAAATGAGTTATCCCACCCGGCCCGGTTCTTTTCAGAGTTTTTTCAACGCGTCAAGCGCCTTGGATACAAGGTGACCATCCACGCCGGTGAGGCAGAGGGTCCAAGCAGCATAGCTGACGCGGTTGACCTGCTGCTCGCCGATAGAATCGGGCATGGTGTCGCGGCCTGGGAAGATCAGGATCTGATGGCGAGGCTCAAGGACCTTCGGATTCCAATCGAAATATGCGTGACCTCCAATTTGGCAACAGGAGCAGTACTGCCGCTTCACGAACATCCGGTCCGTAAGTTTTTTGATTTTGGATTATCGCTGACAATCAATGCCGATGATCCGACCGTGTTGTTAACGGATCTCAACAAGGAATTCCTTATGCTGGTGCGGAGATTCGGTTTCTCGCTCCAGGAAGTTAGGGCGCTGGTAGACAACGCCTTGGAGGCCGCATTCTGTTCCCGCGAGGAGAAAGACGATCTGAGGAAGGTCCTCCGAGCGTCCTAGCGAACTGCTCTAAATGCTTACGGACCAACCTGCAGTCTGAGTGACGAGGTGAGTTCCTCCTACCACCAAGTCTGAGGACTGGATCGGCCCAACCACGGAGAATGTATGCCTAAGCTTCGTGATCCCGCCCCTATTCGGCACTGTGTATTTATCGCGTGGTCCGGCGACCGTAGTCGGGCTGTCGCACAGGCATTCCGAGACTGGCTTCCTTCCATGATCAACGCGGCAAAGCCTTGGATGTCAGAAACGGACATCGAAAAGGGAGCTCGCTGGCACAGCGACCTACACAGCCACCTGCGTGAAGCTGCCGCCGGAATAGTCTGCCTTACCCCAGAGAACCTAGAGGCACCATGGATTCTCTATGAGACCGGCGCTCTATCTAATGCTCTAAGCGGGTGGTCCCCTGTTTGCACCTACCTACACGACTTGAACGTTTTAGATTTGAAGGAACCGTGGGCGCAGTTCCAGTGCACGACATACGACAAGGAGGACATCCGGAAGCTGAGTAAAGACTATTAACAAGTCCTTGCCCCAAAACGGAGTCCCCGAAGAGCAACTCAATAGGACGTTTGATGGGCTTTGGCCAAAATTTGAAGAGAGCTTGACAAACATCCCGCGCACTGCCGCACCTCTGGCCTCGAAGAAGCCTCCGCGTAGAGAGACGACGCAAATACTTGAGGAATTAGTCGTTATGGTCCGGGAGTCCAGGGGAGACTTTTCTGACCTTGCCAAACTCGTGGCGTTGGATCAGTCTCGACAGGATGCGATGCAGTTGGAGGAACTCAAGGCGCGTGAGAAGTGGGCCGAACAAGCCACAAACCTAACGACAGATGTGATAAAAGCTTCCACAGCAGTTCTAAGGGTCCTGACGGAGGAGTTGAGGCGGCACTCGCGTGTTAGTGGGGAAAAGGGATCGAATCCGGCTAACGACCTGCTCCTTCTAAAGGGACGTATGCTTCAGCAGGTTTACCGCAACTTGAGAACTGTGTTTGAAGCGGACACAAGGGGTATCGACACAACCACATGGCCGCATAACTTTTTCAAGGTCGCGCTATTTCGACCGGACCCTGAGAGGCCAGCGTACCTGAGACGCGTTGGCTTCGACTATCCCGAAGGCCTTGAACCGAGCCCTGAAACTCAGCTCATTGATGCCGAACGATATGGCCACTCGGCAGCGGTGCTCGCCTTCCGTAACCAGGACATGGTGGTGATCCAGGACATCAAGAAGGAGACTAAGCGAGAACCCGAGGTTAGAAGGTGGATGGACCTCAGGCCGAGGCAATCAGATGATTACGAATCAATGGTATGCGCTGCCATTGTCAGTGGGAGGAAGGTAGAGCCCGACAGGGCCTGCTTAGGTGTGTTGGTAATCGACACCAACCGGCAGGAGTACTTTAGAGAAGACCGTAATTATCTGGCGTTTCTGGGAACACTGGCTCAACCCCTTTAGGACCATTCTGACACTGATCTTAGAACTAGAGCTCTACTTCGGCTACGACCTTCCCCGGAATGCCGATTAAATCGATTCGACGGTACGTGGATTCACCCCAGAGGTCACTGCCTGTTCCCAAGTCGCTCTACAGTTCTTGCCGTGTCCAAGCGCACTGTGACGATCTGATACGGCTTGACGGAAAACTTGAAGCCGTGGGGAGTGACCGCAAGAGACCCCTGCGTTCTCTCCAGAGCATCGCTCAGCCACGCCGATTTCACCTGGAAGAGCGGCGTTTGCACCTCGATCACGCTTTCCTTACCGGCCACCTCCACAAAACGCAGGATTGTGCCCTGGCCGTCTTCGGCCCGCTTCCACGTCACGAGGACAGCATCGGGATCCTTCACTTCGAGGAAGCTTGCCCGGAAGGCATCCAGCGGCCGGGGTGAATTGATCGCTTTATCCTGGGAGGTGATCTGGTCGATTTCGAGCGGAGACATCTCTTCGCGGCCCAGGCGGCTCAGGTAACCAGGCTCGAGGTTATTGCCGCTGGTAAACACGTAGCGGAAGGTGAAGCCGCCTCCCTGCCCTGCTGCATAGTTTGTGTCCCAGTAGTTGTCCATCACATATGAGAAGATCGTGCCGGGCCGCTGCCCGAATTCGAGCGGCCATGTTCCCCGCACGATGTCTCCCAAGGCCACCAGCGGCGCATCGACGGGAACCAGCGCCGCCGTCGCGCCGCCCTGCTCCGCCGCCACCCAGTGCTGCACGGAAAACCATTCCTTGCCGGCTCCGGGCAGTTGATCGTGGCTGGGGTCCACGATTCCGTTTTGAATCTCGTAGCGAAATCGCGGATGGTCCATGGCCAGGGGAAATGCAAAGTAAACGCCTTCCTTCGTGAAAACCTCGGTTTTGTGCACGCGGTTGATGAACTCGATTTTCTTCTGCCCGTTAAACAGAATCACCTCCGTCTCAATGCGGGGCGTATTCACGGCGGAAGACTCGAGGTGCGCCACGGTCCCAAAGGGCTGTTTGGTCACGGACAGCAGCCGCCCTTCACTCGAGTTGTGCACCGTAAGCTCCGGGACCGGAAAGGCGGGACTGTACTGAACCAGCCGGTTGGGAGTTTGATCCGCTCCCGTGACGTAGAGGTACTGATCGAACGAATAAGGGCTCGAGGCATTCACAAGTTCCTGGTTCAGTTCTTTGTCGTAGATGCTCTTCACCGCACCGCTGTCGGGATCGAGCGTCACCCGGTAGTACTGATTCTCGAGCGTTCCTCCTGATATCGCTAGCGGAGCCTCCGGTTCGACTTTGCTTTCTTTCAGGGCGTAGGCCTTGTAGCCCACCGAGGGCACATTCTGAGCGAGGAACCGAACGCGCCGGTAAGCCGGCCCTGTGGACAGGACTTCGTAAGGGACCGTGCGGCGGGTGACCTGGTCAACGAGTTCGAGGCCTTTGTCCAAATCCATTTCGACCAGACCGGAGCGCTGCCAACTGAGAGGATTGAAAACCAACAGCGTACCTTGCGGATCGTAGATGTAGTCCGCGAGAGCGGCCATGCCTCGCCGCAGCACATAATCGACGTCCTTCTTGGCCTGTGCGGCGAATCCTTCCTTGACGGACCATTGCCCGAGGGTTTCCTGGCTGCCGGGATTCGATTCACTGCCCGCCGCGCCCCAGGTGTGCTCATCGTAGAGCACCATGTTGTGCCAAAGGCGCTTCAGCGCCTCGTCCTCGGGTTGAAGGCGGGGATTGACCAGGCTGCTGAGGGTGGAGAACTTTTCCGCCGCCAGGGCTCGCTGTTCCGTCTGCCTCTCGAGGGCCGCCGAGCGCGCCGTGGAAATAATTCCATCTTCCCAGTACGGCCCGCCGTCGCCCCGCACCACCGGAATGGCGTCTCCGAACTGGTTGGCGATATAACGGAGGGCTTCCGAAAACCCCGAATAGCTCAGGTGCGGGTAGGCGTAAACCTTGTTCCACTCTGCGGCCAGCGTCGCTTGCTGCGGGAAGAGGTCCGTATTCTCCACCTGCGTGCCGTAAACCACTACGGCGTCCGATTTGTATTCAGGATGCGAATAGATTTGAAGGAAACGTGGCAAGGAATCGCGCCCGCCCGCAATTTGAGGCGGTATCCCGAACAATGTTAAGACCTGATGGTAGTGCCGCGAGTACCACATCAGGATTCTTCCGCCGTCCGGGCCCTCCCACCAGAAAGGCGATTTCTCATGCAGGCGTCCCTGAAGGAGAACCGGAGCGCGATAGTTGTCGCTTCCGGCAGCAAAGTACTTCAGGCCTGCCGCCGCCAACACCGAGGCGTAGGACCAGGAATAGGAGGGGACATCTGTGATGTTGGCATAATCGCCGTCGCCCCCGTGATCGTGATTGAAGCGGAAGCCAGGGTATAGCGAGCGCAAGAGTGTCTCCAGGCCGGGAAAGCCGGTGAGAAGGCTCGCCTCCACTGAAGGTACGAAAATCTTCTTCCTCTCCACCATCTGGAAAAACCGCTGCTTCTCCTCTTCACTGCGTCCCTCGAGAAACTGCCGCACGCACCAAAACCCATCCGGGCTGAAACGAAACTCGGGATGGTCGAGAATCAACTGAATGGCTTCGTCGAGCGTGCGGCTTTGAGCTTCCGCCACCTTGGCCTGGTAATCCGTGTAACCCACGTCCAGGTGAGTGTGAGGCACGATGAACAGGTTCCACTTCTTTGCCGGGTCCAGCGCCGCCGCAAAGCGTTTGGTGCGCCCGCCCAAGCTGACGGTAACCTCGCTCTTGGTATGGGCGCCAAATTCCGGAACTTCGAACTCCACAAGTTGATCGCCGAAATCCCAGCCGGAGTCCAGCTTCGCGGCGAACTTCTCTTTGCCGACGGTCAACTGCACTTGACCACCTTCTGACGGAGAGTTATGGCGGATAAAAACGTCGACCAACTCCACTAACTTTCCTTCACTCTGCCGGTAGAAAACGGTCGGCTGCGTCTGGACAGTAACGTCCTCGGAGGGGAATTTCCCATCCGGGTCTTGATCGAGTTCCAGAGCGTCGTAGAAGATTCCGGGGTTGGTGACGTCATCGCGCTCCGGCGGCTCATCCACGGCAGTGAGGATAAGGTCGTTGGCTCCCTCCTTCAGGTAATCAGCGGGCAGATCGACCGTGATGGTGTCGGCCGAATACGCAGGCTCGAATACACTGCTCACGTCGCCCCCGGCATAGTTCAGGATGGGGTGCTGAAGAAGCAGCGCGCGGTGCCCGTTGATTCCCACCTGCAGGCGCGAGACGCGCGGCGTTTCAACCAGCAATGCCACTTTCAGCGTATAAAGGCCCTGCGGAGCGTCCGGCAGATCAAACTGGATCGTATAAGGATGGGGACGAAACCCTGCCCCGCCATTCGACGAGCCCGGCTGAAAGGCCGGCCAGTCGTTTGCCGGGTTGCTTTTCCCGACGATGTAAAGCACTTCGCTCTCGCGCTGGGCGCCGGCAGCCACGGGCGCTTTCATCTCGCCCTGATGGAACTCAGCTCGAGGATTGATCAAACTTGCCGATCTGCCATACCGTTTCCGGAGCCGCTGCCACGAGGGAGCAAGTGCAAATCACATCGAGCAATAGCCCGAAGCTGCGTTGCAGAACTTGCCGATATGTGCGCTTATGCATGCATGTGACCTGAAATTAGAGTTGACATCTTGCGGATTCTACACCTTACCTATGTCATGTCGCTCTTTATTGTTGATCGGATTGTTGAGTATGCTCCACAATGTGAAAACCATCCAAGTTGTAGCGGATTGGGCGCAATCGCCGTAAGGAGGGATCGTGAAGAACGGACGGAAACTTGTTGGTGTTCTCATGCTTCTGGGCACGCTCAGTGCCTTGGCGCTCGGCCTTGGCGCAGCGGAGGGTCCGGAAAGTGGCACCGGCGCTCCCGGCGGCCAATCCTGGATGAAGGAAGGCACAGGAAGTTACGGTTGCACAGCGAAGGATATTGGGCACTATGTGGCGCGGCAAACGGCCGGGCCCATCATGGTTGACGGCCGGCTGGACGAACCCTCCTGGCAGATGGCGGAGAAGTCTCCGCGGTTTGTGGACATGGTTACGGGACAGGGAGGGTTTTACGACACGCGAGTTGCGGTTCTGTGGGATGACCAATACCTTTACGTCGGCCTGTGGCTGGAAGAGCCCTACGTGGAAGCCCACCTGACTAGAACCGGTTCGCTGATTTTTCAGGAAAACGACGCCGAGGTGTTCATCGACGGCGGCGATGCCTATTCGGAGTTCGAGACCAATGCCCTGGGCACGACTTACCAGGTGTTCTTCATTTGGCGCGACGCTTATCGAGAAGGGCGGGGTTTTCGACGTGCCCGAGTTCGACATCTTCAAGAATAACGCCCTGACCTTTGGAGGCGACTTCGACCGCTCAGACCAGTCTTTCTGGGTGGGAACTCATCCCCGCGGGCTCCGCTGGGCATTCTTGAACTGGCAGTTTCCGGGCCTCCTTCATGCTTCGCACGTGGAGGGAAAAATCAACGACAACTCCGTGCCTGACAAAGGCTGGACCGTGGAATTGGCCTTCCCCTGGAAGGGAATGAAGTACCTGGCGGCGGGCCGTTCCCTGCCGCCCAAAGACGGCGATATTTGGAGGATTTTCTTCGGACGCTTCGAGAAGTTGATGCCGGGCGGCGTCGAACTGAACCCGCACCCCGCATGGGTGTTGAGCCGCCACGCCGTCTACGACACCCACATCCCGGAATGCTTCCCGTTCATTCAAATTTCGAATCAAACCGTGGGGAGGTAGCAGGAGCCACAATGGGCGCAACAGGCCACAGCCTCTTTCCAAATTTGACCACAGAGCCAAGTTCGGCGCGCACGACGGGAATCCTGCCCGCTCAGACCATTCGGGAATTGATTGCCGGCGGGCGCGTCGTGGCGAGCAACGAGGTCACGGAGGAACAGATCCAGCCCGCCAGCATTGACCTGCGTCTGGGCGAGGCGGCGTACCGCGTGCGCGCCAGTTTCCTGCCGGGTCCGGAGTCCACCGTCCAGGACAAGATCTCGTCGCTGGCCCTCACCAAGGTTGATCTGACCGGCGGCACGGTGTTCGAGCCGGGGTGCGTCTATATCGTGCCCTTGATGGAGGAGTTGCGCCTGCCGAAAGACGTTGAGGCGAGGGCCAATCCCAAAAGCACCACGGGGCGGCTCGACATTTTCACCAGGCTGATCACCGATTACGGCGTCGAATTCGACCGCGTCCGCCCCGGTTATCGCGGCAGGCTTTACGCTGAGATCGTCTCAGGCACGTTTACTATCCAGGCGCGGACGGGAATGAAGCTGAACCAACTGCGTTTCATCCGCGGCAATCCGCCTTCTCACGACGGCCCCTTGGCGGAGTTGGACGAGAGGGAAAACCTGGTATATGGAGAAGACGAGGGCCCCGTGAAGGCCACGATCGACAAGGGGCTGCGCATTTCCGTGAGACTTAATGCGGAGGGCGAAACTGATCCCGTCGCTTTCCGAGCCAAGAAACATGCCCCGGTGGTCGACCTGGGCGTACGCGATTTCCACGATCCAAGAGAGTACTGGGATGCCGTCTACTCCGTGCCGGGACGCGGCATCGTCCTGGACCCAGGTGATTTTTACTTGCTGGCGTCCAAAGAGAAGGTTCGCGTGCCGCCGGACTACGCTGCGGAAATGGTCCCTTACGATCAGTCGATCGGAGAGTTTCGCGTGCATTACGCAGGCTTCTTCGATCCGGGATTCGGATACGGCTCGAGCGATGTTCCGGGGACGCTGGCGGTGCTGGAAGTCCGGGCTCATGAAGTGCCCATCCTCATCGAACACGGGCAGATCGTGGGCAGGCTCATCTATAGCCCCATGCTGGCGCGACCCGAAAAAATCTACGGCGTCCAAATAGGCTCTTCGTACCAAATGCAAGGTCTGGCGCTCAGCAAGCAGTTTAAGAGATGGCCCTGAGGGCATTGCCGATTTGCGATTTTTGATTGGCGATTGACATGCCTGCTTACGTCTACATCATTCTGGCAGCGGGATGGTTCGCTTGGATGATTCGATTCGTGTTCATCTCATTCAAGCGAAAGACTCCGCGCGCGGCGAAGGTTGATCACCGCGCCCGCTGGGGCATGCCAATCATCGCGGTGGCTTTTGCACTTGTGTGGCAGGGCAACTTCTGGATGCGATCGCCCGGACCCTTGCGGACCGTAGCCGCTCTTCTCCTTTTCGCAGCCGCAATCATTCTCTCTTGGACGAGTACCCATGCCCTGGGACGACAGTGGCGGCTTGATGCCGGCCTTAATTCCGACCACGTACTGGTTCGATCCGGGCCGTACCGGCTGATCCGCCATCCCATCTACACTTCGATGCTTTGCATGTTGTTGGGTACGGGTTTGCTGTTGGCGACGCCTCTGACGCTCCTACTGCCGTCACTCCTATTCTTCGTCATCGGTACCGAAATTCGTGTGCGAATTGAAGAGAAGCTGCTCGCTGCGCAATTTGGCGACGAGTTTCGGGAATATCAGCGCAGCGTTCCTGCCTACATTCCGTTCCTCAAGTAGGCCAGCGACTGTCATTCTGAGCGCAGCGAAGAATCTCTGCAGTCTGCCGCGTGCCCGGGGACCCGCCAACTGCAGAGATTCTTCGCTGCGCTCAGAATGACAAGCGAGAGGTGCGGGGATGACGTGAGATTCAACATCCCCCACTTACCGCCTACGACGTATCGCTTGCCGGCTTATTCCGCGACGTGGACTATCGCCTTCACCACGCCGTCGCGGTAATCGGCGACGAGGTCGAAAGCCTGTTTGGTTTCGCCAAGAGGGAAATGGTGAGTCACAATCTGGTCGAGGTTGATGGCGCCGTTAGCGACCAGTTCGATCGCGGGGGCCACGCACTGGTTTTGCCGACGGACGCTCTGAAGCTGTATTTCCTTGCGCCGTAGAGTGTGGATGCTGAAGCTGACTCGGTCAACCTCCGGAATGCCAATCATCAGCAGGCTCCCGCCGGGCTTGAGCAGCTCAATCGCCTGATCGAGGGTTTCCTGCTGCCCCGCGCATTCGAAAACGCAATCCACTCCCAGCGGCTCGAGCCCTCGGATAGCGCGAACCACGTCGGTTTCTTTCGGGTTCCCGGTCCACATTGCTCCGCAGCGCCGGGCCATCTCGAGCCGCTCGCCGATCAGGTCAGTGACATACGCGGCGCAATCGCCGGCGGCGCGACTGGCGAGCAGCACGCACAATCCGATGGGTCCGGAACCCAGAATGGCGATCTTGGCCCCCGGCCGCATCCGCGCCAGACGCTGCGCGTAAATCCCAATCGAGAGCGGCTCGACCGCCGCCGCCTGCACCATGGTCAGGCGCTCGGGAATCGCGTAGCAGGACCTTTCCGGCATCACCAGGTATTCCGCAAGCGCTCCCGGTCCCTGGCCGGGACAGGCCAGGAAGCTCTGGTTTCGGCACGTGTGTTCCCGGCCCGACAAGCACTGATCGCAATGCCCGCAGGCGATCAGCGGGTCCACGGCCACGCGTTGGCCAACCCTGAGTTTCTTCACCTGATCCCCAACCGCCACCACGCTTCCGGCGCATTCGTGACCTGTCCATTCCGGGTAATTCACCACCAAGGTGCCGATCCGCCCCGTCGTGTAGTAATGCACGTCCGAACCGCAAACCCCCACCACCCCGACGCGCAGCAGGACGCTGTGGGGATCGGTGATCTGCGGAGGCGCAGTCTCGCGGATCTCCATTTGTCTGATGCCGGTTAGGAAAGCTGCTTTCATCTGGGACCCCCCGCCAAACAACCATTCTATCAGGTGACGCGCCTTGGAGAATGCCGTCCCCGACGAGAACCAGAACAAAGGTTCCGAGAACTTCAGCAAGACACTCGCCAGTGAGTTGCTTTCGCAAGATATTCACAAGGCTCCCCTGACATTCGGCTGGTCACTATTATCATGTAGCTTCTTAACCAATTTGGCTACATTCAGCGCGAAGTGCCGGGCGGTCTCAATTCCTTCTTTGTCCTGCCAGACCTCGCCGGGGAGCCGGCCGAACACCATGTTCCAGTAGGTCGATCCCGGCACAATCATATCGTTGATGAGGAAAAACATGAGCATCTCTTGCAGGGTGAAGGTGTGGCCGCCGCGGCGCGCCACCGCCACAGGGCCGCCCACCATGCCCGAGAGGAATTGGTCCGACTTCTTCGAAACCTGGCCGATGCGCTGCAGCGCCGCCATCACGTCCCCGCGCGCCGTACCGAAGTAAACCGGCGAGCCTACAATGAACCCCTGCGAGGCTCGGAGCTTCTCGATAATATCATTCAAGCCGTCGTCGAGACTGCACTTCTTCGATTCACCACACTTGCCACACGCCGTGCACGATTCGATCTTCATTTCAGAGAACGAGATGACTTCCGCCTCGACCCCTTGCTCACGAATCAGGCGCGCGCATTCGTTCATGAGTTGCGCGGTATTGCCATCCGCTTTAGGACTTCCACTTATTAAGAGTACTTTTGCCATTATTCATCTCCTGTGAGTTTCTATCTTGGCACATATCTTCTCACGACCCGTAAGAGGGGTTCTGGCACTACAACACCAGCCTCTCAGCCCGCGCCGAAAAAAGGCGCGCACTTATCATACCGGAGAGCCACCCGCCGCGGCAGGAGAAACCAAAGCGGCGATTTCAACTCTCGCCCAGCGCTTCCAAGGCTGCTGAAAACCATGGAGCCAACCCAAGCCCGTGCAAGCCGCGTGATGCCATGGGTGGCTAAAGACTGGGCGGGCGGTTCCTGACGGGGCTTGATAAACTTTCCTGCCTCGTGGATGGCCGGGTTGACTTTCACTCTCTTCGGCGGTACTCTCCGGGCAGTTCGCAAACGCGCACCCACCAGCCCGGAGTTCGCGCATGTTTTGCCCAAGCTGTGGCAAGGAAGTTGACGAGTCCGACCCCTTCTGCCGTTCATGCGGGAGGCACTTAATGAAGGGGGAAGCCACACCGCCCGTGCCAGCGGGGTCCCACACTTCACACCGGCGGCTGCTCCTGCTCTTACTCGTGCTCATGGTCGTCGCTATCATTTTCTGTTGGCCGCTTTGGGAGAAAGCCGAAAAAAGGCGAAGAGCCAACCGCGCGATTGATATGGCGTTTGAGGCCTGCGCTCGGGGTAGTGATGCGGAGCTCCCCCAACAACTGGCCGTGGCGGAACTGGCAATTAGAGGTCTCGACCCTGACGATTGGGCGACGTACAGCACGAAACTCGACAACCAACTTATCCTCCTCGGGTGCAAGGTGGGACAAGTAGGGCTCCATGAAAAACGCGAATGGACATTCGCCGAGAGCGTTTCGCCGATGGACGGAACCAAGACCCAGAGCCTGCGTTTGGAAGCGGTGGACAGCGAACTCCCGGCCTACGCGAGCGGGACTCTTATGATTCGGTGCAAAGCGGGTAAGAGCGATCTTTACGTTGTGACGGGCAGGCCAGCCGCGGTCGAGTACGGTCTGGACACCAACACGGTGAGGATTCGGCTGGACGACAGGAAACCGCTAACGCAACACTGGTGGGAGTCAGATGACCACGAGGCCTTGTTTGCCCCGGACCCGGTACCGCTGGCCCAGCAAATCGCCGAGGCGCACACAATGCTTTTCGAATTCACTCCGTTCCAGGAGACGAAAAAACTGATTCGGTTCGACCTCGAGGACCTGAAACGCCAGGTTGAGAAGGTGGCCGTCCCGTGCGGATGGGCAGAGCAAGGGGCTGCGAGGGAGAAAGACAGGAGCCCTGGGGCAGAGGTCCACTCATGGCCTTCGGGGGCGACCGTCTTGGTTGACGGCCAGGATGTTGGCTTGACACCGCTGCGCGTTCCCCTCACCCCGGGTAGCCATAGGATTACAATCACCAAGTCCGGCTACGAGTGGTGGGACGCTCTGGTCACCATCGAGCCTGATCGGACCGAGCACGTCGAGGTGACACTCGAAGAGAAGAAATGAGCGGGGTTGACGATCAGGAGAACGGCAGAAGTTAGCGTTGCGGCTCCCGTGTCCAGCGGAAGATGTGGGACGCGTTCAGCTCCCTGTGAGGAGCGAGGGTTAATGTCACAAAACATCGAGGGTTCATGTCACAAGGCAGGCGAAACCACCTAAGCTCACCAAACCGATGCCGATTCGCACGCCCTCTCAAGTTCCACACCAGCAAGGAGATAGCGCTTGCATCCTGGATTTGGCATCCCCGTTAATGCGTCAGGAGATGTCACTGTCAAAACGCCATTCCTGGTTTTCAGCAGGCCGGACTAGCCGCATGTCACTCTCGTAACTACATCATTGTTCCATCCTTACATCACTAATGGCTACCAGCATAGCCGATGTCCCTCTCGATGTCCCTCCCGACCTCTCTAAGTCATTGATTCCTCGTCCGGCCCGCCTCCCACCCTTCGCACTCTGTGACATTAACCCTCGATGCGGTCAGAATCCTGCTCGCGAATAATCAACCACTTACAACCGGCTACAACCCGCCGCAACTGACACCAACCCTCACTCCTCATAGTCGCCCATCGTGGAGGGGGGAGGGCTGGTTGCAACCTACCCCCCACCGTAAACATCAGGTGACAGCAGCATCTGATTCTCCGGGTTTCTGGTTTCGCCGACGCTGGTGACGCGCACGGCGGCCGGCGCCTTCACGGGGCATTTGACTTCGCAAATGCCGCAGCCGATGCAAAGTTCCGCATCCACGCGGGGCTGCTTCACGGTCAGTTTTTCTCCCTGAATATTCCGCACTTCCACTTCTTCAAACCAGATCGCTTTCTTGGGCGTGGGGCAATGCTCTTCGCAGACGATGCAGGTCTTCGAATAGGCCCAGGGCAGGCAGCGGCTCCTGTCGATGTAAGCCAATCCGATCTTGATCTTTTGTTTTTCGGCGACCTCGATCTGGCGAATCGCGTGCGTGGGGCAAACCTGAGAACACAGATTGCACTCGTAGTCGCAGTAACCGAGCGACGTTGCCATGAGGGGCGTCCACAGGCCCGCGAAGCCGCTCTCCAGCGAAGCGGGATGAATGGCGTTGGTGGGACACACCTTCATGCACTCGCCACAGCGAATGCAGCGGGCAAGGAATTCGTCCTCGGCCAGCGCGCCGGGGGGACGAATCAGGGCGGGATTGAAGGTCCGCTTGGAGGCTCCGGGAGCGACGCCAAACAGAAGCTTGGCGCCCACGCCAGCCAGGCCGGCCCCTAATACGGCTCGCCGCCCCAGGTCCAGCCGGGCCTCTTTGGGAGGGCGAATGAAATCCCCGATCCAGTTTGAGAATCGGTTCATCGTAGTTTCTTCTCAACCTCGATGCCACGATCAATGCGTAGGGGCGGTTCGCGAACCGCCCCTGCACCGGACGAGGCAGGGCGAGATTCTTCGCTTCGCTCAGAATGACAGGCAATATGGTCAGGAATACGGCCAATTGAAAATGAGATCGCCTGGGCGGGGCAATCCGATTTGCAATTCCAGCAATAGAAGCATTCCGAGGGTTTCCAACCCCTGTCGGGAGCGGCCCCGCCCTGGCAGTCCACCAAGCAAAGCCGGCAGTTGTTGCACTTCTCCTGCTGCTTGTCTAAGCGGATGAGGGGATTCTTTCCCACCACTCCCAGCAGCCCTCCCAGCGGGCAAACGTAACGACACCAGAAGCGGGCGCGCCAGAGGTTGAGCGCCACGACCGCGACAAACAGCGACCCGATCAGCAAGCTGCCCAGGTAATACGGTTGTGCGGCAGCCAGCAAGTATTTGCGCAGAACGCCATAAACAGGCTCTGTCACCAGCGTGAGCCGGACGGGTCCGACGCCCGGATTGGCGTCGTAAACCCACGTGAACACGGCCACCAGGGCCTTATTGATGGCCGGGTAGATGGAAGTGGTGAGCGAGCGGAAGAAGAAGGAGAACGGGTCAAGCCAGCCAACCACGTCGGCGCCCAACAAGGCCGCGACCAGAAACGCCACCAGCACGTAGTACTTCGCCTTCTGCCATGGGTGGTAGCCGCCCGCCTCGAGCTTTTGCTTGGCAGGCCCGCCGCGCAGGCTGGTGAAGAAGTTGTGCAGCGCGCCAAAAGGACAAACCCAACCGCAGAACCAGCGCCCACACACGAGAGTCACCAACATCGTAACCAATGAAAGCAGCATCGCCCCCACCAGCACGTGCGAAGCCAGCCAGGAATTGAGCGCCACCAACGGATCGAGATTAAAGAAAAACGTGACGCCGCGGCCGGCCTGGTTGATGGGGTGATAGACCGTCTGCAAAAAGAGATAACAGAACAGGAGAAAGAAACCCGTTTGCGCCAACCGGCGGAGCCAGACGATCCACGAGGTTTTCTGCTTCTTGGCCATGGGTGATTACACTTCTATTTGCCTGGGCGAAAGCGACTTGAAATCAATGGCGCCCAGACCCCGAGCATTCCCCTGCACAATGTAGACAATCGAGTCCGGCTTATAACCCAGTAAGGTGGCGCCGACGGCGTCCACCGCGACCTGGTCAACTCCCGCTACTAGCGTATCCTTTCGCTTGACGTCGGCGAGATTGCCGCCCACAGGGCCGTTCGCCGTCAGCACGCGAATGGCGTCCAGCACCACCAGCCGCGGCTTCAGAAAAGCCGCCAGGTCCGCCACCGTCCCACCCAAGTCCTGGTGAAGGCGGTTGCGCGCCCCGCCAATAACGCCCATCAGATTCTTCATTCCCAAAGTCGCCAGGCATAAATTGTGGTTCTTGGCGATGGGGACGTTGATCAACCGATCCGCTTCCACGATGTCCTGGTAGACTTCCCACTCTTTCAGAACTTTGCCGTTGAGGGACATCCTTCGGAATTTTCTTTCGTCCAGGAAGGGCACCTCCGCGCCCGCTTTTTCCGCCGCCGGCTGAATTCCGCTGCGCGGATAAGAGAGCTGGGCCGGGTTGCAGGGGTTGTCGCTGACCAGCACTTTCTTTGCTCCCGCCTGGTAGCACATTTCGACCAACGTTGCGACGACATCAGGATTGGTCGTAGCGGCCTGTTCCGGCCGGCGGTCCCAGCCGATGTCAGGCTTTATCCAGACAACGTTCCCTTTCGAAACAAAACGGCCCATTCCACCCAAGGCGTCGACGGCCTGGCGAGTGAGCCGCTTGGCCTCCTCGGCAATGCCGTCGGGGTCCGCCGGGGAACTCTTGTAATGGGCGATGCTCAGGGCCGAGGGCTGGGGGCTTGCGGCCAAGGGCTGGGGCCTGAGCAGACTAATTCCCAATCCCGCTCCGGCCGTGAAACCCGCTCTTAGAAAATCTCGCCGATCAATATTTGCCATGAATTAACTCCTCGAGCGTACAACCTGTAGGGGCAACCCTGGTGGTTGCCCAAGGGCGGCCACAAGGGCCGGCCCTACGACATCAAAACGACACGCCGGCTCCTTTTTCTTCAATGCGATCCTTGAGTGTCTTCAAGAACGATTCAGCTTGTGGCGGAGGGTTCAAACAGAGGATCGCGTAGGAGCCCGCCGCAAAGAATACAGCCTGACCCTCGAATTGGTTCGAACCCGAGAAGGCCGTGGGGGCCAGTCCCGGCAAGGGGATCGTCTTGCCCGAGCGCCCGAAGTATTCCTGCAACTTCCCTACCTTAGTTGCCGCCCCTGCTGCGTCAGCCGCCTTTGAGATGACCAGGGTTGTCTGTTTTTCTCCCAACGTGTAAGACGCCAGAATCGCGGGCGCCAGGAATTCATGTCCCAAGGGGGCTTTCTTCACATACCTGCAGGAGTGGCTCGCCAAGGCTTGCGAGGGAAATAGAGAAAGAAATGCCGGCATGGATGTGGAGGGGCCGATCCTTCGCGATACGGCCAGGGCAAAGCGCTCCAGCAGCGGCGCGGTTTTCTCTTTGTCGCTGAAGGCCGAGAGTTTCACGTAAAACTCATCCTGCAGGAAGTTCAGGATTTCATTGGTGCCGTAACCTTCCGCGCCGATGGGCAGGAAATGGTAGTCCGGCGAGCTTTCAGCGGCGTAAATCCCGAAGGCATTGGCCGGCGTGCCCATATTGTAGATATCGAGCGTGAAGTCGGTGCTCGAGGATTTGTATTCCTGGTGAACCATCGCCACCAGGCCGTAGTCCAGGTAAACATCCGCCCCGCCGTCGGTGTACTGGTAAAGATCGGAGCTGTAGAACCTCTGCTCGCCCGCCCGCGCTGCGCCGACTTCCGAAGGGTCCGGCAACAATTGCGCCAACTTCGCCTTCGCCCCGGCAGGAATCACCGCGGGCGCCGCGTCCTGGCCTCCCTCCTCTTGCGCGACCAGCAGCACGGGCAACGCTGCAATCAGCAGCAGAAAAAGAGCAATGGTTCGCATCTCGTTCCTGACTCCTGCGAGGGGGACGACCCCCTCACCCGGCCCGCCCCGGCTGAAGAAAACGCCGGCTGCGGACCACCCTCTCCCCCAAGGGGGAGAGGGACTTCCATTTGTTACGTTCCCGCCTCTCCCCTCGCCCACTTGGGGGAGAGGGCCAGGGGGAGGGGGTCGTACCTTTTCGGACAGCCCCGGGCTAACCGATGCTCTCAGCAGCAAAAACCTCCCGTGCCGCCATGAGCCGCTCGACAATGGCAACCCCATTGGGGCATGCAGGCTCGCACTGCTTGCAGAGGCGGCACGCTTCGCTGCCGGTTTTCTCCGCCGGAAGCTCGCGATAAGCACGCAACGCCGTCTGCCGATCTCTCATTTGGTCGTAGTAGTAGTCCTTGCAGCGCAACACGGTAGAGACTTCGACCCCGAGCGGGCAGGCCTGTTTGCACTCATCGCACATCATGCAATTATTGGAGCGGTTCGCCTGCGCGTAGCGGTACAGGGCCCGGTCCTCGGCGGCGGTCAGCGGCTCCTTGAGCGCCGCCAAATAGGCATCGAACATGTCGAAGGAGCCAATGCCCTTGGTCACCGTCGTCACCGCCGGATTGCTCAGGAGCTTCTTCAAGTAGGCGACTTCCGAGTCGAGGCCCTTGAGCCCCTTCATCGTCTTCATGGCCATCACGCCGACGCCCCGCTGCCGGGCCAGGCGAAGTTCTTCGGTCATGGCTTCCAGGTTAGGCTGATTCAGCACCGGCATGACGACGTTGTAATAGCCGGACTGAAGGCCCGCCGAGGTTGTGCTCTTTACCATGGCGTGGCTCGTCAAACCGGCGAACCTGACTTTCCCTTGGTTCTTCAGCTTCTCGAAAGTCTCGGCGATTTTTGCGTCGGAGGCCGAAAAGGGGAAGTGGCGGTTGAACATCAGGAAATCCACGTGGTCGGTATTGAGGACTTTCAGGGCTTCGTCAATGCTGGGGTAGTCATCCTTCAGTGCCAGGTAGAACCTGTCGCGCAGAGACCTTAGCCCCGCGCCAAGTGTCTTGATCGATTGTCCGCCCAGGTAGTCCCACGCGACATGCACCAGGTTCACGCCGTGCTCGATGGCGTACCGATGCACCGACTCCGCCATGACCAGTCCGCCCAAGCTGATCTCCGACACCAGGATGCCGGTATTGCCCATGGTGCGGTACTTCATGGCAGGGTTGAAGTTAAGAATCTTTGGGCTGCGCGGTGGACTTATTGTCCTCATCAACCGCCTGGGCTCCCAGCGCTCCTGCGCCCACTGCCACTGCTCCCAGAAGACCACTCGATATGAACCCTCGCCGATCCATCAACGGCACCTTAGCCTCCCTGAATGCGTGATCTCACACTCCCCCTGGAACTGTATGCTATTTTGAGGCCAAGGTGGACATTCGCTACACTCACCCTTTGTTTTCATACACATTCTCGGATCGGTCGTACAGTTTTCGAGTCGAAGAGTCGAGGAGTCGAGAAGTCAAGAAGCCAACGCCTCCTTTCCCGGGGCGCGGCCGAGGCTCGGGTTCGGCTGTTGCTTTCCATCGTTCGACTTTTCAACTTCTCGACTCTTTGTTTTCATACACATTCCCGGATCGGTCGTCGAAAAACAGCCGTCCGCCGAGTCCACCCCCGCCTGTGGAAGGGCAACCCTCGCGGTTGTCCCAGGTTGGCCACGAGGGCCACCCTGAGATCCACACGGTCCTGCGCGCGGTCGGACACGAAGTCCGAGGCGGTCAATCAGTCGCCGCACCCGGAGAACTTGCGGGCGCAGACGGCCATGCCGTCAAGTTAGTATTCTAGCCTATGATTTGCCGTTTGTCAAGAGACAGGAAGTCTGAATCACGGACCCGGCGGGGCAGAATTCAGGCACGGCGACGCTTGTGAACCCGGGTGGCGCTGTGCGTTTTGTGTTTCTTGGGTTGCGGCGCGGCTCGAGGATGTTCGCTCGGTGCGGGCAAGTCGGTGTTTAGCATGTCGGCCACGGCTTTCCAGCTTCCGTCCGCCTGCTTCTTAAAAACCGTCAGGTACTTGCCCTGGTCGGTAATCGGACGTTGATCTCTGGGACTCGATGTCGTCATCGAGTAAGTGCCGATCACGTAAACGAAATCGTCGCTTTTCGAAGCCTCACCGCGCGTGGACTGGAAAGTCAGGGCAAAGTTGGGGTCGGCCAGCATGGGTTTGAAGGCTGCCTTGATGTTCTCTTTGCCGGTGATCATCATCTCGTTGGGAACCAGGACTGAAGCGTCATCGGAATAGTAACTCACGAACTTGTCCACATCTTTCGTGGCAATGTCCTTGACCCAGGCAGCCTCGACGCTTCTCACCGCCGCGAGATCAGCGTTCTGCGAGCTGGGGACGTTCCTCGAGCAGGCGGTCGTCAGGGCGAACAGGGCAACACACGCAAGTAAGTGGCGGGGGCGTAGCATTGTTTTTTCCTCCACGAGAATCTTGGGTAATTCTACCACGAACCAGCGGCGTTATATCGAACGAAACCGGGTCAGCCTTAAAGGCAATTGAAGACCGCATAGAGCCCGTAAGCGCAAAGGGCTGGGCGGAACTATCACGCGAGGATTACTTTTTTGGACTGGGCACTGGTGGGGGAGATTAAGTCGAGGTGTCACCTCGGACGCAGGCGGGGTTAATTCACAGGCACAGTAGCTTCAGTTTCGCCCGAGGCGGCGCTCTGCACGCCATTTGAGTTTACAGCCGTAACCACGTAGTAGTACGTCGTTCCGGACGCAACACTCTCGTCCACATAGGTGGTACCGTTAATCGGCGTTGCATTCAGGGGGGTCGAACTCTCGCCCCCGAGGTGGTTCCCGCGGTAGACGTTATAGGCCACGTTCCCACTCGTCCCGCTGGCGGTCCAGGAGAGAATCACGTCGTGGCTGTCCGGCGCCCGAAAGGCTCACCGTCTGCGGGCTTCCCGGGGCATTGTCCGTGATGCTGAGGGCCGCCGTGCGCTCCCCGCCGACACTCGGTGTGAAAGTCACCCCGATGGTACAAGTGCCTCCTGCTGCCACCGAACCGCGGCAGGTGTCTGCGATCTCTGCAAAATCGCCCAGGTTGGCTCCCACGACCGCGAGGTTGCTGATGCTCAAGGGTGCGCTGCCCGAGTTGGTCAGAGTGACGGTTTCGGCCGCGCTCGTTATGGCGACAGCCTGGGTTCCAAAGGAAAGGCTGGTGGCGGAAAGGCTGACTGCCGGCGCGATGCCCGTCCCGTCGAGGTTCACCGTCTGGGGGTTGCCGGCGGCATTGTCCGCGAATATGACCGAGGCGGTGCGAGTTCCGGCGGAACTGGGCTTGAAGGTGACCGTTAGTTTGCATTGATCGGAAGGCGCCAGTGACGAGCCGCAATTGTCGGTCAAAGTGAAGTCGGCGGCATTAGACCCGGTGACTTCGATGCCTGAAATAGTCAAACTCGCGTCGCCAACGTTAGTCAAGGTGGCGGATTGAGGCGCGCTGGCACTGCCTACGTCCTGATTGGCGAATTCAATACTCGTGGAACTCAAGGAGAAACCTGCGGTGGGAGTTGCGGCGACTTCGGAGTGTCCTCCGGCGCCGCCGCAGGAGGTACAGTATAAGGCGGCGGCGATGCAAACGACAGCGAGCATCGTTTGCTTGGCGTGGAGAGAACGGAGGGGCTTGACTTCCATGCGTCGTGAGTTCCCGGTTCGCGGGGCGCCAGCCCCGGATGGATTCCTATCCTTCGACAGTCGAGAGCAATTTCGATGCCACGCGGCCAACGCTAAGGTCCCATTACCCTCGACCGGAGTCTATGGCACGAAGGTACCGCCTGATCGACTGGGCCGTGTTTTTCGAGCACGTGAGCCGGTCGCTTCTTGCGGTGTTCTGGATGTTCTTGCTGGATTTGGTCTTCCTGGCTGCTTAGAGGAGGTGATGCGGAGACACGTCCTGCGGAAAGGCGAGACGAATTCCTTTGTGGGGCGGACTCTTTGGCCGCCCTCAGGCAACCACAAAGGTTGCCCTACGAGGACTCTGTGCACATCATACGGCCCAGAACTACGACGTGAGTGACACTGATCTGCCATCGAGGCCGGCGATGCGGGCGAGGAGTTGGGGCTTTTCGACCGTGCGTAATGGGAACGTCGAGGTCGAGAAGCGTCGAAATGCGCTGCAATTCGGCGCTGTCGGGCGTGGAGAGTTCGAAGCGGAGGATTTTGCAGCCCGCGGGCGCATCGACGGAAGGATGGACAGTGCTCAGCGCTCCACTCGATGAAGAAGGGGAGAAGCCCGGCTCGATCGTCGTGAAGATTGAGAGTCTTCCATTCGAGAAGGCGGCCGTCGGGACGCTGGCGCGAGCCCGGCGTGGGACCGTCGAAGGCAAGATTGGCATTGCGGAGGCGAGCCGCGAATGCGTTGAGGTCGCCGGGATGCGCCGCCCAGCCAACGAGGCGCGGCGCTGTAAGTTTCTTCAAATCATAGTGGTCGGGTACGCCAGCCTGCGCGGGGTCGGGCGCGATGATTTCGAGATAGTGTCTGTCACCAAGGGAGAGCAGGGCGTTGCGCGTGCCGCGTCCGGGATGAACGCCGCCGAATGCGGCAGTGACCCCGGTATGTTTCTTGACGAAAGCGATGCCTTCCTCGAGATCGCTCGAGCCGAGAAGAATGTGGTCGAGTACGGTGGGCACGCTAGCGCCTCCCCAGGAAGTTGCAGGCAGGGTGAATGCGCCTGCGGTCATTGCGAGAAATAATCTGCGGGATAGCATGAACGTTTACACATTCTTATCGTTCACGTCTGGTGCCGAAGAGAGGACTCGATACTGGCACAATAGGCTACCCCTAATAGAATCAACAGAACTCTTCCACGGCCGCATGAATACAGGATACTACCGGCATTCTATTAGGTCTCGTTGTTCCCCCGTCATCTCTCTGGTGCTTCGCAGAAATAGACACCAAACAGACACCATGGACAGACACCAAACAGACACCAAAGGATGCCCCTGCGACCTTTCCAGGCCAGCGCGAGAATTCACTTCGCATCTGCACTTCCGACCCCACGCCCCATGATATCGTATGAAAGTTCCCTCGGACGTCGAGGTATCAGCGGAGCTGTGCCTGCCCAATTCGGCAGACAGCTTTTGAGGAATGGCGAGACTATCTTGTGAAAAGCCTCCGGTGAACCTTGTCATCGAATTAGGTACAACTCGCGTCCTATTGATTTCTGCATAAAGAATGCAATACAATGTCCTTCAGGAGGGACCTGTTATGCCCCGACTGAAGGGCAGTGCCGATTTGCTCGAAGACCGTCGTCGACGCGCGCTGGCCTTGTGGGACACGGGCCTGTCGCTGAACGAAGTGGGGCGTCGCATCCGCTGCGCCGCCAGTTCCGTGATGCGCTGGCTGCGGGCACGCCGTCGCGGTGGCCCCGACGCCTTGCGGGTGCGCTGCTCGCCGGGACGCCCGCCGAAGTTGGGCCGGAGCCAGCGACGCCGCTTGCTCCAGCTCCTGCTGCAAGGAGCCCCGGCGCACGGCTATCGGACACAGTTGTGGACCACGGCCCGCATCGCGGAAGTCATCGCGCGCGAGTTCGGCGTGCATTACCATCGCGATCATGTCGGTCGGCTGATGCATAGCCTCAACTGGAGCCCTCAGAAACCCGAGAGGCGCGCCGTCGAGCGCGACGAGCGGGCGATCGAACACTGGAAACGGAAAGACTGGCCGCGGGTAAAAAAAACGCCGCGCGGCTGGGTGCCCACCTAGTTTTTGCCGATGAATCGGGCTTCCTCTTGGCTCCCTTGGTGGTTCGAACTTGGGCGCCCCAAGGCTGCACCCCGGTTCAGCGCCACCGGCAAGGGCGCCGGGACAAAATCTCCGTCATCTCGGGGATCTCGGTCAGCCCCCAACGACAACATTTGGGCCTGTACTATCTGCTGTTCTTCGACAACATCGGACAGGAGGAAGTGTGTCGATTTCTCCGCGCGCTCCTCCGCCACCTCCGCGGTCCGGTCATCGTTCTGCTGGACAACTCCTCCACGCACACCGGCCCCCCTCTCACCCAACTCCTGCGGCCACACCCACGCTTACGCATCGAGCACTTTCCCGCTTACGCGCCCGACCTCAACCCCGACGAAGGGGTTTGGTCCTGGGCGAAACGCGACCTCGCCAACGGCTGTCCGCTCGACGTGGACCAGTTGATGGAGTCCATCATCGCTTCAATCAATCAGGTTCGCCGCTCCCCCAAAAACTGCGGCCGCTGAAAAATTGAATCCGACCTGCCTCATTTTTTGTCCTAAATCGTTGCATTCTTTATGCAGAAC
>CAVROP010000113.1:0-7664 GCA_963722675.1 uncultured Acidobacteriota bacterium
TGGGTTCTCCGGCAGCTCAGCTTGGGTTACGAAGGATTGCTTGCGGACGTATACTGGACACGCGTGGTGCAGTATTTCGGCGGGAAGCGGCTGGCGCACTCCACGGAATTCAAACTGTTAGGGCCCCTGCTTCAGATCACGACGGACCTGGACCCTCACCTGATCATTGCCTATCGCTTCGGTTCGATCTTCCTCGCGGACAAGCCGCCCCGCGGAGCCGGCGAGCCTTTGCAGGCCCTGGCGCTCCTGCAGCGTGGCATTGTTGCGAACCCCGGGTACTGGCGGTTCTGGGAGGATCTGGGCTTCGTTTACTATTGGGACTTGAAGGATTACGCGGCTGCGGCACGAGCGTTTCAAGCCGGAAGCGAGAGGCCCGGCGCCATGACCTGGATGCGGGCCCTGGCGGCGAAAGTGGCGGCGCAGGGCGGGGAACTGGCGACCTCGAAGTTCCTCTGGTCGGAGATTGCCCGCCAGGCTGGAAACGAACAGATTCGCAAGAACGCCGAGGATCACCTGATGGCCATCCAGGCTACCGAGGAGATCGCCAAACTGAATGAGCTGGTAGCCCTCTATAATGAGCGGCAGGGACAGCCCGCGCGCTCGTTCCAGGCGCTGGTTGCGGCTGGTTACCTCCGGGCTTTGCCGCGCGATCCTTCCGGCAGGCCGTACACCCTGGATGCGGATGGGAAGGTGAAGCTGAATCCGCGGAGCTCGGTGGATTTGAGCTTGCTACAGTAGTGGCTAGCGTACTTAGTCGGCAAAACGGAGCCCACCGCGACCGAAGCGGTGAAGTAATCCATGGACCCACGAACAGGTTTCGCGCAAAGGCGCCCTTGAGGGGAGCAACGACTTGGAGCAGGTTCGTTTCATTTTCTGGGAATTATTGAAGATTCTGGGCGTGTCCTTCGTCAGCCTGTTGGCCGTCAAGGGTGTGGCGGGCTTGCCGGTGACGGGCACCGGCGTGCGGGCGAGCCGGTTGGCTCGTGCCAAAGCATTGCTGTACGCCCTCATTCTGGCAATGGCGGTTTTCGGCGCCTGGAACTTCGGCTACGACATCGCGGCGGAGGTATATTATCGGTCCAGTGTGAGCGAGGCCCAGCGCGAGCACCCGGGAAAGAACTATCTAAACGCACTTCAGGCGGTCCAGTTGAGGCCGGGAAGCTTGGATTATTGGCAAGCCCTCGAGTCAGCCAAATTCAATCTTGGCCAGTGGGCCTCGGTGGTGGACGATCTGCCTGCCATGCAGCGTGTGGCCGGCCGGGATTTGGACGAGGTGGACTCCTATCGTGTCGCGGTCTGCCTCTACCATCTGGGGCGATACGAAGAGGGCCTGGCCATCACCGAGCGCCTAAGCCGTCAAAATCGCGTTTATCTTCCACCTTTAATCCTCCGGGGACATATCCTGATTGCCCAAAAAAAGTATGGTGAAGCGGAGCGCGTCCTTACCTCTGCTCTCAACATTCTTCCTACTGACCAGCTTGCTGTGGAAGGTCTAGCGCACGCTTACTTTCTGGAAGGGAACCGCCGGCAGGCCCTCGAGGTTCTTGAGGATACCTCCAAGTTCTCATTTCCCCAGCAAGCGCAGCAGAGGTTTGAAGCGCTGAAAGGCCTCTATGGCCAATGACCGCCGGTGGATTTTTCATCCCCGCCTGGAAGACCTGGTGGCGCTGGCTTTCTTTTTGCTCAACCTGGGCTTCCGCCTGGTTTTCCGCGGGGCCGCGCACGCCAACTTGAGCCCTGCCGACGTCCTGATTATCGTTCCCGCCATGAGTTTGCTCCTGGCGAAAGAACTGATTCACTATTTCGTGGCTGGGAAGAAGGAGTCGTCTGCTTCTTCCGTCAACCTGCGCGTCTTCATACGGCCTTATTGGGAGATCGTCCGAGACTGGTTCCCGTTTCTGGCGATATTGTTGATGTACTACTCGCTTTGGGGTGACACCACGCACCTCCTGGTGCGGCACGACTGTGACGGGGCATTGATTGCGCTCGACCAGCGGCTGTTTGGCTTTCAGGCCAGTGTGGCCATACAGCGCTTCATAACGCCCGGCCGCACGGCGTGGATGGAGTTTGCTTACTTTTACCACATCCTGAACATTCCCCTGGTCGGCTGCTTTGTGTATCTCGGCCGCCCCCGTGGGCGTTTTCGGGAAATGATGAACGGCCTCATGGTGGTCACGTTTCTGGGGCTTCTTGGCTACATCCTGGTCCCGGCCATCGGTCCGCTGTATAGCCTACGCGATGATTACACCGTTTCCCTGAGCCAGCCGATTGCCATCTTCAATCAGCAACTTGCGTTCATGGATCTGGCCCGCATTCATCGCGACGTTTTTCCGAGCATGCATGTGGCGATTTCCTTCCTGGTGTGGCTCTATGCCTGGCGCAACTCGCGGGCCCTGTATTGGGCGGTGTCGCCTCTGATCTTGAGCCTTTGGGTTTCGACTGTCTACCTCCGCTACCACTACCTCATCGACGTGGCCGCAGGCTTGTTGCTGGCTCCCGCCAGTTTCTTTCTGGCGAACTGGTTATTCAGCCGATTCGAGAATCTGGCGATCTCGATCCCTGTACCGGCGAAGTGGGCCGAGAGGTTAGCTCACCTTGGAGTCACTAAGGCGGACGGCAGCGTGTAGCCCGCCGCGCAAAGCCATGGTTCTGCACCCAAATTCGGGATTCCCTGAAAACAACTCCGACACGGCTCCCAGGCGCGGCCTGGCCCGATTGGCCACGCAGGAACTGCTCGCGCTGCTCATCGTGATCGCAGGTCTGCCCTATCTGAATTCGTTGTGGAACAGCTTTGTCCAGGACGATAACCGGCAGATCCTGGCCAACCCTTACCTGCGCAACTTCTCTCACTTGCGGGAGATTTTCGCAACGAATGTATGGTCGTATGTGGGCGCGCAGGGCATGACCAATTACTACCGCCCGCTGATGACGCTCGGTTACCTGATTTGTTACCAATTATTCGGACCGATGGCCTATGGTTTTCATCTGGCCAACCTGGTTTTGAATGCTGCGGTGGTCTGCCTGGTTTTTCTGGTTAGCGAACGAGCCTTCCACAACCGAACCTTAGGCTTTGTGGCGGCGGTCATCTTCGCCCTGCATCCGGTGCACAGCGAATCAGTGGATTGGATTGCCGCCGTAACTGACCTTCAGCTCACGTTTTTCTACCTGCTCGCATTCTGGTTCTTCCTGCGGCTCTCCCCTTCAACACCCAGTGGGTGGTTTGAAGGCGAGACCAAGCCTGTCATTCCGAGCGGAGCGAGGAATCTCGCTCTGAGTCTTTTCAAGGCAGGGCGAGATTCCTCGTCGCCTTTGGCTCCTCGGAATGACACCCAAACTGGGGTCTCTACACAAACTCCGGCGAGGAGATCAAGGGGCATCGCGGTACAACTTGGCATGGTTTTCTGCTTCGCCCTGGCGCTGCTCGCCAAAGAGCCGGCGGCGACGCTGCCTTTTCTGGCGACCTTTTATGAACACTTTCTTCGTGACGACCGGGAGCGAACGACTCTGGCGCAGAAGCTCTCGCGGTACCTGAGCTTGTGGCTGGTTGACGCCGCCTACCTGTTGTTTAGAGTCCACATTTTTGGCGGGCTGGCGCCGGTGTTACAGTTGCCGCAGATCAGCCGTCGGGAGGCCTTTTATTCATCTTTCGCGCTGACCGCGCAATATGTTTGGAAGATCGTCTGGCCGGTGAATCTCTGCGGGTTTTACACTTTTCACAAGAGCCTTTCCCTCTTCGATCCTCGATCCGCCGCGGGGCTCGTGCTCCTGGGGCTGTGCCTGTGCGCGTTCGTTTACTCCTGGAAAAGGGAGCGTCTTGTCTCATTCGGTCTTTTATGGTTATTCCTGAACCTCGCGCCGGTTCTCAATGGGCGTTGGCTGGGCGCTAACGTATTCACCGAGCGTTACCTTTATCTTCCTTCAGTGGGGTTCTGCTGGATTGCGGCGTGGGGAGGGCAGGCGATCTGGACGCGGCTGGCGGAACAACGCGCCGCTCGCAAGGTCTATGCTGTGGCGTTAATCATCATCGCTGCCCTTTGCGTGGTCAGGATTGTCACCCGCAACCGCGTTTGGCGCGACGACGCGACGTTCTACCAGCACACCCTGGCCCAACAGCCCGACGCGGTCGCTCTACGAATCAACTTGGGCGCGGTATACTGGAATTCGGGCTCACCGGATCAGGCCGAGGCGGAGTGGCGCGCCGCGTTGCGCCGCGCTCCTGATCACTGGCTGATCCTGAACAACCTGGGACTCGTCGCGGCGCGTAAAAAGCTCTACGACGAAGCGATCGAGGATTTTCAGCGCTCCATACGGTTTCGACCAAACTATGCCGACTCCCATATGAACCTGGGGCGAACCTATTCCCTAACCGGCGCCAGTGATAAGGCGGAAGCGCAATTTAAAGCTGCCGTGGCCCTTGCCCCTCTCTACGTTCAGGCCCGGAATGCGCTGGCAAAATTCTATTTCGATGCCGGACGCTTCTCCGAGGCGGAAACGCAGTACCGTGCTTCCGTGGCGAGCGGCGGCAGCGTTCAGGCATGGAATTCGTTGGGTGATATTTATAGCCGCTGGCACCGCGGGCAAGACGCCGAACGCGCCTTTCGGCAGGCGTTGGCGTTGGATGCTTTTGAAAGCCGTGCGCACTTTGGACTGGGCGCGGTTCTGGAGGCCGAAGGCCGAAACATGGAAGCGCTTCAGGAGTATACGGCAGGCCTTCAGACGGATCCCAGGAACCCCACGGCCCTCGAGGCGGTGCAGCGGTTAAAGAAGCTATCAAAATGATCGGGAGATGGGGAGATCGGGTGACCGGGATAACCAGTGGGGCGGTGGCGTTCCTGCTCCTCGTCTGCGGGGTGGCAAGCCCTGCCGATGTATCCCTTGAGGAGTTCGTGCGCCAATTCGAGGCAAGCTATCACGCGGTCAAGACAATTCGCGCAGACTTCACGCAGACCTACGTCACCGAGGGCAGAACGCAAACTGAGTCCGGAGTAGTTTACTTTGCGCGCGGCGGTTTAATGCGGTGGGACTACCAGCAGCCTCAACCGAAGTTGTTCCTCTCCGACGGGAAGACGCTGCAGCTCTACGTACCGGAGGAGAAACAGCTAACCCGTACTGCGGTCAAGGCGAGCGACGACATTCGAGTCCCATTTCGCCTGCTGCTCTCGAGGCTCGAATTGCGGCGCGTCTTTTCGCGGATCGAGTTTGCGCCTGATGCCCTCCAGCGCCAGCCCACTGATCGGGTCCTGCGCGGCTATCCCAAGAAGGCATTGCAGGAGGATTATCGACAGGTGCTCATGGAAATAGGCCCCCAATTCGACATCCGCAGGTTGCTCGTGACGCTTGCCGACCAGAGCACCATGGAATTTGACTTCGATCACATCGAGCGGGATGCGCCCCTGAGCCGTTCTTGGTTCCAATTCGTGGCGCCGCCCGGGACGGAGGTGATTGACCAACGCTGAACGTCACGCCGTGGGTTTTCCTTTGAGGGATAGTGCCCATTTGGCCAGCGAGTAGATTTTTCCTGATCGTATAAGAAAGACAGCTCCACGGGCTCCGCAGGCTCAGTCTAACCCATTACAAATCAGTCTGTTAGGGAGCCCTGACATTTTGGTCATCAATGTGCTCTTCGCTTCTGCGTCGACACTTCTACAAAGGGGGTCAAAACGGAGGCAAATCCCATGAACCCAGAAAAGTACAGACAGGTTGCAACTGCGGCGGTGGTTTTTTGCATGGTCTTATTCAGCGCGGGGTGCGCAACCAAGAAATACGTGCAGAACTACACTCACGACAACATCAAGCCACTCGAAGTGAAGCTCGATAATACCAACAAGCAGGTGGCCGAAAACGGGGAACGGATTACCGACCTTGACCGCAAAACAGAGAAGGGTATTTCCCAGGCTCAGTCCTCCGCGGATGAGGCCAATCAAGCCGCCGGCAAAGCCCAGCAATCTGCGGCGGACGCCCGGGGACTGGCTCAACAGGGAATCTCAGATGCTGCCACGGTGAAACAGGAAGTCGAAAACGCAGACAATTTTCAGTCCGTCAAGAAGGCTTCGATTTTGTTTGGAATTGACAAGAGCAAGTTAACCCAGGAAGACATCGAGACGCTGGATAGTCTCGCACAAACCGTGAGCGGCATGAAACACTATGTCGTCGAGATTCGCGGATTCACGGACAACCGCGGTCCGAAACAGTACAACTTACAGCTCAGCCGCAAGCGAGCGGACGCCGTCGTGCGTTACCTCACACTGGACAAACAGATCCCGCTGGTGCGTGTTTACCAGGCCGGCTACGGCGAGGATGATCCCGCTGCCCCCAACAAGACGCGCAGTGGACGAGAGCAGAATCGCCGCGTCGATGTCAGCATATTAGTTCCGCAGTCCGCCGCCACAGCAGAGCTTCAACAAGGGCAAGTGCCCAGTTCCGAATCACAAACACAGCAGACAACATCCACCACATCCACCCCTCGACAATAAGCGTCGGATCACACCAAGAGCCGCAGAGTCTCGGAAGAGCGAGACTCTGCGTGCCTGCGGCGCCCTGCCTCGGAGTGGCCGAGTTATCACACGGATTTTAAGAAGATTGATCGCGCTTCTACTGCCCGCCTGAGAGGTGGAGAAACAGCGTAAGGTAGCGTTTCGCACTGCTGGTAATGAGAAAATGCTCGCGCACGTAGGCGCGTCCCTGCTGTCCCAGTCTTTCAGCGATGGCCGGATTGGATAACAGGAAACGGATCTGGTAGGCCGTCCCCTCCACCGAATGGGCAAGCAATCCCGTGTGCTTGTGGACGATCTGGAGAGGAATTCCGCCCACTGCGGAGGCCACAACCGGCTTGCCTTTCCAGAGCCCCTCCGTAACCGTCAACCCGAAGCCTTCGCGCAGACTCTTTTGAATGATGATGGTCGAGCCCCGTTGCAGGGCGTTGATCTCGGTGGCGCTCCAAGGGGGCAAGTTAAGGATATGGACGTCAGGGTCATTGCCCACGGCCTCGCGAACCTCGGCTAGCACAGCTTCACCCTCAGGGTCGTCACTTGCTCCCCCCCCTGCCAAGACGAGCTGACAATCGAAATAGCGCTTTACGATCTGAAAGGCGCGCACGACGCCCAACGGGTCCTTCAGCCTGTCGAACCGTGAGATTTGCGTCAGGACGATGCGCTGCGGGTCAATGCCGAAGCGCTCCAACGTACTTCTTACCAGCTCGGGTTCCAGCTCGCGGTTTTTCTCCGAGAGCGGGTCAATGCAGGGGTAGAAGAGGTACTGAGGCACGGGCAGGTGCCGGGCGAATTCGGCGGAGGAGAATATCGCGCCATCGTATCGGTTGACCCAGGGTGCCAGGAATCCCCAGACCGTCGGGTTGGGATGCGAGAGGTCAATGTGGCATCGCCAAATCCAGTGGCCGGAATTGTCCCGGCGCCCGCGGATCAGCGCCACCGGCTGAGGATCGTGGATGACGATGAACTCGGCTTCCATCTGGAGCCGGAGGAGATTTTGCTCGTTGTAAGCCAGAAAGGTATCAAAGCTTTCCGGCGGCATGGTATAGGGCCCGCCATGCAGGGCATTATGGAAGGCCTTGGTGATTTCATAGAAGTCGTTGCCGCCCGTGATGACTTCCCAGCGGATGGCGAGCCCCAGCTCCTGAAGAATGGGAACCAGCCGGTTGAGCATTT
>CAVROP010000114.1:0-5849 GCA_963722675.1 uncultured Acidobacteriota bacterium
CAGCAGAAGCATTGCCGCTGGGATGCACATCCACCGGCCCTTCGCCAGCGTCGCAGCCCCCGGGGCTCCCTTTGCCCTGCTATCTCCAAGGTTTTCTGCCGCGCGCAAGCATCTCTGGCCTGGAATTTTGAATCTGGAATTTTGGATGCGGCCGACAGGCAGTGCTGTGCTTATGTGTTGAATCTCCGGGGACTCCGACTCCAGCGGCCCTCCGCGGATAGTCCTGCCACCCTTTACGGCGAGTTCGTTTTCCGTCATTCCTCACCTCGTCGAATGCCCGACATTGAGATCGATTTGCCTCCATAAGTTTACATCAGATTGTTAATTTGATCTTTGCAAGTCTCTGTGCATGCTTGGTGGTCTCCTGATACAGAGCGAGATTCTTTGCTCCGCTCAGAATGACAGTATTCAGGCGTTTTCCCGCAGCCTGTAAAGCCCCGATTTGAATAGTTCGTACGCCCTGTTAGATGCTTCGTCCCCGGCGTCGGGCAAAGCCGCGACTAAGACGCGGCGTCGCCCTCGCTCGCGCCCGTCGCCGCCATCTTGGCTTCGGCCCGCACCTTCACGCGGCTCAAGGTGTGCCGCCAGAATCGCTCGAACTCGCCGGCCCATTCGTGCAGCGGACGAATCGCCGCGGCATTCGTTCGGTAGAGCTTTCGCCGCCCTTCCCGCCGCATCCGCACCAGACCCACCTCGCGCAGCACCCGCAAGTGCTTCGACACCGAGGGCTGCTCCATTTCCAGCGCCGCCACGATGTCGGTCACGGGCCGCTCCCGGTCCGCCAGAAACGCCAGGATGTCGCGGCGCCGTGGCTCGGCCACCGCGTTGAACGCATCCGAATTGGTCGCCGCCCTCGCCATCACCGCATGATATATTCCCATATAAGAATATGTCAAGCGGAATTTCTAATCACTGGGCCGAAGGCACCGTGGAGTGTCCGTCAGTTGACGAACGCTCCAAGGCGCTCCGCGCGTTCCACTTTTTTCGCATTTTCCGCTTGACAAGCCCGCCGACCTGTGATAGCCTATCACTGTGGTCGGGGTTGCAGACATTTTGTTGCAGTTGGGCACTCTGGTGCGCCGATGCTCACGGGAACGCGGCATGGTCCTGGCGAGCGGGTGGAACACGGGATCGGAAAACACAAAAAATATTACGAACGAAGCTAGTATGTTATTGAAAACACAAGGTAGTAAACAAGAATCGTCGAAACGAAGCTAAGAAGTACTTGAAAACAAAGCGGTTATTCGAGAAAAATCGAAACGAAGCTGAGAAGTTCCTGAAAACAGATGACATAGCTTCTACCAAGGGCTTCAATTATGGGCGTTTTGCGCGCAAGTTAGCGCAAAATAGAGCCTGAGTGGAGCAAAAACAGCGCATTTTGCGCAAACGAATCGAGGGTTTGAATCGGAAGGCGAGGCGCGGCAAGTGACACAAAGTCAACTACAGACGATCGCTGTCAAAGACTCGTGCGAGGCGCTGAGACGCAGAGAAGAGTACTTTTCTCTTGAATCCTCCGTGCCTCTGTGCCTCCGTGGTTCAATTCTTCGCCGAACAAAGCGAGAATGTCTATGAAAACAAAGGACTGCTGAACAGGGAATCTCGTGGCCAACCAATTCTTCCGGAAGAAGAGCATCGACAAGCTCCTGGCGGACGCGGACGCGCCCGGCCATCAACTGCGTAAGACTCTCGGGCCCTGGTCGCTGACCGCACTGGGCATTGGCGCCATCATCGGGACAGGAATCTTCATCCTGACCGGAACGGCCGCGGCGGGAGAGGTGCTGGAAGTGCGGTCGATCCTCAAAGCCCCGCTGCTGGACGCGCTGCTGCACGGGACAAAGGCCCTGGGAATGGCGGGGCGGCCCGGGGCGGGGCCGAGCATAGCTCTCTCGTTCCTGATGGTGGCCTTTGTCTGCGCTCTGGCGGGACTGTGCTATGCCGAGTTAGCCTCCATGATTCCCATCGCCGGGAGCGCCTACACCTATTCCTACGCAACTTTGGGCGAAATTGTGGCCTGGATTATCGGCTGGGATCTCATCCTCGAATACGCCGTCAGCAACATGGCGGTGGCGGTGGGCTTCTCCGCCTATGTGGACAGCCTGCTCCGCGGCTTTGGGCTGAATCTGCCGCCCAAACTGATGCAGCCCATGATTATGGGCGGAAAAGCCACCGGAGCTTATTTCAACCTTCCGGGCTTTTTGATCGTGATGATCCTCACCGTGATCCTGGTGATCGGGATCCGGGAGAGCGCGGGCGCCAACAACCTGATGGTCGGGGTGAAACTCATCGCCATCCTGGTTTTCATCGCCGCCGCCTCGCGATTCATCCACGTCTCAAACTGGAAGCCCTTCATGCCCAACGGCTTTCAGGGGGTGTTGACCGGCGGGGCGATCGTCTTCTTCACTTACATCGGTTTTGACTCGGTCTCCACGGCTGCCGAAGAGTGCCGGAACCCCCAGAAAGACGTTCCCATCGGGATCATTGCTTCGCTGGTGATCTGCGCGGTGCTCTATGTTTCCGTGGCGTTGGTCCTGACCGGAATTCAGCACTGGCCGACCTTGCGCAACGCCGCACCCGTGGCCAATGCGCTGGTGGCGATCGGGCTTAACAACATCATGAAGTGGGTGAGCATCGGCGCTCTGATGGGAATGCTCAGCTCGTTGCTGGTCTTCCAGTTGGGCCAGGCGCGGGTGTGGTTCGCCATGTCGCGGGACGGGCTGCTGCCGCGGGTTTTCTCGAAAGTACACCCGCGCTTCCGCACGCCCCACGTCAGCACCTGGGTGGCGGGCTTCTTTGTGGCCATCCCCGCCGGCATCTTTGACATCGGAACGCTGGCCGACCTCTCCAATATCGGAACATTGTTCGCCTTCATCCTGGTGTCGCTGGGAGTGCTGGTGCTGCGCCGCACTCAACCCGAGCGCCGCCGGTCTTTCCGTACGCCGTGGGTACCCGTGGTTCCAATCCTGGCGATCCTTAGTTGCCTGGTCTTGATGGCCAGCCTGCCGATCGAAACCTGGGTGCGCTTCGTCGTGTGGCTGATCATCGGACTCGCCATCTATTTCGCCTACAGCCGGCACCGCAGCGAGTTTGGGAGAAGCCCGCGAGAGGCGGTTCCCATTGCGAAGGCGGCAGTTGGCGCTCCTTAGCAGTCGAGGCGGGTCCGGGGCGGGGTGAAAAGACGCTGCGGCGATATGGACATAATGTCAGTTTCTCCGCCTCCCCCTCAGCCCCGCCCCTCTTGCAACTCGTTTGCGATAAGCGGGTTTACTTCTCTTTAAACGCCCTGCCTCTTTTATTGCTGTTCTGGAACGCCTTTTGCCCTATAATGCGGTGCTATGTCACTCAGCGCGAAGTTTGACTCACCCAGCCTCTACGAAGCAGACCGGCAAGCCAACCTGAAAATCCTATCCATTCTCGGGGGTTGGGAGATCCGCCGCTCGTTCAATCAAATCGGCATTCATGCCGGCGACCAGATACACGTGGTCTGCCGGGCGCCCTTCGGGGGTCCGCTGGTCATCGACAACCGGGGGACGCAAGTTGCAGTCAGCAAGCAACTGGCACAGAAGATCAAGGTAGAAGTCCTGCCGTGAAGGTCGCTCTCGTCGGCCAACCCAATTGTGGCAAAAGCACCCTGTTTAACGCCGTCGCAGGCTATCGTTCTCTCACCTCAAACTTTGCCGGCACCACCGTCGAGTACACCCACGGCCAGGCGCGAGTAAACGGCACGGTAATTGACCTGGTTGACCTGCCCGGCCTCTATTCCCTTACGCCCACCAATCCCGTTGAAGCCGTCGCCCGCCAATGCCTTTTGAGCGGCGAGTGGGACGCGATCATCAACGTCATCGACGCTTCGCAACTGGCGCGGAGCCTGGAACTGACGCTCGAACTGAAGGACCTTGAAGCGCCCATGGTCGTCTGCCTCAATATGATGGATGAGGCGGTGCGCAAGGGCATCCTCATCGATTCCAGGGCGCTCTCCACCGCCCTCGGCGTTACCGTCGTCGAGACGATCGCGTCACGCGGCCAGGGAATCCTCGACTCGTTCCGCGCCGCTTTGCGACTATCTCACCAAACGGCGCGGGTGAGTTGTGCACCTTTCATCTATGCGCCGGAAGTCGAAGACATCGTCGCGCGCTTGGCGCAGAAGATCACGGCTTGCGGGACGAGTGGTGAGAGCCCTGATCGGGGGACAGCGCATTCGATTCCGAACCGGCTGTCATTCCGAGCGGAGCGAGGAATCCTGCTCTGGGTTCTCCGACGACAGATCAGAGTGAGATTCCTGGCGGAGTTTACCCTGAGCGAACCGCAGAGATTCTTCGCTTCGCTCAGAATGACAGGCGAAGGGCTCGGAATGACGCTGCATCTTCCGTCGCAGTTGCCACTGAAATGGCCCCGACGGAGCCAGTCGCGACGTTCCCCCCGCTCGTTTCGGCGCTCTGCAGTTGCTCCAGGGCGATCCCCAAGCGTTGGCGCAACACCCCACCCCCGCAGTCGCAGCGGCCGTGCGGCAGGCACAGGACGAAATCACGCGCCTCCTGGGTCAGCCCGCGGATGCGGCGATCTCCTCAGCGCGGCACGCCGCTTGTTAAACCTGTTCGAGAGGGTGGCCCGCGTCACACATCCCCGCAGGGACTGGCGCGAACAAGTCGATCGTTTGGTGATGCATCCGGTCTGGGGATATGCGGTGCTGGCGTTGGTTTTCCTGGGGATCTTTCAGTTGATCTTCACGGCAGGCAAGTTCTCCGAGGACCGCATCCTGGGTGTGTTTAACGCCCTCATCGCTGCGATGACCCGGCACATGGATCCGCACAGCGTGCTGCTGGCGGCATCGAAAGGGGCGCTGCTGGGGACGGCCGGCGCCGTCGCCATTGTTTTGCCTTACTTGCTGCCCTTCCTGGTGTGCCTCGCCGTGCTCGAAGACCTCGGATACCTCTCTCGAGTAGGCTATCTCATGGACGTGCTCATGCACCGCCTGGGGCTGCACGGCACGGCCACCCTGCCCGTGCTCCTCGGATATGGGTGCAGCGTTCCGGCGGTGATGGCGACGCGTATCCTGAGTTCGCGGCGCGACCGGTTCATCGCCGCCATGCTCTGCGTGCTGGTCCCCTGCTCGGCGCGCATGACGGTGATCATGGCCCTGGTGGGTGTCTACATCGGCCCTTACTACGCGCTCGGTATCTACGCTTTGAATCTCCTGGTGGTGGTGCTGGCCGGCCACTTCCTGGCCCTGATCTGGCCGGAGATCTCTCCCGGGATGTTGATGGAAGTGCCGGCCTTCCGGCTGCCCGCAGTGAAAGTGGTCCTGATGAAGACCTGGTGGCGGCTGCGCGAGTTTGTGCTGGTGGCGTTCCCACTGCTCGTCGCGGGCAGCGCGGTTTTAAGTCTGATCGAGTTCTATGGATGGCAACAGGTCGTCAATGCTGCGCTCTCGCCCATGACTGCACTGCTCGGTCTGCCACCCGCGGTCGGCCTGACGCTGATTTTCGGCGTGCTCAGAAAAGAACTCTCTCTCCTCATGCTCATGCAGGCGCTGGGAACCACCAACGTGGCTTCCGTGATGAGCGTGGCGCAAATCCTTATCTTCACCCTCTTCGTCACGTTCTACATTCCTTGCATGGCCACACTCGCCTCCATGTTCCGCGAGCTGGGCTGGCGCCTCACCGCCGCCGCCGCCACGGCATTGCTTGTGCTGGCCGTGGGCATCAGCCTGGCCGCACGCGGTATCCTGGCGGTCCTGTAATTACAATGGAATATTGCCATGTTTCTTGGGCGGGTTGGTGTCGCGCTTGGTTTCGAGCATGCGTAAGGCCGTGATCAGTTTGGGGCGGGTGTCGCGGGGCTGGATGACGTCG
>CAVROP010000115.1:0-71887 GCA_963722675.1 uncultured Acidobacteriota bacterium
CTGCCGCCGCCGGCAGGGCCTGGCCGTGGCCGTACACTTTCCTTACCCCACCGGCGAGATTGCCGCAGACATTGTGCTGGGCAAAATCGATGCCGTTGAGATTTGGCCGCGAGACGATGAAGTGATGCAGAGCAAGGTCATCGAGGAATTCAGAACCCTGCGCTACCTGGATTGGTATCATTACTTGAATTGCGGCTACCGCCTGCCGGCTGTGGCCGGGACCGATAAAATGGGAGCCTACATGCCGGCGGGCGCCAATCGCGTTTACGCTTATCTTGGCCAGGAAGGGTTCAGTTTTCCCAACTTCGCCAAGGCCGTGCGGGCGGGGAATACTTTCGCTACTTCCGGCCCCCTGCTGATCTTCCACGCGGACGGACATCCTCCGGGAGCCGAAATCACTTTGGGAGCGAACGGTGGGACGATCGAAGTCGCTGCCGAAGCCCAGTGCTTCGTGCCGATTCATCGCCTGGAGGTTATCTTCAAGGGCAAAGTGGTCGCTTCGCGGGAAGAGCTTGGCGGCGCCCGGATGCTTAAGCTGAGCGAAAAAATCAAAGTGGAGGGCCCAGGATGGCTCGCCGCGCGATGCTCCTCGCAGTGCGGCCCCACCACCTCGTGGCGTTTCAGGATAGCCGCCCACACTTCGCCGGTCTACGTGCAGGTTCCCGGGCGGGAACTGTTTTCACCGGAAGCTGCGGCCTATTTTCTCCAGCTTATCGATGGCGCCCAGTTGTATGTCGACACGCTTGCCACGCGGCCGCAGGCTGAGGATCTTGCACGAATTCGCAAGGTCTATGCCGACGCCCGCGCGGAATTGCACCGCCGTATGCACCAGTACGCCGTGCCCCATTAGCGCCGACGAGATGAGACTCTAAGCCCTCGTCACCCATTCCATCCATTCCCGGCGCGGGGCTCTCAGAGATCATGCGGCAGCTCAAGCGGGATCTGGCCCCGCGCGCAGGCGTTGTCCGAGGCCAGGGGCGGAAGGCTGGAAACTGTGAAATAGCAGCGCGTCGTCCGGACCGCACCGCCAGCGCGAACCGCTGGGCGTCTACCGCGAGCGTAGCTGCCCCTGTCCAACTTCCGAGTGGCGCGTTAATCGCCCGCAATATTTAATCGTCCGTAGTCTCAGTGATAAACACCAGTGACAAGAACAAATAATTCCTCGAACCCCGTTTATGTCAACTTTCTCGGATCTCAAGGCTATGCGAATGTAATTTTACAACGGGTTGTGAAAAGGAGAGAGGAAGTTTTGGGAGGAAATTTTGGGAATCTGGGTTTAAACCCCAGCGTACAGCCACAATCCCGAACACCTTGGCGCCGAGATCGGTTTCTTCAGCGTCCTCACAGGTAGACCAAGAAGTCTGGCCGGTCCAGTGGATCCAGAATGTGGAAGCCCGAAAACATGTCAGCAGCATTGGCGCCAAGCGCTTGCGGAGGAGGATGGCAGAGCCGAAAATCGTGTGGAGGGTTTAACTAGTCTGCGGCTCTTGCGTAAAGGGGGACGCTGGGCCCAGAAAATTGCGCCAGCTACTCGGCGTCTAAGCGCGGCCGGTAGTATCTAGGACCAATTCCCTTGCTCGCGAACGTACTGTTAAGGGCACAGTCTGGCTTGTTTTCAATGGCGAGATAAGTTCGGCGGCGGCAACGTTCCAACGTATTTCCATCCTGTTTTAACAATCTTCTTTCCTTGTTTCGCAATGGCTTCAATGTTGGCTTCAACTGAGGTTATGCTACGTTCCGCCCCCCTACCCCCATGTCCAGCCCGCAGCCCGACTGATAATCAGTCGGTAAGGAATACTTTTCGTGGAGAAATTGATGGAAGGCAATCTGGATCGTGCCCTTGGCACTATGTTCGAATGGTGGAACCTCGAATTTGTCACTGACATATACATCTGGGCCCGTTCCCCGCGACGAGCAGTAAACCAGATAAGTCCCTACGTGTCGGGGAGGGGCCGCCACAGCCGTCGCCGGCGGTTGGGCAGCAGTTGCGGCAGGCGCGGCCTCAGGGGCCGCTTCCTGTACGCGCGAAGAAGGGGCCGGGGGCGATGAGACTCGCGTCGGCTGTGGGTGGATTTCATTCTCGCTTAACGCTGCGGAATACGTCCATGGCGTTTCGACAACCTTGTCTTTAATCTGCCCGAACTGGTCAATCCGCGTCTGCCGGGCGGCCCGGACCGCTTCCTGGGTAAGATAGCCGTCGAAGCATGCCGTTTGATTCGCTGGATATGCATACCTCTTCTTAAGGAATCCGAGATACTCACTTTCGATGGGAGGCGAGTTCTGCTTAGAGACGGCGAAGATATTGCTAATGTAGGCCGTATGCCCCACGCCAATTTGATTCGACGCGCAGAAGTAGAAGTGAACGGGGCCCGCTACCGGCTGCTGTGTGCCGTTTGCTGACGCTTCTCGTCCCGAAACGACCGGAACCGCGAGCAGCGTGCAGCAAAGTACAAGCGTCAGGTAAGTGATTCGACGCATTGTTCTCCTCCGTCTAGCAAGTTTAGTTGACGGGAACCCGGGATTTCCGATTCGGCCTTCTGACTGGAGCATTGTGTACTTCCTCTCGACACAAGCATGGCCGCTTACAGAGTCGTCAGCATCCTATGCAGGGCGGCCGCCCGCTGCCTTCTGCTCTCCATCGTCAAGGTCTTTGTGATATTAAACCCAATCGCGAATACATAGTAGCCGCCAGGCTGCGGCCCGATAACGGCTCTCTCCCGTTTTTGCACGGACCGTTTTCGAAAAGTCTTTAGGGAGCAAGTTCGCTCAATGCCGCCCCATGTCTCGTGCTGGCGGCAGGGTTGTGGGCTTCCATCCGGTTTCGATCCACTTGCCAGATCTCCATCTTGCTTCCATATTGGGCTTCCCTGCTTCGGCAACCGCTTTATCGATTCTGCCGCATAGCAAGTCCCAGTCACCTTCTCGCCTCTCTCGCCACTCTGATACTTTTCCTTGACAAACTGAGCGAAGTCTTTCCCCATGATATCTGTGTCGAGAGCCATCGGGGCTGCGAAAACACTGCTGGCATAATTGTTTTGGCTGTTTTGGTCAAAATACGCAAAACAGTAGTAGTAGCCGATACGAACCGGGGGCGTGTCTTGTCCCGGCACGTACTTCCAATCGACATCGAAGACCCCGCCCGCTCCCTGGCTAGCTTTCATGTGATCGTGGCTTCTCTGCGTTAAAGCTTGGTCGGCTCCGCCTAGCGTGCAGCCCCCCCCAGTGCCAAATTTGCATATGTTTTTTTAACGTGGTTGCTCCAAGCAAATTGGATCGCCGAATCGACATCCGCACTCGTCGTAGCGTCGGCAGGATTGGAGAACACACCGGTCATGTACGGACCCGCCGTGCAATACCACCACCATTCCCCTCCTTGCTGTTTTTGCGCTTGTGCGGGACCACCTTGTCCCGGCGCAGCGCCGGATGTACGTTGTGCCGTGGGCGCCGCAGCCGCAGATGGGGCCAGTTGATCCGGCGTGTACTTCCAATCCGCGCGAACAATCTCGCCCCTGTCGAACTTCCACGACTGCTCCCTCCAGGCGATGGTCCGTTGCCCGGCCGGATCACTCAAGAGATTATAGCACTCGTACGCAATATAGTTGTTAACTGGAATATGATAGGTCTTTACGAGATAACTCCTCCACGCTACTCCGATAGCCTCCGGAAGGGCGCCCGGAACCGCCGGGTTGCCTCCAGTGAACTGAAACACACCTGAGCGGTAATGGGTGATTGGGGAATTGCCTTCCGAGTACGTGGCCGAGCAAAACGTCTCCCGTTGTTTTTGCGTTTGTGCTATGGGCTGCGCCGCCGGCGGCGGCTTGGCAGCAATTGCGGCAGACGCCGTGTACGCGGGAGGTGCAACAGATGCTGCGGCAGTGGAAGGCGGCGTACCGGCAGCAGATGATGCGGAGGGATGATCCGGCACGTACTTCCAGCTGACATCAACCACCGTGTTCGTCGGAATCTTCATCCCAGCCCTCTCCGACCCAGTAGCCATGGCTTGCCAAGTCCGCCGCAGCGTAGTTTCTACTTGCTGCTGCTGATCTGCGGTGCCTATCTGGCAACCACCACTGTCGCGATTATCACCGGGCAGATACGTTTGGCGGATATAGTTGGTCCAGGCTTTGCTTACTTCGATCTGGCTGGCATCGGCCTCGAAAACTCCACTAAAGTAATGGGTCATATTGGGCCGCTGGACCGTGTCATTGAACGTGCAATAGTAGGACCTCCCTGGCTGGTTCGCCGGCAAGGCCGTCGTGTTGGCTTGAGCCGGATTGGCGGACGCGGGTCCGTTCGCCGCTGGACTTGCGTTCAGGACAAAGCTCAGACTGGTTCCCGGTGGCAAAATAACTCGCTCGCCGGTAGCGACTGCCGCGACAGCGGGAATAGGATTTGCTTTCTTTCCAGATAGTCCTCCGAGAGCGGAGTTCGCGGCTTTCGCAGCATTTGCCACGTCACTTTGCGCGGCGGTGCCGATCACACTCCCCGCATTGCTCGTGACCGGAACCACTTGGCCATTGATAACCCGGGATGAGAGCTGCACACCCCAGCCCGACGCGCTTCTTGCCAGCGTGAGGGTTGCGACGGAGCCCTGCGCGACAATGACGCCGTTGCCAACGTTGACCGGCCGGGTCAGGCCAGCGCGATATTGCTTACCTGCGGGATCACTGCTGGAATCCACAGTGTCAATCATCTTGACGACAACAGTGGAGCCCGCTACCGGCTGCGGCGTGCCGGTTGCCGAGGTTTGCTGCCCCGAAGCGATCGGAACCCAAAGGAACAAACCGCAGAGTGCGAGCACACAGACTGTCGGGCGAATGATTCGACGCATGTTCTCTCCTTAGTCAGGCCGTGGGTAATTTCCTTCGACACTTGTGCTTCCGTGCAGGCCAAACGGCATTGGCCGGGGCATTCGTCGGTCGAGTAATTAACCGGCATCTTGCCCGCGTGAAACAGGGAACGGACTACCAAACGGTTACAGAGATTAAGAGTGATGGCGGGGAATTGCCCCACCGATCCATGAGATGCACATTTAATAAGAACGTTACACATTTTCTTACTTCATATCAGTGTATTTTTAACAAGCCACTATTCGATAAATATTTTGACCAAGCGCGGAAAATGGCCGGGTATAGGTCTACTGCAGTTTCTTGCTGGCGACAGGGAACCGCGGCTATGGGTTTTTCGCTGGCAGGCAGGATGGCAAATGACTGGCGAAGGGGGTAGTCACCCGCTCACTTTACTAGATGTTCAAGCGATGATCGGGAGCCGTCAGGTTTCCCAGAGCGCACCCTATCCCACTGGCGACGGTAGTGCCTCGATCCTGCTCATCAGGCTTGCGAAGAGCCGCCTCGTCAAATGACTCTCTCCCAGGAGCAGCCGATAATCCCGTGCATGTTTCACCAGCCGTCCGCCGGTCTTCACCAATCGCTGCTGCAGGCTCGTCAGGGACCAGTTCTTAATCCTCCTCGGCGACGCTAGTCGTTGCCTAAGGTTTCCCGAGTTGTAGGCAATCACGCTCAGCCACAGCCGTACCTTGTTGGACCGAAAACGGTGGTAACTCAGCAGCATCAGCTTCGCTCACAACTTTGGCAATTGTGCACGGCGCACTCTGAAGCGATCCGCTTGGCTGTGTAACTTGCCTACCGAAGCGTCCTGCCGCTCGGGTAGCTGTTGTGAAATCCCATTCCCACCAATGGCTTTCACATGATCGAATGCCACGCGACCGGATTGGGAATGAAAAGTCGGCTTCCCGTCCCGAATGCCGTTGGGGGACCGCGCGGCTGATTGCTAGTGGAGAGGGCTCTTCCGACCACCAAACGCCCCAAGTCCGCTTCGAGGAAGTTTGTGCTGGTACAGCACTTGCCGGAGTACACCGCGAGTAACGCCGCAGAGTTTGCGAACCGCCCAACTCACGAATATCGGCAATCCGGAAGGAACTCGATTAGTGGGCATCCAGCGGCAGGATCGCGCCGCAAGGGTCTGGAACGCTTCTCCAACGGTGCGGGAGCCCAGAGCGCGCGTGAGGAATGCGGCCGGCGAGGGCGCCTGGCCGGCGCCGAGGTGGCCCTCTTTACCCTGCCGGGCCCCGGTGCATTTTTCGCTTGACAAATGCCGACAGCATAGGCTAGAATTGTCGAGTACTTGGCAGGAGGTTAGGCCCTGCCGGATAGGTTATGCTGGGAAGTCTGCCTCAGTCTTCGTCCGTCGTCCCTGCCTGTGCTTCCTGCCCCGTATTTCCAAGGTTGCCTGTCTCAGGGTTTGACCGCACCGCCTCAAACCGAAAATCAGGTCTTTCCCGCGAAGGCGGGAATCAACAGGGGCGGGTACCCGCTCCTCGGCCTTCGCGGAGGACAAATTTCGCGGGGGCGACCGCACCGGGCACTCTCATTCCTATGGGCGGTCCGCAGGCCAGGGACCGCTCGGAACGGGGGAGAGGGCGCGAGAAAACACAAAAAATAATACGAACGAAGCCACTATGTTATTGAAAACACAGGATGGCAATTGCAAAATGAAGCTAAAACGAACCGAAAAAGCACCCTACTTTGAGGGTCAAATGCGCAGATCGAACCCAAAAAGTGAGCTTTCCTGTAAAGCATGTGTGCAGGCGGAAGGGTTGTGCCCGGAGATTCCGATGGGGTTGAAAGCGGCCATCGTTCGGAGACTCGCAGGATCGCGAGAAAACACAAAATCGTGGAAACGAAGCCAAGGATTCGTTGAAAACAAAGGACGACCGGCTTTCCGACGTGCAAAAACGAACTCAAAACGAACCGGACTTTGAGCGTCAAATGCGCAGATTTAAGCCAAAAAGTGAACTCTCTCACCAAGTGCCTGTGCAGGCAGGAGGGTTGTGCCCGGAAATGTGGACGGCTCGGAGGCGGAGCGGGTTCCGAAATCCCCCGCAATGCGAGAAAACACAAAAATCGTGGAAACAAAGCCAAGGAGTCGTTGAAAACAAAGGATTTCACTTTTTACGACGTGCAAAAATGAACCCCATTGTGAGTGCTAAATGTACGGATGGAATCCAGAGTTTTCCTGCGTCTTACAACTCCCGCGTTGCACGAGGAGGACGGAGCCCTACGCCACGCCCCGCTGGGTGGAAAAGGCAGGAGCCGGGGGATACCACCTCAGCGGCGAAGGGAAAATCTCCCCGGACGGCCCCCTGTGGGAGCCGGATATCGACGACCCGGTTTTCCTTCAAAAGCTGGACAACTTCCTGGCCGCCGCGGCGGCGCGGTATGACGGCAATCATTCTGGCCGGCCGAGGCCCAAATAGCAGAGCCTATATATCTAGGCTAGCAATTGCCCGATGACGACGGGCGCCGGCGCTACCGCCTGGGATCGTTTCTGGTCGTGGGCGGCCAATGCCCCCCCAATCCGCAGGTCCCCACTCGCCGGCCACGCTGCTTCATCGCGGAGCTGTTGTAGAATGTCGAATGCTTTAGCTCGCTTGATGTCTTCGTGATTGGGTGGTGAGGCACGATGGATCTCCAGGACAGCCGCAGCAACGCCCGCTACGCAGTCGCGGCCGGATTTCTCGGCTGGACGCTCGACGCCTTTGACTTCTTCGTGGTGGTGTTCGTTCTCTCCGCCGTGGCCAAGAACTTTGGCCGCTCGATCCCTGCCCTCGCCTTGACTCTCACGATCACGCTGGCGATGCGCCCGGTAGGCGCGTTCGTTTTCGGACTGTTGGCCGATCGTTACGGCCGGCGCCTCGTGCTCCTGGCCAACGTCGCGTTTTTCACTCTGATGGAGGTGATGTCCGGGCTGGCGCAGAACTACACCCAATTCTTTCTGCTCCGTCTGCTCTATGGAATCGGCATGGGCGGCAACTGGGGCGTGGGCGCATCGCTCGCCATGGAGTCGGCGCCGCCCAAGTGGAGAGGCATTCTTTCCGGGCTGCTCCAGGAGGGTTACGCGCTCGGCAACGTGCTGGCCGCAATCGTTTACTATACCGTCTTTCCGCGCTGGGGTTGGCGCGCCATGTTCTTCGTGGGGGCCGCGCCGGGATTGCTGACCATGCTGATTTGCCTGCGCGTCGAAGATCCTCAGGCGTGGCAAGAGTCGCGCACCGACTGGCCCACCTACCGGCGCGCCATTTTCAAGAACTCGCGGCTGTTCTTCTATCTGGTTGCCCTGATGGCGGCCATGAATTTCATCTCGCACGGCACGCAGGATTTGTACCCCACCTTCCTGCAACGCCAGCGCCACTTCGGTGTCGACGCCACCGCGCTGATTACCGGCCTCTCGATGCTGGGCGCGATCCTGGGCGGCCTTACCTTTGGGCACTTCTCCGACCGCAAGGGGAGGCGGCGTGCAATGATCTGGGCGGAGTCGCTGGGTTTGGCCGCCGTGCCTTTATGGATCATGGCGCCGAGCAAACCGCTGATCATTTTGGGGGCGTTCATCATGCAGTTTATGGTGCAAGGCGCCTGGGGCGTGATTCCAGCGCACATCACTGAGCTGTCGCCGCCGCAGCTTCGGGGATTCTTTCCCGGCTTCGCCTACCAGCTCGGAGTACTGATTGCCTCGTCGATTGGCTACCTCGAGGCCGTGCTCGGCGAACATTTCAGCTACTCAATATCCATGGGAAGCCTCGCCGTCGTGGTGCTCTGCTTTGGCGTCGCCATCATCTCCGCCGGCCCGGAAGCCAAAGGTGTGTCTTTTATCCGCGCTTCAGACGAGCTGTGAACCACCAAGGCACCAGGGTATACTCCTTCCTACTCAGATAAACAATGGGCAAGGAGAGCCCTGTCGTGGTCATCCTGGGCTCTCGAAGGGGCGCATTCTTGCGCGCACCAGGAAAAATCGACCTTAGCACCGACGGCGCCAGCGCTTCAGGCCGGGCACTTGCTCTCGAACCCGATTGGACTTATTTGATTTATACTCTGTCTGGAATGGAAATTGCACGCTTCCCGTGCGAGTAGAAGGAGGCAAGGATCATGAAAAGGCTGTCACTTCTTCTGGCCTTGGTTTTGTTGACGTTTATCCCGTGCTGTTGCCAGGAAGCAGCGTCCGCGCAACAGAAAAGCGGTGAGCACGCAACCGCCAGCCAACAAAGAGATAGCTATCAGGAAAAAGCCGAGGCAAGGCTCCGGGAGCTCAAACGTAATATCGATGCCTTAAACGCCAAAGCCAGCAAGCAAAGCAGCGAGGCCCGAAAGGAGTTTGACCGGCAGATGGCCGACTTGAATCGGCAGCGAGCGAGCGTCCAACAGCAACTTGAAAAGTTCAAAAGTACCAGCCAACAAGCCTGGCGCGACATGAGGCCGAACCTCGAGGCAGCAATGAAGAATCTCGAAGCGGCATACCAGCGCGCGGCCGCAGACTTCAAGAAATAGCGCTGCCTTCCCTCCATCAGAGTCTGGGTAAAAAGACCTCGGCGCTGAAATTGCTTGACAGGCTTTTTCGCGCAGACGCCTTCGGCGTTCATCAGGGCATGAGTTTCAAGAACGCCACGCCATAGCCTCCCAACTGAATCGTCATTTGTGCCGCAGGGGTAACCGGTGTGGCGGTGGGTCCCGAGGCGACATTCGTGTTCTTATCAATGGTGAGCAACGAGGCAGAGGAAAATGTTCCGAGGCTTGAAAGGTCAATTGCCACTATGCGCGGAGCGCCCGACCCGTTGTTGTCCGTGCTCGATTGGACGGCGTGATCGGCGACCATCACCACCACGCTGCCATCTGCGTTCTTTATCGCCAGGGTTTCCACGCTGGAGTCTTCACTGACGCCCAGTTGCAGGATCTCGGCTCCGGTCGGGGAGACGTCCGGGTTGGAGGGGAAATACTGGCCCAGCCAATAATCCACCCAATAGCCGAGTTGGAGCGCCGTGTTCGAACCGTTGATCTCGCCGTACTGAGCGTCGGCAGCGAAATCCCAGTGATACAACGCTTGCAGACCTGCCTTGCCGAGCATGGAGAAGACCGTCGGTCGCCAGGCAGCGAAGAAGGCGCTCGAGCCGCGCTGGTCCGTCACGAACGGCGTGCCATTGCAGGCGCTGATGCCGCCCCCGGCGTCGTAGTCGGCGTTGACGTTGTTTTCGGTCATCCAGACAGGCACGCCTGACAGGGCGGGCTTGGTCTGAAGCTGCGCATAGAGGTATTGAATGTGCGGGACAAACTGAGTGATCGCGTCGAAGAGCGTCTGGTCCGTGTCTTTCTGGTTGCAGGTAGCGTAGAAGTGCGTGGCAAGGACATCCACGCGGGCGGTCACATTCTGGACAAAGGTGGGGATGTAGTTGCTGGCCTCGCTGCTGAAATCCGCCAACTCGACGGCAACGAACTTGAGGGTGCTATCCACCGCTTGCATCTGGGGCACCACCACGTTGTACATCTTCACGTAGTTTTGCGGGCCCGGTGAGTTGGGCGCGTTACTGTCATTGAATTCATCGTTAATGTTCGGTTCGTTGTAGATGCCCCAATAGTCCACGCGGCCCGCGCCATTGGGAGGCGTGGAAACACAGGGAGTCTTGTTGCAGGAGGTTGCGTCGGTAATCCCGCCCGGGGTGTTGTAATACCTGGCCAAGTCCGCCGCGTAGGCGCCAAACGCCTTGAAAGTCGGATCGAGCAGATTTCCGGAGCCGTCGTACATGTAAGCAGGGGCTTTGGCGATCTGGTATTCCGGGCTATGGTCGGTGACGCTCATGATGGGATTGATGATGGCGTCGGGATAGGAGAAATCCCAAACTCCCGCGGCGGTTTCTGGGATGTCCCGCTCGAGCACCTGCATGCGGATATGGTGGGGCTGGATAGTTCCCAGCGGAGTTGTGGCGGAGGGGAATTGCACGAAGAACTGATCGGCCCACGATGCCAGTTGAAAGGATGTGGACATGGCCTCCTGCAACCGGCCTTTGACGCCCAGGGTGGAATCGACGGCGTCTGCCACGACGGCGGCGACGCCGATTGTTAATGCCAACGTTGCGCTGGCGGTGGTTGTCCCATCGCTCGCCGTAACGGTGAGGTTATAGGTCCCCGAAGGCGTGGAAGCGGTGGCAGCAATGCCCTGGCCTGGGAGAGGAACGGGGCCGCCGGTCGAAAAGCTGACTGAGCCGCTGTTACCGGTGCCTGGCGATTGGACGCTCACGTTCATCGCACTAAGAGCAGGCGACACCGTGAGTGTGACGGCGTTCGCATCGCCGGCCGGGCGCGTAATGGTCACGTTGACGGTCCCTGATGTGCCGTCCTGGTAGATGGTCAACGAACTCGCGGAGAGACTCTCTCCAATCGGTGTCGGAGAGGGCGTAGGCGAACTCCCGCCGCCTCCACAGCCGGGAAGGATTGAAACAAGACCCAGAATTAATGCCGAAAGAAGAGCTTGGAAGCGAATAGACATGGCGGGCCTCTTGTTAACGTCGAACGGCAGGTATCATCCTAACGAGACTCTCAGAATAGAGTGCCACCGGCGACGCTGTCATCGGAATAAGATCGCTGCGAAGGTAGCCAGATTGCGCCGCCACACCATCCAGGAGTGCGCGCCCGGCGTTTCGATGTCGGTGTGCTGAATTCCCTTCGACTTGAGCCAGTCACGGAACTTGCGGTTCATTTCGATGAGGCGATCCTCGGTGCCGCAAGCAATCCACAGCAATCGGAGTCGCGCATTGACACTGGAATCGAGTCCCGGAAAGTCCGTCTGGAAATCGTCAGGAACCCCGCCCGAGCTAAACGCCCCGATCCATGCGAAGTCGTTGAGAGTATTCAGTCCGGTGAGAAGAGACTCAGCGCCTCCCATGGAGAGGCCCGCGATGGCTCGAAGAATTGCGGTCCTTCACCACCCGGTAGGACGCTTCCGACCTGGGGCATGACTTCGTTGACCAGGGCCTCGCGAAACCTCTGGTAGTTGCGTTGGCGGAGGCTGGGGTCGTGAAATGCCCCAACGCCGTGAGAAACGATCTCCGGTGCGCCGTAGCCGAGAGGCATCACGACGATCATGGGCTTGACCTTCCCCTGCGCAATCAGGTTGTCAAGAATCACGTTCGCGTACCCAACGGCGGTCCAGGCGCTCGCGTCGTCGCTGAATCCGTGTAAGAGGTAGAGCGTGGGGTAGGATTCCTGCCCGGTGGGATTGTAGCCGGGCGGGGTATAGACGTAATAGTCCCGATTGTCGCCAATGATCGCCGAATGATAGAAATGATGGTGGATTACGCCGTGCGGAACGTCATTGACCTCCCAGGGCAACGAAGCGGGTCCGGGAACGTGCACCACGCTCTGGGGGCCGAGGAGGTTGGGCTTCATCAGGTGGTTCGAGGGGTCGATTAAATGGACGCCGTCGGCCACAAACGAGTAGCCGTAGAAATCCGGCTCCAGCGGGTCAGTGGTGACACTCCAAACCCCTTCTTGGTCCTTCTGCATGGGCACCGGTTCTGCCCCCTCGCGGGCAAGCAAGACCTCCTTGGCATTCGGATCGCGGAAGCGGAACGTAACGCGATTGTCGGGCCCTACCTCCGGCGAAACCACTGGCGGCGGGGGCTGAGGGCGCTGCGGCGTCTGAGCGAGAACCATCGGCGCCACGAGGAAAAGCAACAGGCTAAAAAGGAGGGTGCGATTCATGGCTTTTGCAGTCCTTTCGAGGTTTGAGCCTCAAACCCCCGCTTGGGAGCTCATGGCCTGAGTGAGTATACACCAATACTCCCGGGGGAGCGGCTCGCTGGAAAGCTGTCGCGCCGGTGTTTCGCGTGCTGAGGCTCGAGGATCGCGCTGTCGAACGCGGCCGAGACGCTTATACCGCAGCAAACGAGACGCCCGCACTGCTCTCTTTGCTCGTGCTCTTTTTGCTCGTGCGCCACACCCTGCGAAAGTAATATAATGTCGGCGCTGTGGAGATTCGTGCCCGGGGTTTTCAGTAAACATAATGGATTCCATCCCGGCAAACTCAGTTGAGAAACGGAGCGGTCCGGCAGGCGTCTGCCGCGGAGGAACCGCGCCGGCGAGGAGGTCTGTCGCTTGACGGAGACCGATGGTAGGGATAAGAGCGGAAAGGCTCCTGGTGAGCCTGGAGGTGCCAGCGGGGGGCAACTTCGCCGGCTAATACGCCCCGTCGTTTACCTGAGCCAGAACTGGATCAGCCGCATCGGAGTGGTGCTGGCGACCACGTCGGCTATCACCTTAATCTTCACGTTTCTTTCGCAGGTCTTGGGTTATTCCTTCAATCCCTATTTGGGCATCATCGTATTTCCTGGTTTTGCCCGGGGCTTTTGTCCTGGGGCTCCTCCTGATTCCCATCGGCATATACCGGGAGTTCCGCCAGCGGCGCCGCCTGGGGACCCTTCCCCGTGAATATCCTTTGGTTTCTTTTTCGCGCGAGGAATTTCGCCGCACCGCAACCTTCGTGGTGATGATGACCGCTATCAACGTGCCTCTGTTTGCGCTTGCCAGCTACCGGGGAGTGGTCTACATGGATTCGGTGAGCTTTTGCGGGGCCACTTGCCACACCGTCATGCAGCCGGAATACACCGCTTACCTGAGCTCTCCGCACTCCCACGTGGCTTGCGTCGAATGCCACATCGGACCGGGAGCGCCGTGGTTCGTGCGCTCGAAAATCTCGGGGACCTATCAAGTCCTGGCGGTGACGTTCAACCTCTATCCGCGGCCTATCCCCGTGCCCATCCACAACCTGCGTCCGGCCGCCCAAACCTGCGACGAGTGCCATTGGCCGGCCAAGTTCTCCGGGCGACAAGCTCCTCGTCAAAACGAAATTCGGGGATGATGAGAAGAATTCCCCCACCAACAGCGTGCTCCTGATGCATATTGGCGGACTCAGCCCGGGGCTGAATACACCGGTATTCACGGGTGGCATTTGGGACTTATCAATTACATTGCCTCCGACGAGAAGCGGCAGGTCATTCCCTGGGTCGAGCACCGGAATCGCGGATGGAATTTACACGCAGTTTGTGTCCGCGGGAACTCCGCCGAAGCCTGAGCTACTGGCCCATGGCGAACGGCGTCTCATGGATTGCATGGACTGTCACAACCGGCCCAGCCACACGTTCCATCTGCCGGAAGATGCCGTGAATCCGAGATGGCCGCGGGGCGCATCAGTCCGTCGCTTCCTTTTATACACAAGGTCGCGATTGGGCTGCTCAAGCAGAATTATGCGAACCGTCTTGCGGCGGAGACGCAGATTCCGGAAAACCTGCGGGCGTATTACCGCAACAACTATTTTGCCCTTTATAACAGTAAGCGCTCCGAAGTTGAGGAAGCTGCCAAGGCCTTGGTGTCCATCTACGACAGCAATGTCTTCCCGGAAATGAACGTCACCTGGGGAACGTATGCGAATAACCTGGGTCACATGGATTTTCCAGGTTGTTTCCGGTGCCACGACGGAGACCACAAGTCGAAGGACGGCCAGGTCATCACGCAGGATTGCAACAGTTGCCACAACCTGCTGGCCATGGACGAAGCCAATCCCAAGATTCTGCAAGAACTCCAGGGAGGGCAGTAGACGGGAATCATTACCACCCAGACACCAGGACGCCAAGCAAGGCCTGCGAGAATATTTTTCTTTGTGACTTGGTGCCTTGGTGGTGATAAATTTGATTTTTCTAGGACGTCTGTAAGAGAATAGCCGTTTTGTGATCGGGCTTCGAAAACTCCAAACGGGGGGTGTTTAATGAAGAAAGTTCTGGGGATTCTAGTTATCGCCGCATTTTGCGCCGTGATCGTACCGCTTGGCCACGCCAAGCCGGAGTATGCCAAGAAAGAGGGGAAGGCATGCACGTACTGCCACACTAAGGCGGGATCGAAAGAGCTGAATGACGCCGGCAAGTATTATAAGGACCACAACCATTCCTTGGAAGGGTATAAGGAAGCCAAGAAATCGTCCTGACGATTGTCTGTCCAGCGGCTGGTGCGGAGATTCGCCTGAAATCCGCTTCCGGTGATGATCCGCTCCGTTTCATACCTTCGCTGGAGGCTACAGAGAAGCGTCCCACCTTGGGGAAGCTCACCTAAACCGTGCCGGTGACGAGCGGCCAGGCAAGGGGTCGAATTGTCATGAACCCCAGGCTTGCTGCCGTTTGACGTCGAGGTAACTTTAAACCGCCAAACGGCGATCCCGCTTGCGTGGGGATCGCCGCACCATCAAGCTGATGCGCTCAGGGCCGAGTCATGCTTGACTTCTGAGATGTAATCTGGTCTATTTCATGTCGCCCAAGCAAGCCGAAATTCAATTCCAGCAAGAAATGGCACAGGGAGGGCCCATCAAGCCATGTAAAAGCCTAAAGGTGACGGGCCACTAACAAGTACGAGGTGGGATTATGGAGTACTTGAACCAGACCTCTATAAAGGCAGTCCGCCCTGAAATATTCCAACAACAGCAACCCTACCCCTGGGTCAATATCCAGAACACGTTGACCCCCGAGGGTTTCGAGCGCTTGCGTGAAACCCTTCCGGAAGTCTCGCTATTCGAACGCCAGGTTGGCAAGAAGCGGGCCTATGGCCAGGGCAGCCATGACCGTTATCTTTTGCATTACCTGCCCGGCCTCACCATGGCGGAACCCTGGAAGGACTTCATCGCGGAGCTCCACGGGGAAGCCTACATGTCGTTTCTCGGCCGGATGTTCGGTCCGGAGATCGGGAACCGTCTGATCCTGACTATGGAGTGGTACTTTGCCTGGCAAGGGTGCGCCGTCTCGCCCCACTGCGACGCGCGCCGCAAACTGGCCACGCACATCTTCTATTTCAATACGGATGCAGATTGGGAGGCGGGCTGGGGAGGGCACATCCTGATTCTGGACGATCAACGGCGCTTCAAACCTCATTCCGCTCCATCCTTTGATAACCTGCAAGTCGGCGCCGAAATCGACCCGCGGGGAAATGCCAGCCTGCTTTTCCAGCGCACCGACCATTCCTGGCATGGCGTGCGCCCGCTCCAACCTCCGCCCGGCAAGTTGCGGAAGCTGTTCATCATTACGATCAATGTTCCGACCTTTCAAGTGTGGTGGCGGCGCGTGCGCGGCAAAGATCCGGACGGGTATCGCTTTAAGCCAAATGGGGCAAGGCAGTAGGCAGGTGGGCAGATGGGCAGGTAGCCAGGCCGGCAGGTGGACAGCAGGGCGGTAGCGCAACTCGGTTTCTGCAGCAAATGGGTTAGAATATCCGGCAGTCCGCACTGCTTGCCGACAGACCCATGATCGACCTGCCGATCTGCCCATCTGCCCATCTGCCTACTGCCGACTTTCTCTTCGAGGGGTGACGATAAGTGGAGGGAAACTGGCCGCGCCTTGCCGTGCTGGGTGCGGGGGCGGTGGGTTGCTATTTTGGTGGGATGCTGGCGCGCGCCGGCGCGCCGGTGACCTTGATTGGCCGTCCCCTGCACGTGGGAGCCATCGCCCGCCACGGCTTGTTCATTGACGGCCTGCATTTTCAAGAGCACATTCCGGTTTCGGCGTCCACGGAGATCAGCGCCGCAAACGATGCAGAGGTGGTGCTTTTCTGCGTAAAGACGCTGAACACGGAAGAGGCCGCGAAATCCCTCGTGCCGCACCTCGCCCCGAACGCCGCCGTCATCAGCCTTCAAAACGGAGTGGACAACGTGGAGCGAATCCGCTCCGCAGCCAAAATTGATGCCTTTGCAGCCGTGGTCTATGTGGCTGCCGCCATGACCGCGCCGGGGCGGGTGAAGCATTCCGGACGAGGCGATCTCATCCTGGGGGATCTTCCGGGGCGCGCCCACAATGACGGGCAGCGCCGGCGCCAACTGGAGCGCTTGGCGTGGCTCTTCGAGCACGCTGGCGTTCCTTGCCGTGCCTCGAACAACGTGCAGGGCGAACTCTGGTTGAAGATGATTATCAATTGCGCTTACAACGCGATTTCAGCTCTGGGACGCGCTCAGTACCACCGCGCGGCGGGAAATCGCTGGACGCGCGAGTTGATGATCAAGGTCACCGAAGAGGCTCTCGAAGTGGCACGTGCCGCCGGAGTTCGGCTTCCGGACGTCGATATGGTCGAAACCGTGCTGAAGATTTCTGAAAGCATGGCCAACGCTACCTCCTCGACCGCCCAGGATCTCGCTCGCGGTAAGCCTACCGAGATTGATTCTTTGAACGGCTATCTGGTCCGGCGGGGTGCGGAACTAGGTGTACCAACCCCCGTCAATCAGACCCTTCACGCTCTGGTCAAACTCCTCGAGGAATCTGCCCGGCCAAATCCAAAACCCTAGAGGCAACCCAGGTGGTTGCCCAGGACCGCCACGGCGGCCACAAGGTTCGTTTCAGACTCTTTCTCTCAGCTCTCTGGAAGAGATGCGGCCGCAGTCCGAGTGAGCGCCACCGAGCAGTTTTTTCTCCATCTATGTAGTTTTGGCTTCAACAGTTTCCGGCTGGTCTCCACGCCTTAAGTCTAACCCTTGAGCCGACACCAGTTATAAGGTCATCCTTTGGCAAAGTACTTGCTCCCCTCAACTTCTATCAGTGCGATACGAGCTTGCCGTGGGAGGAGAAACATGGAAGAAAAACCCGTCAGAGAAGAAGGGTCGATTGAGTACACGTCGCCGAGCCGAGGCCACCGGATTGTCACCGGTCTCGTGCTGGTGGGCTTGTGTGCGGTTCTTGTCTACGCCCTCATGGAACATCGTTCCCTCAAGCAACTGACTGCCAGTCGTGATGAACTCGCGGCGGAGCTTAACCTCGAGCATACCCAGATCCAGAGCCTTTCGCAGAAACTCCTTGCGGCACAATCCGTGCCCGCACCGGCGGCGTCGACGCTTTCCCCGGCGCCTCAACCGGCTGTGACATCTGCCGAGCAGCAGGCTCCCATCGCCCAACCCAGCAAAGTCCAGAGCCATCCCCGAAAGCGCGTCGCGGCTGCTCGCGCGCGCCGGTCCGAAGAGCCGTGGCGCAAGCAGATGCAGTCACAGTTGACTCAACAGCAAAAGCAACTCGCTGATCAACAAAGGACCATCCAGGAGACGCAAGACTCTGTTCAGAAGACCCGTGCCGACCTCGAAGGCAGTCTGCAATCAACCCGCGATGATTTGAATGGGTCCATCGCCAAGAACCATGAGGAGCTTGTAGCGCTGGAGAGGAAAGGAGAACGCAACTACTTCGAATTCAATCTTCAGAAGTCCAAGGAATTTACAAGAGAAGGGCCGATGAGTATCTCGTTGCGCAAATCCAACGACAAGCACAAGTACTGTGACTTGGCGATGATCGTGAACGATTCGGAAGTGAGCAAAAAGCACGTGAACCTGTACGAGCCGGTTCTGTTTTATCCCGAGGGTTATTCGCAACCCCTGCAACTGGTCATCAACAGCATCGGCAAGGACGCTGTCAGGGGTTACGTCAGCGAGCCCAAGTACAAGTCATCCGAAATGGCGGCCACTGCCACGGCCCCTGTTGGGTCGGCTGCCGGAAACACGAGTCAGGCCGCAACCCGTTCTTCCGAGGGGGCCGCGACGCTGAAGCGCCGGCCTGCCACCCAGGAATGAGTGACGATTGGACAACCTCAGGCGTCGGCGCGTTTTGTCCGTCCGGGTCTTAATCGAGTTCCTAACAAAGGTCGAGAGGATTACCTGTCTGTACCCCTTGGGCCTGCCCATTGCCTTTGCGGCAATATCACAATTTAGAGTGAAAGCAAAAAGAGGCGAGGCAGGACTGCCCTTCAGAAGTTGCCGGCAGTGATTCGATGTGTGGGCGGCGAGACCCTTGCCGGCCGGCCGGGACGCCACCGAGTGGCCCTCCCACAAAAGAGGGGTCGCCATCGCGGCACGGGCAGAAACACAGGTACGACCCGAGAGACTGTCATGATAGAATGACCCCTTCCGGGCACCCTCCCTCCAGGCAGGAGTCGACGACGCCATGAATTTGCGTTCTTTGTTCAGTGTTTTCTCTTCCGACCTCGCCATTGACCTTGGCACCGCCAACACGCTGGTCTTCGTCCGCGGCCGAGGCATTGTGGTTAACGAACCCTCCATCGTGGCTATCAACAATGTCAGCGGAGCGGTCGAAGCGGTGGGGCGAGAGGCCAAGGAGATGCTGGGGCGCACGCCCGGAAACATCGTCGCCATCCGCCCTCTGAAAGACGGCGTCATTGCAGACTTCAAAAGCACTGAGAAGATGCTGAACTATTTCATCCAGAAGGCGCACAACCGCAAGACTTTTGTGCACCCCCGGATCGTCATCGGTGTGCCCGCGGAAATCACTCAGGTGGAAAAGCGCGCGGTGCAGGACTCCGCCATGCGCGCCCGGGCCAGCGAAGTGTTCCTGGTCGAGCAGGCCATGATGGCGGCCATCGGCGCCGGCCTGCCCATCACCGAGCCCTCCGGCAGCATGATTGTGGATATCGGCGGAGGTACTACCGACATCGCGGTGGTTTCGCTGGCGGGCATTGTTTACGCCCGCTCGGTGCGGGTGGCGGGAAACGAGATGGATGAGGCGATTTCCTCCTACCTCAAGCGCAAGTACAACCTGCTGATCGGCGAGCGCACGGCCGAGCAGATCAAGATCGAGGTCGGCTCCGCTTATCCGCTCGATCATCCTCTGACCATGGAAATCAAGGGACGCCATTTGCTGGAGGGCGTTCCGAAGACCATCACCATCGACGACTCGGAGATTCGTGACCCGCTTTCCGAATGCGTGGGGACGATCCTGAACGCCATCCGGGTGGCATTGGAGCGCACACCGCCGGAACTCTCGGCCGATATCTCGGATCGCGGCATTGTGCTCACGGGCGGCGGGGCGCTGCTGAGAAACCTCGACAAGAGGATACGTGAGGAAACCGGACTGCCCGTTTCCATTGCCGAAGACCCTTTAGCTTCAGTGGTGCAAGGAACAGGCAGGATGCTAACGGACTTCGAACTGCTGCGCCGGGTGGCGATAGAATGAAGCGCAAGTCATTCCCGCGAAAGCGGGAATCCATTTCCAACCTTACCCGGTGGCGCGTTCCAGGTATTTGCCCTCGGCGGTGTCCACGCGGATGACTTCGCCTTCGCCGATGAACGGGGGGACCTGCACGGTAAGGCCGGTTTCGAGCTTAGCCGCTTTGGTCACGTTAGTCGCGGAAGCGCCCTTCATTCCGGGCTCCGTCTCGATCACTTTCAGGTCCACGGTGGCCGGCAGTTCGATATCCACCGCCCTTCCCTCAAACAACATCACCTTGATCACCACGTCCGGGACGAGGTATGAAGCCCGATCCTCGATCACGGTCTTGTGCAGGCCGATTTGCTCGTAGGTCTGCGTGTTCATGAAGAAATAGGAATCGCCGTCGGAATAGAGGTATTGCATTTCGACTTCGTCGAGGTTGGCTTTCTCGACATCGTCCTCAGAGCGGAAGCGGTGATCGAAGAGCGCGCCGGTGCGCAGATTACGGATGCGCGCCTGAACGAAAGCGCGCAGGTTCCCCGGCGTGCGGTGCTCAGCCTTGTGAACGGTGAAAAGTTCGCCGTTGTGTCTGATAACCATACCGGGACGTAGATCGTTGGCATTCATAAGAACAATCCCTCAAATGGAATGGGATGGGGCTTCATCGAGGGGGGAAACCAAGCGGAGTCCGGTCCCACAACACCCCAATAAGTCATTCTGGCATTTTCTTCCTGGTCCGTCAATCCGGCTTCGGCGGGTTTTACCTCACCATGCGCCAGAGCATGGCCGCCTCTAATTCGAACTGAGACGCAATCGCGAACTGAGTACTTCCTTGGCGTGGGAGCAGCCCGCCAGGTTCTTCAAGTCCCTGGGGTGCGACACCTTCAGGTTGATCGTTGCGAGCCGCCAGCGTCAAGTGGCGCCCTGTCCGCGACACTCCCATGCTTGTCAATAAGGATGCTCACCTTCCCTGTTTGACTGATTGAGGCTACAAACGGGGGATCGAGTGATTCAACGACACTCCTAATTGATGGAAGGGCGATTCTGAGGATATCTGCCTTCTGCTTTCCGCTCAGGTTGTTTGACGTATAGATAAACGCTCTCACACCGTAGGTCTTTATTGCCAGAATCTCAAGCCGTCTTTTCCGAACCCGCTTGTCCGCAGTCAGCAGAACCCATTTGTTTCGTCCGACGGATGGTAACCAATCTGCGTCTTCTGTCCCGGCCTTAAAGTGGTCCAAATGCCGTTCAAACCAAACCCCCGAATCTCGCAACACCTTTAGAATCTCCTGGCAATTACATAGGCACTCGTCCAGGTAAATTACTACGGGATCAAGCCGCAACTGGCTGGGGTTCACACCTGATTGCAGCTTCGACCTTGGCGATTTCGATCCCATACTCTTCGCCTAGCGCTGTTATTGTGTCTCCGGCATGGAATCGTCCAGCTATCTCAGCTGTCGGGATGGCCGTTCCTGCGATGACCGGGCGTCCAAACGAGACCATGGGATTCATGACAACAACTCTAGGCTCGTTTGGATCCGGCGTGGCGCTACGCAAGGTCAGCAAAAACAGTTTCGACGCGACCCCGCTTTCGTCGCGTTCGATTCGCTGGAGATAAAGTCTCAAGACCTCCGGGATACCGATTTGCCCCCTTCTGGACAAATTGATAATCTGTTCGTTCTCTTCAAGAAACAGGTCGTAGCCGTCTGTCTCCAGGTCATGGTCCGCTAAGGGGTGTTTCGAATTGAATTGGTTTCGCAAAGTCTCGACAGCGGACCTGATACGTGGCAGCCTTACTCGGTGAATCCGCCTGATGCTCTCCAAGACGTAACACTCGACCACGTTCTTAAACGACAATAGAGGCGGGTTCTTGCTATCCAGCCAGATAACTGGCTCCGTCCCTCCTGCGTTGGTGGTCCAGTATCGAAGCGTTTCGTATGGGATCCGAAGATACTCGGATATTTTCCGTGGTCCCGTAAGTAGGGACCTCGAGGGGATCGAAGCGTTTGCTTTCGCTAATCATGCTCGCCGCAAATCATTCCCTGGTGTAAGCTTTCTCCGCCGTTCCCAGTTTCCCGCGAATGATGGTGAAAGTCAATTTCAACGAGCGGACGCATGGCATCAGCTGGTTATTGCCGCCACCGGTCCCGACAAGCACGCCGAGCGCCCACCCGGGGCGCCCCTACCACTGAAACTCCAGGCGCGAGCGGCGGGCGGAGAACTCCTCATAGGGGCCGACGCGCAGGGCATGCAAATGTGTTGGCTTATCTGTATAAGCCAACATGAAAGTCAGGGTGTTTTCCCCGGTGGAAGCGAAGTACGGCCCCGGCAAGTAGAACTCCTTCTGCGGGCCGACGGTCACGTAGCGTCCCACGAACCTGCCATTCAGATAAATCAGGGCGTCGCGGTCGGCGTCGAAGGTCAGCTTCCAGGGCACCAGCCAGCCTGGTTCGACGGCCGGCAGGGCAAATTTCGTCTGGCACCAAGTGAAGGCCGGAAGCAGCGGGTCCGTTGCACCGGATCCCTGGAAAGTTGCCGGGCTAGAGGCGGGGACGGCAAAAGTCGGGTCCACCTCCCGTCCCCGCATGGGAGCGGCCAAGCGTTGGATTTGCCAGGCACTGATAGGTGCGCCGCTTTGGGCGTCGCTCCCGAGGCGCGCCGATTCAATGCCCTTCAAGTCGCCCATTGCCGTGTCGCCGTTCTCCGCCCCAAAAGCCTCATAGGCGATCTCCAGCGTGTTTGCGCCCGGCTGGGCGTATTTGGCCAGATCGAAGCTGATGGACTTTGCCGGCTTCAAGGCTTCTTCAACAAGCTTCCCGTTGATGAAAACCTTCAACGAATCTTTGGCGAAAGTCGAGATGAACATCTTCGCTTGGTTCGTGAAGTCGAACTGAGCCTTATACTTCACGTATCCGTAGGGGACGGGACCGGTGTCTTCCAGCGCGCCCAGCGGGCCGCTCTGCCAGTGGCCGGAATTTGTGTCAGACTTTTCTACCCAGGCCTGGCCGCTGCCTAATTCGATGGGCCGATAGGGTAAGGGTGGCGTCGTGAAATTCAGGCGGGCGGTGCGGTGCTCGCGTTCGTAGGTAACTTCCGTCAACGCGCCGTCAACCCACGTCTTGGCGGGGTTATTTGGAAGCAGCAGCATCAGCTCGTGTCGGCCGGGCAGGAAATCCATTTCGGCCCACACCCGGTTCTTTTGTGTCCCGCTGCCCGCAAATATATAAGCGTCCGAAATGAAGGCTGCCGTGAACGTCTTGGGATCCGACTCATCCAAATAGGGGAAAACCTTGGAAGGAAACTGCGCGACCCAGCTTCGCAAGGCGCGCTCGCGAGGCAACAGGATGACCAGCAGGTGCTCATTCACCAGCAGGAACTTCTCGGTCTGCTCGAATCGCACCCCAAACACCACTGATTCGTATTCCTGGTCCCAGTACTGGTAAAGCGTGTCGCCCTCCACATGGGGCTCGTCGCGAGTCGCCAGCGAGATTTCCGCTGCACGCCCGGGTATGTCGTACAGGATAAGGAAATGGCGATCGAGGTTGGTTCCGTGGGCCAGCACTTCCGCAGTCGAGTAGCGAAGTTGGCTTCCCGGGATGGGCACCTGCACCGCAAGCATCTTCATTTCGCGCGGACCGAGCACGAGTTCGCCCTCGCGCGGCGCGCTGATCCGGCGTTTCGTAGGGCTGTTGGGGTCGATGAAGCTCACCTTGTAGCGCTGCTCGGCGTTGGCGTTTTCCCGAATGAATACTACTCCGCTCTGGCCGTTCACCCGCTCCGTGATGCTGACGTTAGGATTCGTGGACTCGGCGCCGCCCCCCAGAGCTTTCGCCCGGGTCAGCACGTCCCCGTGCAGGCGCAGAAACTCGCAAATCCCGTGGGCAGCATAATACTTGTCCCACAAGCCGCCGGGCTCGCGAATCGGCGCGGCGTAATCGTAAGAGGTGGTCAGGTGCTTCGCGGCCCAATCGAAATTCGTTCCCCCAAAACCCATATAGTAACTGAATGAGGTCACACCCTGTTCCAGGACGGTCTTGGTAAGCGTGTCGAGCTGCTCGGCATTCACCCCATCCTGGTTGATAGAGAGCTTTCCGCCAAACTCGCTGAACCAACCGCCTTGCAATTCGCTGATGGCAAGCGGGGAATCAGGTTCTTCTTTGCGCAGCTTCTGAAGCTCCGGCACAACCTCTTTCACAATTTTCCACCCCGGATAGAAATTGCACGTGTCCATGATCTTGGCCATGTCGGGGTCGGAGTTTTCGCGCGCCTGCCGGGTCCAGCAAGTGATCACCGGGACACTGATGCCAGCGTTCCAGACCATGTTGGCGAGAGCGCGAACATATTCGCGCTTGTCGGCGTCGGGCATGTCAGGGCTATAGTCGTATTCGTTCTCCACCTGCACCATGATGATGGGGCCGTTCACGCTGACCTGGTGGCGCTGAATCACCGGCAAAACCTGGTCGAACCAATGCTGCGAGGTTTTGATGCTCTCCGGGTGATTGCTGCGCAGGGGAAACCGCATCGCCGCCACCCAGTCGGGAAATCCGCCGCGCTGCCACTCGGCGCAAACATAGGGGCCGGGACGTGCGATCATGTAAAAACCCATTTCGTGAACCAGCTTGATGAAATCCTCGAAGTCCGTCAGGTTGCACTTGCCCTTCTCCGGCTCGTGATAGTTCCAGAAGACGTAGCTTTCAATTGTGTTGAAACCTGCAGCCTTGAACTTTGCCAGGCGGTCGCGCCAGAGCGGCTTCGGACAACGCGTGTAATGAAATGCCCCGCTGAAGATCATCGTGTCTTTGCGATAGAGCGTAAAACAGCTCGAGTCGTACTTGACGATCTGCGGGTTCTCGAATTCCATCTGGGCCGGTGCGGCCAGGAGGGTCTCCACGCGCGCCGCGCCCGAAGGGCCGACGACGAAGCGGGCCATCAGAGGAGCGGCCAGCGTGGATTGAATGAACTGCCGACGAGACGATTTCATGGGAACTCCGCGATTCCAGGAGTTAAGCGCAGACTGTCATTCCGAGCGCAGCGAGGAATCTTGCCCTGATTGTTTGCTTCGCGAACTGCACCGGAGCAGAGCGAGATTCCTCGCTGCGCCCGGAATGACAGCCGTCTAGTTTAGGATGTGTTTGACAATGCCGTCAATTTCGGTGAGTTCGGCTTTCAGGGCCTCGCGGACGGCGGTTCGGGCGCGGCCGATGGCGCGCGGCCCCCGAAGGTCTTTGAATAATCCCTTCAGCGTGGGGACCATTTCCTTCACTTTTTCTGCACAAGCTTCCGCAATTTCCGCCAGGCGGAGATGCGCCCTGTCCGCGGGGTTGAACTGAGGAATGGGAAGTTCCCAAACCTTCTTGGTAATGTCGCGCGGGCCCCATAGCCCTCGAGCTTGCATGGGTTTTATTAGGGTATCAACGGTGGGCGAGTTTAGTACTGCGACGAGATAATCGCCTTCCTTCTGGTTCTCAGTTTCGTAAGTATAGGTTACGTCAGTGGCCACAAAACGCCGCAACGCAACCTCCTGTTCACCTACTTTGTGCGACAGCGCCTTTGCCTTCAAGATAGCGGCGCACAAGAAAGTTGCTGAGCGCGAGTAGAGCACAACGTAACTGGCCTTCGGATTCTGGTCGGTGAGCTTATTTCGGTAATTAAGCCAACTCAGAGCATCCGATTTCTTGGCCTTTTCCTTACGCCGCCTTGCCCAGAATATCTGTGCACGCTCCAACCACTCAGGGAGCCTCAAGTAGCCTTTGGCGCGAGCTTGTTCTGCATTCAGGAGGCGATACCCTTGTGCCTCTTCGACCAAAGGAAGAACGACGGGGCGCACATCGAGGTAGCCGAAGGGCAGAAGATCGGTCGAGAGGAGAGAAGCGTAGAGGAACTCCGCCTCGACGGGCGCTTCGAAGCGTATGTCTTTGTACGGCTGCTTGGCTTCTGCCTGGGCGCGCGGGTCAGTGGCGACCACAGGCTGCGACACGTCCATGCCGAGCCCCGGAATGACTTTGAATTCAACAAACCAAAAACTGCGAGGGACAATGGTGGCACCTTCTTTGAAGAGAGGCTGATAGAAGCTTCGCTGGCTGGAGATCTTCTTACGGGTTGTGCTTAGAAACGTGCGCTTGCCCTGCTGGACGACGTAGAAGGCTGTGGCTTCTGCTTTAAGCTCCCTTTTGGCTTCTGCAAGTGAGGCGTTCTTTCTTTTTAACCGCCCGGAGAGGATTTCGCCGGGTAGGGTCTTTGAGGCGTCGCTGAGCACGTCGCCAAAGACCACTGCTGCCGGCACATTGAATAGTGGCGACACGTCTTCTAGGTCCCATATCTGGGTCAGCGTTGCGTTTGCCATACCGTAAGACCGGCGGAACCGGTCGTGCTGATCGGCGTTAAATACGCTCCGAGGAAGAACGAAGCCGATCTTTCCGGAACGCTTCAGGTAAAGGTTCGCACAGCGGGCGAAAAAGAGCGTACCCAACTCCAGGTGCGTGATGAGGTGCCCCGCGCCCTCGAGTAAAGCAAATTCCTTCACGATGAGATGCTTCAAATACTCCTGGTATTCACCCTTCTCCACAAACCGAAACGCGAGCCACGGGGGATTGCCGATGACGACGTCGAACTGTTTGGTAAGGAAAGTTGGCTTGTACTGATTTTTGAGGATATAGGCCCAAATGGTGTCTTCGGGCTTACGGATAAAATCGTGCAAGAGCTTTGCAAGGTCAAAAAGCATCTCAACCACGCCGGAAGATTGCGCGAGTTCCGGGGCTACTCGGCGTGTGTGATCCTCAAAAGCCCGTTGGTCGAGGGAAGTCAATGCGCGATGCGACTTCGCAAAGGTGTCAGCGACCCGCACGGCGGCGTCCAGAGCCGCGGGACTGGCAAGGACAGCATCAGGTAGCAGGACCTCCCGCTCGTTCAGAAAGACTCTCTCAGCGGGCGCGCCACCGTTGCCCATGAAAGGCTGCTTGGAGGGATGCCGGATGGAATTGGCGAGGTAAACCTGGATCGAAACCGGCCCGGAGCGCTTCCTGAACAAGTCACCGAGCGCCAGGAGGACATTCATTTTCGAAACGATAACGGCCAGGGGATGGATGTCAATCCCCACCACACTGCCCAGAATCCGCTCTAGGGACTGTCGGGTGGTAGGCAGATGCTTTTTTTTGTGTTGAATGGCCTGGTAGAGGAAAGTTCCGGAGCCGCAGGCGGGATCGAGGACAGCGTCGTCGCCGCGCTTACTCAGAAGGGCGTCGCACATGCGCGCGGCAAGCCAATCAGGCGTGTAATACTCGCCTAGATCGTGGCGGTCTTTGGGGTCCACGAGGGCCTGGTAAAGTTCTTTCAGGACGTCTTCCGAGAGTTCACGCAGTCGGTACGTAAATAGCAAGTTTGCAACACGAGAGGTAATCTTCTGAGTGCTGGTCACCACAGGGGAGCGTGCCACCCAGGAGAAGAAATCCTCCTCGAGGAAGTTCATGATCTGTTGTTTTTCGAAGAACGTTCCCTGGATGATCTCCTCCGTCTGAGCTTCATCCGGGGCCGTCTGTACGCCCGTGATCCGTACGTAGGCAATCATTTTGGCCAGCGTTGCCAGGTAAGTGTGGCGGACAAAAAGCTGCTCGTCGCCCACCGATGTCCCATAGGCAATGCGCAAGTATTTGCGCCAGTTTTCGTAAATCACTCGATAGTCGCGTTGCTCGCGGATAGCTGCGATGGCCTCCTGCCACAGTGAAGATGCAGACCGGAAGGCCGGACTGGAGGGACCAAAGTCCTGGAGGAAGTTTTCGGTGAGAGGCTCGCGCTTGTGCTCGCGCAGGAAATAGCGGTCCAGCCAGAAATAGAATTCTCCCGGCTCTCTTTGATCTAGGTCGAATCCGTCAACCTTCTCGACATCGATCTCCTCAATCGTTGAGCCAACCTGCGGGGTAGGGCCTTCTTTGGGGGCGAACACTACGAACGAAATCCCGTCGCTAGCGATGGGGATGAAGTAGTAGTCCTTGGTCTCTTCGTTGCTGGCCAGGATGGCTAGGTAACGTTGGAGTTGCTTCTTCGCCTGCCTGAGCCACCCCGCCGAACCCCTTTCAAACTCGATCAAGAGGTTGCCATAGAGAGCATCGACCCGGCCCCGGAGAACACAGCACTTTTCACCCTCATGGGCCGAGATCTTGGTCTCGAAACCGCCGAGGAAATCACGAATGAGTGGCAGATCGAGGTTTCCGAAGAGGTCGTTAAGCAACACCGTGAATCGAGCCAGCCTAGCGGGTTCGCTGTTGAGGGGTTTGACCTCTTCAAGGTATTTGCCAATCGTTTTCTCGGCGCGGCCCAGTTGAGGGCGTGGTGCGCGCGCGGGTTTTTCGCCGAGTCTACTTTTCGGGGGTCTTTTTCCTGCCGTCATCTAAGAAACCGTATGCCGCCCGGCGGGCAATCTCTAGCGCCGCAGCCAAGCGAATAATTTTCGCGTCACCCATACCCTTAATCTCGTAGAGCTCTTCGAGGGCATGGCCTCCAAACCTCTCGATTGATCCATACTTCCTTAGGATGTTCTCAGCAATTCTTTCCGCCGGATTGCCCCGCGTCCCGGGCGCAACGAGGATGGAGAGGAGTTCGACTTCAGTCAGAGCTTCGGGGCCGAGCTGGGCTAGCTTCCCGCCGGCATGCTCCCAGTTTTTCTCCTCATCCATCGTACGGCTAATGTATCCCAAATTCGGAATGCCATCAAGGAGGCCAGAACGGTAGTAAAGGGATCCAAACTCGGATGGTGACTCCTATATTTAGCCGGCAGCAGAATCGTGTCTGTCGTCTTGAAGCCGCAGCGGGAATTTAACCGGTTTCCCGTCGCATTGAGAACGGTACAGGGCGGTAAAGATTTCCACCGTCTTTCTACCCTCTTCGCCCGTAATCAGCGGTTCACTTGAATCGATAATGGCCTTGAGAAAGTCAGCAATCTGAAGCTGGTGATAATACTCCATGGCATTAATGCTCTGGAAAAACTCTGCATCTTCCTTCTGCCACGACTTCAGCAGGTCCTCTTCCCCGCGCACCGTCCACAAATCGTTGACCGGGGGCTCGGTGATGCTTGACATTCCGGCGATAAACATCGCGCCTCCGTCCGTTTGCACACCCACGGAAGCGCCGTTGCTGCCATGCACATAGACTCTCCCATATAACGCGGGATTCTGGGAATTGCTGACCACAATGTTGCCCAGCGCGCCGTTCTTGAAGCGCAGCACTGCCATCGCAGTGTCTTCCACCTCGATGTAGGGGTGATTCAAGTTGCCCCAGTAGCCGAACAGTTCTTCGATCGAGCCCATATACCACTGGAGCAGGTCAAGCTGGTGCGGCGCCTGGTTGACCAGGACGCCTCCGCCTTCGGCTTCCCAGAGGCCCCGCCACGGATCGCTCTTGTAGTACGCTTCGTCCCGCCAGCCGTACATCGCGACGGACCCCAGGATGGGCCGGCCCAGCTTGCCGTCTTCAATGGCTTGCTTAACTCGCCGGCATGGTGCGTAGAACCGCCGCTGGCACACCGTTCCTATTTTGACTCCGCTCTTTTTGCCGGCATTGATTATGGCATCGCAGTCTGCCAGCGAAGCAGCTAAAGGCTTTTCGATAAGCACATGAACGCCGGCGTTGGCGGCCTTGACCGCGGGCCCGGCATGTTGGGGGTGCGGGGTGCAGACGGTCAGCGCTTCCACTCCCGATTTGGAGATCATCTCCTCCACGTCGCAATAGGCTTCGACGTTGTATTGAGCGGCGAATTGCCTGGCGCGCTGAAGGTTTCGGCTGCAGGCAGCGACGAAAACGGACTGAGACAGGCGGCTGAGCGCCTTGGCATGAAGATGGCCGACTTTCCCGCAGCCCACGATGGCGGTTCTGAGTGCGCGCATTCAGCCTCCTTGAAAGCAGTGGCTAGTGGCTAGTGCTCAGTAGCTGGGTGGCCCCCCTCACCCGGCCCACGGGCGAGGCACTAGCCACTAGCCACTAGCCACCAGCCACCAGGCACTAGCCACTCCTACACTTTCCTACGGAATCAAAACCACCTTCAGAAGACCCGGTTCGCGGTCATACAAACGCTTGAACCAGGCTGCGCCGTCAGCCAAGGGCGGAGTGGCGCTGATCAGCGCTTCCACATTGATCGCTCCGCGCGCCATGAAATCCAGGCAGGCCGGGTATTCGCCGCTCGAAGCGCAACTGCCGTAAAGGGCAATTTGGCGGGTCACCACGGCTTGAAGAGGGAGTTCTATCGCCGGCTTCAAATTCCCAACCAGAGTGACCGCGCCTCCCTTGCGCACGCAGGCCAGCGCTGTGTTGACGGTAGGGCTGGTTCCCACAACTTCCATGGCGAGGTCCGCACCCCGTCCTTGCGTATGGTGAAGCACTTCCTTCAAAACATCGCAATCATCCGCTTTCAGTCCCACGTCGGCGCCGAGTTTCCGCGCCAGATTCAGCCTCTCAGCGTCCAAATCGACCGCGATGATGGTCCCACAACCTGCCAATCGCAAAGCCTGCACCACCAGGAGGCCGATCATGCCTGCGCCCACCACCGCCGCCGTATCGCCTAAAGAAACCGGTGTGCGCTCCACAGCATGGACTGCGACTGACACGGCCTCGACCATGGCGGCGCGTTCAAAGGAGACAGCCTCCGGAAGACGGTACAGAATGCGCTGCGGCACGGCAACATATTCGGCGAACGCCCCGTGCTGCCGGTAGTCGTCGCACGAGACGCCCAGCACCCGGCGGTTGTCACACAGATTGATCGCCCCGCGCCGGCAAAACCAACAGGAGCCGCAATAAACTGTCGAGTCGAAGGTAACGCGCTCGCCGGGGCGCCAGCCGGTGACTTTGCCGCCTACCTCCGAGATCACGCCCGAAGCTTCATGACCCATGATGATCGGCGGCCGGCGGCGCCCGGTCGAGCCGTCCATCCCGTGCACATCGCTGCCGCAGATGCCGCAGGCACGCACTTCAATGAGGACCTCGTCTTCGGCGACCTGAGGGTAGGGCACTTCTTCATACACAAATTGGCCGTACTCTTTCAGCAGTAGCGCTTTCATAGTGTGTGTATGTTAAGGTTGACGAACTCGTGAATGCAAGGGGGGCAATGTCCTAAATCGAATCCGGCGCCGACCTGTGGGTTAGCAAATGCTGGCCTGAAGGTAGAAGCAAAGAGTCAAATCAGGACGCTCTTACACGCTGGGCCTAAAGCAAGAAAGGCGCCACGACAACGAGAGCTCTTGCGGAGGAGGGGAAAAACCCGCAATGGATCTCGCCGCGTGGCGCCTGGACAAACAGAAGCCGGCTCGCCGAGGAGGCCTTTGATCAGCGCCTTTGCTCTGCGCTCTACTGATAGTACTGGGCGTTCAGCTCGGCAAAGTTCTTGTGACTCTCAGGGAGCTCATCCAGCGAATAGATCGCCGAAGCTTCACAGACCGGAACGCAAGCACCGCAGTCAATACATTCGACCGGGCTTATAAAAAGCTGGGTCGCTTCAGCAAATTTGGGTTCATCCTTGCGCGGATGAATGCAGTCCACCGGACAAACGTCTACGCACTTCTCATCTTTCGTACAATCGCCGGTTATAACATAAGCCATAAAACCAGACTCCTTCAACTAGTTGCGGCAGGCAGACCGGAGCCACGCAGAATATGAATGGCTTATCATCGCCCCCACTCATCCCGTGTTTTGCAGCACGGGCATAATAGCTTAGCAACTTTAGGTCCAAAACGTCCGTTTCTAGCGGTTGATTCTAGGCAGCTTATCAACCCGGCGAGGCGGGTGGTGAGTCAAAGGGCACAGGCCGGGGACTGGCCAAGCACGAGAAGATGCGGAAGAATCAAGCGCCTGTCATCCTGGGCGTAGCGAAGGATCTCCGCAGTTGCCTTTAATTCAACTATTTACGAACAACTACAGAGATTCTTCGCTACCCCCAGGATGACACCCTCCTAATTCTCTCACTCCATCTGTGAGATTCGGCAGGATCATGTTAGTCTTGTCGCAAGGAGGACCGGCGGTGAAGATCTTGATTCTCCAGCATATAGCGTGCGAGCCCCCGGGCGTCTACGAAGACATCCTGGTCGAGAGAGGCGCCGCCATCCACCGGGTGGAGCTCGACGCGGCGCAGCAACTTCCCGATTGGCAGGGTGGCGATGCCATTCTTGCAATGGGCGGCCCCATGAGCGTGAACGACGATGACACTTTGCCCTGGTTGAGTGCGGAGAAGCGCTGGGTTCGAGAGGCCGTGCTCGCCGGCAAACCCTTCTGGGGCGTTTGCCTCGGGGCTCAGTTGCTTGCCGCCAGCTTGGGGGCCCGCGTCTACGGCGGCGCCATGCCTGAAATCGGGATCATGCCGGTGTATTTGACCTCAGCGGCGCAAAACGATGCAGTCTTCTCTGGAATTCCTCGGGAGTTGCTGACCTTCCAGTGGCATGGAGAGACATTCGACTTGCCCGCGGGGGCGGTCCTTCTCGCCAGTTCGCCGGCCTACCCGAACCAAGCCTTCCGCTGGAGGGAAAAGGCTTATGGCGTTCAATTCCACGTCGAGATCTCGGCGGAGATGGCGGAGCAATGGTCCCAGGTGCCGGATTATGCGGCGGCACTGGAACGAGCGCTTGGCGCCGGCGCGGCAAGGAAGGTAGTCGGCGATGTCCTGCGGGTGAAAGCGACGCTGCACTCCCATGCCCGGCGGATGTTTGAGAATTGGCTGAAAGCTTGTGAAATCGTATAGACTGCTGGTTGAGGAATCACCTTGGACTTTGCCGGCTACGGTCGCGCCGTAAACGCCAAGAGGAGTATCAGCAGGCGGGAGGTGCTGGCGGTTTTGGGGGCGTCCCTCTTGCCCCGTGCCGGCCGCGGCTCTGCTCCGCGAAACCGCGGAGCCGTCCCGCCGAGTATCCGATTCGCACTGCAATCCCTGCCTTTCCGCCTCGAAACCGACGAAACCCTGCGCATACCCCACACTCCCGCCACGATGGCCGGCGGCGTGGCCGTTTTCGACTACAACAAAGATGGGCGGCCTGACATCTTCTTCACCAACGGCGCGAACATCGCCACTTTGAAGAAAGATTCGCCGAAGTTCTCGAACCGGCTCTTCCGCAACGACGGCCATGGCGTGTTCACCGACGTCACCAAGGCAGGCGGGCTTGGCGGGCACCGGATACGACACCGGCGTGGCCGTCGGGGATTACGACAACGACGGATACCCCGACATTTTCGTGGCGGGCGTTCACCACCGCACCCTCTATCACAACAACGGCGACGGAACTTTCACCGATGTCACGGCCAAGGCGGGTCTGGACCGTTTCCATGATCCCGAGTACGGCCCCCTCTGGGCCATCACCGCCGCCTGGGTGGACGTTAACAATGACGGGCTTCTCGACCTGTTCGTCGCCAACTATTTGCAGTGGGATTACCAGAAAGAGCCGCTCTGCGAGGTTGGCGAACGATACGATTACTGTAGCCCGAAGTTTTATAAGGGGCAGCCCAATCAGTTATTTCTGAATCAGGGGTGACGGAACCTTCGAGGATGTGTCGGCGGAGTGGGGCATTCGCTCTCACGTGGGCAAGGCGATGGGCGTGGGCGTGGCGGACTACGACCTGGATGGGCGGCCCGACCTCTTCGTCACCAACGACGGGTACTACAATTTCCTGTTTCACAACACCGGACAGAAATTCGAAGAGGTCGCGCTTCCGATGGGCGTCGGCCTGGTCGAGGACGGGGGATTCATCTCGGGCATGGGCGTGGATTTCCGGGACTTCGATAACGACGGCTACCCCGATATCGTCACCGTGGCCTTGAACAATGAGACTTTCCCGGTATTTCGGAACCTGGACGGGCGCGGGTTTGAGGAGATCACCTTTCCGAGCGGGATGCGCGAGCTGAGCCGCTCCATGGGAGGCTACGGCCCGGGCCTCTACGACTTTGACAACGATGGATGGAAGGACCTGTTCGTGACGCGCGGCCATGTGCGGGCGCCACTCGAAACCCGGGGATTGCGGTCGAGCAGTACAACACGGTTTTTCGACAACCTGGGCGCCAGCGGGAAATGGCAAGCTCTGACCGAGGAAGCGGGCCTCAACGCCTGCTCCCCGGCCCGCCACCGGGGATGCGCGTTCGCCGACTTCGACGGGGACGGCCGGATGGACGTGGTGGCCACCGCGATCGGGAAAGAGGCTGAGATCTGGATGAACCGCAGCGAGGCCGCCGGGCACTGGCTGGGCATCGCGCTGGAGGGGACAAAGAGCAACCGCGACGGCATCGGCGCGCGGGTCAAGGTGGTGACCCGGGCGGGCGCCCAGTACAATCACATGACCACCAGCGTCGGCTACGCCTCGTCCAGCCACGGCCCGGTGCATTTCGGGCTGGGCGCGGAGGACCAGGCCGAACAGGTCGAGATCCACTGGCCTTCGGGCATCGTCCAGACGCTCCGGAACGTCGCCGGCGACCGCTTGATCGAGGTTAAGGAGTCTGCGGATTGACGGCGCGCCCGTTTGACAGGATTCGCTGTTCACTGGCGAGCCGGTCGACGATCTGCTTCTCCTTGGCGCCATCCTGCGGCCGGTTCAGGCGGTAGTACAGCGCCGCCAATTCAACATGCGGCTCCAGCCATTGCGGGTCTGTCCCCACCACTTTTTCGAGGTCCTTGACGGCAGCCTCCATGTGCCCCTGCGCGCGTTCGACGAGCGCCAGGTCATAGAGCGCCTGCGACGAGGCCGGGGCGATTTCGAGCGCACGTTCAAGATGCTCCCGAGCGGCATCCAGCTTCCGTTGGCTGTACAGGACGCTGCCCAGGTGCAGTTGGGCTTGAAAGTCATTGGGGTTGGCTTCGAGCTCCTTCTCGAAGGCTGCCTCCGCCCCTACGTAATCTCCGAAGTCAGCCGCGATCATGCCGCTGAGGGTGTGCAGGCCTGGTAGATGAGGATTGAGCCGCAAGGCCGCGTCGACGTTGCGGCGCGCCTGATCGAGAGCTTCGAGTCTTAGCTGGGCGGTGGCAGCCCCCATATAAGCCTCGGCGCTATTGGTTTGCTGCGCGAGTTGATCAATTCGCTCCAAGCCTTCTTTAGTACGCCCGGCGCGAACCAGCGCCCACCCGAGCGTCAACTGGAGGCTGACGTCATCTGGATGCGACGCCGCCAGAGGCGTAAGCAGCGACACAGCCTGGGCGGGATGGCCCTCGCGCACGTAGCAGTTGCCGAGCAGGGTCGCCGTCTGAATATCCCCGGGCGCCTCCTTCAGCAAAGAACTGAACTCCCGGATGGCATTGGGCAGATCGCCCTTCTGGTAATACGCCATGGCCAGGTTGGTCCGCAAGCTGCGGTCGCCGGGAGCGAGCGCGACCGCGGCGCGAAACTGCGCCACGGCTTCGTCAAACCGTGCGAGCGAAACGAGCACCAAGCCCAGATTCGCATGGGCCCCGATGACCTCCGGGTGAAGCCGGAGGAGTTCCTGGTATTTGCGCACGGCGAGTGCGGCATCGCCGTGCTGCTGGGCCTCGGCCGCCTCCTGGAAGAGTTGCTGCGGATCACGCGCCTGCGCAAGAGCGGTGCAGGCAAGGCTCAAGATGAACAGGGCCGCGAGGCAAGCAAGTCTCACCATCCAAAAGCGCAAGTGGAAACACAAAGTGGTATGGGAATGTCCGAAGCCCCGCGGGCGCGGCCGGCGATGAAGTGGAAGGGATTTCGATGACTTTCGAGGCGCTTTCACAGCAGGGCCCAAGTTATGCTGCCCCTCCGATTTTGTCAAGCGTATCCGCGTTGCTCTGCTCCCACCGCTCCGTAGATTCGATTTCGGAGATTCGATTTCGGCTTGACACTCGGATTCTAAAGGCATAAAAATAACGTACTCTTGAAAAGTGCCATAGGGCGGCTTTTGGATTTGCGATTGAGGCGAGTGGAGATCGCAGTCGAGCCGCGCGCAGGTGATTTGGGCCGGCCGGCGACTCGTTCCACGCAGGGTACACGTAGGGAGGAGAGCATGAAACGACGAACCTTTATTTCCAGGGCGACGGCCGCCGGCGCGAGCCTCGCCGTCAATTCCTGGGGAGCCGGCAGGGGGTTGTGGTTGCCGGCGGGCCTCAAAAACCCTCTGGGCGGAACTCTGAACCAAGCGCAGTCCCCGACGGTGGTTCGTTTTCCGGATCCGGATGTCGGCATAAATGCTCTTGCCGCCCGGAAAAAAGCGCAACTGGAAACGGTGAACCAGTTCAAGGTCTTCCACCAGTTCAATTTTACCGACAAGCTGAAGGAAAGCGGCATCACCTTCGAGCAGCACATTGTGGAAGATGCGGGTAGGTACTACAAGCAAGTGCACTACGATCACGGCAACGGCATCGCGGTGGCAGACGTCGACGGAGACGGGCTCTACGACATTTACTTCGTGAACCAGGTGGGGGGCAACCAACTTTGGAAGAACCTGGGTGGCGGTAAGTTCAAGGACATCACCGAGGAAGCGGGAGTCGGTGTGCCCGGGCGCATCAGCGTCACCGCGTCTTTCGCGGATGTCAATAACACCGGCCACCAAGACCTGTTTGTAACCACGGTGCGGGGCGGCAACCTACTCTTCAAAAATGATGGGCACGGACATTTTACGGATATCTCCTCCGAGGCGCACGTTGATTTGGTCTCCCATTCCTCCAGCGCCATATTCTTCGACTACGACAACGACGGCCTGCTCGATCTTCTGGTTTGCAACGTCGGAAAGTACACGATCGACCTGAAATGGCCTTCCGGCGCTTACGTGGGGCTCGAGGGCTCCTTCGGCGGACACCAGTATCCCGAACGCTTCGAATACCCCGTCCTTTACAAAAATATGGGAAATTACCGGTTCCGGGACGTGACCCAGGAAGTCGGCTTGATTCCCCACGTTTGGTCCGGCGACGCGACCTTTTGCGATCTGAATCTCGATGGCTGGCCTGACCTGTTTATTCTGAACATGCAGGGCCACTCCCACTACTTCGAAAACGAAGGCGGTAAGAGATTTGTCGACAAGACCGACCAGTACTTCCCCAGGACACCGTGGGGCGCGATGGGGATCAAGTTCTTCGATTTCGACAATGATGGACTCATGGATTTGTTCGTCACGGACATGCACTCGGACATGTGGGAGGTGCAAACGCCCGAACAGGAGAAACAAAAATCCCGGGCGGCAGGAATCCCTGGACCTGCCTTTCTCGGAGGGCCCAAGGAGAGTTTTATTTTCGGCAATGCCTTTTATCATAATTTAGGGAATGGCAAATTCGAGGAAATCTCGGACCAATTGGGAGTCGAGACTTATTGGCCTTGGGGCGTGAGTGTGGGTGACGTCAACGCCGACGGGTGGGATGATATCTTCGTCACTGCCGGCATGAGCTACCCTTACCGTTACGGGATCAACTCGCTGCTCCTGAATAACCAGGGGAAGAAGTTCCTGGATGCGGAGTTTCTCCTGGGAATCGAGCCCCGCAGTTCCGGTAAGACTCACACATTCTATTTCGACATCGATTGCTCCGACAAAGGCACGCTGGATCAGGCGGGGAAGATGGCCTGTGCGGGCCACAAAGGAGAAATCAGTTTGTGGTGTCCGCTCTCGAGCCGGTCCTCAGCCATCTTTGACCTCGACGAAGACGGCGCACTCGACATCGTGACCAACGACTTCAACGCCCCGCCCCAGGTGCTCATCAGCGATCTCGCCAAGCGAAAGCCCATTCACTGGCTCAAAATCGTGCTCGAGGGAACCGCCTCGAACCGCAACGGGCTGGGCGCGACCGTGCGCGTGCACTCCGCAGGGCAAGTCTATACCAAGTATAACGACGGCAAGTCCGGCTATCTCTCCCAGAGCGTCCTGCCGCTCTACTTCGGCCTGGGCGACGCAACCAAGATCGAACGCGTCCAGATCGATTGGCCCTCCGGCCGTAAACAAGTGGTGACGGAGGGACTGCGGGAGAACCAAACCCTGCGAATCACCGAACCGAAGTAGAAAACAAACCACACCACAGAGGCACGGAGGCACAGAGTGAGGCTCTTCTCGCAGTTCTCAGTGCCTGTGTGTCTCAGTGGTGAAGACCATTCCTCCCTTCGGGAAACGAGGAAGTCGTACCTCAGGGGTTGCTCTCAGGGTTGTGGAAGCTTATCAGGTCCAACCTTGAATGATCGGGCTTACCCACAAACGCCACGGTATAGATCATTCCATTCTTGCCAACGGTCAGGCACTGCGCCTGGTAAGGCTTGGAACCATTTTCCAGGACCACAACGCCGTGATCCGCACGTTTCCCTGAGGCAATGTCATAGGTGACCAGATCAAGCGCCTCGGCGTCCTTTATCCCTTCGCGCGCCAGTGACGCTCCCGTAAGGTGGTAAAGCGTCTGTCCACTCGGTCCGGGCGTGAAGCCGAGGTATCCGTAAGGTGTCCGATCGTACATACCGGTTTTCAGTGAGGCGTCCGAAACCAATCGCGACAGGACCTCCAATTGCTGCGACCTGGGATCAAATCGAAAGAGGTAGCCCGACTTTCCATGGATGCCATAGATACCCCGGCCCGCCGGACACCACCCGGCCTGGAGCCAATGGTACGCCATGTCCCCATCGGTATTGCTGGGATCCATGTGTCCAAAATAGTCTCTCCTGAGGTTTCCGCCCGGCACTGTTTCCACCGACTCCGTATCGTATCGGTAACGCAGCATCTCCCCGTTCGCCCTCGTGAAGTAGACTGAGCCGTCAGTCGGATCGACGACCAGACAACGGTCGAGCATTTCAAAGCTCGGACCCGTAGGGTTTTCCGCCTCCCCGGACACCGGGCCCAGGTTTTTCAGTTCCCGGCTCTTGAGGTCGTAGCGAACAAACAAACCCGATGGCCAGGTAAGCCCGTACAGCCGATCGCGCTGCGGGTCCATGGTCATGGCGATGATGCCCTCGCCCGTCGGAGCTTTGGCGAAGACTTCGAACTTGCCGCTGCGCAGATCGTAAGCCAGGAAGTGTCCGCCCGGGTAGGTGGCATATCCCGGAGCGGTGGCGTACTTCTGCTTCCCCTGGTATTTATAATTTTCGTAATACCCCACGTGGGTCGCAAAGTAGAGCCGCCCTTGGCACTCCACGAAGTTGACGTGGGACTTCCCTTGGGGAATGGCATGCATTCCCTTTTCTCCAACCACCTCGGTCAAGTCGCCAAGGTGCCGGATTTTCCCGGTCGAAGGGTCGAGGGAGAACATTTGCCCGCCGACTTCGACGGACGAGGAACAGAGAACGTAGTAGACACGCCCATCGCTTGCATAGTAACAGGCGTTGTAGTTTTCGGTGCCTTGCGGAAAACCCGAATCGTACATGTGCGCTTCGAGAATTGCCGCCCCGGAAGGACCAGCGGCCTCGCTGGTGGCCTGCCGTGCGGAAACTGGTATTCGGAATGAAAGCAGGAATCCGCCACCCATCGTCAGCGCGAGAACAACTAGATACGCCTTCTTGTGATCGTGCTTTAGCCGCATTCTTCCTCCTGATTCTTCTTTCTTTTTGTATTTCTATTCGCGCCAGGATCGCATGTTTAGGTCCGCAACACGAAGGGAGGCATTGTACCACTAGTTTGCCGAAGCTTCCCGGCGCGGGCGGGGTGTCCTCCAGGTTAATCTGACATTTTGTAGCTAGAGTTCGTCGTTGATGTACCCCTCGAGTCCTCGCCGAGCGCCCGGCAGATATTCACCATGCGAGTTATGTAAATATTACGTATAAGTAATTTTGTCATTAAATGTAAATGGCCCCTACAAGGAATCGGAGAGATTCCGAAAACCATATACTGATTTCAGGATTATTCACGGATCCAAAGTTCGGACAATTGCAACCGGGTAAGTATTTCAGGGACTTACGATTGCAAACTGTTTGGAAGCGCATTTGCTCCACGCACCCATGGTCGTTTGTTCATTGCGATCTTGGTCAGGTCTACGACATAACGTTTCTGAAAACAGTATAGTAAGCACCCATATGCTAACGCCGGCACCTGTTGAACGGCTGGCGAGGGCGGTAGTAACCCTTGCCACCTCTAACCCCACATGTTTCATTGGCCGCTGACAACCGTGACGTATACAAGACTGAGGGAGCGCTCAGTGTCGTATGCTCAACCCGTCTTCGAGCTTCATTTCGAAAGAGTTCTTGATTGCGACGCAAAGCCGATGCTTTATTGTCGCGTGGCATTGCACACGCTCGCGGCGTGGCGGAGCTGCAACCAGGGCTTCGGGCCCTGTTGACTTAGAGTAAGGAGGAAAACCTATATGACGAAGTACGCGAGAAGGGCCTCCGGATACGAGCTTCCGTTCCTTTTGACGGGAGCCCTGCTGGTGGCATTCATAGCCTGTTTCGTTCAGCCCCTGTCTGCCCAGGAATCCCGCGGCACGATTCGTGGGGACGTAACCGATCCCACGCACGCTGTGGTACCGAACGCCAAAGTCACCCTGCACAACGTCGGCTACCGGAGTGGAGTTGATTAAGCAGGTAGACAGCAGCGGGTTCTACGTGTTTGATCCGGTAATTCCCGGGACCTATCGAGTGTGATCGTAGAGGCCCCGGGGTTTCAGAAATTCGTGCAAGAGAACGTTGTCGTTCAGACCGCGTCTGACATCACCGTCAACGCGGTGCTGACGCATCGGCGCCGTGACCCAGACCGTGGAGGTCACCACGACGGTCGGCCAAGTCGAATTCAACACTTCGACGATGAGCGACACCGTCCAGCAGTCCTATCTGAAGGACCTCCCGATCCTGGCGCGCAATCCCTTCACGCTGGCCCTGCTCGATGCGGGCGTGATCAACCAGTACTGGGACGAAGCACACCGCCTGCCGTTCTACATGTGGTCCGACGGCGGCCTGGACATCGGCGGCCCCACGGGCGGTAAGAACGAACAGATCATCGACGGCACGAGAACGGACATGGCCGCGCGGGGCTCCTACAACGCGCCCATGGACGCAGTGCAGGAAGTGGTAGTGCAGCAGAACATCCCGGACGCCGAGCACGGCTGGAGCGGCGGCGGCGCAGTGAACATTTCCATGAAGTCGGGCACCAACGACATTCATGGCGATGCCTACGGCATGTGGCGCCAACCGAATTTCAATGCCTTGGCCAACCGCGTGACGGGTTCTAAACAGGTCGTCAAGCAGAACATTTATGGTTTCACTGTGGGCAACCCCATCATCAAGAACAAGCTGTTCAACTTCTTTGCTTTCGAGAAATGGTACGCCACGCAGCCCAACACGGTGTACGAGACCGTGCCGACCATGGCCGAGAGGGCCGGAGATTTCTCCGACGCCTATCAGGACAACGGCCAGCAGAGGCTTATCTACGACCCGCTCACCACGGCCTATGACCCAGCCACGAGCACGTACACCCGGCAGCCATTCCCTGGAAACAAGATTCCGGCTAACCGCATCGATCCCACCGCGGCCACGCTCATGAACTATTTGTGGGCGCCGAACCATACGCCCATAGGCCTCAACGGCCAGCAAAACTTTGTGCAGACCTACCCCTGGTGGACCAAGTACCACAACGTTTCCGACCGCGTCGATTACAACCTCAGCGACAAGTGGCGCATGTTCGCCCACTATAGTTGGTTCCGCACCCGGTTGGACAACGACAACGCCTCGGGCGACAATTCAATCGCTTGGCCCTCCGACAACGGCGGCATCATGGACGCCACCAGCTCCGGCATCGACGTGCTGTACATGATGAATCCGCGTACCACCCTCGATATCAGGCTGGGCGTTAACTACACGGAAGACGACTACAACTCGGCCATCTACAAGCTGAAGATGGGAACGCCGTGCAGTGGCTCCTCACCCAGCACCAATTGCGATGCCTGGTCAGCCCTTTGGCCGAACAATAATTGGTACAACCCAGTGCTTTCGCCGAGCATCGGCGTCTACTTCCCCGCCTTCCAGTTCGGCAGCGCCTATGGGCTTTCCGGCATTGGCACCGGCATCCATACCGGCTTCGGCGGTTGGTGGTACGACCATTTGCGCAACTACTCGCCGCAAATCATCGTGACCCACGAAATGGGCAAGCACCACCTGAAGCTCGGCTGGCAGTATCGCTACGCTTGGATGCAGAACTTCCAATCCGTCGGCCCCGGGGCTTTCGGCTTTAACTCCCAGGACACCTCCGCCGTGGTTTCGGGGTCCTACAACCCCGACAACAGCGGCGACCAGTATGCCTCCTCGCTGCTGGGCGTCGTGGGGGGCGCGTACGCCACCATTTATCCCATCGTGGACCAGGTTCACAATCACCTGTATGCAGGGTTTATTCAGGATGACTTCCGCCTGAACCCTCGCACCACCCTGAACCTCGGTATACGTTGGGAGAAGGAGACCGGTCCTTCGGACAATAACCACTGGCTGATCAAAACCCTGGATACGGGTAAGGAAACCCCAGGTTTTTACGATAGCGACGGCAACCCGGTTATCAACATCTGGAATTCGCAGGTGCTTGCAGCCGCCAATTTGCCGGCCAGCGCGGCCAACATCCCGAATCTGGTGGCGCCGCAGTTTAACGGCGTAGCGGTGCGCACCAGCAACACCGATCCGAACGTATACAACGGGGTTAATGGCACCTTCCTGCCGCGCGCCGGCTTGGCCTATCGCCTCAATGACAAGACGGCGTGCGCGTGGGCTATTCCCGGTTTGCGGTGACGTGGTTAAGCAACTCCTCCGATGACAGTATTATTCAGGCCAACGGCTATTCGGAACAAACCAACGCTCTTGGCCCGACGGCGAGCGGCATCCCGCGCTCCTACCTCTCGGATCCGTACCCCTCCACCGGCGCTTACGCCAACCCGATCATCCAGGCGGTCGGGAACACCTTGGGGCCCTACACGGATCTTGGCAACTCCTGGAGCTACTATGACATGCGGCAATACAAGGTGCCGATCAACGACCGCTTCAACTTCAACATTCAGCGCGAGCTGCCTGGCGCAGTTCCGTTTGGACGTCACCGAGTTCCTGATGTTCGAGCACAACGCGCAGGATGGCAGCATGTGGGGCGGCTACGGCAGCTCGACTGGACCCGTCGGATACAACGGAACCGGATATCCGTTCGAACGCAACGTCAACTTATGAACCCGCAGTACAACTACAAGTACAAGGGCCTGCTGACGGAGCAACGTTCCCAATCCCTTCTACCAGCAGTTCCCAACCAATCCCTCAACCGCTCCTTCGGGCTACACCGGCCCCTACATGCCGGGCACTCTGGGCACTGAGTCGACGGTATCGTTGAGCCAGTTGCTTCAGCCCTACCCGCAGTATGGATCGTTGAACCTTATGGGTGTGCCGGGCAACCGGGACCACTACTACGGGACGGCAATTTCCGTCACGCGGCCTTTCTCCCACGGCTGGACGTTCCTGGGAACCTACAACTACAGCCTCCAAAACCACACCAACTACTACGACGACATCGCGAATTACAACAAGCAACTTGACGATGTTTGACCGTGGGTTGCCGCGCCACAATCTCCGCATGTCCGGCACCTACCAACTGCCCTTAGGCAAAGGCCGCAGCTACTTCAGTTCGTGCCCAAGTGGGTGGATGAAATCATTGGCGGGTGGTCCACCAGCCAGATCTTCTACTTGATGAGCGGTGACCTGCTTGGCTTCCCGACGACAGGCGTGATCTGCGATCCGAGGCAGAATGTTCCGACCGGATATTGGTTCAACCCGAATTGCCTGGCGACCGCGCCCTCTTATACTATGGCCACCTCACCTCCGTACTACGAGGGATGCGCGGGCCGCGTTTCTGGGAACTTGACTCGACGGCTGTGAAGACCTTCAAGATCAACGAGCGCTTCAACCTCGAGTTCCGGCTGGAGATGTACAACATGCCGAACGTGTTCATCCCCGCCGATCCCAATATCGGCGTCGTCGACGGTACCGTGGACGGCAAGAGCACCCAGGAGGCAAGCGGCTCGAACGGCGCCAACTACGGCCGCGAATTGCAAGGCTCGTTGCGGTTACACTTCTAACGCGGGATGTGGCGGCTTAGACTTGCCGCTGGCATTCCTTCTGCCCTTCGGCTCACCCAACAGTCCGGGTGGGCCGAAGGGCTTTTTGTTTCTCTAACCCTTCCGGCCCCGTAGTGGCCCGGGCAAGAATGCCTGTGCCCAGATTGATTGACGCGAGTCTGCCGTTCTCGTATACTGAAGCTGTCGGATCGAGTGGAGACCCGATCAGGGTAAACTCAGGGAATCTGGAGAGGGGCATGAGGTTGAAGCAAATCCTTCGGGTGGTGGTGACTTTTGGTCTGACAGGCATTCTCTACGCGCAAACAGGGCAGCCGCCTGCGCAGCAGTCCCAAGACCCGGCAGCCCAGGATCCGGCGCACCCCGGGGCGCGTTGCGACGTCGTGCGAGACGATTACATGGCGCCCATTACCTCGACGCAGAAAGCAATACTGAACCAAGCCGCAATGCGGCGGCAACTCGAGGACCAGGGGCAGGCGCCTGCCTTAATGACCGAGAAGGAAGTGATGCGCGACGTAGAAGGCGCACCTGTGGAAACCGTCATCAAAGAGGTGCATGAGCGTGGCGTGGATTTTGACCTGACTCACGGCATCGAGAAGAAGCTCCGCAAGGCCAATGCGAGCGACGAGGTAATCGAAGCAGTACAGCAGGCGGGGCCGAAAGTGCGCGCGCAGATCGCGAAGATGCTCCTGGGGCCCAGCCCGGTTGGGGCCCAAAATGTCCGGAACGAGGAAGCTCGGCCATTCTCGGCCATCCTGACCGAATTGGATCCTGACAAGTCCATCAAACTGGTCGACGAATTCGCCAAACAGTATCCCGGCAGCCCCTTGCTCAGTATGGTCTATTCGTTTGGAGCCAACGCTTACCAGCAGAAGGGCGATGTCGAGAAAGTCGTCGCTTACACGGGCAGGAGCCTGCAGTTGAACCCGGACAATCTGACCTCATTGATTCTGCGGATTGAGATGCTGCCCTTGCCGCAATACCTCCGCAACCACGCGGCCGACAAAACCAAAATCCTGCAGGAAGCTGAGAATGATGCCAAGCGGGCGCTCCAGCTCACCGCGCAGATTCCCAGGCAGCCCCACGAATCTGATGCGCGATATCAGAAGCGCCTGGATGGTTTTACTAGCGAGATTTACGGACCTCTTGGCACCGTCCACCTCGAGATGGCATCCGGCGGCCCTGCCGGGCTTGACCGAGGCGAGTTAGCGAAGGCTGAAAAAGAGTTAAGCAGCGCCGTGTCATCGTCCGCCAATCCCGATCCCCGCGACTGCTATCGCTTGGGTGAGGCTTATGCCCTGGATGGCAAGTGGGACGACGCCATCCAAGCCTTCAAGAAGGCCGGGGGGCTTGGGCAAGGCACGTTAATCAAGTCCTACGCTGACGAACAGATTGCGCAAATGAAAAAGCGCAAGGCCCAGGATGCCATGGCCTCGCGATAGCCTCCCAATCCAGGTGTGAAGGAATTTCCTGTAGGGGCACGCCATGGCGTGCCCCTACGAACGTAAGTACTTGACCTTCTGAGCTTTCCTTGACATCTCCGCGCCACTGGTTATAAATTAGGGGATTCGCCCCATGGAGGTTGTGGTGCGCATTACCCTGGAGGAGTTGGAGCTTCACCCGATTGTGGCTTCGAAGACCTACTCCCCGGAAGCCCTGGATTACCATGGGGCTGAATTCCGCCAGGCTACCCCTCTGAAGGTGGATGCGGTGGCGGAGCGGCGGGGCGCGGAGATCCACGTTCGGGGACACCTGGGGACGAACTTGGCGGCTAGTTGCGACCGGTGCCTGGGGCCGGTGGTCATTCCTGTGGATCGGGATTTCGACCTTTTCTATCGGCCTCTTTCGACCATTGCCCGCGCTGAGGAAATTGAGCTTCCTCAGGATGAGCTGGAGGTCGGGTTCTTTTCCGGAAATGGAATCGAATTCGACGACGTGGTGACCGAGCAAGTAATCCTGTCGGTGCCCATGAAGGTGATCTGCCAGACGGATTGCCGTGGTCTTTGCCCCGTCTGTCGGTCGAACTTGAACGTCGCAGAATGCGGCTGCTCGCCCACAGCGGAGATCTCTCCCTTTTCTTCTCTAAAGAAAAGCTAGGCGAGATATACTCGATTGTTGAACGTAGCGCCTCCCATCAGGTTGGCCGGTGCGCCGACCGGTCGAGACGCTATTGCTTGGCCAAATTAGTAAGCGAAATTGTCTGTCGGAGGCGAAAGGGCGGGGCTTTAGCCCCGCCTAAGGTCTCGGGATGTATTTAGGGCTTTAGCCCCTGAACCGACGTGGTTTCAGGGCCTAAAGGCCCATTCAAGCCTACGTCTCTAGGCGACGGGGCTAAAGCCCCGCCCTTCCGAAAGTCATTCGAAACTACGTTCTATGAACCAACCAGGCACTAGGAGCATATGCTGACCTGAAGGTCAGCACTACAAGAAATCAAGACAGCCTTTGTTGCTGAAGAGAGTTGAATTACTATGCCAAACCCCAAACGACGACATTCCAAGGCACGCCGGGATCGCCGGCGAGCGCACGACTTCCTGGAAGCGCCAGCGCTGGCCGAGTGCCCCCACTGCCACGAGAAGAAAATGCCTCACCAAGCCTGCCCGTACTGCGGTTACTATCGCGGGCGAGAGGTCATGCTGGTGAAGGAAACCGCCTAAGTTGGGATGCGATAAACCTCGGGGCACACAAGTCTGGAGTGCGGCAGCTTGCTGCCGCCTTCGCTCAGGCCAGCTTGCTGGCCGTGCACCGGCTGAAGCGCGAGCAAGCTCGCAGCAGAAAAGCGGCAGCAAGCTGCCGCACTCCAAAGAGTTTCATGCGACGCATCGCTATTGACGCCATGGGTACCGACTCCGCGCCGGGGCCGGAGGTTGAGGGAGCGGTTCTGGCAGCGCGGGAGAGGCTTGCCGAGGTCTTGCTGGTAGGCCCACAGGACGTGCTGAAGCACGAACTAGCCCGCCGGGACGCACGCGGCCTTCCCATCGAAGTGGTCCATGCCAGCGAAGCGGTGACCATGGAGGATGCCGCGGCGAAAGCGTTTCGTCGCAAGCGGGACTCCTCCATCCGCGTCGCAGCGCGTCTGGTGCGGGAGCACAAGGCAGACGGATTGATCAGCGCCGGCAACACCGGCGCGGTCATGACGACCGCGAAAATCGTGCTGGGCACGCTGGCCGGCGTGGACCGGCCGGCTCTGGCCGCTGTCTTCCCTACTTCCCAGGGGACGGCTGCCGTGTTGCTCGACGTGGGCGCCAACGTGGATTGCAAGCCGCAGCACTTGCAGCAATTCGCCGTGATGGGCGAGGTTTACTACCGGGTGATCTTTGGTCTGGATAGGCCCCGCATCGGCTTGCTCTCCATTGGCGAAGAAGAACACAAAGGCAACGACCTGACCCGCGAGGCCTTCGGACTGCTCAAACAACTCCCCTTCAACTTTGTCGGCAACGTGGAAGGGCGGGACCTTTACAACGGGCGCGTGGACGTTATCGTCTGCGACGGCTTCATCGGCAACGTGGCGCTCAAGATCAGTGAGGGCCTGGTGGAGACGATTTCGAGCCTCTTGAAAGAAGCGCTCTCGAGTACCGTCCGCGCCAAGGTGGGTTACGTTCTGTCCCGCCGCGCCTTCCAGAAGTTCAAGAAACGTGTGGACTATTCGGAATACGGCGGCGCCCCTCTGCTGGGAGTGCGGGGCGTATGCATTATTTGCCACGGAGGCTCGAACGCGAACGCCATCAAAAACGCCATTCGCGTGGCGGCGGGATTTGCGGAGGGCAAGGTAAACGAAAAGATCGAAGGCCACTTGGCCGCTACCACAATCGGAACGCCACGAGCGGCGAAGGCGTCGTCGTAGGGGAGTGCTATGGAGCTTGCGGCTGGAATTTTGGGGACCGGGTCTGCGCTGCCGGAGAAAGTGCTCACCAATTTCGACCTCGAGAAGATGGTTAAGACGTCCGACCGGTGGATTACGGAGCGGACTGGCATCAAGGAACGCCACATGGCGGGTCCCCAGGACACGACCTCGACACTTTCCGTAAAGGCCTCGAAAAAAGCTCTCGAGATGGCGGGAATAACTCCCGAGGATCTGGACCTGATCATCTGCTCGACCATCTCTCCCGATATGCCGCTGCCGTCCACCGCCGCCTTGATCCAGCGCGACCTCGGGGCGCGCTCGTGCTGCGCCTTCGATCTGGCGGCGGCATGCTCAGGCTTCCTGTTCGGCATGACGGTGGCCGAACAATTCATCCAAACCGGGAAATGCAAACGCGTGCTGGTGATCGGCGCCGAGTTGCTTTCGCGCTACGTCGACTACAAGGACCGCGAAACCTGCGTGATTTTTGGAGACGGAATGGCGGCGGCCGTACTCGGTCCGGTTGCTCCTCCTTCCGGGATCCTGGCTTCCGACTTGCACACCGAAGGCCATTATGCAGACCACCTGTACATTCCCGCCGGAGGCACCGCGTGTCCGGCTTCGGCAGAGACGGTGTCGGGGCGCGGCCACTACATCAAAATGCGCGGGAACGAGTTGTTCAAGGTGGCGGTTCGAAACATGGAAGAGGTGTCGAGGCGGGTGCTCGAGAAGGCGCAGATTGGCGCGGAGCAAGTCGATCTCTTTGTTCCCCACCAGGCCAACCAACGCATCACGGAGGCCGTGCGGGAGCGGTTGGGCGTGGCGAGCGAGAAGGTTTACTCGAATATCGACCGCATCGGCAATACCTCTTCGGCGTCCATCCCGATTTGCCTCGACGAGTGCGTCCGCAGCGGACGCCTGAAGCGGGGCGATTTGGTCTTGATGGCTGCCTTTGGCGCTGGGGTCACTTGGGGCGCGGTTCTGATGCGGTGGTGAAAAAGCAGGAGTCAGAAGTCAGGAGTCAGAATAAAGCCATCAGCTACCGTTTCCATTCTGGCTTCTGACTTCTGACTCCTTAGAGCATGGCGCGAAAAATCGCTTTCCTCTTCCCCGGTCAAGGTTCTCAGCATCCCGGCATGGGCCGCGAGCTGGCGGAGGAGTTTCCGCGCGCGCGGCAAGCCTTCGAGGTTGCCGACCGGGCGCTGGGCTTTGCACTTTCCAAGTTGTGCTTCGAAGGGCCCGCGGAAGAGTTGCAGCTCACTGCAAACGCCCAGCCCGCGATTCTGGCCATATCGGTGGCAGCGGCGGAGGTTTTGAGCGAGAAAGGCATCCGCGCGGATTTTGTAGCCGGTCACAGTTTGGGCGAATACTCCGCCCTGGTGGCTGCCGGCAGTATCCCGATCGAGGAAGCGGTTTGTTTGGTGCGCAAGCGCGGCCAGTACATGCAGGAGGCCGTGCCGGTTGGCCTAGGGGCCATGGCGGCGCTGCTGGGTATGGAGGCGTCTGCGGTTGAAGAGGTTTGCCGCGAGGCGGCGCAGGGGGAAGTGGTTTCGCCCGCCAATTTTAACTGCCCGGGACAAGTCGTGATCTCCGGACACAAGGGAGCTGTGGAGCGAGCCGTGGCGCTAGCCCGAGGGCGGGGCGCCAAGCGCGCCATCACGTTGAATGTCAGCGCGCCGTTTCATTGCGCCTTGATGAAACCTGCCCGGGAGCGGCTGGAGAAAGATCTCGATGGCGCGGCAATCTGCGACCCGAAGATCCCCTTAGCAAACAATGTGGACGCGGAGTTGGTTGACTCGGCGGATCGGGTGCGCGAGGGGCTGAAACGACAGATGACGGCGCCTGTCCGGTGGGAGCAGGCCATGCGGGTCCTGCGAGGCCGGAACGTGGATTGCTTTATAGAGGTCGGACCCGGAAAAGTACTTTCAGGATTGCTCCGGCAAATCGATCCGCAAGCCGAATGCTTACGAATTGAAGACAGGGCTACATTGAACGAAGTGCTGGCGCGGCTGGGCGGTGCGTAGCGTGGGCCCGCGAAGTTCCCCGAAGGGGAACAAGATCATTAGCCGTAGGCGAAACCTACGGACGCAGAGAGAAGGGCTATTCGACCCCGCAAGGGTCGAAGACCCTGCCATCCTGGTCCCCGTGGGTTGCACCCACGGCTAATGACCTTCGGCCCCTTCGAAGCCGTGAGAGAAAGCAGGTGAGAGCCATGTTTGATCTGGAAGGAAAAGTGGCGTTGGTGACGGGAAGCGCGCAAGGGATTGGAAGGGCTATAGCCCTTAACCTTGCGCAAGGCGGCGCCCGCATTGTCCTGACGGATATGCGCGAGCCCAAGCTCGATGAAGTTGTCAAAGAGATCGAGGCGCAAGGCGGGAAAGCGATTCGCTTTGTCGTGGATGTGACCGACCGTGAGGCCGTCCGCAAGGTGGCAGACCAAGCCCTGGAAAGCTGGGAGAAGATCGACATCCTGGTCAACAACGCGGGCATCACTCGCGACAGTCTTGTCATGCGAATGAAGGTCGAGGATTGGCAAGCGGTGCTGAAAACGAACTTGGACGGATCCTTCTACTGCATCCAAGCGGTCCTGCCCAGCATGGTCCGCCAGCGTTACGGACGCATCGTCAGTATTGCTTCCGTGGTCGCGCAGGCCGGAAACGTCGGCCAGGCCAACTACATTTCCTCGAAGGCAGGGATCATCGGCTTGACGAAAGGTGTGGCGGCGGAAGTGGCGCGCCGCAACATTACCGTGAACGCGGTGGCGCCTGGATTCATTGCCACGCCGATGACGGAGAACCTGCCTCCGGAGATCAAGGAAAAGATGTTGAGCATTATCCCCATGGGCCGCATGGGCACCGACGCGGAAATTGCCACCGGAGTGCGTTTCCTGGTGTCGGAGGAAGCTCGCTATATCACCGGGCACGTTCTCAATATCAACGGCGGAATGTTTATGGCGTGACGCTGTAGCGGCACTCAATGGGCCCCGTGCTGAACCAAAATAAGACCCGTCCGCGGGGAGAATTCTCCTCGAATGCCTTTTATGCGGGTGTGTTTCTCACCTGCGCGAGCACCCTGATGTACGAAATCGTGCTCACGCGGCTGTTGAGCGTCCTCTGCTGGTACTACCTCGCCTTCGTTTCGATTTCCATGGCCATGTTTGGCATGACGGCGGGCGCGTTGGCCGTTCAATTTCGTCCCGGTTGGTTAGAGCCCACCGAGGTTTCAAGACGTCTCTCCCAAGCCGCATTCGCCACGGCTGTATCGATGCCCATCGCTCTGCTCGTCATGTTCGCGGTGCCGGTTGACATCTCGCTTTCTACGGAGACCTTGTTCAGCTTCCTGCTGTTCTCCGCGGTCATCGCGGTGCCGTTCTTCTTTTCGGGTGTCGTTGTATGTCTCTCGCTCACACGGACGAGCTTCCCGATTGGCCGCATTTACTTCGCCGACCTCGTGGGGGCAGGAGCAGGGTGTTTCGCATCGGTGTTGCTGCTCAAAGTAGTGGACGCTCCCAGCGGCATCTTTGTGATCTCGGCGTTGCTCTTTCTGGGCGCCGCCTGCTATGCCGCTTATGCCGAGGATGGTCGGCGACGCCGGAAGTCGTATGTTCTGGCGGCGGGAATGCTGGTTGTTGCCAGCCTGAATGCTTGCACGCTTTACGGCATTCAACCCATCTGGGCCAAGGGCGCTATCGACCGCCGCCTCCGGCTGGCGGCGGAAGTCTGGAACCCCATCTCCAAGGTCCGCGCCGAGAAGCCACACACGGGACCGCCCCAAATGTGGGGGCCCAGCCGCTTCGCTCCCCAGCCCCAAGTCGAGCAGATGGCTCTCATTATCGACAGCAACGCCGGCACCGAAATCCTGCACTTCGAGGGCGACCTCACGCCCTTTACTTTCCTTCGCTACGACGTGACCTCGCTCGCGGCCCAATTACGCCCCGGCGGCACGGCCGCCATCATTGGGGTGGGCGGTGGACGCGACGTGCTCAATTGCGCGCTCAACGGATTCCAGAGGATTGTCGGGATTGAGATCAACAGCGCTATCGTGGATCTCGACACCCGGCGCTTTGCCTCGTTCTCGGGCTTCAGCAAAATCCCCCATTTCGAACTTCATAAGGATGAGGGGAGAAGCTATCTCACTCGCAGCAATGAGAAATTCGACATCATTCAAGCTTCCTTGGTAGACACGTTTGCGGCCACTTCAGCGGGCGCCCTCACTCTCACCGAGAATTCACTTTACACCGTGGAGGCCTGGCAGATTTTCAGCCAGCACCTGAAACCCGGCGGCTTGATCACGTTCAGCCGGTGGTTCCTGGAGCCCGAGTTCACCGAAACCTATCGCATGTTTTCACTGGCCTGCGCCATGCTGCTTCGTGAGGGCGTAACGGACCCCTCGCGTAATATTGCGCTGGTGGCCGCGGACCGCGTGGCCACAATTCTGGTGAGCAACCAGCCGCTATCAGCGCAGGATCTGCGCAACATTCGGGCCATCGCAGGCCAGATGGAATTCAGGGTTCTTTTCCTGCCCGGGGAGGAGACGCTGGTTCCCGAATTGCGCAGCGCCTCGTCCGCGCGCACGCTGGGAGAGTTGCGGCGTCTGAGCGATGCCCAGGGATTCGATTACTCTCCGGTTTTTGACAGCTCTCCTTACTTTTTCAACTCCATTCGGCTGCGGGACCTTCCTCGCGTCCTGAAGGGAGGCGCAGCCATGGGGAATGTTCGAGCTTTGTTTTTCGTCCTCGCGTTCATGTTGGCCGCTTCCATTCTGGTGGCGATGATCATCGTGCTGCCCCTCAAGCTTTGGGCCCGACGGCAAGCCGGGGTTGCGCCGCCGGGGTGGGGCGGCATCGCCTACTTTATCAGCATCGGAATGGGTTTCATGCTCGTGGAAATAGCCATGATGCAGCAACTGTCGATCTTCCTCGGGCACCCCGTCTACTCGCTGCTCGTGGTCCTGGCGGGCTTGATCCTCTCGAGCGGTGTGGGCAGTTTGGCTTCCGACCGGCTGCGTCTGGCTTCGAGCGCCATTAGCCGCATGCCGGCGCTGGCGGTAACTCTCGTTCTCATGCTCTATTCGGCGGCGGTCATCCCTATCATCCATCGTTTCATTGCCGAAACGCTTTGGCAGAGGGCGCTCATTTGCGTGGGGCTGGTGGCGCCGTGCGGATTCGTGATGGGTTTCTGCTTTCCGGTTGGGCTTCGCTGGATGAGCATGCTGCGGCAGAAGGAGAACCTGCCCTGGATGTGGGCGCTGAACGGCGCCGCCGCAACCCTTGCAAGCTTTGTAGCGATCGTGATCTCTATGGAGTCCAGCATCGCGGCCTGTGTGCTGGCCGGCGCGGCGTGTTACCTCTTAGGAGGCGCAGTTCTGCCTTCCTCCCAAGGCGCGCCTGTGAGTTTGGAATCTTCGGCCGCAGAGGGCTTTTCGACGAATCGCACCAGCCGGGTTGAAGGGCCCGAGGTGCGGCTAGTGGGTTGAGCGCCGGAAAGCGCGAGAGAACCGATTGGCCGGCAGCGGCAGGCAGGTGGAGAGAAATCACCGAAGCCCGCTGCAGACTGGTATAATCACTTGTCACCCAACAGTGGTCACTGTTAAAATGTCCGCCCGCAAGTAATCGGAAAAGGAGAGAGCGATGGCATCGCCCGAAGAGAAAGTTAAGCAAATTATTGTGGAACAGCTTGGCGTAGACGAATCTGAGGTCACTCCCACGGCACATTTCGTGGACGATTTGGGAGCGGACTCGCTCGACATTGTGGAGCTTGTCATGGCCTTTGAAGAGGCGTTCGAGATCGAGATTCCGGACGAAGACGCCGAAAAGATTCAGACCGTGAAAGATGCGGTGGAGTACATCCAGGGACATATTAAGCCCTCGAAGTAGTGCCGCGGCCCACATCCCCTCCTCAGCGAGGAGTGGACTCGGGGGTGGCGCCCTCAAAAGGAGTCAAGCTTGACCCGTCGAGTTGTCGTTACAGGCGTAGGATTGGTGAGCGCGGTTGGCATCGGCACGGAGGAGTGTTGGCAAAGCCTGCTGGCCGGCCGGGGCGGCGTTGCGCCGATCACCCATTTTGATACGACGGGCTTTGGGGCGACGATCGCCGCGGAGGTCAAGGGCTTCGATCCTTTCCTGTACGTTGAGAAGAAGGAAGTAAAAAAGATGGGCCTGTTCATTCAGTTCGCCCTGGCGGCCAGCCAATTCGCCATGGAGCAGGCCCAGCTTAAGATCACTCCGGACCTCGCCGACCGCACGGGTGTGTATATCGGCTCAGGGATTGGCGGGTTCGACGTGATTGAGCGGGAACACATCGCCTTGATGCAAGGGGGGCCTCGGAAGATATCTCCCTTCTTTATACCGGCGGCTATTGTGAACCTCGCCTCCGGATTTGTCTCGATCCGGTGGGGAGCCAAAGGCCCCAACTCGGCCACTTGCACAGCCTGCTCGTCAAGCACGCACGCCGTAGGCGATTCCTTCAAGCTGATCCAGCGCTGTGCTGCGGACGTGATGATCTGCGGCGGCGCGGAGGCGGCGATCACGCCCATGGGCGTGGGCGGATTCGCCGCCATGAGAGCCCTCTCAACCCGCAACCATGAGCCCAACAAAGCCAGCCGGCCCTTCGACCGCGACCGCAATGGGTTCGTCATCGGCGAAGGCTCGGGTATTCTCATCCTGGAAGAACTGGGCTTGGCCCTGAAGCGCGGCGCGCGGATTCTGGCGGAGGTCGTCGGCTACGGCATGTCCGGCGATGCTTTCCACATTACGGCTCCGGCGGAAGATGCCGACGGCGCCGTCCGCGTTATGCAAAGCACCTTGGCAGACTCCAGCATCTCGCCCGAACAAGTGCAGTACATCAACGCGCACGGCACGTCCACGCCTTACAACGACAAGCTGGAAACGCTGGCGATCAAGAAAGTGTTCGGCGAGCACGCCTCGAAGCTGGCCATCAGCTCAACCAAGTCCATGACCGGGCATCTGCTGGGCGGCGCGGGGGGACTCGAGGCAGGCATCACGGCATTGGCGCTCCGCGATCAAGTCATGCCCCCTACCATCAATCTCGAATACCCCGGATCCGGATTGCGATCTGGATTACGTCCCGAACCAATCTCGCAAGGCGGAAGTCGAGTACGCGCTCTCGAATTCCTTTGGATTCGGCGGCACCAACGCTGCGTTGCTCTTCAGGCGTTATAGATCTTAGTCTCTCTGTGGCTCTAGTTCCTTGGGAGCTCGTTGCGCCGTGAAGATTTTCTTCTCCGTGTTCTCTGTGGCCAAAACAAAGCGCAACACAGAGGTCACAGAGACCCTCTGTGGATTCTGTGTTTAGGCTTGTGAGGCACAGAGAACACGGAGAAGCTCAATTTGCCGCAGCCAACGGCTCGCGTCGTAAACACTTTCAGGAGTGACCAGCGCCATGAAAGTCGTTGTTTGCCTCAAGCAAGTCCCTGCACGCGACTCCATTCTCCGCATTAACCCCGCCGGAACCTGGATCCAGGAAGCCGACCTGGGCTTTGAGATCAACGAGCCGGACATCTATGCCCTCGAGGAAGGGTTGCGCCTGAAAGAAAAGCAGGGGGGCGAAGTGGTACTCTGTTGCCTGGGTCCGGCGCGCGCGCAGCAGGCCATTAAAGAGGCATTGGCGAAGGGCGCCGACCGCGCGCTGCATCTGGACGACCCGACGTTCGTGGGCCTCGATGCCTACGGCGTCGGGCTTGCCCTCTCCAGGGCTATTCAGAAGGAGCAGCCGGATCTCGTTTTGACCGGCTTGCAGTCCGACGATTTCGGCTTTGCTCAAACTGGGGTCATCCTGGCGGAACTGCTGGGCCTTCCCTACTCCACCATCATCATGGAAATCCAACTGGAAGGTGGAGCGCTCAAGGCGAAGCGGGAACTCGAGGGCGGCTGGTTTCAGTGGATCGAAATGCCTCTGCCGGCGCTGCTGACGATACAGTCGGGCATCAATAAACCGCGCTATGCCACGCTGAAAGGCATCATGGCGGCAAAGACAAAGCCGATAAGGAAGTTGAACGCGGCCGACCTGGGATTGAGCGTGGCGGACCTCGCGCCCAGACAGCGCATTACGAAAGTCTATGCGCCGGCCAAGACGAATCAAACGCAGTTCTTGCAAGGCAAACCCAAGGAAGTTTCCGCCCTCTTGGTCAACAAACTAAGAAATGAGGCACGCGTGATTTGAGGAGGCTTGCTATGTTTGCTCATATCTGGAGAATGCGCGCGCGCAAAAAGAGAACCAAGGATTACGAGACCTTTGGACGCCAAGTAACGCTGGCGGCGCTTCAGAAGATCGACGGCTGCCAGCAGGCTTACTTTATTAAGGTCTTTGAGGCCCGCAAACCGGAATATCTCTGGGTGGTATTCTGGCGGGACCACAAAGCTCTGGAAGCGGCGCGCACAAATCCCGTTTGGCGGGATCAGATCAGGAAGTTTGAAGCGGGGAAATTCTACAAGACCATTCCGCTGGAATTAGTGTGCGAGTGCTTATGCTCGTTCGGCGGGACAGCGGCTCGCGTGGCGAAGAAGAATGCCGGGCGTGCCGCCTAGCCCGGACTTTTCACACGCCTCGGGAAGGGCGAGGCTTTAGAGCCTGCGTGAAAACGTACCCTGGACTGTCATTCCGAGCGCAGCGAGGAATCTCGCTCTGAATGTGTTCAAGGCAGTGCGAGATTCCTCGTCGCCTGCGGCTCCTCGGAATGACAGACTAATCGAGTTTTCACACAGATTCTTTAGCCCCGCCCTTCCGATCCGTTCCAACTGTGGCAAGGAACAGGAAACGAATATGCCTGAATCGGTTCTGGTTTTCGCGGAGCATCAAGAAGGCAGGTTAAGCCGGCCCACCTGGGAAGCGATGGCCGCCGGGCAAAATCTCGCGCAGCAACTCGGCGGAACGGTGTCTGCGGTTCTCCTGGGGCACCAGATCGCCCCGCTGGCTTCAGAACTTGCCGCCCTCGAGCTCGAAGAGGTCGTGTGCGTCGATTCCCCCTTCCTGGCCGACTACACGCCGGACGGCTACGCCCAGGCGCTCCGTGAGGTCGTCCAGCAAAAGCAACCGCGTTGGGTGGTCTTCAGCCATACCTATCTCGTGCGGGACTTCGCTCCCAAGCTCGCCACGTCATTGCAGCAGGCGCTGGTGAGCGACTGCCTGGGCTACCGCTCAGAAGGCGAGCGGCTGGTCTTCGTGCGGCAGGTTTTCCAGGGGAAGTTTGTGGCGGATGTGGAGTTTGCGGGACCGCCACCTCACTTCGTCTCCTTCCAGGCGTCGGCATTCCGCGAGGACTCAGTTCGGCGGGCGGCTGCTCCTGCCAAGATTACTTCGGCGCCAACGACTCTTTCAGCAGACAATATCCGGACCAAGCCGGGCGAGCGTTTTCGCGGCGCCAAACAGGCCGTGGACTTGACGCAGTCGGAAATCATCGTCGCCGTCGGGCGCGGCATCAAGGCTCCCGAAAACATCGAACTGGCCAAGAAACTGGCGGAAGCGCTGGGCGGCGAAATCGGTGCTTCGCGCCCCATCTGCGATAACGGCTGGCTGCCCATGGACCGCCAGGTGGGAAGTTCGGGGCAGACCGTGGCCCCCAAGCTCTACGTTGCGCTGGGGATCTCCGGCGCCATCCAGCATATGGTGGGAATGAAAGGCTCGCGGACGGTGGTGGCGATCAATAAGGATAAAGAAGCGCCCATCTTCGATGCCGCGACTTACGGAATCGTCGGAGACCTTTTCGAAATCGTTCCGGCGCTGACGGAAGAAATCAAGAAACTGAAGACAACCTGACAGCCCCGGGCCGCTTACTTATCAAGCATTGCCCGAATCTGTTCTTCAAGCGTGGCCAGCTTATTCTGGATAATGTCCCAGATGAGTTCGGCATCAACCCCGAAGTACTCATGGATGAGAATATTGCGCAACCCTACGAGCCTTTTCCAATCCACCTCCGGATGTTGCGATCGAAGGGCTTCTGGAATCGTCTTCGCGGCTTCCCCGATTACCTCCAGGTTTCGGACCACTGCATCGACAGTTTTTGCATCTCCCGCAAACGCGGCTGGCGAGAGGCCAGCCGTATACTGGCGGATTTTTGTAATCGCCTGGAGGATGTCCTCCAGATAGACCTCATAATCCCGGGGCATGAACGGTCTCGTTAAGAATTGGCTCTCGAAGCCTCGGCTTAAGGGCGTCGGCCAGCACCAGGTCCACCGGGCAGTCGAATAGGTTTTCCAGATATTCCTTTAAATCCATATAGGCATCGAAGGATTTGTGGTCGAATTCTACCAGCATATCCAGATCGCTGGCGGAGGTGTTTTCCGCCCGAGCTACCGAACCAAACAACCCGAGGCTACGCACGCCGAATCGCCGGATGTTGTCACGCTCCTGGGTTAGCTTTGCCAGAACTTGCTCTCGTGTAAGCTGCACTTATGCCCTCGCTGCCGACGGCCCCTATGCGTCGCTATCTCGATAGTAGTCGAGCCCAATCGTTTAATCAACCGGTTCCCGGTGGGGCCCCGTGGGGAATCCCTGCCCTATTCGACTGAGGGGTTCACTTCTGACCTTCTTGCTCGTAACTCCTCACTTGTCACTGCTCTTCGGTGTCCAGGTAAACGGCCCCCAACCCGTCTTCTGAACCTCACACGAGGCGCAGTCGAAATCCCTGAGAATTTCTCCGCCCCCAGTGATGCGGTCGGGGGAGACGAAGTCCACCTCGAAGCGAAGGATCATCGGGCACATCTTCGTCTTTCCATCGGGCAAGGCGCATCCGAGAAGAATGCGCGAAGTGCCAATCCACCGCGACCCCGTCCGCCGGCACTCACTGCGAATGTACGCGCCTTGCTTGGCAGCTTGCGCCGGGATGTTCGACCACTCGGCAGTGAAGCGGTCGCCCTCGACCTTCACACGGTATTCTTTGCCTGTCGACGCGGACTTCCAAACCTCAGGAAGCGCGCTGCTTTTGGCGGCACTGGCGGCCGGCTTGGCGGCGCCCTGGTTTTCGGAGCTGAACAGCAGGGATCCAGCGACAAGAACTACGCACAGCAGAACAAGGATGACGGAGGCTTTTGCGCTCAAGCAGATTCCCTCACTTTCATAGGCACTCGGCCATGGGCTGAATCGACTGCCGATAACTCGAGTAGCGGGTGGCTACATCGCAACGGGCGGCATGTCTGCCGCCGGCGAAGTGATTCGCCACGCGGGCATTGTAACGCTAACAGATCATGTACATCCAGACCAAACCCGCCTGGGTGTGTGATCCACCCGCCAAGGACTGTGCCTGAACCCTGGCTTCTGACTCCTGAATCCTACCAGGTGTTGTACGGGGTCCCTTCGAGAGAAGTATCTTCTGAGCCGCTGTGAACGTCAACAATTCCCAGCGTCTTTTGGCTTACCGAAAGCGGCGCGTCTTCCTTGGTCTCCTGCCAGGTCTCGTTCGAGCCGGTGAAGGGGTCGGTGGGCAGCCCCCCAGATAGCCTTTTTCCACGATCTCGTCGAGGCTCAAGGGAGCGCGGCCGATGTCGCGGGTGAACTCGTTAATAAGGTTGCGCAAGGTGAAAAGGTGCTCGCGTAGCACGGCCTCCCGTGCCCGTATCACTGCGGTTCGGTAGTACGGCGTCGAGATGGCCGCTAAGATCAATATCACCGTCACCACCATCATCATCTCGAGCAGCGAGAAACCCGCGGGGCGGTGTCCGAACTGGGCGTCCCACCGGGAGGTCACATAATCAATTGAAGGGCCATCCATAACGAGTCACCATCAGCGGGACGGAGAGGTAGCGCAGAGTCCCTGCGGTTGGGACTCTGCGGCTTTCCCCTGCCCCATATACACGTAGTTGCATTAATAGAAGTACAGTTATCTACACTTAAAAGCCGCAGAGTTTGAACGGCACAAACTCTGCGCTACCTGCTTTCTTCCCCCTACGGGGCCCTCCAGACCTTGCCCGCGCCGTTCTTGACGTATACCTCGCCGTCCCATCCCGTTCCCGAGGCATTCTTCGCATACCCGATCTCGGCAGGGATCGGGTTGCGTAGCCCGACGTCAAAATGTGGCACCCAGAAGGTGAGGGCCCAGTTGTCGTCATTTTCACTCGGGGCGTCACCGGCAGTGAAGCCTAGTCCAACCCGGGAGGACCACTTTTCGTCACCGAGCACAAGGGAGGGCTTCTCGTGCCACCCCACGTAAAGTCGGGCGCGCTGGCGGCCATCGGTACCCGTCAAGGTCAAGAACCCGCTTTGATCGCCAAGGCCAAAGCCAGCCAACTCGCCACTCTTGCCGCCCGTGAATGCGATCACCAAGCGACCTTGATACCGATCATCGAAGCCCCAATAAGAGATAGTCTTGCCCGAATCGTCCACAAGTTCGAACCGCCTTGCCCGAATCACGGTGGCGTCCGCCGCTTGGACATCGCGAGGCTTTGAAGACGCCAACCCGCCGGCAAACCCGGCCGCCGCGGCGATCAGGATGACCGTAAAGTACCTCTTTGTAATCACGGCCCCTCCTTTCATTTCGTGAGACCACTGGGCCACTGTTGGTAAAAACTAGATTCGGAATGGATCCCCAGTCCGACCAATCGCTAGTCCCCCATGCCTGGGAAAGTGCAGCCGCGCGCTATCCAGTCGCTTATTGCTTGCGTTCCGTTGCCTTCACGGACGCACCCGACCGCACCAAACATGCTGAAAATGTCGTCGTCGCCGCTCGGCTTGCCGATGAAATAGAGAAACGCGTGCAAAGCCTCGTGGGCCAGATTGATGCCCTGTTCACTTAAAGTTTCGTTGAAGAAATCGGGACTGAGCAGGACAGCCGATCCCAACGGTCCATTAAGATCCTGCGCAGTCACGCCGGTCCCCAAGGTATTCCAGAGACGCGTCGTACTTTCGCTTCCTGTGCTTCCCGTCACATCCCCCTGCGTGTAGTTTGCAAATGGTGCCTGATACGGGTTGAAGTAGTTTATGCCGCCGCTGCAACCGGCGCCTTGACGGCTAGGCGTCGCAAAACCCTGGAAGAGCTGCGGGGTGAAACTTTTCCCGAGCACCGCCCCGAACACTTTGGCACAGTTCGACCATTGGCGTGATCCGAAGAAAGCGTTGAGGGCCTTCGTCGCCAGAGCGTTCGACGCCTTATCTAAAGCAACGGCAAGGCACGGGCCGCCGCCGTAGGCGCCGCCCAGCAGGGGTGCGTACGTGCCGTGACTACCATCCGATGCGCACGGGTTATAGCCCGTTTCTGGGTCGGTGGGGCAGTCAACGGCGGCGTCGAGGCCCAGGGGATAAGTCAACGCCAGCGGGTTATTCAGAACGTACGCATACCGATTGAGGGACTGGGGATCGGTGATGTTCCCGTGCTTGGGGTCAGGAGTGAGCCAGCGGCCTAGGGTGGAGTCGAACTTGCGAAAATGGGTGTGGTCCAAGCCGGTCTCGCTATCCCACTCGAGGCCGGTGAATTTGTAATTCTGTGCGCAACTGGACGTGTGAGTTACTTCTGAGCCGAACGGCAGATAATCGGCGTCGTAGCAAAGCACTCCCAAAGCGTTTGAGAGCGTGGTCGCCGTCCCAAGGTGGTCCTCGAAATAGTAGTACACGTTCCCGGAAGCATCTCGCCGAGCGACGCGCGCACTCCCGAAATATACGTACTCACTGAGCGTGTTTCCACTCGAGTCAGTTTCCGCCAGAGGCACGCCCGCGGGGGAGTGCCAGTAAAGCATTCCGCTGGACTTCTTCACTCGCCGCATACTGCCATCGTAGGTGTAAGTCACGCTGGCAGCCGAATTCAGATGCTGCTCGGCGTTCCAACTATACGTGTACGTGCCATCACCTGTCAGATCGCCCGCCGCGTCGTAATTGAATCCGCTGTTGGTGATTCGGTTGTTCGTGCTCACGGTCAAACTCAGCATAGGAGCGGTACACTGGGTAACGTTAATCGCGGTCAGATTCGCGTACCGGTCGTAGCCGAAGCTCTGGCCCCAACAGTCGCTGCCGCTGGTGGCCTGGCTCGTGGCGCTAGTCACCCGGTTCAGCCCGTCGTAGCCGTAGGTCACGCTGCGGCCATTGTCCCGCCCGTTCGTCTCCACGTTCACATTTCCGTTGGCAAAGTAAGTATACGACAAACTGAGCGCCGTGCCATTGCTCGACGAAGCGCTGAGCGTCGTCGGGAAGAGCCGGTTGTTGAAGCTGTTGCTGGTGGTGATTCCGGCGAAGCCGCCCGAAACCTGCCCGTTCACCATGCCCATCAGCCCGCCCGGCGGCGCGTACGTTGCGTTGGTGACATAGTTGATGCCGTTGGCCGAATCTACGGCAGAGATCGGTCGCGAGTCGCTGCCATAGGTGTAGCCCACGACGCGCGCGCTCGGATAAGTGATCGAGGCAAGCGAGCCGTCTACGTTGTAACTATAGGACATCGTTTTCGTGACGCTGCCGATGCTCCGTTCCTCCGCCACGATGCGGCCCATTTTGTCGAAGCTCCATGCAGTTTGGCCCGAGCCATCGCTCATGCCCGTCCGTCGGCCCTTGCCATTGGTTATTGTAAGCCCATTGTAGCTGGTTTGGTCGTAATGGTACGTCACCGACGCGTCGCCGTTCGAGTAGCTCTTGCCGATGACGCGGTCGAGGACGTCATAGGCATAAGTCGTGGTGATGCTGCGTGCGTCGGTCTTGCGGCAGAGGCGCTGTTGGTTATTCGCGCAGAGCGCCCCGCCGGACGTCGTGAAATAGAAATTCGTCGTGCCTCCCTCGGGTGTAGTGGATTGTGCCAGCCGCGAGAGGCCATCGTAACTGTAGGAGCGCGTTTCGCCGCCCTGGACAACGCCCGTCAAATTTCCCAAGGCATCGTAGGTGTAGCAGGTGTTCAGCGTCAGGCTGTTGCCGTTCGCGGGGTCCGGCTCGTCCACTTCGATGACGTGTCCAAATGCGTCCGCAAAGCTGCGGCGCTGGTTGCCGGATTCGTCCGTGCCGAGGGTCGGGTAGCCATAGCCGTAAGTCGAGGGCGAGCATAACTGCGTGCCACTGCCGTAAGCGACTTGGCTGTAGCTCGAATCGCTGTGCGTGATCTTTATCGTCCGGTTCAGGGCGTCGTACGAATAGGTATCCTGGCCGTAGGTCGGGTCGGAGGTGCTGCGATAGGGAGTGCTCTTGGTGTATCGTCGGCCAAGCGAATCGTACGTGGTGTCAACGTACGTCTCGCCCGCAGGGTCGGACACCAAATCCTGATGGATGGTACGTCCTAAGCCATCGACAACCGTCTCGTCGTGGCGGACGACGGAACCCGACCCGGGCGTGCATCCCGTTAGCGAGCCCGAAATGAGCGTGCAGGCATTTGTGACCGTGGCGCTCGTATACTGAGTATTCGTGACACCGCCGCCAGGGAAGCTCGTCTCGATCAGGCGGTTCATGTTGTCGTAGCTGTAGCTGGTGGTGTTGCTGTTGAAATCCGAAGTCAAACTAGGAACGGCGGCGTTGCAGTTCCAGGCGTACGATTCAGACAGCGACATGGGGAGGCTGATAGTGGTATTGAAGGAGTTTCCGCAGGCGCCTGTCCCGGAATTGTACGTGGTCAGCGCGCCGTTAAAACCCGTCACCTTTTGGCTTTGGCCCGTGTCGAAGTAAGTGATCGACATCGAGAGACTGCCGAAGCCGGAGCCCGAGAGAGTGATGCTCGTGGGATTGCCCCGCGCGCCAGTGGGGTTCGAAAACTGGGGGGTCCCAGAAGTCGAGACGAGGGAAAAGGCGTCATAGGAATAGGAAGCCTGATTAAGCAGTGTGCCCGAGCCGTTGTATACCGAGACCGTCAACGGACGGTTTTGGATATAGCTTTTGGCTGGCGTCCAGTATGTAGTGGTGGTTTTCCGCACCAGCGACCCCACCGCCCCATTCACGTAGTTGTACGCATCTACCTCGGCCGGCAAACCGTAGGAGTTGTAGCTTGTGTTCAACTGCGACTCGAGGTCGCCAATCGAGGTCGTCACGGTGCGCTGCGAGATAGGAAGGGAGACCGAAGTTCCGTTGCAGGGGAAGTTCGCCCCGTTGTAGCAGGTGTAAACGGTCTCGAGGCTCCCAACTTGCCGCTCTGTTTCATAGATCCCCTGGAAATTGAAAGTCGTCACGTTGCTCTGCGGATCGGTTAGGGTTGTGGTCCACGCCGTGCCGTTTTCGGAGCGGGCATAGGTCCAAGTCCCGTCCGGCGTGGTGCGTTCGAGCGTGGCGGCGCTGCCGTCAGCGCAGGTGATGCCATTCGACCCGCCCGAATAGGAGTAGGAAATCGTGCCGCCCGTGGGCAGGGTAATCGACGCTGGGCGGCCCGTGACATAGTGAGGGTTGTGGTTGTCGCCCGGGGTAACCTCGTAGGAGAAGCTATAGGAAGTGCCGTCGGGGTAAACAATGCTGCTGACCAAATTCTCCGTCTTGGCTCCGAACTCGGTGATCCCGCTGCAACCGAAGTTCGTCTTCACGGTGTAGGCGGCATAGTTCATCGTGACGGTCGCTTGATTTCCCGAAGCCGCGGTGTAGGTGTACGTGATGGGGCTGGAAGGCGTTCCCGAACCCGATACGGTCAGAGCCGTGGTGCCCAGTGTGTCTTCGAATGTGGTCGTGCCGCTCGATGAGGTAGCCGTATATTCGTTGCCGTTTGAATCGGTGACTCCCGGTGGTCCAGACGTGTAAGGATCGCCGACGGGGACGACGGACCCGCCGGAAGCCGAGAAAATCGTCGGGTACTGGTAATTATTCACCACCAGCGTCAAGCCGGACCCGTCTGTGGCAGTCGCCACCCCCTGGATCTGGGGAAGGATACCGCAATTCGCCTGCCCGTAGTGGGTGATGACAGAAAAGGGATGGAACGTCCCCTGGGCGTCCAGATAGGGGCCGAAAGCAAATGAGGGATAACTATATTGAACACCGCCCGCCATACAGTAAGCGGTGCTCCCTGACCAGTACACGTATCCAGTCGAGCCATCGACGACGCTACCCCAACCCCAGTTGGGAAGCTGCGCCCAGTACTGCGAGCCGGATGTCCCAGCCGGATACCAGACCGAGCTGTCATAGCTCAGCGTGTTCGAGAAGCGGAGACCGCGCCCGGCCTTGCTAATGACTGGAATCGACAGGTGAACGTTCAGATTGGCGTTGTTTACGACGTCAGGACCACCGCTGAAACTGCCGTAGACTGGTGTGCCGGTCATCACCTGGGCGGAGGCGGGTCCGGCAGCGAGCAGGATGACCACAAGAAGAAGCCCGACTGCCAATGGATTCCCGCTTTCGCGGGAATGACGTGCTTGGCGGAATTGGCGTCCCGATTTTCGATTTTCACTTTTCGAATTTCGCTTTGCGTGTTTCCAGTTTCGGTTCTCGCTCATTGTCCACCTCCCGCGGTGACCAGTGAGGGTGTGAAGGCGAGGGACGGCTGCTTTGACGCTGGCCGCTCGCTCGCGGCGCTTGCGACGGCCGGCAGCGTGAAGGTGCTCGACGGCACGCCTGAATTGACGGAAACGTTCGTGACGGTAAAGTCGAGTAACAGGCTGTTCTGAAGATATTTCTGAATGCGGAAGGGAACGAGCGCACCGCTCACGTTTTGAAAATTGCCAAACCGGATTTCGACCGGGATGTTCATGCTGATCCCGGTGTCAGGCTGCACATTGAAGTCGAGAAACATGGGAAGGAACGACTGTGGGTCCAAGTAAACGTCCATCGTGCTCAGGGTCGTAACCAGCGCGGTAAGGGTGGCGTCCTGCCCCGCAAGCACGCTCGCAAGTCGCAAATGCAGCAATGTCGCGCCCTTGCTCGTGTCCGGGCCCAGGTAAGAAGCCTGGATTTTGGGATTAGCAGAAACCGCTTCGAGCGTGAGGACCGGAAAAAACCAACTTGCGTCGGTCCAGCAATTATTGGCGAGCATGGAATGGGCCGTGCCATCCGGCCCAATCCAGTCCCCGACAGGCCCGTCGCGAATCTCCTCGCGCGTCCCGCCGCTCAAGTAGAGCTGGAGCAGGCTTTGTTGGTTGCCGAGCGCGGTCAGCATGGCAGTGCCGGTTTCCTCGCCGGAACCAGCCACGTAGTTCGCGGTGGCCTGCAAAATCACGTCGTTCACGGTCGTTCCGCCGGTCAGGGCCTTGAGTGATGAGGCAATCGCGGTGAGCGCCTGAGGGTCACGTACGGGAGTCGTCGTCTGCGGGGCGGCTAATCCATGGCTCACGCCGAGCAAGTAGAGCAGCGCTGCGGCGAGTCCTAGAACAACTGCATTGCGAATCACCGGTGCGAAAATCGGCCGAAGGGCATGCCTGAACATAGCCACACCTCGAGGAAGGAATTTGGAAAATCAGAGCAAGCGATATTTGCCGCGTGGGAGTTGCACACGGCGATGTCTCCGGAAGCAAAGATGCGGCTAAGCTACCCCCCCCCGCTCTTTTGTCAAGAGACAATATTACCGAAAGCAACATTTTTCTGTGGATTATTTAGAGACAAGATGTCGCGAAGTCGGGATGGTTTAGGCTGTGGCCGGTGTTGGCCGGGATCGAAATACGCAGTGTTCACTGTGCGCGTGCGCCCTGGATGATTTGCGATTGCAACCCCCCCGCCTCTGCGCCGCCTGCTCACTTTTTTTGCATTTTTCGCTTGACAACCTCACGAGCCTATGATAGCCTATAATAGTGGTCTGTTGCTGGACACATTGTCGCTGGCGAGCGCTCGCCCGCGCCGAGGGGCAAGGGAAAGCGGACGGGTCCCAGCTATGGGGGAATGTAGGGAACTACAAAAAATGAAAAATAGTGGGAACGAAGCTAAGAAGTACCTGAAAACAAAGGACATCACTTTTTTGAAGGGTGCAGATTATGCGCGTTTTGCGCGCAATTTAGCACAAATTAGGGCCTGAAATGAGCAAAAACCGCACAATTTGCGCAAACGAAGTCAGGACTCGCAGGTCCCGCGCGATGCCGAAGAGTGACAATAAGTCGGCTAGGCGACCGTGTGACTTGTACAGTCGCCGACCTGACCTCCGGGGGGTCGATGCACCTTCCCGGGTGGCTTAGGGCCTATCGTCCTCGCTTGACGAGGAGATGACACCGAGTCCGAACGCCCCCACGCCACTTCTTGTTTCGCTCCCCGACCTGACAGCCAGCGCTCGACGTTCAGCGATTTCACCACTGTCCGAACTCGGGACGGGCTAATCCCAAAAACGAACACCTCCCGCAGCTTATGGCCTCCTTTTCCTCCTAAGCCCTTGGAAACAAATCGTGGTATGCAGAAACAGGATGGCAAGTCTCGTGCCCTATGAGCAGCAACGGAGTAGAGCGGAGTTCCTCGCTGCCTTAAAAAGCGACTCTCTGTCCCGGCGGAGGAGAGGGTTGGGGTGGGTTGCGGTGAAACACCGCTGGTCAGCCACGACGGGCTGCGCTTAGCAAGCAGGAGGAATCCCGGTTGAAGGGAGAGAAAACGATGAACTCCAAGCATGGGGTATTGGACATCCCGCGCGAATCCAATCAGCGCCAGCGGCGAATACGCATGATTATTTATTCCATCGTAGGTGTTGCAGCCGTCGCAGGCGTCACTGTTTTTCTATCGCGCCTTAAACCTGCTGCGCCGGTCGTGGACAAAACGGCAGTCTGGGTCGACACAGTGAAGAAAGGCCCCATGGTGATCGGGGTGAGAGCGTTAGGGACCGTGGCGCCTCAAACGAAAGGCGCCAAGGCGTCGTCTAACATCACGACGGTACAACTGAGAATCCCTCAGGCGCAGGCCAAAGACGTGAGAGTCGGCGAGGCGGCGACTATCGACACACACAACGGGATTGTTCCCGGCCACGTGGCGGGCGTAGTGCCCATCGTGATCGGGGGCGTCATGACGGTCGATGTGAAACTGGATGGCCCAGCGCCGGAAGGAACCAAGCCGGGGCAGGAAGTGGACGGCACCGTCGAAATCGAGAAACTGGACAATGTAATTTTCGTGGGCCGTCCGGTTTTCGGCCAGCCTAACACCACCGTATCACTGTACAAGGTTGATCCGGACGGCAAGGGAGCCAACCTCGTACAGGTGCATCTCGGTCGCGCCTCGGTGAATACCATCGAGGTCCTTAGCGGCTTGCAACCCGCCGACAAGGTAATTCTGTCCGACATGTCGGCATATGACAGTTTCAACCGCATTCGGCTGGAATGAAGTTCACCACTGGGGCGCAGAGTCGCCGAGAAGATGGGGACCGATCAATAAGCCCTCTGTGCCACGATGGTTTCAATCCCAATGGAGAAGTGAATATGTTAACAAGAATGGCATTTTGGCGAATGATAGTGACGATAGCTTTCGTGGTTGTGGTCCTGGCTCAGCCCTTGGCCGGGCAAAGCGGCAAGAAGGAGGACCCGGGACCGGAGGAAGCGACCCGCTTCGACTTCTCGACCAGTCACGCCTTCCCCGGCATTTTTTCACCTTACATGAGGCCTTTTGTTCCGAAACCGCGGCTGGACAACTCGCCACGGCTCCAAGATCTGATTTCGAATGGCAAACTGGTGCTGACGCTGGAAGATGCCATCGCGCTGGCTCTTGAGAACAATCTGGATGTCGAGGTAGCGCGATACAACTTGCCCATTGCCCAAACGGACTATTTGCGCACCAAAGGGGGCGGCGCGGCACGTGGCGCGGCAGGTTCATTCGTATCCACCACGGCATTTTCCGGCGCTCTGGGCGGGGGGTTGAGCAGCGGCGGCAGCGGTGGAAGCGTTGGCGCGGGCAGCACCCTCGGAGGCGGCATCTACGGCGGGGGTTCGACGGGCTGCTGCGATCCGAGCGTATACGCCTTCTACGGCTGGAGCAATGCCATCACACCTTTGAACTATATTGCGGTAAGCGGCGTTCCGGTTCAGACCAGCCACAATACCTACTTTCAATCGGGGTACAGCCAGGGCTTTCTGACCGGCACAAGCGTCTCCGCGTACGAGTATACCCAGCGCTACTCCTCCAACGCTACAACCGCCGAGTTCAATCCGGAGTTTTACTCGGGCGTTTCGGTTGGCTTTACCCAGAACCTATTGAACGGTTTTGGTCGCCGAGCTAATGGCGTCTTCATCCGCCAAGGCCCGAACACGCTGAAATTCGCCATGAGCAAATTCCGGCAAGCCGTGATCACCCAGGTGACGGCGGTGATGAGCACTTACTATGACCTGCTGGCCGACGAGGAAAAAATCCGCGTGGCGCAGGAAGGGCTGCAAAATGCGCAAAAACTCCTGGACAACAACCAGACGGAATTGAAGATTGGCGCCGTGGCCCAGTATGACGTGCTGCGGAGCCAAGAGGAAGTAGCCTTGAGGAAACAGGACCTGCTGACGGCGGGAAACACCTTCTCACAAGATGCGCAAACGCTGAAGGCCAAGATTTCCAAGAGCTTCAATGATGAGTTGGCCAGGGTGGACATTCTCCCCACTGATAAGCTGCCGGAACCGCATCCGGAGGATGTGCCGCCCCTGAACGAGGCTATGCGGGAAGCGGCCAGCCATCGCCCGGAGATCGAACAGGCCGATCTCAACCTGCGCAACCAGGAGTACGTTCTCCAGCAGACACGCAATGCCCTGCTGCCCCAACTCCAGGCCTTTGCCTCCTATAACCTCTACGGGCTGGCTGGGGGTATAGGGCCCACCTTTAGGAATATCTTTGCAAACGATTACCCCAACATCTCTTACGGCGTTCAGTTGGGAATTCCCCTTCGCAACCGCGTTGCCCAGGCCGACGCAGCCCGGGCCCTCATCGAGCAGCGGCAGATGCAAATGACGCCTCGAGCAAGCCAAGAACCAGGCAGTCTGGGATGTGGCTAAGGCCGTGAGCGCAGTCGAGCAGGCTAAGGCTCAACTGGACGCCGCCACGAACCTGGAGGCGATCTCGCGCCAAGTACTCGGCATGCAGCAGCAGAAGTTCACCTTAGCTTCGGCCACGGTGGAAGACGTCATCACCGCACAAACCAACTTGGCTAACGCCCAGGGGACCGTGGTTACTGCGCGCGCGGCTTACGCCAAGGCATTGATCCAGTATGAACAAGCTGCGGGAACTCTGCTCGAAAGGAACAACATCAACCTGAACGAGGCTGTGCAAGGGGAGGTCAAGCGGGCGCCCAACATTCCCGGCGCGGAGAAGTAGGATTCAGGATTCGGGGAGGCTGATAGCTGACGGCTGATAGCTGAGAGCTGAGAGCTACCTGACATCTGAAAACTGAGAACTAACCGTTCGAACTCGGGACGAGTTGTCCCAAAATCGGACACTTGAGGAGGGACGATAAGTCCTAACTCAACCTAAAGTATTGAAAATAAATGTCGTAATCGACAAATGACTTGGCAGTGCTATTGCCCTAAATATCCCCGGGGAGTATTGACATGGACATACCACGTGAAGATGCAAAGCGAAAACGCCGAATACGCAGGATCATTTTTGCCGCTGTGGGCCTATTAGCCATCGCTTCTGTGACTTATGGTCTTTCGCGTCTAAAACCCGCCGCGCCCAGCGTGGACAAAGCGACGGTCTGGATTGAGACGGTCAAAAGGGGACCGATGCTATTGGAGGTGAGAGGCCTGGGTACTTTGGTTCCGGATGAGCTTTTGTGGATCCCGGCGACCTCAGACGGGCGGGTAGTGCACAGGCTTCTGCCCGGCATCCACTTGAAAGCTGACACGATAATCATGGAATTGAAGAATCCCGAGCTCGAGCAAGCCGCCCTGGATGCCGAATGGCAACTCAAAGCCGCCGAGGCGGATTACAACAGTCTGAAGGCCCAGCTTGACAGCAAAATTCTGGACGAAAAGGCCTCCGCAGCCACGGTTCAGGCTGATTACACCAACGCCGTGCTCAATGCCGAAAAGGACGACGCGTTGGCCAAGGCCGGCTTGGCGGCCGAACTGAACGCCAAACTCTCCCGAGCCAAGGCCGACGAATTGACCACGCGCAATAAGATCGAACTGGACCGTCTGGCCGTAAGCGCCGCTTCCGCCACGGCCCAACTTGAGGCGTCGAAGGCCAAGGTTGAACAGTTGCGCGCCCTTTACGAGCTGAAACAGGCTCAGCTCGGTCGCCTGAAGGTGCGGGCAGGGGTTGAAGGGGTGCTTCAAGAGGTGCCGGTGGAAGTTGGCCAGCAGGTTACGGCAGGCACGATTCTGGCCAAGGTTGCCCAGCCGAACAAACTGAAGGCTGAGCTGAAGATTCCTGAGACGCAGGCGAAGGACGTTCTAATCGGGCAAGACGCTTCCGTCAACACGCGCAATGGCATCATTGCCGGCCATGTGGAGCGGATTGACCCGTCGGTGATAAACGGAACCGTGACGGTGGACGTCAAACTGGAGGGCGAGTTGCCGAAAGGCGCGCGCCCCGACTTGAGCGTGGAAGGCACCATCGAGATCGAAAACTTGAAGGATGTGGTCTACGTCGGCCGGCCGGCGTTCGGCCAGCCAAACAGCACGGTGGGAATCTTCAAGCTGGATGAAGAAGGCAACGGCGCCTCGCGAGTTCAAGTGAAGCTGGGTCGAAGCTCGGTCAACACGGTCGAGATTCTGGAGGGACTCAAACCCGGCGACCGCGTCGTGCTGTCCGACATGTCAACTTGGGATGCGTTCAATCGGATCAGGCTGAACTAGAGCAGTGGCTAGTGCTTAGTGCCTGGTGGCTAGTCGATTACCGGAGGAGTTCGACGCCAGCTCTCTGAGCGGCGGCCCGCAGCTTGTCGTCGAGTGTGGCCAGCGGCAGGTTGCGACGGAGGGCCAGTTCGAAATAGGCGGCATCGTAGGCCGTCAGCCCGGACTGGCGAGCAGCTGCGACCAAGGCCGAGGGGGTAGTCGGGCTCACCTCGAGGAATTCGGCAAGCCGCTCGATGTCGTTAACGTACGCAGACACAAGCTGCGCGGTGGCTCGGCCCCGACGCTCCGCCATGATTAAGGCGTTCGAGACCTCGTAGTACCAAAGATCCGGGACGACCGCGATTGTACCCGATTGGAGGAGGTGGAGGGCGCGGAGAGATACGAGTGGTGCTGGCGCGTCAATCATCCACCCAAGAGCCGTCGATGCATCAAGAACCAGGTAATTCAAAAACGCCTCCCCTCTTCGATCAGAGACTTGATTGTGACGCCACGGGGGAGTTTAATCCGAGGGCGGTTCCTGATGGAGTCGAAGATTTCTTTCAGGGTCCGCCCACGTTCGGCAGGCATCGGAACCAGCCGCGCTTGCTCCTTGCCTCGGCGGGTGATAACGATTTCTTCGCCCTTCGATGCTCGTTCCACAAGTTGCGACAGTTTCTGTTTCGCTTCGAAAATTCCGACTGTCATTTCGCAGCACCTCCTGGATGGCCCATAGTCCAACAGGACGATTTTCCTATCTAGGAAAGGGAAAATCAATGAGCAACTTA
>CAVROP010000116.1:0-35395 GCA_963722675.1 uncultured Acidobacteriota bacterium
CATGATTAGCCATGCGTCCACCAGGACATGCTTGGTGCTTCGCTTGCCGAAGGTCCACAGGTCAACCTTTGGGGCCTCCGGAATTGATTTGCATTTTAGGAAGCGCAGGGTTGCCTTCACCACATCCAACGTTTCAGAGGCAGGCCGCTAGGCTTCTGGGAGGTTGCCCCGGTTTATGATATTCCGGCCGAACGTAGTGCACCCGTGCGCAAGGGTGGGCCAGGTCCTTGGGCTCCAAGACCCCCGCACAAAACAAACCAGCTCCGTATTCCAGACAGAAACGGCGGTAGGTTGGGGGGAATCTGACCCCGAGGGCCGCCTCGGCCCTAGCCCCAGTTTACGACTTAGCATAGAGCTTTCTGCGTAACTTCTTTTCGTGGAGGTTCTTGCGGCTTCCGGTGGCTATGCCCTAACTAATTTGGCTCAATTGTGCTGAATATATCCAATAAATATGCGCTTATTTGTTTGACTTAATAACTAGACTATGCCCTAAATAAGCGCGCCACCGCCCGTGGCGCGATATGCAACGGCTCGAAGCCAAGGCCATTCATGGCCACACCTACTATTATCTCTCGCAGTGGGGATGGCGCGACGGCAAGTGCCGTCGCCTCTCCCAACAATACCTCGGCAAACCCGACGACATCGCTCGCGCCGTGGCCGGCCCCGGCCCCGCCCCTGAATACGCCGTGGTTCTGGACTGGGGCTTGCCCCAAGCCCTTGGCTGGAGGCGGAGCGAGCCCAAGTCGCCCAGCACGTTCATTAACTATGCCCGAAGCGGGCCCAAGGCCTGAGCACCGGTGCTTACATCCGCTTGGCCGCCGTCAACCGCGCCTGCCAACCGGTCAGCAAACAGGCCATGTGGGCGAAACCGTGTCGTTCGATAGGCCTTCCTTCGTGGTAAAAGCCGAGACAGTTCCGTTTTGGATACGCTCCAACCCATGACCGTCTGTCCCAACCCATAATGTGCCCTGGTGGTCTTCGACGAGCGAGATGACACGGTTTCTCTCTGCACCCTCGTGGCCGGGGAGGGCCTGCAATTGGCCATCTCGCATCTGGCATAATCCGCCGCCCGTTCCGACCCACAAGCTGTGCCCTCGGCCTGAACCCAACGACCAAACGACATTGTTGGGAAGCCCATCCTTCGTGGTGTAGAGAGTGAACTTTCCGTCCTTGAGCCGGTTGAGGCCGTGGTTCGTGCCAATCCAAAGGCTTCCATCGTCGGTTCCCATCAGTGCCCAAACGAAGTCGTCCGACAAGCCGTCTTTGGTCGTGTAACGCGAGAATTTGCCGTCCTTTAAGCGCCCCAGTCCATGCCCTTCAGTTCCAATCCAGAGACTTCCGTCATCGGTCTCACATAGTGCCAGGACAGTGTCATTGGAAAGCCCGTCCGGGGTGGGATAGGCCGTGAACTTTCCATTCTGTAATCGATAGATGCCGCCTGCGTCCGTGCCGATCCACAGACTGCCATCACGGCCTTCGTGCAACTTGTGAATAAAACCGCTGGTGAGCTCAGGCGTGTTAGTTTGGTCGAACACGGTGAAGCGAATTCCATCGAAGCGAACCAAACCGGCCTCGGTTCCCAGCCAGATATATCCGTCTCGCGTCTGAGTGATGGTTGTCACATCATCTTCAGGCAACCCATCCTCTTGCTGCCAGACTTCGTGGACATACTGCGTCAAGGTCTTGATTGGCATCAGGGCTTGGGCCGGAGTGTTCCAAAAGCAAAAGAAGATGGTCAGCAGCATACATGCCCTTGCCAGGGCCGAAAAGCATCGAAGTAATCTACCGGCTGGCATATTCTTTTGTGCACCTCTTGACGTTGGCGGCAGGATTGACCTCGCCTGGTTACACGCGCTCGTCTCCCAATTCTCTGCTCGCACCGGCCTGGATTCTAACTGTGAGAACATCCGCGTTCAACGGTACTTCGGTAAGGTCAATACGCACCGGCCCGATCGAGCCCTCGTGCAGGTTCCACTAATGTACCCTCCGCGGAATCGGAAGCGGAAACCGCAGGCTGGGGCCGGACTCGTCGAGCGATTGCGCAAACTCCGAACCGGTTACCGGCAGGCCGAAAAGGGTACCCTGCACTTCGTCGCACCCATGCTCTTTCAAGAAGGCGAATTGGGATTCCGTCTCAACACCTTCGGCGACGACTCGGATGCCTAGACTGTGCGCCATCGCGATGATACCGAGGATTATCGCCGAGTCGTCCGCATCTTGGGGGAGATCTTGCACAAACGACCGGTCAATCTTGAGTGCGTCCACCCGAAACCACCGAAGCAGACTTAAAGAGGAGAATCCCGTCCCAAAATCGTCGATGGAGAGCCTCACTCCCAGTTCGCTGAGCTTCTGAAGCACTACCTTGGCCCTTGGAACATCTTCGACGATGGCGCTTTCCGTGAGCTCCAGTTCCAAGCTCTGAGGGCTCAGACCGGTTTCTTCGAGCAAACTGGAGATGAATTTGGAAAGGTCGCTGCGTTGAAACTGTCGGGCCGAGACGTTGACTGCGACTGGGACCAGAGGCAGTCCGACGGTTTCCCAGGCTTGGATCTGGCGGCAGGCCTCTCTCAACACCCATTCCCCGATCGGGATGATGAGTCCCGTTTCCTCAGCGAGGGGGATGAATCTCTCCGGCGGCACGGAACCTAAACCCGCGGTGTTCCATCGGAGCAGGGCCTCGACCCCGGCAAGACGGCCGGATTGGGCTTCGAGCTTAGACTGAAAGCAGAGCTTCAGTTCTTCCTGCTCGACCGCACGACGCAGCCTGGCTTCGATCTTCATCCGCTCGACGCACATCCGCGTCAGCGATTTTGTATAGAATTCGAAAGTGTTTTTGCCTTTTTGTTTGGCCTGATACATGGCCGCGTCGGCATTTCGGAGAAGCGTTTTGAGATCCTCGCCATCCGACGGGGACACAGCAATGCCGATGCTGGCTGTAGCGAAGAGTTCGTGCCCTTCAATCACAAAGGGTGCCTCCAGGGCGCTCATAATGCGCCGTACGACCAACAAAGCGTCCCGCTCCTTCTGAAGATTGAAGAGAAGGATTGCGAATTCATCACCACCGAAGCGGAAGACAGGAGGGGTCGAGGATTGCGCGCCGGGCCGGGATATCAGGTCACTAGCGCGCACGCATTGAGAAAGCCGGTCAGCGACCTGCCGCAATAGCTTATCCCCCCAGCCATGCCCCAAAGAATCGTTGATGGACTTGAAATTGTCGAGGTCGAGAAAGAGCAGCGCAAGCGGCCTCTTGCTTCTTCGCGCCTGACGCAATCCCTGGGCGACGTGTTCGTACATCATCCGGCGATTGGGAAGACCGGTTAGTCCGTCGTAGTAAGCCAGATATCGTATTCTTGCTTCTACTTGCCGCCGCTCGGTCAGATCCTGGAGCGTTCCTTCCACCTGCCTCGGACGGCCACGCCCGTCAAAGCTGACCTCAGCTTGCTCCGCCACGACGCGCAACGTTCCATCGGGCAGCAAGAGTCGGTATTCAATCTCGTACTTCTCTTCACCCCGCAACGCCGCCTGGAACAATTGCAACACGTGTCGCGATCCCGGGATGAATGCCTTGGCCATGAGCTCGCGCTTTGCGGGCTGGTCCTCAAGGTCAAAACCAAAGATCCTGCACACCTCATCAGAGAAAGACCACCGGTCTCTGACGTCCCAATCCCAATGTCCTAAACGCGCCATCCGTTGGGCCTTGGCGAGTCTTGCCTCACCGGCCTTCAAGGCACGGTAGGTCTGGCTGGCACGCAGCATGTACCGAACGCGGTGGCCGAAGAGCGTCCAATTCACGGGCTTGGGCAAGAAGTCTGTTGCTCCAGCTTCAAAAGCCCGGTTGACGGACTCAATGTCGTCGCGCCCGGTGACCATCAGGATGGGCGTGTCTTGCCCCTGAGGTAAACGGCGGAGGGCCGCACAGGCTTCAAAACCGTCCAGGTTGGACGTGTCCATGTCCATCACGACGAGATCGGGCGGCGTCTCCGTGAACCTCTGAAGCGCTTTTGACTCATCTTCCGCTTCAATAACCTTGAAGCCGGCCTGGTCAAGCGATTCCCGAAAGAGGGCTCGTAAAGTGACGTCATCATCAACAATGAGGATTACTGACCGCCGCTCGAGCTTTTCCGGACTGGACATCTGCCACTCCGCCTAGCGTTCCTTCCAGCGTCGTTACAACGTGACTACCGTCTTTCTTGGTCCATTCCAACAGGGTCGAGACTCATCCTGAGGAATTCGTACAACGCGCGTCTTCAAGTTCCTTGCTCGGGGTAATCTTGCACTTGTAGGCTGGACTATATCCAGTAAGATAGGGGTTCTCAATGGTACTAAGGTCCTGAGAAAACGCCACTTCGCAGGCTGCCGCTGGGCGCAGCTAATCCGGCAGGTCGGCGCCGCGCTGGCCATTTCCGTTCGAGCGGATGGTCCGAAGGTGGTTGAGGCCTCCGCCATCGGGTTGGTTGTCGATGTGGAAGGGCCTGCGGAAAGTACTGAGAACGCCCTCGAGGTGAAGATGGGCGTGTATAAGCAGAGGCGTCGATTCGGAGAGGTCCGCTTCAGCCTCTTGGAATTCAGCGCCTGGAGTTTTGCGCGATGAAGCCCTTGGTGGGCTCACCGCCGATACGGAGGATAACATACTCGTCAGCGGGCAATTGCGCGCTCTGTGCTTTCACCGTGCTGAGCGCGTCGTTACCTGCAACCACCAAAACCATGTGAGCGGGGTCGAGCGGGTTCTCCGCGGCGAGAATCAGGGCTTCGCGTTCGCTGGCATGTACCTTTCCGTCGATCTTGAAAGCTGCGCCCTCGTAATCGAGACCGAGTTTGCCCACCCATGGATCCAGCGCGGAGTTGGCCTCCGGGCGGCCCACAAAGACCACATCGTGATGGCGCAGTACTTCCTCAGAGGCTTCAAAGTCCTTGTAGATGGGGACCTCGCTTTCGTATTGATCCAGGAAGTGATTCTGCATCTGTTCGGCGGCGTAGCGGTTCGCACCGGCTTCGCGCACCGTGCCGTAGACGATCACGGCCGAGGAGAGTCGGCGCCTGATGTCGCTCGCGAGGTAAGCGGGACCGGCAGGAGGGTCGCCGGTTTCGAATCGAACCCCAGCCTTTTCGAGGAAAGATTCCGCCGTGACAGGCTTAGTCGTGTTAGCTGCGAAATAGTCATTCATCAGCTTGAGGAAAGCCTCGTCGCCCATTTTGCGACGCAACGAATCCAGAAACAGCACTCCCCGAGTTTGCTCGCGACGGAGGTGACTCAACGGCGTGTCAGGGATGAGTTCCAGGCCCCGCATAACGGCGCGTTGGGCATTAAGGGCTTCCTCTACGTCGCTCGATTGGAGCACCCGCCGGTATTGGGCTGAACCGGCGACGAACCAGTCGTCAGCTTCGGAGGCCGGCAGTACCCAACCCTTCCAGAGCCGTCCCTCGTACGACGGCGGGTCTATGAGGGCGCTCGTCGTCGGCTGCGGCGGGTCGAGCGCTGCCGTAAGTCGAAGCTTTTCGTTCTGCTGAATTGCAGAGAGGAGGCTTGCTGAGGGTTCAGCTTCAAAGAGAGAGTAGCCCGACGGGTACAGGCCGTCATCGTTGGCAGAGTCCCATTTATGAGGCAGCCATTCTCGCTGGTTGGGTTTGCCGATCTCTGCCCAAACCATTAGGCGATTGGCCATATCGGCGGTGGTGACTTTGGCGTCCATGGTGCTGGAACTGACCAGCGGCGCGGTGCGGAAAGCCAGGAAGCCGAACTGCTCATCGATCTGGCCACGATACTTTCGATAAAGCTCCTGCCAGGCCAGGTCGCGCGGCCCCGGAGAATAAGGGATGAAATCAGGGTCGCCTTTGGGGTCAGGGTAGTCCTCAAGGCGGACGCTGAGATCTTTGCCGTTGTTGTCGCCCCAGTAGAAGCCGGGTGTCCCGCCGAACCATTCGTTCTTGGAGCTTCGCCAGAGCCGGGTGTGATTCGTGCCGAGATCATAGATGGCAATCTCGTTCGTTCTGGCGTCGCCCATAATCCATTCGTTAGTGTAAAGGCCGTTGTTGCGAGTGCCGAGATAGCGCACCACATCGTCGATGTTGCTGCTGTATTGAATCGCCATGCGCGCGCGGAAGGCCACCGGCGTGCCCTGGGGGTTGAAGGGGGTCTGATCGATAGTGGTTTCAGTGAGCACGATGCCCGCATCGTTCTGGTACCAATCGGTGCCGCTTTCAATGCCGCCGGGATAACTCTGGATGAGCATGCGATGGCCGGCGGCCGGCTTGATGTCCAGCAGGACGTTGGTTTGCTCGGCGAGCGTCAGCGGCCACCAGGTGACATGCCCAATCACCATCTTGCCGTCCCGTGTGGCGGGCCCGGTGGCTGCAAACGCGCTGCAATGATCGAGCGCGGAATCGCGCCTGGCGTAGGGCGGCGTATCAAAGTTGAGGCCTTCCAGCCCCGTGGGCGTGGTGGCGACGGCGGAAGGCAACTCACCCATCTCGACCGTGGTGTTGGCCACGACGATGTCCAGCAAATCGATGCGCCGGTTCTGCCAGCGGGCGCCGGTGTCGGAAGCGCCTTCCGCGATGCCCCGCATCTCCTCCAGGATTTCGCGGTCGAAGCCGCGTAGGAAAAGAGCGTTGGCGGTGGTGCGATACTCGTCCCAGCGTTCCTTGGAGCCGAGCGACGCTGCGCAGCGCTCCAGATACTCCGGAATCTCACGGGCCATGAGGTGCCCGTGCTGATAGCCGCGCTCGTAAGGCTGGCCTTCGATGTGGAGATAAATCCAACCGGCGGCGGGGTAGCGGTAAGCGGGGCCAAAGGTCTCGACGGCGTCCCGAACCGGCCATTCATCACTCGAGGACTTCTCCTCCAGGCGCACGCCTTCAAACCAGGCCTTGCCGCGAAATGATCCGCCATTGCCGACGGTGAGCAGAATATGGTCCTGCGCACTGCTGGCCACGAATCGAAGGGTGAGGCGCGTCCAGGGCTGAGTGCCGCCCAGTGAGGCTGAATGCACATCGAAGGGCATCGAGGCCATGGTCAGCGCCGCGCCAATAGCGATGGGAGAGCGGTCGAGGTCACGCACCTCGAGGTTCTCGGTTCGCACCCAACCGCTCAATTCATACTCCTTGCCGATGCTGAGAGCGACGGGCGCCAAGCGCACACAGGCGTCCGGGGAGGCAGCATCGCGCTCCAGGCGAAGCGACTTGTGCCCCTCGTGCAGCACCGCGGAGTCGGCCGTAGTCGAACCGCGAACCACCGTCCAGTCCTGGCTTGGCTTCTCAAACGAAGTCTGGAATACCGGTTCAGCGGACTGCGCCAGCGTCGCCACGAGCAGACAGCATGCAAGACGGAACATCGCTTCCCTCCTGTAAAAGACCGATTCCTGCGGACAGGAATCTCATCCTTGTTTGGACGGTCTACAAAGCCCTAGGTAATTCTACCACCAACTGTATGTTGAGACGCGATCTCTATTGGGGTTGGTTTCGAACGTCCAGCACTTCGCGCACCTTGCGCGCCAGGGTTTCAGGTGTGAAGGGTTTTAGGAGAACGGACGGTCCGGCTTCCAGAGTGCCGTGGTGGACAGAAGTGTCCTCTGCCTGCCCTGACATATAGAGGACTTTCGACTCTGGCCGCGAGGCTTGCAAGCAGTTGGCTAACTCTTCAGCACCCGTCTGGGCCATCACCAGGTCAGTCAAGAGCAGATGAATCGGTTGGGAACTCTGCTCGATGATCGCCAGAGCTTGGACGGGTCCGTGCGCTTCCAAGACTTTATAGCCAAGCGACTCGAGTGTCTTCCCGACGATGGACCGAACTCCGTGCTCCTCGACCACCAACAGAATAGTCTCCGATCCCGTGGGCAGGACGGGGCGTGGCTGAGCTGGCGCCACCTTGGGCGCGGTCTCCTCAATGCGGGGAAGGTAGATCTTGAAGGCCGTACCCTGTCCGGGCGTGGTTTGAATCCAAATGTGGCCGCCGCTCTGTTTAATGATGCCGAAGACATTTGCCAAGCCTAATCCTGCCCCCTTGCCTGCTCTCTTTGCTGTGAAAGGCGGCTCGAAGGACGACGCTGGGGATGCGGTATCCGGTTTCGCGCCCATGGCGGCTACGGATACCATCGCGTGCGGACCAGGACTGGCTCCGACGTGGATTCGTGAATAAGCCTCATCCAGATAGACGTTGGCCGTTTCAATCGTGATTTTGCCGCCCTCGGGCATGGCGTCGCGCGCGTTCACGGCCAAATGCATGATCGCTTGCTCGATTTGTCCCCGGTCGGCCATCACGTGTCCCAAGTCCGCTTGTTGAATAGTCGCGAGTTCGATACCGTCACCGACTAGAAGGCGGAGCATCTTCAAGGTGTCGGACACGACCAAGTTCAAGTCCAGAACCTCCGGGGCCAGGATTTGACCCCGGCTAAAGGAGAGTAATTGGCGTGTGAGTGCGGCCGCCCGTTCCGCCGCCTTAAGGATTTCCTCCACTGCACCCAGACCTTCGGGATTCACGCGTCCCTGCAAAAGCTGTCCGTAACCGGAAATAATGGCGAGCAGATTATTCAATTCATGGACCACTCCCCCCGCCAGAACGTCCGACCGCCTCCACCGTTTGCACCCACTTTAGTTGCTGTTGGAGTTGGCGGCGGGTTGTCGCGTCCTGTTGAGTGGCGATGAAATGGGTGACTTCTCCGCGAGGGTTGCACACCGGCGCAATGTTCATCACCTCGGCGTAAAAACTCCCGTCCTTGCGCCGGTTGATGAGCTCACCCCGCCAGGGCTCTCCGGTGAGAATGGTCTTCCAAAGCTCGCGATAAAGCTCCGGATCGTGCTCGCCGGATTTCAGAAGCCGGGGATTCTGCCCCAAGGTCTCCTCGCGCGTGTACCCTGTAATGCGGGTGAATGCCGGATTGACGTATTCGATGTTTCCTCGGGCGTCGGTGATGACCACGGCTTCCGAAGATTGCTCGACGGCGGTAAAGAAGAGGTGCGGCAGGGTTTTAATCAACGTCTCAGTAAGCGCCTTGTCCTCTCGCCCTCCCATTGTCTCCAGACTCATACAGCTCCTTCGAACCAAACCTCACGCTCCTGCTGTTTTAGTTCCAGGATTTCTTGCACTGTCCTGGAGCACTCGTCAGCAGTGCGTCGTTGATTCACGAAGATTCCTTCTTTGTGCTCTTAGCGCCCGCGAACGCATAAAACACGGAGAGGCCCATTTTGAAAACTGTTCAGCCGTGTTGTAACGCCATTACTCTACTGACTGTCCCGTTTATCGGCTTCCGCCTGCGGGGCATTCGAATCAGGGCCAGGGCTCCGATGCTCTCGCTCAACGTGTTCCGCAAAGCTCTGGAGCAGTTCCGCCACGGCTTCCTTCGGCGGCTGATTTCCAGGTAGATAGAATGGCTGCAAGCAATGCGAACAGAGATAATGCAGTGGTCGAGGACTATTTGAGCCACCGACGATGAGTTTCGGCTTTCCTTCCATGGTCGCCTTTTCCAGCGCCGGCATTGCCGCTTCCTTCCTGCCGATGCACCAAGAGTTGCCGGTCCGCTTTGAGTTGTGCCCGCCTGCTGGACTGCGGAGCGGGCCTCCGAGGCCGGGGTTGGCTGTGTCGATACGATTGTGAATGTAGGTCATGCAGTCGCGCAGTTTGGTTTTCAGGAGGAAAATGTAGAGCCACGAAACGACCAAGGACGCAACCGCGCCAATTAGAAACAACCGCTCCATCTCCCTGCTCTTTCTTAGTGCTCCCGATGAGCTTCTTGCTCCGTTCCACTCGAGCCATTCTCGGCGGGCGTCAGGGGTTGGTGAATCAGCCCGCTCAGCGCTTCTGTGACTTCTGCGAATTCAGCCGACTTGTCGAAAAAGAATCGCGCCCCCAACTGCAGGCATTTTCTGCGATACTGCGGGAAGGCGAAGTTGGTCAGGACAATTGTGATCGCTGCCAGTTTCTCATTCCTGATGCCTTCCAGCACGTCAAGGCCAGTTCCGTCCGGCATTCTGATGTCCAGGATCACCACCTCAGGGTGCAGATCGCGGAGTGCCTGCAAGGCCTCCGCACCCGTACGGGCGCGCCCAACAATTTCGACACCGCTGATTTCACCAAGTGCTTGAACCAAGCGTTGCACGAAAACCTCGGAGTCGTCAGCGATCAGAACTTTCATAAGTCGCCCCACGTATCAGCCTGCCTCATCCGCGGCAGGGACACTATCGCCGAAAGCTGGATATTGGCGTCGAGCTAACTGGACTCCGCGTGTCATCATTTCTCTGACACGGTAACTGGAAACGACAGGTTGCCTTGCGGGGGTGTCCGTTGCGGCGGTCGAGGTACAGACCCAGGTAGTAGCCGGTACTTATATGCCAGTGTCCGGCGTTCCGGAAAAGGTCGCGAACGACTTGGATCACGGGCTTGAGGGAAGGCGCGGAGCACATACCACAACGCCTTGGGGTCGGTGGAGGGGCCGATCAACGCGCGCCTGCAGGACCGCTAGGAGACAAGCTCATTCTACCAAGCGGCTCTGGAAGGCGTAACGCATCAACTCCGCATTGGTGGTCATATTCATCTTCTCCAGAATCCGGGCCCGATAGGTGCTGATTGTAGCCACGCTCAGATGAAGTTCCTCCGCAATCTGGCTGATCGTCTTTCCTGCGCCAATCATGCGCAGGACTTCAAACTCACGGTCGGAAAGAGCCTCGTGGGGCAAGCGCGCGTGGTCTTCACTCAGGTCCCAAGCCAGCTTTTCCGCCAGCGCCGGACTTACATAGCGGCCGCCCGCCAGCACTTTGCGAATGGCCTTGATCAATTCTTCCGGCGCGCTGTCCTTGTTCATGTAGCCGGAAGCGCCCGCTTTGAGCACCCGCTTGCCGTATTGGCCTTCGGGATGCATGCTGAGAACCAGGACGGGCAGTTTCGGATGCGTGCGTTTCAAGTCGCTAAGAACGTCGATGCCGCTGCGCCCAGGCATGCTGACATCCAAAATCACGAGATCCCAGGTTTGGCTCCGGACCTGAGCAAGAACCTGCTGGGCATTCTCCGCTTCTCCACAAACGGGATTCTCGAGTTCGCGCAACAGAATCTCGATCAGGCCCCGGCGCACGATGGCGTGGTCGTCAGCGATCAGAACCCTGAGCATGGACTTCCTCGCTAGGCGCGGCGGACTTCGGGAATCCGAATCCTTACGGTCGTGCCTTGACCCGGCTCGCCCCTAATGGTGAGAGTGCCTCCCAACAGCAGGGCCCGCTCGCGCATTCCCAAAACTCCCAGCGAATTGGCGTTGGCCAGTTCATCCTCTCGGATCCCTCTGCCGTTGTCGTGGACTTCCAGCGTCAAATCGCCGTTTTCCTCGGCGAGACGTATCTTCACCTCGCTGGCGCTAGCGTGCCGCGCCACATTGGTGAGCGTCTCCTGGAAGATGCGGAATACCGCCGTTGCGGTCTCCGAATCGACTGAGAATTGTTCCGTGGCCAAATCCAGGAGGCATTTCGTGCCGGTGCGGCTCGCAAACTCTTCCGCAGCCCATTCCACCGTGGCCGCGAGGCCCACGTCATCCAGCATTCCGGGCCGCAATTCGGTAGAGATTCGGCGCACGCTCTCAATCGTCTCATCGACCAGACGCAAGAGGGGAGTGCCCTTTTCCAACAGGGGGCTGGGAGCGGCCGGCAGCCCGCGAACCAGCGAGCTGAGATCCAGCTTGATGGCGGTTAAAGCCTGGCCCAGTTGGTCGTGGATTTCGCGCGCCACTCGCTTTCTTTCTTCTTCGCGGATGCTTTGGAGGCGCGCGGCCAGGGCCCGCAACTGATCGAAGGAGCGCTGGCGCTCTTCTTGCAAGCGCTGCCGAGCCAGCGCGCTGGCGAACATCTGGGCAACGAGTTGCAGCCGGTTCACGATTTCCTCTGGCCAGGCGTGCTCCGCTTGCGTCGAGCTAAACGCCAACGCTCCCACGGGCGGTCGTCCTCCCGCTGTCAGCCCGATCGTCAAGACTGACTTTACGCCATACTTGCTGTAGGTCTCGCGGTCGCGGGCAGCCTCCTCCGGCAATTCCGCCAAGGATGAGACGGCAACGACATTGCTCTTTCCAGACATGATCTGCTGGTGACTCCAGGGGAAGTACTCCCCGGCGTCCATCTGACGCACACCCGGAGCCGGTGGTCCTTCCGAGCCTCGATAATTGTAAGTTAACCTGAACAGCCTTGGAGCCTCCTCCAACGCCTGCCAAAGTGTACACCCATCCAGTGCCAAGCATTCGCAGACGCAACGCAGGGCGCCTTCGATCTCCCCGCCCAACCGCTGCGCCATCACATCAGCAAATCGCGCCGACAGATCGGCTAACAGGGTCTCGAAGCGCAGGCGGTCTACCAATTCCCGGTCGGCACGCTTGCGCTCCGTGATGTCCGTCAGGAAGCCGACGCTGGCCTTGCCGTCCGAGAGTTCTACCATGGCAATGGCCACTTCCACGGGAAACAGGGAGCCGTCTTTACGCTGCCCGACCGCCTCATATCGCATGGGAACAGGCAGCCCGAGAGAACGCTGCCGGGCGCGTTCTTCCACCATCGCCCGGCACTCGGCTGACCATTGTTCGCCGATGGAATGTCCGATGACCTCATCGACGCTTTGGAAGCCATACATTTCCAGGTACCGTTGGTTGACATACAAGGTCTGCCCGGACCGGCTGATGCTGATGGCCACGGGCGCCCTTTGTATGAGGGTGCGGAACCGCGCTTCGCTGGCTTCGAGCGCCTCCACTGCCCGTTTGCGCTCTGTGATGTCTTCCACCATGCCCACTCCGTACATGGGCTGCCCGTCCGCGCCGCTAACCAGTGAAGCGGTCAAGAGCCCCCACACGATTTGCCCATCTTTCTTGATGAACCGCTTCTCGATCTCGTATTTTTCACGTTTCCCTGACAGCAGTTCTTGGTACAGTCGCCAGTCACGTTCCCGGTCATCAAGGTGGGTAAACTCGGTGAAGGGCATGTGGCGCAGTTCTTCGCCGTTATAGCCGAGCATTCTCTGGAGTGCAGGGTTCGAATTCATGGGTCGGCCTTGCAAGTCCACCAAAGCGATACCGACTCCGGCCGTCTCGAAAGTGGTGCGAAACAGCTCTTCGCTCTCGCGGAGCGACCTTTCCGTCCTCTTGCGGTCAGTGATATCCCGTACCAGTGCTAGCAGAAGAACGTCCTCCTCGATTCCCAGGCGGCCCAGAGTGATCTCCGCATCGAAGGTGGTACCGTCCAGGCGGAGAGCCCCCCACTCAAAGCAAAGCGTTTGGCCTTCGCGAGCTTGGTTCAATTTCTCAAGGGCTTCCCGGCGAGGATGTGAACCATCCGGCCCTTCAGCCGGGTAGCGGCTGGCCAAATCTTTCCCCAGGATATCTTCGCGGGTGCAGCGATACATTTCGAGGGCCCTTTGATTGCAGTCGATGAAAGTGTCGCCTCGTATAAGGAAAATGCCGTCGCCGGCAGTCTCGAAGAGAACTCGATAACGCCGCTCGCTCTCCTTCAGGGCTTCCTCCACGCGTTTCCGCTCCGTCACGTCCCGTAACACGCCCCAAGCGCGGAGCAGATATCCTCCTTCCACGACGCCCAAATAGGTGTTCATAAAGTGGTGAACCTTGCCCAGGCGGTCTTTGGCGAAGAATTCGGCGTCCTCCAGCCGATAGCCGGAGCGAATGAAAGTCTTCAGGTTTGCGATGGAACACGGATCGAAGGCTGTCAGATTCTTGACGCGCAGCCCAACCAGGTCTGAGGCGCGCTCGAACCCGAACATGCGAGCCATGGAGTCGTTGCATTCCGCCAGGTAGGCGAATTGCAGAACTTGGTCAACCTGCTCCTCGACCGGGAGTTCCGTGGAAATGGGCTTCTCGGTTTCCATCCGCCAAATGGCTTCCGTGCTGTTGGCAATAAAGGCACGGTAGCGCTCCTCGGAAGCCTCCACGTGACGTTTGAGATCCAACACCGCTTGCTGTTGTCGAAGTTTTTCCTGAAGGTCCCGCATCGCCTGGTGACGGTGCTGGATCAGGATGACGGAACCGAAGAGCAGGAGAGAGAGCGCCGCGGCCAGCCACTCCAACAGGGCTCGTTTGTGGAACTCGGCTAACGCCGCGTCCTTGTCAACCTTGCGAGCAAGGCTCGCGCCCGCCGCGGCGATGGAGCGGGCGACGCCGAAGACCCGAACGCCCCGATAGTCGGTGAACTCGCCAAACTCCACATTGCGTTCGCGGGCTGCCTTCGATTCGAAGGCATTCCCGCCCAGTGGCTGCCGGAATAGTGATCCCATTCCCAGCGCATTCGGTTGGGGCGAAAAGCCCGCAGTTTCTGCTTCGTCCTGCCATACGATCTCAGTTTTCGCGAACCGGTCGGGTTTGCTCTTTTCCGCGAAGAAGCGGGAAACCGCTCTCCTCGGCTCTGAGATCATGACCGCGGCCCCGACCGCAGGGTGGGAAGTTTGAGAATCCCTCGATGCTCCCCCTCCCGCCGAAACCGGAACGGCCATGTTGATCAAGACGCGCTCAGGCCGCGGGTAGGACGCAACGACGCTGTAGGCTTGAGTGGTTTGGACCTCACGGCAGGCCCTCTTGACGCCCTGCCTGGCTTCCGGTGGAACACCGACCTGTGCCAGGATCCGGCACTCTGTATCAGCAATGGCTCCGCCCAGGAAGCCGTTAATGCGCGCCATCTTATCGATCGCACGTTCAACTTCTCGCTGGGTTGCCTCCAACTTCGCCCCGCTGACACTCTCTTTAACCATGCGAATCGTAGCGGGATTGTTGGCAATGCCCTCGGTGTCCGTTCGTCTCTCGAGAAGCCAGAGGGTTTCGACGCTGGTCTGTTCGTCCGCGGAGTTGGATAGATTCGAATCCCAGTAGGTCAAGGTGTCTTGGTAGGCGGCGCGCAAGTCGTACCAGAGAAAGCCGGGGACGACCAGAACCACCAGCATGAAGATCCAGAGGTGCACCGGCACGCGGCCCGGACCGGGACCGCGTGCGGAACGGTCGTTATCAGGAGAACTGGGAGGCAGGGTCGATTGAGGCAATTCGTCAGTTTGCCCCATATGCACCGCCGTCAATTCACTAAGCATTGCTGGCGATCTTCCGGTTTCACGTGAAGTCGCCAGTTTCACCCTTGGGTTATTCATTGTACACATCACAGACCGGTTTTCAAGTTGACCTCGTTCTTCTGTTGATACCTGCGCCGCCGAGACTGAACCCGCACCCAGAGCTCAGAAGGTGGGAAAGAATCGACGGGCAGGTCAACCACGCTCAAGTCACTCGTGGAGAATTCCAGTAGGGGCAAGCCATGGTGTGCCCCAAGGGGGGTTCTTCATACCTCCCGACCGAGCGACTTAAAGTCGCCCTTTCCTAGAACTGGTTTCCCACCGGTTTTTTCGTGACAACCCGACCCAAAACTGCTATGTTAGGCTTGCAGTTTGTTTTTGTAATTCCGACGAGTATCGCAAGATCTACAAGGGCGGTTACCTTGGACCTTGCGGCTAGTGGCGTTACAGCGGATCGTCGGGCGTACCCGCCGTTGCCGTCTCCACAAATTGCAATCTCAATCCAATAAGGACAAATCGCAGCATGAAAGAACAAGGTACAGTGAAGTGGTTTAACGCCGCAAAAGGCTACGGGTTCATCCAGCGTGAAAGCGGAGAGGACGTATTCGTTCATTTCTCGTCAATTGTGGGCAACGGATACCGATCATTAGAGGAAGGCGCAAGGGTCAGCTTCGAAGTGAAGACGGGCCCTAAAGGGTTGCAAGCCGCGAACGTCGAGCGCGTGTAACTCATCCGGCACGCCGTCCCCGCCGGCGCCACACTGCGGGGAAACATTCTCACCTGACGACCCGAGCAGGGTTCCTGCTCGCCGGCTAAAAAGACCTCCAGTCTTGAGGGTGAAGTGTGCGCATCGGAGTTATAGATGCGGCCCTGATGGAGCACAGGGGCAGCGAAGAGAGATGCCCCTGCCTCATGTACCCTCACCAGGTTTTGGCGCTCCCGAGGCGCGGTTTGACTTGGGTTTTCGCGCCAGCCTCTCAAAGGCCCGCTTGAATTGAGAATTCTCGGGGCTGAGGGTATGGGCGATACGGTATTCCCCCAGCGCTTCGTCTCGATCACCTTGCTTTTCCAGCCAATAAGCCAGTGAATAATGGAGTTGGGGATTGTTCGGGTCAAGGCGCAGGGCCGCGCGAGTTTCGCGAATGGCCGCGCCCAAGGTGCCCTTGGCTCCCAGGGCGATAGCGAGGTTGTAATGCGCTGAGTCATTCTGCGGGTTCAGGCGCAAGACTTCCTGATACTCGGCAATCGCCGCATCCAGATCCCCCTTTTTGTAGAGCGCTGAGCCAAGGTTGACGTGGGTGTTTTCATTTTCCGGCTTCAATCGCAAGGCTTCGCGGAACTCCGCAATCGCGCCCTCTAGGTCGCCTTTGTCGTCCAACGCCAGACCGAGGTCGAAGTAGGCAAGATCATTATTCGGATTAACGCGCAGGGCCTCGCGATACTCGAGGATCGCTGCGTCCAGGCTGCCTTTCATGTCCAGCGCCAAACCTCGGTTGATATGGACGTTGTCGTTGTTGGGGTTGGCGCGGAAGGACTGGCGCGAGGCGTCGATGGCAGGCACACCATTCCCGCTATCCTCGTGGACCTCGACATTGAACAGTTGGAATTTGGACAGGATGTGTTCGTTTCGCAGGCGCTTGCGGCCCCATTCCACACTCACGGTGACGCGATTCGGGAGTAAGAAGGTGGTGGGTGAGCTCAGGAAGTGATACGGGCGATAGTCAATCTCAGAGGTCTCACGGGTCAGGCTGATCCTGGAGACGGGATGAAGAAGGTCGGTGCGCAACCTCATGACGCGGTGATCGGGTGAGATCCAGGCAATTCCCTGGAGATAAAGCGGCGTGACGTTCCCTAGAGCCAGGACGAATCTGCCCAACGGGCTGGGACTTTTGGGTTTCTGGGCAAAGCCAACCACATACGTCGGCTGACCCGCCAGGGACTGCGAGCCCAGAAAACGATAATTGGTCTGGGTTTGAAACTCCGGATGGAGAATCATCAGGGTGCTCACAAACCCCGAAGTAACCATGAAGCCCCCTTCGGTTTTTCCCGGGCTCAAGGGGCGGCCTTCCTTGTTTCCACGATATTCATCGATCTGGGTGTGTCCATTTACATTGCGATGCACGAAGACGTAACTGCACTCCAGGGAGCGCGCCGTCCGCGGCTTCCCGTTGCTCGCCAATTGAGTTTGCCGGATTAATTCCGAGCTGAGGGTGTTCGAGAAACCGCGCAAAGTCTCTTCGATGCTGCTTCCCACCTGCTTCAAGAACTCCTCCAACCCGCCGGGAGGGGGAGGACTCGAAGGGTCCAGACCCTTGAGTTCGCCCGCAGCCTCTTGGAGTTCCGCTACCGGCTGATTCATGACGTCCTCGATAGGTTGGATGGAACGTTGCTGCAACCGCCTCTGGAGATCGGCCACGAACCCCTGAGCATCCTGCGGCAGACGTCTTCGGCGCAGGTCTTGTGCCAGCACGTCCGCTTCGAGTGAGGCGCTTTCGAAATCACCGAGAGCGATCATCGCCCGGGCCCGCAGGTAGTGCGCCTGAGGAGCCAGGGCGCGCTTGCGCAGAGGCGGGTCCAGCATGGCTGCGGCGGCAGGCCAGTCCTCCGCCTGGACCGCCACACGCCCCAATTCGAGTTCGATTAAGGCGCTGCGCGGGTCCATGGAGCGCGCCTGCTCGAGGTCCTGCCGGGCCTCATCGGTCCTGTGGAGGAAGTTCCAGCGCACCCCTCGAAGAACCAGCTCTTCTGTCGAGATGCCGGACGCCGGCGGGTTCGAGGACAACACCTTTCCGGCTCCCTGCCAGCTTCCCATCTGCATCAGGGCCAGGGCCGCCAAGGGTCGAAACTGGGGCAGGGCGGATTGCCGCGTTGCGTCGAGAATCTGTGCCAATTCGGCCCAGTCCAAAGGCCGCTTCCGGAAGCGGACGAGCGTCTCGCGCCAAGCCCCGCATGTTGTCCTGGCTTGTGCGCGACAGTCGCGGGAGCGTGCCAAGCGCGGTATCAACCAAGCCTCGACCAGGTCCAGATCAGGCGCGTCGAGCTTCTCATCCAGCCTTGGCAATAAAAGGCTCGATTTGACTAGCGGCGCCAGTCCGCTGAGATTGAGCAGTTCTCGCGCTTCAAGGCACTCCGGGTGACTAGCACCCAGAATGACGGCGTTGGTGGCCGTTTGAGGGGACAAGGCAATACTGAGCGAGTAATTCCCCTCGCTGTCCGTTTGAGTTGAAGTTAAATGCTGCGTGGGCGAAGCGAAAGATGCCACCCAGACCGTGGCGCCCTCTAAAGGTTCTCCTTCACCTGAGGCGATCTTCCCTTCGACCTGCAATGTTCGTGGAGTTGATTCTCCCGATCCCACCAGGAGATTTGTGGCAACTTGGCGTGCGTGCGACGCGGGGATATTGTTCTGCCCCGCCAGCGGGAAATCGTGAGAGAGCAGCCCTACCACGATGACGATCAGGCTGGCTGCCCGGATCATCCTACCCTCCTTCCGGGCGCGCTTGCGTGCGGTGCGCCCTCTTGAAAATGCGCAGAGATTATACTCCCGGATGTCAACACCCAATCTGCTGCGGGCAGAATACCCGCACCACAGCGGGCGAGATGCCCGCGCTGCAATGCTCAAGGCGGCTTTGGCTTTACGCTGGGATTCAGATAGACTAAGTTCGTAAGCTTATATCTGAAGAGGAGTCACCGATGAGCCAATTGCGAACCACTTCACTGCGGATCACGTGCTTTGTGACGATCACGGTAGTGGCCGGCGTCGTGGCGCTGGAAGGAAAGGAATTTCCCGCCGACGCCTGCACACTCTTGCCTGCTACACAAGTAACCAAGGTGCTGAATCAGACGTTCGGATCACCGTCCCGAACCTGGGCGCCCGTTGTGGCCCCCAGCACGGTCAAGGGCACCGACTGCAAATATCGAACCCGAAGTGGAAGCGAGTTTTTGTTTCGAATTTATGCGGAGCCGTCCGTAGACGTAGCCAAGCAGACGTTTACAAAACTCAGCACGCACTTCAGGCCTAACAAGACAGCGGACGGAAATTGGGACGAAGCCTATTTCGATGCCCGGCACAGCCTTCACGTGCGCAAGGGCAGAGAACGCTATTTCATGAGGCTCAAGCCCCTGGGGACGGATGCGGACAAAACCGAAGAACAACTGAAAAACCTCGCCACATCGGTGGCCGGGCAACTCTGATGCGATGGCGTGAGGCTGCGGCCGAGAACGCAGGAATGATTTCAATGCCGAAGGGCATGAAGATCATCGCCGTGGCTGAAATAGAGATGACCCCGCCTATTTGATTTCCGAGCACGGTCTCTCGCCCTGGTCGGCAATGAGCCCGGCCCGAGTTCATCTCGAGCGGGCCGTCCGCGGGCCGCTGATGAAATCAGGAAGATGGCGCCGGCGCCCAGGATTCCCGCCGCGGTAATGATCAGCCAGGCAAGATCGTAGCTGTGACGCAGGTCGAAAATGCGGCCTGCCATGACGGGCCCAAACGTCTGTCCCAGCGAGTCGGCCATGATCACCAGGGCCAGAATTTTTCCCAGCGCGGCAAGTCCGAAGCAATCGACCGCGACCAGGGGAATCAACATATAATCCGCGCCCATGGCGAATCCGAAAAGTATTGCGAAACGCTTGCACAGCCCGCACCTGGTGATGCAGGAACAACAAGGGAATGGCCAGGGCCAAGGTGAGATAGAAGAGGGCCATGACGTTCTTGCGGCTAAAGCGGTCGGCAACGTAACCCACAATCACGCGCCCCGCCAGGCTCGAGAACAATAGAATGCTGAGGGCTCGAGAAGCCCAGCCGGACGAATACCCTTCATCCTTCAAGAAGAGTATGAAATGCGAGATCACGGTTCCGATCACGCCGATCACGAGTGTGCTTCCGAGGAGGAGCAGCCAGAAGTTTGCCGTCCGAATCGCTTCGCCGGCGGTTCGCGAGGGCGCGGTTGTTTCCGTGGCCGCCGGATGGGGCGGAACGCCGTCGGGGAATAATCCCAAATCGCGCGGCGCAGAGCGCGTTACCCAGATGCCGACGGGGAAGAGAATGGCGACGATCGCAACGCCAATCACTTCGAAGGCCTTGCGCCAGCCGGCGGTTTCGATCAGCCAATGGACGAGAAGCGGCGACACCGCGCCGCCGAAGCCGAGGCCCAGGTAGGCATAGCCCATGGCGCGGCCTCGCATTTTGCGAAACCAGTTGGCGACGAGGACCTGATTGGCGATGGGGCCGGCGGAGACGTATCCGAGCACCTCGGCGAAGCAGAGCAGGTAGTATTGAGTGAGCGTGTGGATGCCGCCCATCAAGAACAGTGAGGCGCCCACAAAGCCCGTTCCGATCAGGATCGCCAACCGCGCGCCCAAGCGGTCGATCAACGCTCCGACCAGCAACCCCAGGAGCGGCGCCGCCGCCGCAAAGCCCAGGAACATTCCCGTGGTGGCTTGCTGCCGCGAGAAATGCAGCGACTCGATGAGGGAAGGGTAAAAGACCGGGAATCCGTAGAAGACAATGCCGACGGCGAAAAAGAGGTTTAGAAAGGCGGCGACAACAATCCACCAGCCATAGAAGACACGTTGAGGCGGGGAATCAGTCATCGGCGGTGATTAGCCAAACTTCGGGACCGAGAATCGCGCCCAGCAAGTCAGGCCGGCCCGGATGCGCGTTCTCGCCGCGGTACATTCTTGTCAGGCGGCGGGAAAACTGGAATCCGCGGGCGGCCAGAAGCGCGGGCGCCCAAGCATTGTCTCTCAGCACGTCGACAAAGACAACCGGCCGGCGGGAGCGGAGGAGAAAATCGTCGAAAACGGCGCGCGCCGCGGCAGCGTTGGCCGCCACCCAGGGGCCGAGTTGGTCGGCCCGCGAGCCTGGGCGGCCCAGCGCAAATGCCTCCACTGCGCCCCCGGAAGTGTGGATGGCCACTAAGTCGGGGGCCGAGCTTGCGAGAGAGCGCAAGAGGGCGCTGCGGTCAGCGCCGAAAACCTGGTGGTCAAATTCCAGAAGCGGCTCGAGATTCTCCGCGGCGGATGCCGGCGTGTGCGTCGCAGTTTGATTCCTAGCGCTGGCCTTTAGACCAGCACTTGCCGACCCTTCGCTCTGCTCAGGGCAGGCTCTAAAGGTCGGCGCCACGCCCAAACCAGGAGAGTCTCCGAAAGCCTCACGGGTCAAGCTGTGCCGCTCGATTTCGTATTCGATCTGGAATCCCAGGCGGGTGTAAATGGGTTTGCCCTGCGGTGTTGCGTCGAGCTTCATGCAGGGGACCTTCCTGGCGTCAAGATGGTCAATGGCTCTTAGGAGCAGGGCTGTCCCGATGCCCTTGCCGCGCACCTGCGGGTCAACCAGCACCATTCCGATCCACGCGAAGCGGTGCTCGTAGACGATGGTCGCCACCGTGCCCGCTACCTGTCCGTTCCATTCCGCGACGAAACAGCCCTCGGGATCGGCCTCGAGGAATCGCTGCCAGTCTTCCAGGGTTTGGTTCCATCCCGCGATCTCTTTCAAGCGCATGCCGGCAGGGATGTCGGCAGGGGTCATGGTTCGGAGACGGCCGGAGAAAGCATTCACCACAGAGCGCATGGAGGACACGGAGAATACCACCTCGAGTTTTGGAATAGAGGTATTGTACTCCAGTCGCACCTCCGCACATTACGTCTCTGCACTCTCGAACCAGACGAAGCCCTCGTCAGCGGGGAGTCTGTGCAAATGCCTCAAAGCTGTCATTCCGAGCGCAGCGAGGAATCTCGCTCTGGGTGTTGTTCAGGGCAGTGCGAGATTCCTCGTCGCCTGCCGCTCCTCGGAATGACAGACTAGTTCGAGTTCCAGTACAGGCCCCGCGGGAGGGGGCTGAGTTTACGGGGCAGGCGTCGTGGGTGGTCGGATTGCTTGACTTGCCGGCGAAGCATGTTCTAGATTTCAGGGCATGACAAATTTGATTCAGACGGAAATGGAACTGGAAGAACTCCTCAGCACTCCCAGCGCGGAGGACATCGCATTCTTCAGCAAGTTAGAAGGCGACCTCATCATCGTGGGCGTGGGCGGCAAGATCGGTCCGAGCCTGGCTCAGCGGGCCGGGCGCGCGGCACAAGCGGCGGGCGCGAAGATCCGTATTTTCGGCACGGACGTTCATTGCGAGGATTTGGACGCCGATCTCATGGAGGCCGCGGGGGTTGAGATCCTGTGCGTGAATTTACTGGACCCCTCAGATTTTGCCACCTTGCCTGACGCGCCGAATGTGATCTTCCTGGCGGGCCGCAAGTTCGGTTCGACGGGTCAAGAGAGCCTGACGTGGGCGATGAACGTTTACGTGCCGGCGCTCATCGCGGAGCGTTACCGCAACTCCCGCATCGTAGCCTTCTCGAGCGGCAACATCTATCCCTTCCTGCCCGTGATCACGGGCGGGGCCACGGAGGAGACGGCTCCCGCGCCGCTCGGCGACTACGCCCAATCGGTGCTGGGGCGCGAGCGCATGTTCGAATACTTCTCGGCGCGGTATGGGACGCCCGTTACGCTGCTGCGACTGAATTACGCGGTCGAGCTTCGGTACGGCGTGCTGGTGGATATCGCCAGCAAGGTTTTTGAAGGCCGCAGCGTGGATGTGGCGGCGGGCGCCGCCAACGTAATCTGGCAGGGCGACGTCAATTCCATCGCGTTGCGATGCTTCGCTCACTGCCAGTCTCCTCCCATCGTCCTGAACCTGACCGGGCCGGAGACGCTCTCGATTCGAGCCGTGGCCAAGCGCTTCGGCGAGATCTTCGACAAAGAGCCGATTCTGGAAGGACAGGAAGCGCCGACCGCGCTGCTCAACAACGCGGCGCGCTGTTTCCGCCTGTTCGGTTACCCCTCCGTGTCGGTCGAGCAGATGATTGAGTGGATCGCACACTGGATCAGGAGTGGCGGCGCCAACCTCGGCAAGCCCACGCATTTCGAGACGCGGGATGGGAAGTTCTGATGCAACAACTGTCCGTGGGCATCTTGGGGTTAAGCCACCTGCATCCGCGCAGCTACATGACTCTATTCCAGGCCATTCCTGGGGTGGAGGTGATTGCTGCCGCGGACGCTAATCCTGCCGTGCTGGAAGGCTTCGTGAAAGACTTTCACGTGCGCGGGTACGCGGGCTGGCGGGAACTGCTGGAAAAAGAGCGGCTGGATTTGGCGGTGGTCTTTCTTCCTCACGCCGATTGCCCCGAGGCCGCGGTGGCCTGCGCGGAACACGGCGCTCACGTGGTGGTGGAAAAACCCATGGCTTCTTCCGCCGAGGGTGTGCGCCACATGATCGCCGCCGCGGAGAAGGCCGGCGTGATCCTCTCCACCCCTTACGTTTGGCGATGTCATCCCGTCGCCCAGGAAATGAGGAGGTTCGTCGAAGGAGGCGTAACGGGCCGCATTGTGGGCTGCGAGGGACGCTGCGCAGCGGGGCGCCTCTCCCGCTACATCGACGGCCACGCGAGCTGGATGCTCGAGAAGGCGCGCAGCGGCGGCGGCCCCATGTTCAACCTGGGGGTGCACTGGATCGACCTTTACCGCTGGTTGTTGTCGGACGAAGTTGTGGAAGTGATCGGCAAAACCGTACGCGTGAACCAGCAGTACGACATCGAAGACAATTGCTTCGCGTTTTTGAGCTTCTCGCGCGGCACGGTGCTGGCCCTCGACATCAGCTACACCGTGCCGGATTCCTACCCTTTTGGTCGCGATCTTTATCTTGCCCTGCGCGGTACCGGCGGCGTGCTCTCCTGGAGCCCATCGTTCGAAGGCGTCAAAGAGCGCCTGTTCGTGTGCAGCGATTCGGGCGAGTACTCGCAGCCGGCGCACCAACACGTGGATTTTGAACTCCCACCACAGTCCGGCTACGCTGGCGTCATGGGGCTCCGCTTTCTGTCGGACCTGGTGGAGTCAATCCGTACGGGCAAGCCACCTGCCATCACGGGACACGACGGGCTGAGGGCGCTCGAGGTTGCCGAGGCCATCTATCAATCGGCGGAAAGCGGCCGGAGCGTAAAGCTCTGACAAGCAGCGGTCGCGCAAACCTGCGGCTGGATGAACAGCCCTCTCACGTGGGGAGAGGGTTATACATCCACTTGGTAGAGAGGTGTTCGGTCGTGCCGGCTTTTGCCTGGCAGCCGTAGATTAAGATATAATGCGTTTATCTTGGGGTTGGACAGCCTCGGTGAATGTTGGTTTGGCCCCATGAGGGGATTAACCCATGGGGAATGAGCTCAAAACTCTCTTCTTGAACCCTCCGAGTTTCGAGAACTTCGACGGCGGGGCCAGTTCCCGTTGGCCCGCAACGCGCGAGATCGACTCCTTCTGGTATCCCGTGTGGCTCAGCTATCCGGCGGGGATGCTTTCCGGTAGCCGGCTGCTTGATGCCCCTCCGCACAAGGTCTCGGCGGCTGAGACCGTTCAAATCGCGAGCGACTATGAGTTTGTAGTGCTGTTCACCTCCACGGTGGGGTTTGACAGCGACCTGCGGCTTATTCGCCGCATGAAGGAGGTCAAACCTGATCTCAAGGTTGCTTTCGTGGGTCCTCCGGTTCAAGTCCAACCCGAGCCAAGCCTCCTGGCCAGCGCGGACATTGATTTCATCGTGCGCGGCGAATTCGATTACGCGGTGGTGGAGTTTGCGCGGGGCAAGCCCTTGGGTGAGATTGCCGGCGTCAGCTATCGGAAAAAAAGCCAGGTGGTTCACAACCCATCGCGGCCTGCGCTGGAAACTGAAGAACTGGACCGGCTGCCCTTCGCCACGGAAGTGTACAAGCGCGATCTGGTGATTGAGAATTACAACGTGCCGTTCCTGCTTCACCCCTACGTGGCCTTTTACACCAGCCGCGGCTGTCCGGCGCTGTGCACGTTTTGCCTGTGGCCGCAGACGCTTTCCGGGCACACGTGGCGCGTGCGCTCCTCCGAAAATGTGGCTCGGGAGGTTCGCCAGGCCCTGCAAGTTGTTTCCGCAGGCGAAAGAGTTTTTCTTTGATGACGACACCTTCAACATTCGCAAGGACCGGGTGCTGGAGCTTTGCGCGAAGTTCAAGCCTCTGGGATTCCGCTGGTCGTGCACCGCGCGCGACCACAGCGATTATGAAACGCTGAAGGCCATGGCGGATGCGGGCGCCCGCTTGTTGATTGTGGGATTCGAGTCGGGCGATCCCCAGATCCTGAAGAACATCAAGAAAGGCGCGACCGTGGAAATGGCCCGGCGGTTCGCGAAGAACTGCAAGGAGTTGGGCATCGCCATTCACGGCGACTACATCATCGGCCTGCCGGGAGAAACCAAGGAGTCTATCGAGCGCACCATCGAGTTCGCCAAAGAACTCGACACGGAAACCATTCAGGTCTCCATCGCGCACGCTTATCCGGGAACTGAGTTCTACGACTATGCCGTGCAACACAACTACCTGGCCGCAGAGGCGTCGGCCGACGCGGCGGGGCATCAGCTTCCGCACCTCCAGTACCCGGGCTTGGAGCTGGAAGAAATGATGGCGGCGGTCAACCGCTTTTACGACACCTACTACTTCCGGCGCAGGGTGGTGTGGCGCATCGTGCGTAAAGCGCTCTGGGATAACAGCGAGCGGAAGCGCCTTTATCACGAGGCGGTGGAGTTCCTGCGCCTGCGCGCGGAGCGCTGGAGATACGCGCGGAAGTCCCAAGGCCGGTTCGCGAACCCGGCCCACCATGCCTGAAGCTCTGAAATGACCCGCGAGGAGAAACGGCTTCACGCAGAGGCGCGAAGCACACCAAGGTCGCAACGATAGTCTCCATGCCTTCGTCAAGAAACCTGCTGGCAAAAACCATTCCACTCCTGATCCTGGTGCCGATTTTCGGCTCGCTGGGCAACGTGCTGCTTGGCAAAGGGATGCGCGGAATGGGTAAGATTCCAGACCTGTCATTTCCGAGCCTGGCGGCTTACTTACTGAAGATTATGAGCAGCGGCTGGATTTGGCTGGGCATCGGGTCGCTTCTGATCTTCTTCATTTCCTACATGCTGGTACTCTCGTGGGCTGATTACAGCTACGTTATGCCGGTTACGGCCGTCGGTTACGTTCTGGCGCCGCTGCTCGCGCACCTTCTGCTGGGAGAAGTGGTTCCCGGGACGCGCTGGGCGCGGCGCGGTGTTTATCTTTCTGGGCGTGGCCGTGGTGGGGCGCACGCCACCCAGCACGACGGGGACAGTGTGAAGATGCTCACCTTCTTATTCCTTGCGATCGTGGTGCTCGCCGGGACCGGCGGAGATCTCGCGGTGACGCACGCCATGAAACAGATCGGGGAAGTGAAGAACTTTTCCCCGCGCGCTCTACTGGGCGTCATGTGGCGGGCCGTGAAGTCGAGATGGATATGGCTGGGCATTGCGCTCATGACCGTGGCGTTTTTCGCCTTGCTGACAGTGCTTTCGTGGGCGGAGGTCAGCTTCGTGGTGCCTGCCACGGCTGCGAACTATGTCGTGGGCGCTGTGGGCGCGAGGTTTCTGCTCAAGGAACGCGTCAGCCAGACGCGCTGGGCGGGCTTGCTGCTCGTGGCCGCCGGAGTGGCGCTGGTTTGCGCCGCGCGGTGACAGAATCGGAAACTGGAAAATGGAAACTGGAAAATGGAAGCTGGAAAATAGAAAATGGAAACTGGAAGCTGTAGAGGAGTGTCATTCTGAGCGAAGCGAAGAATCGCAGCAGTTGAAAGTGACTCCTCACCCTGCCCGCGACGCTCGACTTTCTAATTGCCAGTTTCCAATTTCCAGTTTCCATATTTCCAGTTTTTTTTCGCGCTAGGATTTCACTCCATGTGTGGCATTGTGGGATTTACGCACGAAGACCGGCCGGCTCCGCCTGACGTGATCCGCGGGGCCACTTTCTCTCTGATCCATCGCGGGCCCGACCAGCAAGGTGTTTACGAATCCCCGCACGTTTCATTGGGCGCCGTGCGGCTGACGATCATCGACCTGGTGGCCGGCGAGCAGCCCATGCGCAGCGAGGACGGCGATACCGTGCTGGTGTACAACGGCGAGGTGTACAACCATGCCGAGCTGCGCGCTGAACTCGAGGCGCTTGGACATCGCTTCTTCACTCACAGCGATACGGAAGTAGTACTGCACGCCTTTCTCGAGTGGGACACGGAGTGTTTCCGCCGGCTGCGCGGCATGTTCGCGCTGGCGCTTCTGGAGCGAGTCGGGACGACGGCTGGTTCTGGCGCGAGACCGATTGGGCATCAAGCCGCTCTATTTTTGCCGCAAGGGGCGCGACGTCTACTTCAGTTCCGAGCTGAAGGGGATTCTTCATCATCCGGAGATCGATCGCAATTTGGACTTAGACGGGCTGAATTGCTATCTGCGCGTGAATTACGTTCCTGCGCCGCTGACCCTTGTGCAGGGAATTGAGAAACTGCTTCCCGGACAAATTCTCACCTGGCAGCGCGGTGAAATAAAAGTCGAGCGCTACTGGCGCATTCCTGTCCCGGCCGCGTCGTCCGCCAAGAGGCCTTTGAGCTTCGACGCCGCCAAAGAGCAACTGGACACTCTGCTTCGTGACTCCGTTAAGGAGCACATGATGGCCGATGTGCCGGTAGGACTCTGGGCCAGCGGCGGTCTGGATTCGTCAACCATTCTCCACTATGCCTCGAAGGTGTCGGGCAAACCTCTGAAGACGTTTTCGATTACGTTCAAGGGCCGTAGCTTCGATGAAAGCGACTACATCCGCGAGGCGACGGAGCGCTACGGAACGGAGCACACCGAGGCCGATCTGGGGGCCGACACTGATCTCGCGGGCGCCATCCAGGAATTCGCTTACTATTCCGACGAGCCGAATGCCGACGCGGGCTGTTTGCCGGTGTGGTTCCTGGCCAAAATGAGCGCCCGGCAAGTGAAAGTGGCTCTCAGCGGCGAAGGGGCGGACGAGTTGTTGGGCGGTTACGTGACCTACATCGCCAACCGCTATGCGCGCCGGGCGCGATTGCTGCCTGCGGCCGTGAGGCAGATGGCGATTGGCGCTCTCCGCTATTGGCCGGTTTCGAATGAGAAGATCAGTTTTGAATACAAGCTCAAGCGTTTTCTGCGGGGATCCCTGCTGCCTGCCGACGAAGGTCACGTTTTCTGGAACGGCACTTTTTCCGAAGAGGAAAAAGCGGAGGTTCTCGGGCCGGCGGATGCGGCGCCGATGCTGAAGGTTCTCGCGCAGATGCCGCCGGTTGACGGCCTCGACCGTTATCTCCTTTTCGATCAGCAGTGCTATTTGCCGGACGATATTCTCTACAAGTCGGACCGCATGAGCATGGCGCATTCACTCGAGGTGCGGCCGCCCTTTCTCGATCACCGCCTGGTGGAGTTTGCCGCCTCGCTGCCGGAAAACTACAAATTGCGAGGATCGAAGCTGAAGTATCCTGCTCAAAGAACTGATGAAGGACAAACTGCCGCAGGCGATTCTAGCGCCGCAAGAAGGAAGGATTCGACATTCCCGTCCACGATTGGTTTCGCTCCGTGCTGAAGCCGCTGTTGCTCGATACGTTGACCGAGCCGGCCGTGGCAGCGACGCAGATTTTCCGCTGGGAAGGCGTGCAGTCGGTGATCAAAAGGCACCTTGACCGGCGCGAAAACCTGGGATATCACCTTTGGGGTTTGCTGATTCTGTTTGTATGGCTCAAACGCTGGAACATTCAGACGCTGTCGGAAACGGAATCGGCCCGCATGAGAGTCAGCCTCTCGGCGGCCGTCTGAACTATGGCAGCGAAATCGTTGTCGTCCTTTTCGCGGCAGTGATTTTCGTCGGTTGCATCGTATCTCCGCCCTCTCTCATGGACGACGTGGATGCGGTGCAGGCGCAAATCGCCCGCAACATGCTTCAGTCCGGCGATTGGGTGACCGCGCGTCTGGATGGTGTGGCCTATCTCGAGAAAGCGCCATTTATTTACTGGACCATGGCGCTTTCTTACAAAGTCTTCGGCGTTCACGATTGGGCGGCGCGCATACCGGTGGCGCTGGCGGCGGTGGCGCTTGCCTGGCTGACGGCGGCGATGGGCGTGTGGGCGTTCGGGAAGCGGGCGGGATTCTACGCGGGCCTGTGCACGGCTACGTGCATCGGCCTGTTTCTCTTCACGCGCATTTTGATTCCCGATGTGATGCTCACGTTCACCGTGGCCCTGGCCCTGTGGGCGTTCCTTCGCGCGCTGGACCAGGACGAGCCTCATCCGCGCTTCTGGGCTGCCGTGCTGGCGCTCAGTCTGGGATTGGGGCTGCTGCTCAAGAGTCTGGTCGGAATCGTCTTCCCGATAGCCGCCGGCGCGATCTACCTTTTGCTGACGGGGCAGTTCTTTTCCGCCCCGGCTTGGAGACGCCTCCATCCTTTCAGCGGAGCATTCATCGTGCTCCTGGTTGCCGCGCCCTGGCACGTGCTGGCCACCTTGCGCAATCCGCCTTACTTCGACTTCACGCTGCACAGCGGCCCGGGCCAATATCACGGGTTCTTCTGGTTTTTCTTCATCAATGAACAGCTCCTGCGGTTTCTGAATCTGCGCTACCCGCGCGACTACGATACCGTCCCGCGCCTCTACTTCTGGCTTTTTCATCTGCTCTGGCTTTTTCCCTGGAGCGTCTACTTTCCGGCCATCGCCGGGCTCTCCTTCAAGCCGGTGGACCGCGCCGGGCGCGCGCGCCTGCTGGCTCTGTGCTGGGCGGGTTTTGTTCTGATTTTCTTCACCTTCTCGACCACGCAGGAGTACTACTCAATGCCCTGCTATCCCGCTCTGGCGTTGTTGCTGGGTTCGGCGATAGCGGCGGACGGCAAGTGGATGCGGCGCGGCACCGCTGTGCTGACGGCCATCGCCGGATGTGCGGCGGCGGCCGCAATCGTGATTCTGGCCTGGAGCCGCGGTTTGCCTGCGCCCGGCGATATCTCATCGGCGTTGAGCCAGCACCCCGGCGCCTACAAACTATCGCTCGGACACATCGAGGACCTGACCTTCGCCTCTTTCGCCTACCTGCGCGTGCCGCTGGCGCTGGCGGCAGCGGCCTTCCTGGTGGGCGCCGTAGGCACTTTCAAAGCCAAAACGCAGCGCGCCGTCGTAGCGGCCGGGCTGATGATGGTCCTGTTCTTCCACGCCGCACGCCTGGCCATGGTGGCCTTCGATCCGTACATGTCCTCGAGGCCGTTGGCTGAAGCGTTCGAGAAGGCGCCGAAGGGAGCTTTGATCGTCGAACATCACTACTATTGGTTCTCATCGGTTTTTTTCTATACCAATCGTTCCGCGCTCCTGCTGAACGGGCGATTTATGAACCTTGAATACGGGTCGTACGCTCCCGGCGCCCCGAACGTCTTCATTGACGATTCGCAATTCAAGGAATTGTGGCTCAGGCCGGAACGTTGCTATATCGTGGCGAGGCAGTCGGCTGTGCCGCGCCTGATAGGTCTGGTGGGTAACCAGCAACTCAACGTGGTAGCTAAGAGCGGAGGGAAAGTCCTTTTGACGAATCAGCCGTTATCAAGTAAGGGCGAGGGAGCTTCGTCGTAGGGGCGGAAGCGCGAACAACCCCGGTGGCAAGGCTTGTGGTACAGTAGAGTTGTAGACGTAAACAAGGGGGCCAAATGAGAGTCGCTGTGCTCGGAGGAGATGGCTACTGTGGGTGGGCCACTGCTCTTTACCTATCGAAGAAGGGGCACTCGGTTGCGATCGTCGACAATTTTATCCGGCGCCAATGGGACCACGAACTCGGGGTGCAAACTCTGACGCCGATTCGCACTCTGGCGGAGCGCCTGAGGGCTTGGCAGGAGCTTACGGGAAAGCCGATAGAGCTTTTCGTCGGCGACGTGACCGACTACGACTTTCTCTCTTCCTGCATTGAAAGTTACGGGCCCGATGCGGTGGTGCACTTTGCCGAACAACGCGCCGCACCCTACTCCATGATCGACCGCAAGCACGCCGTCTTCACACAAGTCAACAACGTGGTCGGCACTCTGAATCTGCTGTACGCCTTGCGCGAATTCCAACCCGACTGCCACCTGGTGAAGCTGGGGACCATGGGCGAGTACGGCACGCCCAACATCGACATCGAAGAAGGCTACATCACCATCGAGCACAACGGGCGCAAGGATGTTCTTCCTTACCCCAAGCAGGCGGGCTCCTTTTATCACCTTTCCAAAGTTCACGACAGCCACAACATCATGTTCTGCTGCAAGGTCTGGGGGCTGCGTGCCACCGACCTGAACCAGGGTGTGGTGTACGGCACCATCACGGACGAGGTGGCGCTGGATGAAGCCCTGATTAATCGCTTCGACTACGATGAGGTGTTCGGCACGGTCCTGAATCGTTATTGCGTGGAGGCTGCGGTGGGCATGCCGCTCACCGTTTACGGCAAGGGCGGGCAGACGCGCGGCTTCCTGGACCTGCGCGATACCGTACGCTGCATTGAGATTGCCTTGCTGAATCCCGCGGGGCGCGGCGAATTCCGCGTGTTCAACCAGTTCACCGAACAGTTCTCGGTCCTGCAACTCGCGGAGATGGTGCAGGCGGCCGGCCGGGAACTGGGCCTGGAGGTTCGGGTCGAACATATTCCGGACCCGCGCGTGGAAGCTGAGGAACACTATTACAACGCCAAACACTCGAAGCTGATCGAGCTGGGCTTAAAGCCGCATCTGCTTTCCGATTCCTTGCTCGACTCGCTGATGAATATTGCCCTCCGCTATCGAGATCGCATCGACGCCAGCAAAATGATGCCGCAGGTGAATTGGCGAAAGGCGCGCAATGCACGCCGTCCGGGCGCGTCCGCCGAGGCCGCAGCGCCTGGGCCTCAACTGGCGGCGGTGGCCCCAAACAAGGAACGGTCCAAATAAGACCCCATTCCGGCGCTTGTCTTCCGCCCCCTGTCTCACTTCTCCGATGAATGGGGAGTGCCCGGTACGAGTAGACCGTTGCGGAGCCGATATTCACCGCCGCGCCACTGGAAGCGGTTTTTGCCGAAGCTGGCGAGCCAGAGAAGAAACGCCATGGCGTCCCATACCGGCAGCAGCCACAATTTCCCGCGCAGCGTTTGATCCCGAAGCCCCCGGGCGCCGATGAGCCACGTCATTGCCAACCTGAGTCCAAGGTAAGTCCCAAGATAGCCGCATCCCACGGCCACCGTCGGATGAATCGCGAAGGCGGCCAGCGACCAGGGAAGTCCTTGCGTGAACAGCAGACCCAGATGGCCCCAGGGGCGCATGTGGCGCATGACGGCGAGCCAGCGGATGCGCTTGTGAATCAGCTCCGGCAGGGAGGCATAGTCCGGCACCGTCTGGATGGTGTAAGGCAGCAGGCGCACCTCGAAGCCTCGCTCTGCGATCAACCGGCCCACCAGAAGATCGTCTGCCGGCCTGCTTTCGAGCGAACGATACCCGCCGAAGCCCTCGAGTTGGGTGCGGGTGGTGGCGATGGTCGGACCGAGCGCGAACTTCACTCCGTCCAATTGCCAGGCGGCCAGAATCCCGGCGTAGAAATCGGAAACCATGCCAATGGTTTGTAGCTTCTGCGCCGGAGTTTTGGCGTCGATCGGTATATAGAAGCAAGTGACCGCGCCCACCTTGGGATCAGCCAGGGGCGCCACCACGGTGCGCAGATAGTCGGGCCGCACGCGCACGTCGCTGTCGTTGATGACCAGGGTCTCATGCTGCGCTTCGCGCACCAGGCGCGATAGTTTCCCGACCTTATCATTGATGGCGTGGCCATCCCCGCCGAAAAGAATGCGAATCCGCCGCTCAGGGAAATCACGCGCCAGCTTCTCGAGCGCGGGAACCACCGGAGCATCCTTGTCTCCCACGCAAAACAGCAGTTCGTAATCCGGGTAGTCCTGGCGGCAAAAGCTGGCGAAGTTCTCGTAGGCATCCGGGTCGAGGCCTCGAACGGGCTTGAGGTTGCTGACCGGAGGGGTGAATCTGCCCTGTTTAGAACCGGCTTGGGCGACGGGGCGGCGGAAAAAACGCCAGGAGCTGTATAGGACGATCAAATAATAGATGAAGGGAAACGTCGCTACCACCAGCAGGGAGTAGCGGAGAATCGTCATGAGCGTCATTTGGAAAGGCTCTCGCCGGGTGTCATTCTGGAGCGGAGCGAAGAATCTCGGCAGTCGGCACATAATTGCCCCAGGCTAAAACTACGGAGATTCTTCGCTGCGCTCAGAATGACGGCCTGGCGGAGGCTCCGCATTGAGTGTTTGCGCAGAGCTGCGGCGCTTGATCTCCCGCAGTGAATAAATGGGTTTCTTCTGGGACTCGTAGTACGTGCGAGAAAGCATTTCGCCGATGAGGCCGACGGAAAGAAACTGAACGCCGGTCAGGAACAGAAGCATCGCGACAAAAAGAAGCGGCCCGTGGGCAAGCATGATGGCTCTGTGGAGCCATAGCTTCTCGTACAAAAGGAAGAGCCCGATGCCGCTGCCGGCGCCCACGCCGAGCAGGCTCAAGAGCCCGAAAAAGTGCAGAGGCCGGGTGGAATAATCGAGCAGAAACTTGATTCCGATTAAGTCGAGCAAGACGCGCACGGTTCTGGAGAGGCCGTAGTGCGATTTCCCCTTTTCACGCACCGTATTTTTGATCGGAATTTCCGTAGTGCTTGCCCCGGCCCAGCTTGCCAGGACCGGTATGAAGCGATGCAACTCCCCGTAGAGATGAACGTTCTCCAGAACCTCGCGGCGGTAGGCTTTGAATGTGGTGCCGAAATCGTGCAGCGGCATGCCGGAAAGTTTCGCCATCATCCAATTGGCGACGCGGCTGGGAAGGCGGCGCGTGAGCCACGCATCCTTTCTGGCGATTCGCCAGCCGCTGACCACATCGTACCCCTTCGCCATTTGGGCCAGGAACTCCGGGATGTCTTCCGGGTCGTGTTGGAGATCCCCATCCATGGAGATGATGATGTCGCCTCGGGCAGAATCAAATCCCGCTTGCAGAGCCGGCGCTTGGCCGAAATTCCTCCGCAGCCGGACCACGCACACGCGGCTGTCGTTCGCGTAGATTTCATCCAGGATTTCGGGCGTTTGATCGCGGCTGCCGTCGTCCACAAACACCAGCTCGTAAGGCTGGCCTATCCGATTCAGCACCTCGGTGAGCCGCGTGTAGAGTGGTCGAACATTCTCCTGTTCATTGTACAAAGGCACGACAATGGAGATCATTTGCGAGGTCGCCATAATTAATAATCTGTATGCCAAGGTCTTTGGCCAAGAGTTTGACACCTGGCCATGTCAGGGCTTGGTATTCCTTTTCTCGCTCCTCGAGCAGACGCGTGGGCGTTTGCCTCAGCGCTTCATCCACAAAGCCGGGGTGACACATCAATTCACTCGTCCCGTCCGGGACCCGGCGGAGAATCTCGCGCAGGAGTTCCTCATCCAGAAACCCGGTGGCCGTGACACCGTAGAAATGTTCAGCGCACGCTACACCCGCTTGCGGCAGCCGGCGGCACCAGCCCCGGTAAAGAAGGGAAAGGGTGAGGCTGTTGAAGCGCTGTCTAAGGATCCTTGCCTTGGCGCGCGGAAATCGTCCCAGCAAATAGCCTAACGCAGGCCACGCCTCCGCCACCGAACGAATCGCCTTGATGCCGTATTGGCGGGCGAGCTTCAGGCTTATCTTTCCAAGCGCCGGCAGGGCATGCACGTGCTTGTGACTGTCCAGATGAGTCGGCGCAATACGCGCGGCCAGAACCTTTTCAACCTGGGCGTGCAGCTCTCTCTCGATTTCGACCGCTCGCGCTCGACCCAGCAGCATCGCTCGCCACAGGCCGGCGGGTTTTCTCGCGAAGACCCCACGGCCATTAATGAGAGTGGGAACGGATGAAGCAGGGGCGACTGGCTTGCCTTCCGTGAGATTCAGATGAATGCCGACTCCTAAAAGCGGGGCCTGGCGCGACAGCGCTGCCGCCGACGCGAAGGCATCGCCGTTTGCCAGCAGGGTTGTGCTGCTGAGCAGTCCATCGTGGTGCGCATCTATGATGGCTTGGTTAACCCCGTCCGTCAAGCCGAAGTCATCCGCATTAACGATCAGGCGCTTCATAGGCCGTCCGAATCGTGCCGCCCCCTCACTCAATGCTGATCGCGCCCACGTCGTACCAGCCATCGGATTGACGGCCTTCGATGGCGAGGCGGACGGCCGGCTGTTCAGTTCGCGGGTCGAGCAGCGCCACCCGAACCCGGTAGTCACCGGGTTTTAGTGTGGCCGGAACGTAAGCCGTACCATCGTAAACCACATCGCCCGGGAGCCACTTGCGCACGTCCACGGGCAGTTTGATGTTCGCCGATCCTGTCGGCGAGGTAATCTGCAGCGCAAGCTCGTAAGCCCTGTAGACAGGCGCAACGCCGGCGTTGAGCCACCACATGTGTAATGGCGCCATCGTCCCGGCTTTCGCGCGGCGGGCGTACTCCAGCCGCCGGAGAACGAAGCGATAGCCCAGCTTCTTCT
>CAVROP010000117.1:0-17095 GCA_963722675.1 uncultured Acidobacteriota bacterium
CCATACTCAAGCGGGTAGACGCTCACCTAATTGTGAAGAGAGAATAGACGTAACCTGGGTATGGCACCTAGGACGTATGTCCGCAAACCGTACATGTGATCTGTGTGTCGTCTCTCACGTTCAAGCCTGGATCACGCGGCACTCGGAAATTGGACAAAGGCCGTCGAGTTGACGGGGAGGGCTTAACCTCCGTAATGCGCGAGACCCCGCTGCTCGTGCGCAGATTGGGTGCTGGCGCACGGGAGGAGCTGGGCGGTGCTTGCCGGCAAAACATGGTGCGTATTGGAAATTGGAGATTTGAAATCTCAGGGTGTCTCAGCGGCGGTTCCCGGCAAAGCATGGCTCGATTCAGGATTCAAAATTCCAGATTCCAAGTGTATCTCAGCGGCGGTTCCCGGCAAACCATAGCCCGCAGTGGCGGGCATGAGCTGCATCACGCAGTAAACCAGCCGGATTAAGCCTGGGCGATCCTGAAGCCACTTCTGAAAGGAACTCATGGGGGCCTTTGCCATTAACGCTGCTCCTCCCTGGAAGCACACAATCGCCATAAGGGCGGAAAGAGAGGGAGTTTGAGATCCCCTGCCTGGTGACGAAATGCGATATACTCACAGGCGATTCCCACAAGGAGGCCATTTGATGCATCGCTGGCAGATTACTGCGTTGTTGCTGCTTTCGTCTCTTGCGCTCTTTGCCGCGCCCGCTGAAGAACCTGTGACCCTGCAAGGCTTCTCTGCGAACTCCTCGCAGAAGGAGCGCGAATGGGAGGCGAAGTTCCGATCCGTTCCGTCCACCGACAATCTGCGCAATTACATGCAGCGTTTATCAGCGCGCCCGCACAATGTCGGCTCGGCGTACGACAAGGACAATGCGGAGTGGATTCTTGCCCATTTCAAAGAGTGGGGCTGGGATGCGCACATTGAGAACTTCGACGTGCTCTTCCCCACGCCGAAAGAGCGGCTGGTGGAGATGCTCGAGCCCACGAGATTCAAGGCCAAGCTGCAAGAGCCGACCGTGGCCGAGGACCCAACTTCCAGCCAACACGATGAGCAACTCCCCACTTACAATGCGTATTCGGCGGATGGCGACGTAACGGCCCCCTTGGTCTACGTTAATTACGGCGTGCCCAAGGATTACGAAGAACTGGACCGGCTGGGGGTTTCCGTCAAAGGCGCAATTATCATCGCGCGCTACGGGGGATCATGGCGGGGGATCAAGCCCAAAGTGGGTGCTGAGCACGGCGCCGTGGGTTGCTTGATCTACTCCGACCCAAGCGGAGACGGCTATCGGGAGGGCGACGTGTTCCCGCGCGGCGCTTTTCGCCCGCCGGACGGCGTGCAGCGCGGGAGCGTCATGGACGACACGCTTTATACCGGCGACCCGCTGACGCCCGGCGTGGGAGCCACCAAAGACGCCAAGCGGCTGCCGCTCGAAGACGTCCAGACACTCACCAAGATTCCCACTCTTCCCCTCTCCTACGCCGACGCGCAACCCTTGCTCGCGGCGCTTAAGGGACCGATGGCGCCGCCGCAGTGGCGCGGCGCGCTTCCCTTCCCTTACCACCTCGGACCGGGTCCCACCAAAGTGCATCTGAAGGTCAAGGCCAACTGGGATCTTAAGACGCTTTACGACGTGATTGCGCGCATTGACGGCTCCGAAAGCCCCGACGAATGGGTGGTGCGCGGCAATCATCACGACGCCTGGGTGAACGGAGCCGAAGATCCCATCTCCGGCACCGTCGCGGAAATGGAAGAAGCGCGGGCTTTCGGGGACCTGCTGAAACAAGGATGGAAGCCCAAGCGAACCATCATCTACGCGGTGTGGGATGGCGAGGAGCCGGGACTTATCGGTTCCACTGAATGGGGCGAGGAGCACGCCGATGAGCTTAGGCGGAAAGCGGTGGCTTATCTCAACTCCGACTCGAACGGTCGAGGCTATTTCTTCGCGGAGGGATCGCACTCCCTGGAGAAATTCATCAACGGGGTAGCGCGCGATATCGACGACCCGGAGAAGAAGATCAGCGTCTGGAAGCGGAGCCAGCTTCGGCAGATCGAAGACGCCGACACGCCGGAAGAACGCCAGGAAGCGCGGGACCGGCCCGATCTGCGCATCGGCGCCCTGGGCTCCGGCTCCGACTACGGCGTGTTCGTCGATCACCTGGGCATCGCCTCGCTCAACCTCGGCTACGGCGGAGAAGACGGCGGGGGGATATACCATTCCATTTACGATGACTTCTATTGGTATACTCATTTTAGTGATACTACCTTTGTCTACGGTCGCGCCCTGGCCCAAACCGCCGGGACGGCGGTCATGCGCCTGGCGGACGCCGAACTGCTGCCCTTCGACTTCTCCAATTTCGCCGACACTATTCACCGATATGGCGACGAACTGAAGAAGCTTCTGAGGAACAAACAGGAGGAAGCTCGCGAGCGGAATAAAGAGATCGAGGAAGGCGTGTTTACGGCCACTTCCGACCCGCAAAAGACCTTCGTGCCTCCCGGCCGTGAGGAGGTCCCTCCGTATTTGAATTTCGCTCCCCTGGATAACGCCATGGATGCGCTGACGCAAAGCGCCCAGCGCTACACCAAAGCGCTCGAAAAGGCGAAGGCCAAGAGCGGCGCGATTCTGAACAACCCATCATTGGGCGCTCTCAACGAGCTGCTGATCCAGAGCGAGCGGAAATTGACCAGCGCCCAAGGCCTCCCAGGCCGCGATTGGTACAGGCACGAAATCTATGCCCCGGGGGTTTACACCGGCTATGGGGTCAAAACCATGCCTGCGATTCGGGAGTCCATCGAACAGAAGAAATGGAAATTGGCTGACGAGGGCATCGTCGAAGTCGGCAGAGTACTCAATGCCGAAGCCGCACTCGTCAACCAAGCGGCGGAGGAATTGGAGAAAGCAGCCGAGTAGGAATTTACTCTGGGGTTACGGCGCGAGGCTAGTGGAATTCCACAGCCCTTCCCACCTTACCCCCATAGGCGTTAAACTGGGCGCTTCTGACGGGTCCCGAAGGGATCCAAGCTGCAGAGCCTCCGGTCGGGAATAGGGGGCGTGCTACGCAGATTCGTCCCCGACTCGCCGGAACTCGGCCCCGGGCGGAGCAGGGTAAGGCGAAAGCCGTTCCGGTTGGCTCGTGTCGCTGTTCAACAAGGCCCCCAGAACCACTTCCAGCGCGTCGAGCAGGCGCCGGTCTCCACTCTGAATGAGATAACCCGCCAGGCGGATCAGTCGCAGATGCCGCGCCGTGTACCTTTCGGCCCCGGGATGAAGAGGTTTTCCCTGGCTGGCCCCAATAAGGTCCATAAGGCACTTCCCGGAAGGTGTGACCACGCATTGAACCCCCGCGAGGTTCTCCGGCTGATCCTGGAAGAACTCCGCCAAGGGCACTTCCAGGGCGTCTGCGATCTTGCGAAGGGTCTTGGGCCGAGGCTCGAGGTGGCGATTCTCAATCCGCGAAAGATAAGACCCTGCGATGCCGCACCGCTCGCTTAATTGCCGCTGGCTGACCCCTTTCTGGTTACGAATCTGCATCACGCGCGTTCCAATGCTCATGACTGAACCACCTGGTGTTGTTATTTGGTCGCCAATCTTAACACAAATAGATAAAACTGCAAGCAAAATGACAAATGGGTCTGGTCACTGCTGGCCGCGCCGCTGCTGGCCGGCAACGATCTTCGCACCATGAGCGCCGAAACCAAAGCGATCCTGATGAATCGCGAGGTCATCGCCATCGACCAGGATCCCGACGCCAAACCCGTGAAAGAGATCCTCGAGCAGAGACCGACGGTGATTGCCGCACGGCCTCTCAGCGACAAGTCCGTGGCTGTCGGCCTGGTCAATCGAGGCGAGGCTGAGGCAACGGTCGTGGTCCGCTGGTCTGCCCTCGGATTTCAGGGTTCGCCGATGGTTCGCGATCTGTGGGCTCACAAAGACCTTGGCAGCATCGCTGATCTGTTCTCGGCCAGGGTGCCCGCCCACGGCGTTGTGCTGATCGAGGTCATGCCCTAGCCGACGACTGTCATCTGAGGCTGGGACTGTGCGGAGCAGGCGTGGCGGCCGGCCCAGAAGGGAGAAGCGCGGCCCTCGCGACTGCACTGCCGCAACCGCCAGGGTTCCAGCTACGGGCTCGGACTGAGGGCAAGGGTGGAGCCGATTCAGTGCTTTTTAAGCTCGAATCTTAACACAAATGTAATAAAGAGGAGGCTGATTGCGAAATCTATTGACATCCGCGCAGGTTGAGCTATCTTAGCTGTGGCAAAGGCGGAACGCATAAGCGAAGAAAGCATTTACGCGCGCCGACTGGAGCGATCAGGCGACTGCTACACCAGGAACCGCGTAGACGAAGGAGGACGTAAAGCCTCAGCCGTGGCATTATCCGTGCTGGAGAGCACCGCGGCGCGATGCAAAAACAGGCACCGAAAGGAACCTTAACGTCGCCGGTCGGGGTTGAGTCAAGGCCGCCGATGTAACGTTGATTTCGGTCCCTCATGAGTTTCGTAGCAGCCAACTGCTACCAACGAGCCCACCGACCCGTCCGGGATTATATAGCAACCCCACAATCCTGCCTGATAAGCCCTGAGCCGGACGGGTCTACCCTTTTTCGGGATTTAATGATCGACGGTTGTCGATTGAAGATTGCCGATTCAACAGGACAATTCCCTGCACCGCTTGAATCGTCAACCGATAATCGACAATCTCCACTTCTCCACCATACTGTGGTTCAGCATGACTCCCTTCGAGATTGCCTTTGCAGTGGACAGGATGCTCGGGCGGCTGGCCAGGATGTCGCGCTTGCTGGGCTGTGACGCGCTTTACGCAAACAACCTGACGGCTGTGCAATTGCTCGCGCTTACAGGCCTGCGAGCTCACGAGCCAGGGCCCGGAACTGCTCGCCGCTGAGGAAAAGCTCCGCCTCCGTAGCCTCGAATCCTTGCTCGAGGGTGCGTCGCAGGTGCAGGGAAGCGATATCCGCCAACTGCTGGTCGGTGAAACTCTTGCCTTCACGCTCACGCAACTCGGAGAGCGTGGCGCAGGAAATCGCCACCGTCACCTTTCGGCCGTCCAGCAAGAAAACGGCATCCATGCTGTCGCTGTGCCGGGTGGCGATGGCGGGGTAAAGGTGAACGAAGCGAACTTTGGCCGGCGCTCCTAAGCCTTTCGAGGCGACTTCAAACGGTGCCACAAGATAGCTCATCGTTCCTGTTCCTTGATGCTCCTGGGTTTTGTGCCCACGGGTCCGGGACTTACACTCCGATTATAGCTCACATCCTGATGTAGCTCCTGGACACTGTATCCTGAGGTCAGCAAGTTGGACAAGGGACAGAAAGTCCTGCGGCGCCCGCCGCTGCGCCGCCCACGGCAGCCTGCCAGGCACAACCCTTTAAACCCAAGGCGGTAAAGAGGCTCCCTCCGGCCTACGGTTTCTCCCGCCCCTACCTACAGATTTCACTTGAAGTTTTTGCATTCCGAGCGTAAGAATTGCTTTGGCGAAACACCGCTTGGCGGCCCGAGCCGCTGCTTAACGATTTTGTTTCAGCAGGATAGCAAAAGACAGGAGTGGCATTCGGCGTGCTCTACTCAACCGTAGGGACAAGACGGGTAGCCGGTCGAAGAGAGCAACCGCGTCCCGAGAAGGAGAAAATCAAATGGCGATTGATGAGGTTCCTGAAAAGGAAGTTCACGTCGTCGAACCGGAGCGTTCTGGTTCGCAAGGCAAGTTTCTATTGATCTTAGTTGTACTGGCGGCGTTGGCCGCTGGTGAGATCTATTCCTTCCACAAAATCAACTCAACGCGCGAGGCGCTGGAAACCCAGCAGGCTCAGACGCACAAGCAAATGTCCGCCGAATTCCAGGATCAACTGGCCAGCCGTTTGAGCGCGATCGAAAACGCCAACGCGCAGCAATTCGATGCGCTGAAGGACGAGTTAGACTCTGCGGCAAAGCGCCTGGGAGCAACGGGCGGTGAACTGAAACGCTCACGGGCGATGGTGGCTCAACTCCAGAAGGACGAACAAGCACGGTCCGCACAGCTTCAGGAACAATTGGCTCTGAAGGCCGACCAGCAGCAGGTGGGAGCGCTCGGCCAGGACGTTTCCACGCAGCGTACCGACCTCGATAACACCAAGAAATCGCTCGATTCCGTGCGCTCCGACTTGGGAATGGCCCGCAGCGAAATGGGCACGCTGATCGCCCGCAACCATGATGATGTCGAGACTCTTCGCAAATTGGGCGAACGCGACTACTTCGAGTTCACAGCCAGCAAGAAGGCCCCGGCGCGGGTGGCGGGAGTCGGGTTGACGGTGATCAAGACCAACGTGAAGCGGCATCAATTCAACCTGGCGATGCTCGTCAACGACGTCCGCGTGGAAAAGAAGGATCGCACCATCAATGAGCCAATTTTCTTCTATGTCAACGGCTCCAAGCGGCCCTACGAACTGGTGGTCAACCAAGTCAGCCAGAACCAGATCAAAGGCTACGTCAGTGCTCCCAAGGGCGCCAACAGGGAAGTTGCAACTCGCTCTGGAGATGCGCACTGATCGAATGCCAAGGAGACCCGGGCGAGGCGTACAATCCCTCGGGTCTCCAATCCTCGCCGGTGCGGCCCAACACGACCTGAAAACATAGCGGATAAAAGCACAACCAACCCAGTGTCGTTCATGGCGCAAAAGCTATTCACCTCCTCGTGGCTTTCTGCCGATGGCTAAAAGAGTGCGGAGCAGCAAAGGCTGCGAGGAGGATAGCGCCCTGGACCCTGAAGCAATTCAACGTACCTTAACTATGCACGGAAGAACCCGACGACCGGCCGACACGCTGACAGCGCGCGAGAAAACAATCGCGGCTCGTGTTGCCCTGGGACTTTCAAACGCCGAGATCGCCGGGGACCTGAAGATTTCTATTCAAACAGTCAAGAACCATCTGTGTTCCATCTTCGAGAAAGTTGGCGTGACGTCACGCCTGGAACTGGCAACCTGGCTCTTCAGTCGTGATTGCAACTTGTGCCCCTTGCGGAACCCCTCGAGCCTTGCGCAAGCTCAAACGCGATACGTAACTGACCTGCCAGTTCCGGCTCCAGTGAATGTCAACCCCAATCCCTGGCGTCTAACGTAAGATTGACGGCCAGGCAGACGGTCCACGTTTTCGACGACTCCAGGGCGGTAGTCAGTGGCCCAGGGCACCTGGCTCGGGCAGGACGATCCTCGCCCCGTCCCGCTCACGCGGGAGCCCCTCCCCCGCGTGGGCGGGAGAGCGGACGGGCAGTTCGCGGGGCCCACTGTCACGCCCCACCCCAAATTCTGCCGCTGCTGCCGCGACTGGGAAGCACACCCGGGGCTCCGGCAATTCTCAAACAACCTGTACTTATTTGAAAGTAGCGCCGACCTTCAGAGCCTGCCCTGAGCGAAGCGAAGGGTCGGCAAACGCCCCGACAGGTCGGGGCGTTACGACCCAACTCAGAACACCTCCCGCTCCCCCCAATTATTCCCCTGAAGCTGTTTCATTCTGTATGATAACGATATGGGCGTGGCGGTGCGGTGTCGCAACCTGGTCAAGACTTATGACGGCAGCGTCGAAGCCGTGCGCGGACTCGACCTCGAAATGCTGAGCGGCGAATGCTTTGGGTTGCTCGGCCCGAACGGCGCGGGCAAAACCACCACCATCGAGATCCTCGAGGGGTTGCTGCCTCAAACCTCAGGCGATGTCGAGATACTCGGGAAGACCTGGAACGCCCATAGCCGGGACCTCCGCGAGATGTTGGGGATCTCACTTCAGGAAACTCGCCTGAGTGAGAAGTTGACGGTGCGAGAAACACTGGAGCTTTTCGCCAGCTTTTATCGCCAGCCGCGTTCGACTGATGAGGTCATGGAAGAGATGGCACTGACCGAAAAGGCAAATAGCTGGGTCGGCAAGCTCTCGGGAGGCCAGCGGCAGAGGCTGGCGGTAGCGACGGCGCTGGTGGCCAATCCGAAAATCCTGTTTCTTGACGAACCCACGACGGGATTGGATCCGCAAAGCCGCCGACAACTCTGGGACACCATCCGCCAGTTCCAGAGCCGTGGCGGAACCATCCTCCTAACCACCCATTATATGGACGAAGCCGAGCGGCTTTGCGACCGAATCTCGATTATCGACCACGGCCAGGCCATTGCCTCCGGCACGCCTGCCCGGTTGATCGAGAAGTTGGGCGCACATCAGATGGTGGAATTTGATGCGACGGATAACGACCCCGGCGCAAAGGACGTGTGGCGGTCACTGCCTGGTGTCGAGGCCGTCCATGAGGAAGACGGCTGTGTGATTCTGAGCGTGCGCGAGACCCATGAGACGATCCCTTCCCTGCTGGCGGCCTTGCAGAAGCGCGGTGCACGGTTGCTGCGCCTCACGACTCGTCAGGCCAGCCTCGAGGACGTCTTCGTACATCTCACCGGACGCCACCTGAGGGAGGACTGAGCGGACGTCATGAGAATGGCTCCCCTTCTCGCCGGAGGTGGGAAAGTGCCAAGTTTGTAGCTGAACACGATGAACACTCAATCCCAAACGGCGACTCCCCCCATCCCTGGGGAGAAAACCCCGACGCTCGCGCCGGTCAACGGCCGTTGGGCAGGTTACTTGCACCTGCTCATCGCGCGCGAGAAAGAGATGTGGCGCGAGCCGGAGGTCATCTTCTGGGTATTTGGATTCCCGATATTATTGGCCCTAGGACTAGGAATTGCCTTTCGAAACAAGCCAGCCGAGGTGCACCGCATGGCGATCGTGGCCGGGAAGGATGCGGCGCGCACACTCGAAATGCTGCAAGCGTCGCCTCAAAAGGGGTTGGTCAAGGCGGAGGTGCTTCCCGAGTCGAGCGCCTTCAATCAATTTCGGCTGGGAAAATACGACTTAGTGGTGATCCCGCAGTCAAGCAGCAGCTTCGAATATCGATTCGATCCTGCGCGCCCGGAGAGCGTGTTGACTCGCTCCATTGTGAATGACGCCTTGCAGGCCGCGGCGGGGAGAAAAGACCCCCTGGCCACATCTGAGAAGGCCTCGACTGAGCCGGGCGCGAGATACATCGACTTCCTGATCCCAGGCTTGCTCGGCATGAACCTGATGAACTCCGGCATGTGGGGCGTCGGCTTTGCCCTGGTCGACATGCGCCAACGAAAACTGCTGAAGCGATTCGTGGCCACGCCCATGCGCCGGAGCGATTTTCTTCTGGCGCTGGCCTCGAACCGCTTGATTCTGATGCTGGTCGAACTGGTGCTGTTACTCGGCTTCGGCATTCTGGCATTTCACATGCGGCTGATGGGTTCGTGGGCGGCTGTGATTCTGATCAGTGGAATCGGCGCGCTTTGCTTTGGCGGGTTAGGTCTGCTCACCGCCAGCCGGGCCCAGAAAATCGAGAGCATCAGCGGCCTGATCAACCTGGTGATGATGCCGATGTGGCTCTTTTCGGGAGTCTTCTTCTCCTACGATCGTTTTCCCACTGTGCTGCTGCCTCTGATTAAAGTTCTGCCTCTCACCGCGCTCAACGACGCTCTCCGCTCCTCCATCCTCGAGGGCGGTTCGCTGGCGACTCAAGGGTCGCGCCTAATCGTCATGGTCCTCTGGGGCGGCATTTCCTATCTGCTGGCGTTGCGCTGGTTCCGATGGACGTAGGGAAGGCAGGAGGCAGAAGTCAGGAGCCAGAATTCAGGATTCAGGAGTCAGAAGTCAGAAACGTAACCCTCTCCCCCTTGGAGGAGAGGGTGGCCCCCGACGGCCCTTTCATCAGCCGACGTGGGTCCGGGTGAGGGGGTACTTGTAGGGGCGGCCCTGGTGGCCGCCCCGGGCACCCACAAGGGGTGCCCCTACGACGAGAACGATGGCTGCGTTGGGGATCGCTTCACCCAAAGATACGCTTTAGCTGAATTCTTCCAGAAGGACTTCTCCGCCACCGCTCTGCCCTTGCTGGTGAAGTAGTCGCGCACGATGCTCAACACCTGCGGGTACGTGCCCCACTTATCGCTGTTGGGCCAGTCGCTGCCATACAACAGCCGGTCCTGGCCGAAAATCTCCCACATCTCATCCAGGCGCGGCTTGTAGAAATCCAGGTCGGTCGGCACCCTCCCGTCCACGCGCCGCAGGACTTCCGAGATTTTGACATAGACTTGAGGCCGTTTGCCCAACTCACGCAAATTGTGCTGGTACGCCTCGCGGGCACGTTTTTCGGTGGGCGGATCGAGCTGCGGCAGGTGATCGACCACAACCCGCAGGCTGGGAACGCGGTCAGTGAGCCGCACCAAGGCTTCAATCAATGCCGGGTCAGGGTTTGCACTATCCAAAGCCAGATTGGCATCCGCTAGCGCCTTGAGATCGGAAATAAAATCCGGCCGCGACAACTGTTCGCCAAGATTCCTGTTCCACAAGTTTCCGTATCGAATGCCCCGAAACAGCGGGTTGCGGTGGAATCGGTCAAAGTTTTTGCGGAAGTCCGGCTTGCCCGGCTCGAGGTCTCCGACCGTGCCCACGATGATCTTGTCCTTGGCAGCAACATCCAGCACCCATTGGTTGTCCTCGAGCCAGGGACTCGCCTCGACCTCGATCGCCCCAACGATGCCTAGCCCTTTCGTGACCCGCCGATAGCGCTCGGGCAAAGCAGGTTTGTACAGGACTGGGTCACTCTTCTCGGGCCAAGGCACACCCTGCGGGCGCGTGGGATCGAACAGATGGATGTGGGTGTCAATGATGGGTATGGGGGTGGCCTTGGGGGCGGCGCCCAAACCCGCAATCCCCGCTGCGGCAAACAGAAATGTTCTGCGATCCATGACGTTATTCTACCATCGCCTCTGGTTCCTCAAGGCTGGCTTGGCTGGCGCTTCACCCAACGATAGGCGGCGAGGGAGTTCTTCCAGAAGAACTGCTCGGCCGCGGCTCTGCCTCTTTCGGCAAAGTAACGGCGGACGACTGTCAACAACTGCGCGTACGGTCCCTTCAGATCACTCACCGGCCAATCGCTGGCGAAGATCAACCGGTCCCGGCCAAAGATGTCCCATAACTCATCCAGGCGCGGCCTATACAAATTGAGGTCATCAGAAACCTGGCCGCCGACTCGTTGGAGGATTTCCGAGACCTTCGCGTAGACCTGGGGTCTCGGCTTTAGTTTATGGAGATACGATCCGTAGTCGCGACGAGCCTGCGAGTCTTGAGGAAGCTCAACATTGGGGAGATGATCAATGACCACTCGCAGGTCGGGAATTCGATCCGTGAGCCGGACCAGATCTCGCATCAAAACCAGGTCAGGCTGCGGGCTATCAAGCTCCAAACCCGCATTCGCCAGCGCCTTAAGGTGGGAAATAACCTCGGGCGCGGACACTTGCCCGCGGAAGTCGTATCGGATGCCGCGAAACAAGGGGTTGAGGTGAAACCGATCCAGATGCCTGCCAAATTCCGGTTTGCCGACGGCCAGGTTTCCCACCGTGCCCACGATGAGCCGGTCCTTGGCGGCGATGTCCAAAACCCACTGGTTATCTTCAAGCCAGGGGCTGCACTCAACCACGACCACGCCCACGACGCCCAACCCTTCCGTGGCGCTCCGGAACCGATCAGGCAAGGTACGCTGATACAGAGTCGTCTCACTCCTATCCGGCCAGGGAACACCTCCAGGACGTGTTGGGTCGTAAAGATGGATGTGGGTGTCGATGATTGACGTATCTTCAGCAGCGCCGCTTAGCCCCGCGAGCCCCGCCCCGGCAAGCAGAAACTCCCTGCGATTCATGGCGCTATTCTACCATCACGTCAACGCGCTCGCAGGCCGACGCGGAGACGGGCGAGGCGGCAATGCGTCGTCATACGGGGCGGCCCTTGCAGACGCCCTAAGGAGGGCCCCGATGGAAGGGCCGGAGACCTGAACCGCGGGTCGGCGCCGCGGTTGATTTCGCTTATGCATGCTTGTTAGGATGGTGCGTCATGACCCAACAATTACTCGCCGCAGTTTCCTGAAAACCACAGGTGCGGCAGCCGCAGCGCTGGCGACGCCTCGCGCCCTACGCTCCCAGCAGGCTTTCGCGCCTTCTTGGGAGTCGCTGACGAAGCACGCCGCTCCCGCATGGTTTAACGACGCCAAATTCGGCATCTACTTCCACTGGGGGCCTTACTCGGTGCCGGCCTTCGACAACGAGTGGTACTCCCGCAACATGTACATCGAAGGCCAGCGGGCGAACACGTACCACAAACTCGTCTACGGCCCTCCGTCGAAATTCGGCTACAAGGACTTTATCCCCATGTTTCGCGCGGAGAAGTTCAACCCGGAGGAGTGGGCGGATTTGCTGCGCAAGGCGGGCGCGAAATTCGCGGGGCCGGTGACTGAGCACGCCGACGGCTTCTCCATGTGGGACTCGAAGGTTAACAAGTGGAATGCGGCCGCCATGGGCCCTTGCCGTGACGTGGTGGGAGAAATGAGCAGAGCGCTTCGCAATCAGGGCTTGAGATTCATTTCCACGTTCCACCATCAGTGGCTGTGGGGCTGGTACCCGACCATCGACAAGTCGGTTGATGCTTCGAATCCCGAGTACAGCGGACTCTATGGCCCACCGGCTCCCCAAAGTCCGTTCAGGGATTACGACAAGCCTACGCCGCCACCGCCGCCTGCCTTTCAGGAAACCTGGGAAGCGAAAGTTCGAGAAGTGATCGACAAGTACCACCCCAGCCTCATTTACTTTGACAGCCGCCTGAACATCATTGACGAGCGCCGCCTGGCCGACGTGATTTCCTATTACTACAACCAAGGTGAGCTTTGGCATGAGGAAGTCAGCGTGACCTACAAGGAAAAAGACTTGCCCTCGGGCGCTGGAATTCTCGATATCGAGCGCGGCAGGCTCGACCATCTTGCTGACTATAAGTGGCTGACCGACGACGCCATCGACTGGAATTCCTGGTGCCACGTCCAGAACGCGAGCTACAAACCGCGCACCGCATCCTCGGTGAGCTCATCGACATCGTCAGCAAGAACGGAAGCTTCCTGCTCGACATCACCCCCACAGCCGAAGGAGTGTTTCCCCAGCCGGTCGTCGAGCGCCTGCTCGCCATCGGCGAGTGGCTGTCGGTGAATGGCGAAGCAATTTACGGCACGCGGCCCTGGAAGATCTTTGGAGGAGGTCCCACCCAGGTCCAAAGCGGCATGTTCGGCGAGGAGCATATTCCGGACTTCGGAGCAGAAGATGTTCGCTTCACCAGCCGCTGGAAAACTCTCTACGCCATCGCCCTCGATTTGCCCCGGAACACTCCGGACTTGCTGATCAAACCACTCAACACACGCGACGCGCTTCTCGCCAAGGGCGAGATTGCGGATGTTTCTCTCCTGGGCAGCGACGCCAAGCTATCCTGGGAACATAGCGATGTGGGCCTTAGGATAAACCTGCCCATCGCCAAACCCGCCGCCCTCGCCTATACCTTCAAAATATTGTTGAATTGATTGTAATAATTGGCATGGTGGCCCGTCCTCACATTGAAGGCAGCCGTCAGGAGGCGCCCGTGCGATCGGCCACCGCGGAGGTCACAATTCCCAGCCCCAGCGATGCAGTTGAACGACTGTTCCGCGCGCACCACGCTCTGGTCCTTCGTGCCGCTTACCGGATCACCGGCAATCTCACCGACGCCGAGGATGTCCTCCAAACCGTCTTCCTGCGCCTCATCGGCCGCGACGGCGCGGCCCCTCAAGTGGAGAAATCCGAGAGCTATCTTCGCCGCGCGGCGGTCAATGCCGCGCTGGACGTGGTGCGGGCCCGGCGAGTGGCTGATAGCGCGCCGTTGCCGGATTCGCTGCCCGCGCGCGGAAGAATTGGAGCGGGGAGAATTGCGCGAATGCTTGCGGCGCTCTCTGGCAAGCTTGAGTCCGCAGGCGGCCGAGATTTTCGCTCTGCGTTTCCTGGAGGGTTATAGCAACCCGGAAATCGCGCGCATGCTCGGCGTTTCGCAGGTCTGGGTGGCGGTGACGGTGCACCGCACCCGGCCGGCGGCTGCAAAGGGAGATTCGTTCCTACATTGGAGGGAAATCATGAGCCAACCATCAAAACAACGAGACCCAACTTGGATGAGCTGATCACCGAATTGCGCCGGGACGATGTTTCCGATCCGGCTGTCGAGCGGGCTGCGGACCGCGTCTGGGCTCGGCTACGTGAGGGCTTCCCCGCCCCGGAGACGGCAACTGCTTCGGACGTGGAGAAGATTCGCGGCTGCGCGGATTTCCAGGCCCTGCTGCCTGCTTACCTGGGCGGGAGCCTCTCCGAGGCGCGATCGTCGTTGCTCGAGGACCATCTTCATGGCTGCGTGGCCTGCCGCCATGCACTGCGAGAAGCGCGCCACGGTATGCGACCTGTCGCCCCTCAAAAATCTGAGGTTGCCGCCCCGCGCAAGGCGGCCGGCACCAGAGCCAGATGGATCATGCCATGGGCCTTCGCGACGGGCGTGATCATCATAGGCCTCGTGGTGTTTCTAAGCGACGGACGCTGGGCCAGAAAGCTTCTTGGTACGGAAGCCGAAGCGGCCGTGCTCTCCGCCGAAGGAACTCTCTATCTTGAGTCTGGACCCGGCGGCGAAGCAGTTCTACCCGGCCGTTCCATTCACGAAGACGAAGAGATTCGCACCGCCAAGGCTTCCTCCGCCGTGATCCGGATGGTGGATGGATCGACAGTTGAGATGGACCAGCGCACCTCATTGTGGGTGTCCAAAGGCTGGCGCGACACAACGCTCCACTTGCAGCACGGCAACATCATCGTTCGCGCAGCCAAGCAGGGCCGAGGCCGCCTCAACGTTGCCACACGGGATTGCCTCGTTTCCGTCAAGGGCACCATTTTTGCCGTGGACGAAGGCATGAAGGGCGCGCGAGTTTCCGTCATTCAGGGAGAAGTGGAAGTCGAGCAAGGGCGCAACACAAAACTGCTCCATCCCGGGGAGCAGGTCTCGACGGAGCCGGATGTGGCGCCGGTTCCCGTGAGCTACTCGGTTTCGTGGAGCCGCAACCGGGGTGAATACCTCGCGCTGCTGGGCGAGTTTGCGGCCCTGCACAAGCAGTTGGAGGCTCTTCCGGGACCCACGCCCCGTTACAACTCAGCGCTGCTGAATCTGGTGCCGGATGACACAGTATTCTACGCTGCCATCCCCAACCTGGGCTGGACGCTGACTGAAGCGAATCGGCTCTTGCAGGAGCGCATCCAACAGAGCGCAGTGCTGCAAGCCTGGTGGGCCCGCCAGCAGGCGTCTGGAGGAGCCGGTAAAGAACCCGAGGTGATTGACCGGCTTCGCTCTTTCAGCGACTACCTCGGGGACGAGATTGTCGTCGCCATGACGGCCGATCAGCATTCGCCGCTTGTTCGTGGCGGAGGTGCGACGCCCCGACTTCCGAGCCTTTCTCCAGCAGCAACTGGGCCAGATCAAACGCGACGGGAAGCAACTCGAGGTGCAGATCGTGGATAACCCATCGTTGCTTCCGCCTGCCACCGGCAAAAACACCATGCTGGTTTACTTGCAAAACAACCTTATGGCGATGGCCGCGGACGCGCGCCAGTTGCAGAAAGTGGCTCTCCGAATGGAGCACGCAACTCCCAGCGGTTTCACCTCCACACCTTTCTACAGCGCCATCCGGCAGGCATATCAAGCGGGCGCCGGCTTACTTATTTGCGCTGACATGGAACAAATTCTTGCGCATTCCGTAAATCAGAAAGAGAGTTTGGATTTGATTCGGGACGAGAGGACCGGCCTCGCCGACATGAGATATCTCATCATGGAGAGCAAGGACGCAAGCGGCCGCACTGAAAACCGAGCGACGCTGACCTTCTCCCAGGCGCGCCACGGCCTGACGGCTTTGCTGGGTTCCCCCAGCCCTATGGGGACCTTGGATTTTGTATCGCCCACCGCCAGCTTTGCGGTTTCCTTTGTCGTCGAGAACCCGCAGGAAATCGTGCAGGAAATCTTCAGTCTGGCAGGTAGTCATGATCCGGGATTCACCGAGGGCCTGGAGGACTTCCAATCGGAAACCGGAGTGAATGTGTCGCAGGATTTGGCGGCCCAATTGGGCGGCGAAGTCACGTTCGCGCTCGATGGTCCAATTCTGCCCACCCCAAGCTGGAAGGTGGCGCTGGAGGTGAAAGATCCGGCGCGACTGGAGGAAACCATCGAAAAGCTGGTGGCCAGCTACAATCAACAGTCGGATTCGAAAGCAGGCACTCTTAATCTGACCAAAGAGAACGCGGACGGCCGAACCTATTACAGCCTGCGGATCAGCCGGCCTTCGGCCGCGCCGGGCGCTCCGTCCGAGATCGATTATGTGTTCGTGGACGGCTATCTTTTAGCAGCGCCCAGCCGGGCATTGTTGCTCAGCTCGATCCAAAACCGCAACACACAATACACTCTCGCGCGCTCCAGCGATTTCAGCAGCCGTTTGCCGCGCGACGGATTCACAAACTGTTCCGCGCTCGTCTATCAAAACCTGGGCGCAATGATCAGATCGGCGGCGGACTTACCTATTCTCACTCCCGCGGAACGAGCAGGCCATCGAGTCCCTGAAGCAGAACAGCGGCCCCAGCTTGACTTGCGCTTACGGCGAGTCGCAGGATATCGTGGTCGCAAATACCGGGAACATGTTCGGGTTGGGTGTCGGTCCGCTGCTCGGGATAAAGGGTGCAGGAGTCATGGACCTCCTTCCGCTTCTCAAGGGTGGAAGGCAGTAGGCAGGTGGGCAGATGGGCAGTGGGCAGTTGGCGACGGGCGCTAGCCGTGATCTCTGGGGTCTCTGTGATCTCTGTGGTGAGGCTTTAGTTCACGGTTCACGAAGAAGATGAGTGCTACGGAAGTTATGCCACCGATCATAGAACTCGAGGGATTGGGCGTCACGCTGGGAGGGCGGAAAATCCTGGAAGGTCTGAAGTGTTCGCTCTCCGGCAGAGCGATCGGGTTACTGGGCCCCAACGGCGCCGGCAAATCGACTCTCATCAACACGCTGTTGGGATTTTATCCGGTGGCGGCGGGCACGGCACGAGTCCTCGGGCGCAACATTCGAACTGAAATAAAACAAATTCGAGCGCTTGCCGGGTACATGCCGGAGTCCGAGTGTTTCATTGCCCAGATGACTGCGGTAAGCTTCGTACGC
>CAVROP010000118.1:0-40447 GCA_963722675.1 uncultured Acidobacteriota bacterium
CTGCGAGGGACCCGGGGCCGAGCATTTCGCCGGCCACGCGTGTGTTCGTAGCACTCCATCCCGTGGATAGGAGGCTCGGCTTCCATGGTCGGTACGCGCGGACTCAGACCGTCCTCAACCAGGAAGTCCTCCGTGGGCATTGGTTCGTCTTCACCAACAAACGACGAAACCGGATCCGGCTTTTGTTCTGGGATGGCTCGGGCCTATGGCTTTGTGCGAAGCGTCTAGAAAGGGGCACTTTCGGGTGGCCAACGGGCGAGGACGCCAGGCTTTGCCCGACCATCTGGAAACCGCGACGGTCATCCTCGAACCCGACGCGCAAGTCTGCTCGGGTTGCGGCAAGCCGTGGCAAGGGATCGGAGAAGAGGTCAGCGAAGAGATCGACCTGATTCCTGCCCAACTCATCCGGCGGCGCACCGTTCGCCCCAAGTAGCCCGGACATGCGTTGAAAACACCGCCGTCTTCGGCGAGACTCCCACTATGCCAAAGGAGATATTTTTCTCGTCCTACCGCTGCGACGGCGGCCACCGGATAGACTTCTCTGAAAATACAGTCAGCGAGGTCGAGCAGAAGAGCCCAAGGAAGCGTCAATGGCTGATCGAAACCTGCGATGACCCGAGCGCGCAACACGTCGGGGTCTTCGAGGGCGGGGAAATGGTTGATCTCCTCTGCTCCGATGCCGGTCGGCGGCAGGAGAAAACCAAGTTCACCCAGAAGCAGGGCCCCTATCTGGCGTTTATCCATCAATCCACGAAGGTGCATGGCGTTCCCCCGGCGGAACACGAAAGGCAGCGGCATTTTGACGTCCGTCCCCCCTCTGTCCATCCCATGGTAATCAACCTGGAAAAAAAGGGTCTCCTTGAGCGAACTCCGGGCATGGCCCGGTCCATCCCAGTGTTGGTCCCCGCCCGGAACCTACCGCAGAAGACTGGAGAAACTGGGGCCAACTGCGGACATGAGGCACGGCTGAACACTGTTGCCCGCGCCGACAGCTTCCCGTCGCGGGGCCAGAGATGCGCCTCGCTTACCGCATACAATCTACTAGCCTATCAGGTTGGCATGGAAAAATGGGAAAAGGTGCAAAAGATGAGACTAATTATCTTTAGTGCAATGGAATCAAGGGGTTGGCAAAATTAGAAAGTTTCACATTGTGAAAAACGGGTCCCCAACTGTGGCATTTTGACACATATATGCAGAAAACTGCATATAGCTTCGAAAAGTCAAATTCCGGGGCCAGCACGGAACCAACCTGTGCGGTTTCCAGGCTTTGCGCGTTAATGGGTCGTTCGGCTGCGCCCTGGACCAGCCAGCGTGGCTAACGCGGACGAACGGTTTCCGGACGGTCCTTCTTCTTCCTGAGTATGCTGGCTGCAATCGCGCGGTCTCGGTCGCGCAGCTTTTCCAGGATCTTAATCTTATCGGAGAACGGAAGGGATGCCAGGCGCTTCCGCCTATCTTTCTCAGCGTCCATCTCTACTCCTGTAGATACCGGCGCTCGAACTTCTTCCACTTATCCAGCAATTCGTGACGTATAAGGATGCGATTCAACTTCTCCGGATCTACGGCCTGCAGTTCGAGGAACTGAACGATGCGTGCGTAGTCTTTGGCTCGCCCGGTATTCAGCGCAATGGCAACTAAGTGTTCTGCGGTCAGCACCCAAGTTTGCGCACCCTCAACTTCCGTCTCTACCGCCTGGGACAATGCCTCCTGTTCCAGCCGGCTATGCGCGGGCAAGAACTGCACAGGCCACTCACCCACTATGATGCGTTCTCCTTCCACTTGGCATCCCCGCGCCCTTAAATATTCATAAATGGGTGCAAGGCTGAGAAGCGAACTCCCCTGAGCCGAGGGTAGGATTACGAAGATATCAACATCAGCAGTCGACAGCGGCTCCAGATAGAAGGTCGCCCCGACCGCTCCCGCAATGGCATATTTGCCGATAATGCCATCGTCCTTCATAGCGTTGATCATTTCCAGCGTGGCTTTCAACGCATCCTCGCTTGAGCTAACTTCGCAGACGGTTCTTCGCACTTGCCCGAGATCACGAATTAATCCGCCGGCGGATTGCGGTGCGGAGGCGGACCGGACCTACGAGCCCCGAGACGAGCAGCGGCGAGTCCTTGGTAAAGTGCTTCCAGGTGGCAAACGTAACGCGCGCGCTGGGCGGCTTGGGTTTGCCTTCCGTGAACCACTTTGGAATGGCTTTGATGGCGCCGTCCGGGCCGTATTCGTTTTCGGGCGGCAACTGCTCATCGCCGATCAGGCGGTTGACCCACTGGTTGGTGACCAGGACCTCGAGCTTGTTTTCGCCGCGCCGCGCGGCAGCGGTGATGTCCAGGCGGAAGGGCGGTTTCCACAACAACCCGAGATCCTTGTCGTTCAGGCGAACTTGCGCAACCGCGTGCACCCAGCCCAAATCCAGGTAGAGCCGCCGATCGCCGGAGGGCGCGCCGGGAGAAAGTGTCAGTTGTTTGCTGTACGTCGCCGTCCCGGAGAAGTATTTCACCCCCGGCTCGGAGTGCTTGTGGAGCGAAATCAGCTCGGGCAGCGTTACCTCAGGAGGCGCACCGAAGTTGGGCGGGAAGCTGACCTGCCACGGCCCCGTTACGTCCAACGGCTTGCCAATTCCGGAAATCTTCACGGTTGATTTGCCCGGGCCTTCGAGCGTGTAGCTGCCGTCCTGCCAGAAGAGCAATTCGGAATTCGCACCGCCAGGCCACTCTACCGCGGGAGGCTCGATGGGACCGGGGCTGGGCTTCGCCGCCAATTCTCGAATGCGATCCTCGCCGAGCGCTTCTTTGAAAAGCTCCGGCTCGCTCATATCGCCGTCGAAGTATTCCGCACCGTCACGCTCGCCGGCGTCGTGGACTCCGGGATGAACGACGGCGCCGGAAGCTTCCGACTGGCCGAGCAGCTTGCCGTCCACGTAGACCGAGGGAGCGCCGGCCTTATAGACCAGGGCCACATGTACCCAACCTGAGATCGCCATGGGCGTGGAAAGCACGGTGCGCCAGTTGGCGTGATCGCGCTCGAGCACCGCAATCAGGTTGCGCCCCGCGAGCAGCCCGCAGGAAACATGCCCGGAGCCATACACCGCATCGCCCTGCGGCGGCGAGAGCACCAGGCTGCGATTGGGCGCGTCGGTGTTCTTGTCGCCTTTGGCGGTCTGGTAACTATCGAGATCGGGCTTGATCCAAACGCTCACGGTGAAATCGTTCGTGACGTTGCGTTGGTTACCGGCTTTGAACGCCGGGAAGGGACTGGATGCTGCGATGGGCTTGCCGTCCTTGACAATGGAACGGATATGCCGCGCGCCGGCGGGAGAGCGAAACACAACGAACACCGATTGCGCGGGGCTGAGCTCGAGCGCCACGCGAGTCCCGACCTCTGAGGTGTCGTAGATTTCAAGATTGGCGATCTCGCCCGTCTCGGGGTTCCAGAGTTCCGGCTGCTTGCCTTTGACGCGGAAGGTGCAAACCACCTCTTCCGCCCGCCGGCGGAGATTGGCGACGAAGTACACTTCTGCGACCTCCACGCGGCGATGCACGAAGTTGACGGCGGCGTCGCCGGAGCGCGAAGTGATGGCGCAATCCGGTTTGATCCCCAGCTTTTCGAGCACTGCCGCCATGGGCACGCCCCAGAACACTTGACCTTTACCGCAGGTTCGGTGGGTGACGATTCTTCCGTCGAGATCGCCCCAGACTTCCTCGGCGATCTGGCGCAATTCGGAATCGCTCGCGGGGTATTGGGTGAGGCCGGGATTGGCTTGCGGCTTCGGGCCCACCACGGCGATGCCTTCCTTCACCATATCGCGCACTTTGCGCAGCACGTCGAGATTGAGTCGCGGATCCTGAAGAACCAGCACGCGATAGCTCAATCCATCGGGAAACACCATGGCTCCGTTCTCGGCTTTCATGCGAGTCAGGATGGCGCCTTCGTTGGCGACATCGTAGTAGAAGCCCTCCGGAGGCGTCGGCTTCAACTGCTCCGGATAGACCGGCGTATCTACGGGGACCTCCACGCCGATGTAGTAAATGAGGTCGGCCACCAGCGTTCCCTGGCGCAACATATTCTGGGCGCGGGCCGCATAGCTGTACCAACCCGTCAGCGAGTCGTAGAGAGTATTGGTGCGGTCGTTTTCCCAGCCCCAAGGGCCCATCGTCATGCCGGGCAGCGCGGTGGGGGGATGAGGCTGCATGGCGTTGCGATGGAAGATGTACTGATTCAGGCCCTGCGTGTACATCAAATCGCCTTGCCCCTTCATCTGGTAAGGATAGTTCTGCCACTTGGCGAAAACTTCGTCGCCGGTGAAGGACTCGCAGCCGACCACAGGCTTGCCAAAAAGGTGTCCGATGGAACCGGCGAGCTTCACGCTGTAGTTGTTATTTCCCTGCCCTACCCAGAACTCGCCCATCGGCACATCCAGGTGGGAGCCGCTTTGGATTTCCTCGAAAGGCCCGCCGCTGTAAGGCTCGGCATAGGCTTTAATCTTGTTCTCGCGGCAGCGCTCCGCGAAGCGGCCATAGTAGTAGTCGCCCATCAGGTCGGCGCAGGTGCGGCGAAGGTCCCAGAGGAAGCGCTCGGAAACCTCCGTGCTTTCCACGACGCGGCCGGTCATGGCGGGCAGGTACTTCACCAGGTCGTAGCCGCGGCGCTTCGAGAACTCCTGGGGAAATTCACGAGTCCAGTTCTGCATTCCAGTTTCGTAGCTGTCGATGACGCCGCCGGCCAATCCCTGCGCCGCCAGCGGGCCGAGCGCCTCGAGCAATTCGCCAAAGAAATGATCGAAGTGATAATCGTAAGCCTCGCGGCTGAACTTGTCGCACTCGAGACCCCAGCCGCCATCGGGCGCGGGATGGTTCTGGACGCCGGTCGTGGTTTGGCCGATGCGCAGCACCATCCACGTGCCTTCCGGCGCGTCCCAGGTCAACCGATCCTCGCTGTCCAGATGTTGAGTGATGTCGACGACTTTGGAGGGATCGATAATCGAGCCGCGTGGGACCTCGACCGTGTCCGGCCCGTAACCGGGCGTGCGGGTGAAGTTCGCCTTCTTCGTCCAGTGGGGAAGACGCGCCGCGCCGCTCAAGCGCAGGTCGGTGATGCGCGCCGCGTGCCAGGCGAGCGCGCGGTAAAACTTGGCGCGGACGGCGGGGAAACTTGCCGTTTCGGGATACTCCACCGACTCGTCGCCACTGTCGCCCCAGTCAAGGTCGCAGACCTTGCGGAAGTTGACTCCGTCGTCGGAGGCTTCCAGCCAGAGGGGCGTCTGCTCGTGTTCGTGGGAAGGCGGTGGCGCGTCAGTTATGGGAACGCCGTAGGCCACCAGCGAGCGCGCCTCGAAGGGTTCGGAGAACTCCAGCAGCAGGAACGCGGGCTTGTCCGGAGTGGGGCGAAGCTCCACCCCGATGCGGCGATCAGCGTAAATCAACACGCCTCGATCCACCGCGCCGGCGTTGGTGCTGGCCCTCTGGAGCGTGTCTTCCCAGGCGTGGGTTTCACCCTCCAGGGCCGGGAAAGCCAAAACGAAAGCGTCGCGATAGTAACCCAGTTTGGTGAGCGGTTGCTTCAGATACGTGACCACCCTTTGCCCGCCGCGCACCAGCGCTTCACTCCAGGTAAATTGCTTCATGGAGAGTTCGGGAGTAATCCACGGGCCGCCGCTCGAGGACCATCCGGGGCAGTTCATGATGTCGAATTCCATGCCCAGGCGCTCGGCTTCCTTGGCCGCGTGGTGGAGCAGGCGCGTGTGCTCGGAGCTGCTGTAGTCCACCGGACCTTTGGGGATGCCGGTGCCGACCTGGAAAATCTGGAAGCCGCGAATGCCCACACGCTTCATGGCTTCGAGGTCGAGCGTGATGCCCTCGGCGGTGATGTTGCCGTTCATCCAGTGCCACCAGGTTTTGCAATAAGCGCCCGGGGGCGGCTCGCGGAATGCCGATTCGAGCGAGCCCGCCGCCTCCGCGCCAAAATTGATCTTCGGCCTGATACCGATGAGCGTAACTGCTCCTGCCGCGACACTCTGAATGAATGCTCGCCGTTTCATGTGAATTCGCTCCTCCTGTGGTTGCTCTCGCGTGGCTATTCCGAAGCCGCCCGCAAGCAAACACAATGTGTCTCGTGTGGGGAAAAGCTAACTCCCTTCGCAGAGAAAGTAAAGGGGTATTGCGGGCGCTGCGGCAGCAGGCGCTTTGGAGTGCGGCAGCTTGCTGCCGCTTTCCTCGGGAGCGAGCTTGCTCGCGCCCTTTCGGCAGGGTCTCGATTCCCGGCCAGCAAGCTGGCCTGAAGAAAAGCGGCAGCAAGCTGCCGCACTCCAAAGCCGGGCTTCAGCCCGGCAAGTGGGCTAATATGCCGAATTATTGAGCCGCAGTGAGGCTTGCCTCAGCCGCAATCGGCTATAATCATCTGCTGTATTTTCACACTAGTGAGAAGGCATGAAACGAAATCTCGGTGATTCAAGACATCTGATTTTCTCTCTTATAGCTCACTTCCTGGCACTGTTCATCGTGATCGGCCACTGGCCGGGCCAGTCATTCGCCCAGCAAAGTCAAGCGCCAGAAACGAAGCCCGCCGCAACATCGGACCAGGCACCGGCCTCGCAGAACCAAAATCCCTCGGAAGAACAAACTGCGCCGGAATCGAAGTCGAGCGGCGGCGCGCGCTTGTCGAAGCAGGAAGTGTCGACGTTGCCGCTCAACAAGCGCGACTTCAGCGCCCTACTCTTGCTGGCTGCCGGGACCATGACGGACTCCAACGGGGCGGCGAATTTCACCCAGCAGTTTGCAGTGAACGGCCAGCGTGGTGTGACCACGGTTTTCGGCATGGATGGGATCGACACCACGGACCCGGAATTGGGCGGGTCGACTTTCTCCAATTTCAATGTGGACGCGATTCAGGAAGTCCGCTCGAGTTCCGGGGTGATGCCGGCGGAGATCGGCCACGGCGCGGCCGGCTTTACCGAGATCGTCACGCGCAGCGGCACGGACGATCTGCACGGATCCGTCTTCGAGTTTCTGCGTAACTCGGCGTTCGACTCACGCAACTTTTTCGACGAACGCAGCCCGGTCAGCCCCGGGCGCCTGCCGCATTTCGTGCGCAACGAGTTCGGCTTCACGGTGGGTGGTCCCTTTGTGATCCCGAGCCTCTACAACGGCCGCAAGCGCACTTATTTTTTCGGGCAGTACCAGGGATTCCGCCAGGTGCTGGGAACCACCCAGATCCTCTCGGTACCCACCGCGCTGGAACGCAAGGGCATAGACACCACCGCCTTCCCGGGCGACACCTTGCTGGTCCCGGTCAACCCCCAGATCAGCGCAGTTCTGGATCGTTATCCTCTGCCCGACGATCCCCAGGGACCGTTTGGGGCCCACACTTACGCGGCGCCCTCGCCCGTCTCCACGGTAACCGATCAATTCTCGTTTCGGATCGATCACCGCATCTCCGACAAGGCGCAATTCTTTGCGCGCTTCACGCTCAACCAAGTCACCGGGCCGTTGACCAATCCCGATCAGACGGCTATCGACCCAAGTTTCGCCACCCGCTTCTACGATCACCAGCGCAATGGCGGTATTCATTACACCCACACCGTGACTCCGCATCTCATCGCCGACACGACGCTGGGCGTGGAACGAAGCACGCCGTTTTTCCCGACCATCAATACGACGCAGCCCGGCCTGGGATTTGGCGACGGCCTTTACGAGCCCTTCAATGGTCCCGCGGGCACCAACCTGGGGCCCTTCGACATGTTGATTCAATTGCGGGAATCATTCTCCTTCGTGCACGGAAATCATTCCCTGAAGTGGGGCGTTGAAACCCGCTTCAATCGCGACACCACGATCTTCGACATCACTCCGGACGGAGCCTATACTTTTGGCGGCGGGCCAAGTTATGCGCAAGTCGCCATCCCGTCGGTGAGCGGGCAGCACAACATCCGTCCCGGCGACCCCCTGCCGGATACGCTGAGCGCCTTCCTCACCGCAACACCCTTCAGTTATTCCGTTTCGAGCGCGCCCAGGTATTTTCCGCAAGGCAACCACATTGGGGAAGATGCGGAGCGGCGCGGGGCTTACAATTTCTACTTTCAGGATGCCTGGAAAGTCTCGCCGCGGGTGAGCGTCAATTATGGATTGCGCTACGAAGTCAACTCCCGCATCGCTGAGGCTCACCGTCTCACTTCGGAGTTTCGCGTCGTCAATCCCGCTGGCGCACCCGCAGTTCCTTGGACGCCGGGCGCCTCGATCAAGTACCTGGCCAATCCCCAGCCTCCCTATGACAAGGACTGGCGGGGCTGGGGGCCGCGGATGGCAATTGATTTCCAGGCGACCACCCATACGGTGTTGCACGTGGCCGGCGGCATCACCACCATCCTGCCCGACATGTGGCAGGACGATTTCCTCACCGGCAATTTTCCCTACACCGTCTCGCAGCTCGTGACCGCCAAGCCGCACGTCGCGGTGCCTATTAGCGGCTCGGTCACCGGCGTCACAGTGCCTTCGGTCTACACCGTGGGCGGCCAGGAAATCTATGCGCAGGGACCTTCCAGCGCCGTGCCGCCGAATACGCAACTCGATATACTGCGTTTCCAGCGCGACTTGACGGCGCTCACGCCCGGCCACGAACTCCAGTTGCTGGGCTTGGGCGGGATTTCGCCGGATTTCCGCGACGGTTACATACCCACGTATAGCGCAGGTTTTGAGCATGCGTTCGGCGACGTGAACCTGAGCGCGTCCTACGTGGCGACGGCGGGCATCCATTTGACGGCGATGCAAGCGCTCAACGGCTACGCAGGCGCCAGCCCAGAGTTCGCGCCCTTCGTCGAAACCGATTCCAGCGGCAACATCGTCAGCGGATTCGGACCGGCCTACCTGATGTCCTCACGGTCGCATTCCACTTACCACTCATTGCAAAGCGGCGTCGGAAAGACCTCCCAGCGCCTGGGCCTGGGCTTTCAAGCCAGCTACACCTACAGCAAGTCGCTGGACGATACCAGCGCCGTGCTGGCCGGATTGCTGGGGCTTACCGATCCGGTCCTGCAAACCGCACCCCAGGACCCGCGCCATCCCGCCCTCGACAAGGGACCGTCCACGTTTGACGTCACGCACGTCTTCACTCTGAGCGCCATTCAGAACCTGCCGTTCGATCGCGCCGGTTTCCTGCGGCCTCTCGGCGCCAAGCTCACCTCCGGCTGGCAAATCCTCAATATCACCACGCTCACCACCGGTTCTCCCTTCAGCGTATACTCCGGGGTTCAACAGACGGGCCTGGGCTCGGCAGGCGCGGACCGTCCCAACCAGATCGGGCGGCCCGCCTTCTCCACCAGCCGTACGGTGCGGGAGGATTATTTCGGACAGGGCGCGAACAACACGGAATTCTTCCAGATTCCTATCGGCGTTCCCGGCGGCACCGGACCCAACCAGGGCGTGCTCGGATCACTCGGACGCAACACGTTCCGTGCGCCGGGCTTCCACGATCTGGACTTTTCGCTGATCAAGGATACAAGCTTCGGCCGGCGCGGAAACACCGAAGCCATGATCCTCCAATTCCGCGCGGAGTTTTTCAACGTTTTTAATATAGTTAACTTCGGACTTCCACTGAATATCGTTCGAGGAACCGGCTTCGGGATCATCAACAAGACCGCCGGCACGTCGAGGCAAATTCAGTTTTCACTCAGGCTGATCTTCTGACCCGGGGAAAAGAATTCACCACAGAGGGCACAGAACAAACGAACTACGATATCGATCCTGAATACACCTTCCTCACCGCCGCAATGATGTCCGCCACATCTTGATCGGAGTATTGCGGATCCATCTGCACGCCAACGTAACGGTCATAAATCTCCACGGTCCGCGGGCAGCACGCGGCGCCATACTTGAGAGCCTTGGCAGAAGGGGAAGAGAAAGAAGGCCAGCTCCCGTCCATGTTGGGGTTTTGTTTCTGCTCGACGTAGGGAACGATCGGCAAAATCACCGAGCCCTCCATCATCATGGCGGGCACGTTTTCCGCCTCGAGAGCGCGGATAAAGTGATCGCGTTGCGCCTTGCTCGCGGTGCGAAAATAGACGGCGGACCCGACCGAGCCGGCGGGATCATTGCTTTTGCGGAACTGGATGCCCGGCAGGTCCTGAAGGCCCTTCGTCACCCGGTCAGTTTTGTCGCGGAAGTCGGCGACGATTCGGTCGAGTTTGCGAAGTTGCGCGCCCAGCACCGCGCCCGTAAACTCGCTCATGCGGAATTGGCCGCCCAGAAGCTGCGCGAAGTGCGGTGACTGGCCCAGCATCGCTTGATGTCCTTTGCGCAGTTGTCCAAGATCGTGAAAGCGCGCGGCGCGTTCGAAAATGGCGGGGTCGTTGGTAACCACCGCTCCGCCCTCTCCGGCCGTGATGGTCTTGCACTCCTGGAAGCTATAAATCCCGCAGTCGCCCATCGAGCCGACCGGCTTTCCGCGATAAGTCGCGCCCGCGCTCTGCGCGCAGTCTTCCAGCACCTTGACGTGTTGCCGGCGCGCAATCTTCAGAATGCTATCCATCTCGGCAGGCTCGCCCGTAATATGCACGGCCATGATGACCTTGGTGCGAGGCGTAATGCGGCGATCCACGTCTTCAGGGTCGATGTCCATCGAGTCGTTGATTTCCGCAAAGACGGGCGTCGCCCCTGCCGCCACGATGGCGTTGTAACAGGAATACCATGTCCAGGCGGGGAGAATAACTTCGTCGCCGGGGCCGACGCCTAGCCCCGCCATGGCCGTGTAGAGCGCCATCGTCCCCGAGGTCACCGCCAGCGCATAGCGCGTCTGCTGATGCGCGGCCAGTTCCTTCTCGAAGTTATTGCACTTGCCGGGCTCACCACCCTTGGGGCCGATGCCGTACCATCGGAACGGCGCGCGCCGCTCGATCACGTCGATCAATTCGGCCTTCTCCTCGTTGCCATAATAGAGCGGACCCGGATAGTTGGCCGCGAGCTTGGTGGCGCGAACCGGCTTGCCACCATCAAGAGCAAGCGGTTCCTGATTTGCGCCGGCTCGTGCCGCCGGAAGCGGCGCTGCTGGAGACGGCCCATTTGCCGCGGCCAGCTTGGATTTCGAAAACAACGCGGACGCCGTGCCCGCCGCCGCCATCAAAAAACCGCGGCGTCCCAGGCCGGACCGCCCATGCTCGTTCACCTGCTTCTTATCAAGCGACATAGAATTCCCTCCTTCGCCCCCCCCAAAATACTAAAAGCGACTTCAAATCGCAAATGGCAAATTTCAAATGGTCTGGCACCTGCGATCTGTAATCTGCAATTTGAAATTTGCGATTCCAATAGCCAGCCCTTTTCCCAAAGAGGGCTGTTCACTCAAGGAAGCGCTACCTCACTATTGATGGCCTCCAGCAGTGTCCCCGATCACCTGCACTGTCCCTTTCAGCGCAAAGTCTGCGGAGGACTTCCCGATCATAATATCGAATGTCCCGGGCACGACCGCCCAGTGCATGTCCTGCCCGAGCAACTTGAAATCCTCGTACGAGAGTACGAACGACACCGTCTTACTTTCTCCGGGATTCAGTCCCACGCGTTGGAAGCCGCGAAGTTGCTTTACCGGCGTCGAGATTGGCGCGAACCGCTCGTGGAGGTAGAGTTGGACGGTCTCCACGCCTGCCCGATGCCCGGTGTTTTCGACCTCGACGCTCACGCGGGTGCGCAAATCGGACACGGCGCTGATTTTGCCTGGGTCAATGCGGAGTTTGCTATAGCGAAAGTCAGTATAACTCAACCCGTAGCCAAAGGGAAAAAGGGGCGAGCCGAGCATGTCCGCGTAGCCTTTCTCATTCGTCCAGCCGTGGTCGATCCAGTACGATTTCGAGGGCTTGAAGTTGTAATAGGCAGGCAACTGGCCCACGCTGCGCGGAATGGTGATGGCGAGGCGGCCGCTCGGGTTGTAGTCGCCGAAGAGCACGTCGGCCACCGCTTCACCTCCCCGCTCGCCGGGATTCCACGCTTCCACAATGGCCGGTAGGTGCGCCGCCTCCCAGCGGATGGAAAGCGGCCGACCGTTGATCAGCACCAACGCCGTCGGCGTGCCGGTGGCAGCGACCGCTCTCACCAGGTCTTCCTGCAAGCCGCTCAAATCCAGGCTCGCCACGTCCTGGCCTTCCCCATCGGTCCCCCGAGTGGGTTGGAACTGGGTGTTTTCCCCGACCACAACCACGGCCACCTCAGCAGACTTGGCCGCTTCAACCGCCTTCTCGAATGTGCTCTTATCCTCGCCAGTCACCGCGCAGCCCTTGACATAGACCAGGCGCGTGGCGGGGGAGACTTTGGCCTTGATGCCCTCGAGCACCGTGCTGACGTGCTGGGGAACTTCGAGGGGGGAATAATCTCCAAGCTGGTTGGGGCCGTTGTCGGCGTTGGGGCCGATCACCGCAATGGTCTTGAGTGTCTTCTTCAGTGGCAAAAGGTTGTGCTCGTTTCTGAGAAGCACAATCCCTTCCTGGGCCGTCCGCAGCGCCAGGTCCTGATGTTCCTTCGAGTGCATGACCTTCGCTGCATTCTCGGGATCGACATAGGGATGCTCAAATAAACCGAGCCGGAACTTCTGTTCCAAGACGCGACGCACCGCCCGGTCGACCAGCGCCTCGGGGACCCGCCCTTCCTCAACGTTCTCGATCAGGGGTTTCATGTAAGCGGGCTCATAAGTGATGTCCAAATCCACGCCGGCCCGCAACGCCATGGCCCCGGCTTCCTTTTGCGTCGGCACGATATTCTCGTAGACCAAACTGTCAAAGCCGTCGCCTTCGCTTTCAACGATGCCTTTGAAGCCGAGTTCATCGCGGAGAATCTTCGTCATCCACTTCTCAGAGCCGTGCGCCGGCACGTCTTCAATTTCGGGGTAGCCTGCCATTACACCTAACGCCCCGGCTTTGAACGCGGCAATCCACGGCGGCAGAATATTCTCCCGGACGTAGCGCTCGGACAACTCGATGGCGCCCCGCTCGAGGCCGCTGACCGGCTCGCTTTGGGTTGGGAAATCCGTCATCAGCGCAATCGCTTTGTCCGGGGCGCTGAGGTCGGAGCCCTGCGCGCCCTCGACGATGCTCTCGGCTATCCTCGAGCCCAGGTAGGGATCCTCCGTGTAAGCCTCTTCGTTGCGCCCCATTCTCGGGTCACGGTCCAGTTCGAGCACCAGCGTGGACAGGACATGAATGCCGACCGCTCTTGCCTCGCGAGCCGTGGCGGCGTAGATCGCGCGCACCAGGTCCATGTCGAAGGTGCTGCCAATGGCAAGTCCTTCGGGAAAAACCGTCGCGCCGGGAAACATCGCCCCGTGCGTGCCTTCTTCGTCTTCGAGCAGCGGTATCTTCAGGCGCGTCTGGTTCAGCGCGATCTTTTGAAGGGCGTTGAAGAACTCAGCCTGCTGCCGCGGCGGGACGTGGAGAAGCGTGTCCGCAAGCGTGAAGAAACCGCAGCCCGGTCCGATCTCCGGATTGTAAGTTCCGGCCGCGAATCGCTTGCAGGCCTCTGTTTTCTCTGCGTTGGTTTTTCCGAGCCCGTCAACATAGACAGCAGGCAAATTGAGCTGCCCGGCTTTTTCTCTCAGAGTCATCCGGCCCAACAAATCGTCCACCCGGCGTTCGATCGGCTGAGAGGGGTCGAGATAGATGGGAACAGAGCTGGACGACTGAGGGTAAGCAGAAATGGAGCTGAGTAGCAGTCCTAAGAGCAGAACTGAAGTTTTCGTTGTCATTGGCTGAGCCTCGAGTGTTTCATGATCAGGCGATTTTACGCCCTTTTGCCAGTGTCTTGCCCGATAATTTGCGACAAGAGTCGCACCAGCCCGGCGGGGCGAAGATGGGGCGCAGGAGACAAACAGGTGTGAAGAAGCTAGGCTGTCCTGGTGAGTGCAGCGAAGCATCTTTGCAGTTGCCGGCAAATCGTTAGATTGAAAAGACTGCGGAGATCCGTCGCTCCGCTCGAGGCAGGCAGGTTCGGAAGGCCGGCGCTGGCTCAAACGTGCGTTTTTTGCGCGCGAAGTAGAGTCGGCATATGCGTCAGGGCGGAGCTTTGGAGGCTTCCAAGCTCACACGCCGCCCTTAGCATACGGCTCTCCTGGGGCCCACCAGCCTGGAGGCTGACGGCCTATCTTTTGAAACAAGTCCGACTCAGGTGCTCCTACTGCCTCTCAAATACCTCAGTGTACGGCTCGTTCACGGCGACGGCACTCCCGCGTGACTGTCAGCGTGCGCCCGTCCTGCGACACTCGTATAGGTCTCCCGGTAGAGACGGTTTGCCGTTTTTCTTCATCAGCATCTCAAACGAGCGCGGCCCAGTGTGTTTCAGCACCACCGTAATCGCCTTCCGGCACCGTCGGCCCCGTTACGGGGTAATCCTTCCCGTCGAACTGGGCGTCGCACGTCCACTTGTAGCCCACGGACTTGAACAGTAGCCCGTCTTTGCCCGGAGGGCTTGATCTCCAGAGTCGCGGGCGAGCTGACCTTGACCTCTTTATCTTTCCATCCGCCAAGCAGCCCCTTGTCGCCGGAGATACGCTCATAGACCGACGGTGTCTTCGAACGTCTCGCCGTTCGGCTTGGTTCCTTTGCTGACCACCGTCATGGTCTTGCCATCCGCCGACAACTTCGAAGTGTCCGTGCTGAGCAAGATTCCTTTTTGCGTGGTAGTAGTCTGCCACGTGGTGTCGTCGATTTGCTTCCAGACAATCGCTTCACCAAACGGCCCCTTGTACTCCTTGCCGTCCACCTTGAACGTGTACGAAACTCCGGACCCCGAGCAACGAATTGCCCCGGACGCGGTCTTTTCGAACTTCATTGTGTCGCCGGTCAATTTGCTCTTCGCCGGGTTGAACTTCCAGGTTCCGGCAAATGGACTCTCGGCAGCCGCAAGACTGCCTGTCAAGGCCAGCACAAGCGCCAATGCAGTCGCCAAACGGACTCTCATGGTCACCCTCCTATCAAATGGAATTCTGGGGATTCGCAGTCGCCTGCCGTGATAAAGTCTACGCCCACGCCGCTGTCAAGTCAATTCCCAAAAATGGGCGCGATAGTCACAGTGGTCAAACTCACAATGGCAACGCCCACTGTCTATTTATCCCCTCTCGGTCGAGATGTATACACCCCTCAGGGGCCGTGGTAGGGCGCGCTATCACCACGAAATCTGGGGCGGGAAGTACTCGGCGATCAGTTGTTCGTAATAAGGGCGCAGTTCCCGAACGTCCGGGCGCACGGCGCTCTTCGAGTACAGATCGTAATTCTGGAACTCGCGGATCCACTTGAACATTTCCTTGTCACGGTCATTCATCAGGTAGGTGTACTCGCCCTCCTGGTGGGCAGGGTAGAAGGAGTGATAGCGGATCATGTAGCGAGCTTCCTCGGGCAGGTAATCCTTGGGCACCCGATACATGTACTCGTCGTGGCCCCAGGACATGTCAACGTTGTCAAGTCCGCAACCCTGCTCGTAGACGCCCAGCTTGGTTTGATATTGAGGCATGGCCACGTCCGGGTTCGCAGAGAAGAATTCGTGGAAGACAATCTTGGGAGAATAAGCGCAGCCTACGGGGAACGTGTCGCCCACCACGGCCCACTGCGGCTCGCCCCAAAGGCACAGAATCTTGCCGAGGTCGTGAACCAAGCCAGTGAGAATGAACCAACGCGGGCGTCCGTCGCGGCGGCAAGCCTCGGCGGTCTGGAGCAGGTGCTCGATCTGCGGCAGGTCGGTGTCCGGGTCGCTATCGTCAACCAGGGTGTTCAGGTACTCCATCGCCTCCCAGATGCCCATGCGAGTGCGTCCGCGATCGCCGTATTCGCGCTGCTTGGCCTTGACGAACTCGCGCGTCTGCTAGGTGTGATTGAGGCGATAGAACTCCTTCACGGTGGGCCGGGTATCGTCGGTGTGGTCGCGGAACTCCTCTGGCTTTTTGTCCGTGCTTCCCGAGACTGCCGCCACGGCCTGAGCGTCGGAAGGCGCTTCGGGGTAGCGTTGCTTGAGAAAGTCTTCCCACTCGTCGAAGCTACTGAGGGGTGAGCCTAACTTATTGGTAGATTCCACGGACCACCCTCCTTGGCGCAGGCGAAACGGCACATATTGATTTCACACACCTTACAATTAGCCCTATCCCAGTCTCAAATTTGACATAAGTGGTTGGTCGTGTCAAGAAAGCCACATCGGCGCTGGTTGCACAGTATGTTGTAACGGCGAGTTTACCTCGCCAAGTGGCGGCGTAAAGCCGCCTCTACGTCAAACTGAGCCACTACCCCTGGAAGCTGGACATTGACACTTTGTCCCGGATCGCGCTACGTTGGTAGTGTCAACTTGAAATTCAGAAAGGAGGTGCCCCAATGGGACGCTTTGAGAGAAAACTAGAACGGACTTCCTTCGCCGCAACCCCAAAGGTCGAACCAAGGCGACCGGCCATCCCTCTACCATCGTCTTCTCATACTCTGCCTCAAGATGAGCCGCAGCGACGGACTATTTCGGAAGACGACGTGAGACTTCGAGCCTATGAACTCTACCTCCAACGAGGCGGTACACCCGGCAACGACCTCGGCGATTGGCTGCAAGCGGAACGGGAACTCCGGGCGAACTGATCGACGGTCAGATGCCAAGAGACGCTAGACCCATTCGGCAGTCTGGCCGCCACTCCACGGCGGCCAGACTAACTTTTCGCAGCTTGCCTTCCCCGCCTCCCTAAATCAACATCACCCAGTCTTCCCCACCGCAACAGAAAGGCCTGGACCCGCCACGGTCCGCTTGTGCCTCTGGCGCCTGAGGGCATATACTCGGGTCGCTCGAAAGATGCCAACCACAAGGAGCGACGCTGTGAGCAATCGACTAACTTGTTTCAAGAGCCGGCGGTCGATCAACTTCGGCCTAATTGCAATCGCCGCAATTGCATTCCTGCCCTGCACACGGCTTATTGCCAGGGCATCCCCAATTCCCGTGCGAGGACTCAACCTCAGCGCCCCGAAGCCCGATGAACTGCCCCTGGCGGTGAAATTCATACGCGAGGTCCTGCCGAAAGCAGGCGTGAACGTGCTGGTGATGGAGTTCGACTATCGCTACCAGTACAAGTCACATCCGGAGGTGATCGATGCGGATGCGCTTTCCGAGGAACAGGTCAAACAGATTGTGGCGGCTTGCCACGACGCCGGGGTTCGCCTGATTCCACTGATCAATTTGCTGGGTCACCAGTCGTGGGCGGCGCAGACGTTCGGCCTCCTGCGGGCCCACCCGGAGTTCGATGAAACACCCGGGAAATATCCTGGCAACAAAGGCATCTATTGCCGAAGCTATTGCCCCTTGGCGCCCGGGACTGCACAACCTAGTCTTCGACCTGATCGATGAGCTTGCCGAGCGTCTGCCAGGCCGATGCCGTTCATGTAGGCATGGACGAGGTTTTTCTGCTCGGCGAGGACGACTGTCCGCGATGCCGAGGCAAGAACAAATCCGAGCTGTTTGCGCAGGAAGTGCGCACCCTGCACGATCATCTGGCCGCGACCCATCGGGAGATGTGGATGTGGGGAGACCGCTTCCTGGACGGCGATGTAACAGGGCTGGGGAAGTGGGAAGCAAGCCAGAACGGGACAGCGCCCGCCATCAACCTGGTTCCAAGGATATCGTGATTTGCGACTGGCATTACGATACGGCGGTTCCCACGGCAGCGTACTTCGCCATCCAGGGCTTCCGCGTGGTGTCGGCTCCGTGGCAAATGCCTGACGTCGCCCTAAACGAATTGGAAATGATCCGCAAAGTGCGCGCAGACGCGACGGATGCCCTCAAGTCGCGCAGCGCTGGGCCTGCTGCAAACCACCTGGGGAGGTCTGGGTGACTTTGTGCAGGCGTACTACGGGGAAGCCTCACCCAGCGCCAGGCGGAGTCAAGGCTGCCGAATGCTTCAAGGCACTTTTTAGGGAGATTCGGCAGCAGGATTAGCCTCCCTTAGCCTGTCATCCTGAGCGCAGCGAAGGATCTGTATTGGTTCGATAGCGTTGATCCCAAAGGCACATTCAGATCCTTCGCAGGCGCTCAGGATGACAGGGTTCCGAATTGCTCAGTAGCCTCACTAGCCCCTGTAGCCGAAAAAGTCACACGCTCTCGGAATGACAAGCGACGGACTCAGGATGACACATTCCGAATCGGCGCTCCGTTTAATGGCTCAACGACCAGACGTACGCCGCGAGCGCCGAGAGTTGGTCAGGAGTGAGTTGAGCCCCGCCCATGGGCGGCATTGGGCTGCGATACTCTTTGGGGTGCAACACGCCTTCCCGAATCGTTTTCGAGATTCCGGCATAGCTGCCGTCGCCCCACAGCCACTTCTTCGCAGTAAGGTCAGGGCCCAAGGGCGAACCCGTACCGTGCTCGCCGTGGCAACCCACACAAGTGGCCGCGCCCACCTGGCCGTGGTAAATGCGATCGCCTAGGGCGACCATGGCTCGCGTCGCGCCGTGCGGAACCGGAAGATTCCCCGATGCCGCCGCGCCGGCGTTGGCATGCGTGCCCTCCGGCGGCTTGGAGAAGGACTCTTCCACCTCACCGGCCGCTGCCGAAGGACTCGGGCACGGAGTGATCCCGGCGGTGCCGTCGCCTCCGCCCTTATACACAATTCGATAGATTCGGCCCCGCACATCGTCGGACACGAAGAGCGACCCGTCCGGCCCCACCGCCACGCCGGAAGGGCGATGTGCCGCGCCTTCCGGAGTCTTCACCGCGCCGGCAAAACCATCGGCGAAGATCTCGCAGTTTCCGGCGGACTGGTCGCCGAGGAGTGGCTGAAAGACCACGTTATAGCCGCCTTGCGGGTAAGGCGCGCGATCCCATGAACCGTGGAAAGCGATGAAGACTCCGTCGCGATAGCGGGCTGGGAATTGCGCCTGGTCGTAGTGCGCCATGCCGTTCGGCGCCCAGTGGGCGGGAAGCGAGGCGACGGGAGAGATCTTGTCCGCGCAAACGCCCACGCGTTTGCCGCCGTCACCGCCATACTCGGGCGCCAGCACCAGCTTTCCGGCAACTCCGTCGTAATAACATTCGGGCCAGCCGTAGTCGCCGTCCGGCTTCAAGAGCAGCAACTCTTCTGCGGGCAAGGTCGCTTCCTCGACGGGCTTATAGAGTTCCGGCCAATTCGCGTGCAACTGGTCGCGTCCGTGCTGGGTGACGAATAACCGGCCCGCGGAATCGAAGGCGAAACCTTCGGCGTTGCGGATGCCCGTCGCGTAACGAGCCTCGGGCGAAAACCTTTGGTCAGTTTTGTTCGCGTCGAAACGCCACACACCGCCGCGGGTCGTGAGTTCGGTACACGGGTCGGCGCCTGGCACGTGAGGTTGGCGGTTGCGCGGCTGGCAGGAGTTGGTGGCAGTCGCGACATCGACGTACATCATTCCTGCGGAGTCAATGATGAACGGGTGCATGGGGTGATCGCCACCCAGGGGCAGGCCGGAGACAATCGTTTCGGGAGCGCCGTGCGGCACTATCGAACCGGCTGGGAGCGCATAGCGCACGATTCGATCATTAACCTCGGCGTAAACCGCGCCCTGGTACAACCCGACTCCGGTGCCGCCCTTGGCGCCCGTTTTGGCGGTTTCACCGAAGCGTTCGATGACATTCGCCTTTCCTCGACCGGCCGTGTCCTGAAGAGCTACCAGGAAACCACTGCCTTGCCCGGCCTCACGGCCATAGTACGCGCCCGACCAGGTGTTGACGTAAACCACTCCCGCCGGTCCCACCACCATGTGGCGCGCGTGACCGATGCCGTCAGCAAAAACCGTTGCGCAAAAGCCGCCGGGCAGCGTTAGACCTGTGTCGTCGTTCGGACACAACGAACTCTTTGCTCCGTTCGCAGAAGTCGATTGGCTTCGAGTTGAAACCGACGAGCTGACCAGGCAGAACACGACGACGAAGGCAAACAGAGTTCCGACTACGTACGACCGGCGCATTGAGCCCTCCGAAGATTGATTGAAATTCCCACCCACTCTCTTCATGCTCGTACTAAGCCGGTTGGCAAGTCAAGCCTCGAGGCCGTTTCAACTCAGATCAGGAAAACCTTCTGCGCCCAATCCACGGCTTCGAGATAAGCAATGGAGAGATGTAGCCCAGACGCTTCAATCTTCGGCAGGCAGCGAGCACTTCGGCGTCCGGCTCAACCGTCTCGAGTATCTCGATGACCGTCTCATCCTTGGGCAGCAGTGTGGCGTATTCATTGACCAGAAATCGCCGGGTGCAGTTAATAAAGGCTCGGCGGCCCGCCGTCAGCGTGCGGGCGCTGGCGTTGAGGAAATTGTCAGCCACACCCGGGGCTGCAGCGTCGTCATCGTCGGCCGTGTAGCGGTTCTCCAGCCCGGAACGGAACAGCAGTTCGTAACCGTACACTTGTTCGCTGCGGTCGAAGATCGGTTGCCGGGCAATGAAACGAATTGGACGATGAACGACGCTTGACGAATCGGGCGATGCGGCACGAGAGTCCACAAGAGTTCAATCGGCATTCTCTCCAAAAAACATTGGCCCTGGGATCGAATCTGCCAGTTCTGACCCGACGTGCCTTCAGGGCCTAAAGGCCCCTTCAACCCTGCGCTCGCAAGCGGCGGAGCTGAAGCCCCGCCTGAAATTGCGCTCATTCAACCAACCGGGCACTAATTCCCCTTTACGAATTCCACATAGCCGTGCTTGCGGAGGAACCGGAAATAGCCGACGAAGTCGATATCCGTAGGCCCAAGCTCCATCCGGGTGAGATGGATAACCTCCGCCAGCGTACGCTGCCCGTCGCACCAGTAGAGGGCTGTAATCACGGGCAGATCCCATGCCCCGGAAGGATAGCCTTGGCGCTGGTCGGGAGCCAAGTCATCGAGCGTAATCGTCCCCATCCGCAGGCGCTTCACCACAATCGAAGACGCTGCGAGTTCATTCGGGTCCGACGCGTGCGTCGGCTCGACGGCGGAACTGATTCCTAACACCCCGGCGCGAGCCCGAACCGCAGACTCAACTCGCAGCGACTGGCCTTCGCCAAACTGGCGCAGGCGCGCCGTGAGGGGAGCGATCGAGTCCTTCAGAGCCAGGCGTTCGGATTCCGGCGCCAGGCGCTGGACGGAATTAATGGCCTGGGTTCCCCGCCCCACCAGATAATCCGTTTTCTCTTTTGCTTCCCCGAGCAGCCCGGCGAGTTGCGGCGCGCCGCCGGCCGCCGCGATCCGATCCAGGTATGAATCGACGGAGCGGAGAATCGTGTCGTAAGCGCGGTCCTCGCTCAACCCCGCCAGCCACCTGGCCTCCTGCGGGCCGGCATTGGCGAGAAAATAAAGAAAGGCGGCATTGACGATGGTAAGATCCCGCAGCGAACGGGAATCGACGCGGCCGGGCGTGTCCTCGCTGTTGTGATGGGTGATCACGCCACTACCACTGTAGGCCCACACATTGGGAACGCCGATGGTCGGGTCTCCCAGGTAGCTGTCCGTTCCGGTGCCGAAGGGACTGGAGTGCCAGGGCCGGCCGAGCTTGCGAATGTAATCGTAGCCGGTGCCTACGTCCACGGTGGGAAAGTAATCCTCCGCCACCTTCAGAATGAACGCATCGACGTAGGAACTGGCCACCTGCGGATTCATGTAGAACGTGTACTCCGTGCCCGGCAGGTCGTAGGAGGCGGCGGGCGTATCCAGGCAGAGGGCGGCAACGGTGTTGCGAATGCGATCCGGATGGGTGGCGATGTAGTGCATGGAACCGTACATTTCCCCCATATTCAAAATGCGGATGGCGCGCCGCGGGCGAGGCAGCCTGCCCGACGTGATGAGGCGATTCAGGGCCGCCGCGGCTTCCAGGATCGCCGCCACGCCCGTACAGTTGTCCTCGGCGCCTTGCTCGGAGCTGTGGCCGAGCGAGAGAACTTCTTCAGCGCCGGTACCCGGGATCACGGCTGTGGCATAGGGATATGGCCCACCGTAATAGCGGCTGTCGACGGTGGCCTTGACAACGACCTTGCCCTTTTCCGCCAGAAGTTTGCGAACCAGGGCTGACTGGCGTGGGGTAATCGAGAAACAAAGCAGCGGAGTGCTGATCTTGGTGAAAGCCCAGCCATTATCACCCCAGGCGTTAATCCACTGGCGTCCATCCGGCAAGCTGGGATTCTCGGTGAAGGTATTGATCGCGCCCAAGGCTCCCGCTTTAACAAGGGGCCATTTTAAGTTGGCCGCATTGTCAGGGGTCAGCACCAGCTTTCCGCGCAGGTCCAGCTTGGCGATCGCGTCCGGATGGGCATCCTTCAAATCCACTAATTCCGCCGTGACGCCTTCCGGGGGAGTGGACCCGCTCCACATGCACAATGAGCACGGGATCTTTTGAAAGTCGGCAAGAGTGCGCTCAGCTTGCGGCAGCGCGGGATCGACGATTTCCAACCGGGCCTCCTTGGCATCCCAGGCGAGCGGCTCTGTCCAGTAGCCGAACTGGCTCGTGCCATCAGCCGGCGCGGCAAGCATCTCGACTTGCTGAAGGCCCATGCGGGTCATGGCGCTCTTGAGATACTCGGCCGTCTCGGCATACTTCGGAAAAGTAGACCAGCGGTCCGTGAGGTAGACCCTCCGCATGTAGTCCATGGCCTCTTCCGGGTAGACTTCCGAGCGAATCTCCTGAATTAACGTTTGCAGGTCGAGGCCTTGCGGCGAGGCGGCAAACATCAACCCCGACGCGGCGAGCCCCACTAACAGGCCCAGGCAAATCAGCTTCCGGTTCATAAGCTGTGGTCTCCTCTCAGGGTGTAGGGGCGGTTCGCGAACCGCCCCTACTAGCCGACACTATGTCCCTTTCTAGTCTCGCCTGAGCTTCGGTTCGCTTTGCGCAAAGCGCGCTGTCTTTGCTCACTTCAGCGTCCCATTGGTGCGAAATTGCACGCAAAACGCACATAATCTGTAACATCAAAAAGAGCGATATCCTTTGTTTTCAGCCACTTCTTAGCTTCGTTCCCGGTATTCTGATATAACTCCTTTGTTTCCATATACTTCTTAGCTTCGTTTCCACAATCCTTCGATGGCAACATTTGTTTTCAATAACATACTGGCTTCGTTCGTACTATTTTTTGTTTTTTCCGGACCTCGGTTTTCCTCAGTGCCGGGACTATTGCGCTTTTCATCGCGACCCGACGCCTGCTCACGACAATGTGTCCACAAATTGACCACAATTATAGGCTACCATATGCCCCTGGATTTGTCAAGTGAAAAATGCGAACGGCGTTACTGTCTGTGACCGAATGTCGTTTGTCCGGCGGGCGCAGGACGATGATGGAGGTAGGGGCGGTTCGCGAACCGCCCCTACGAAGCGAAGGATTTCTGCAGTTGACGATGCACGGGCAATTAGCGTATATACAGGTTTAGAAATGGCATCGAGACAATCCGTATCATCAGCGCGCGAGAGGCGAGCCAGACAGAACGAAAAGCATATGCCGGATAGCCGAATCGACTTTTCCGACGTCCCGGAATCGACGGACGGCGAACTCAAACGCGCCCGCCGCGTCGGCAGGCCCCGCACGGGCCGGGCAAAGCAACTCATCGCCATCCGCATTTCGCCGCGCTTACTCGCGGATATCCGCCGCCGCGCCGCCCGGCGCTCGATGCCCTATCAGACCCTCATTCACGAAATACTGGAAAAGGCGGCAGCGGGGGAGCTTAACCGCCGGATGGCGCGAAGCCCTTCGGTGGCGGGTGTCAGATTCCGGATTCCGCAGAGTTTCGCCCTGCGCCAGCCACGGCTTTTTTTGATACAATCGCGCTCACTCTGCACACCAAAGAGGAAATCTTAGAGGAAATTCAACGCACCACAGGCGAGAATCAAGGCAGCCCCTTGGGTGCGGCCAGGTTTGAGAAAGAAACGGGAATTAATTCTTACGACTGGGGCAGGCACTGGGCCAGATTTGGCGATGCAGTCAGGGAGGCCGGTTTTGAGCCCAATCAATTCAGAGGCCCGCTCCCCGATGAATTGTTCATTACCAAGATAATCGGGCTCTCACGTAAAATGGGCAAATTCCCGACGTTCCGGGATTTTCTGGTCGAAAAAACAAACGATCCAGCGTTGCCAGACAAGAAGTCTTTCCAGCGTTTCGGCACGAAAGAGAAAATGGCCCTTAAGGTAATCCAATACTGTCAGAATCAAACCGGCTACCAGGACGTTATAGATTTCTGCGCTTCCGTTCTTACGAAATCCTCGAGCCACGAAGACCACGACACCGGCGGCGAGAGCGTGGGAGAGGTATATCTTGCCAAGTCTGGTCGCTACTACAAGATCGGAAAAACCATTGACACCGTGCGACGCGGAGCCGAGCTACGAATCCAGTTGCCCGAAAAATCGATTTAATTCATGCCATCAAGACTGACGATCCGGCCGGCGTCGAAGCGTATTGGCACGATAGATTCAAATCCATGCGCAAGGGCGGCGAATGGTTTGATTTGACTTCCCGCGACGTGAAAGCCTTCAAACGGTGGAGGCGCATTTACTAACTATCAGCTCAATGCAGAACATTTTGCGGCAATCCTCTGTTGGAGGAACAAAATGCAAAAACAAATAGCGATGCTGAAAACAAGATCACGACAAGCGGGCGATCTACTGAAGCGGATCGACAAGCTACTCTCCGGCATCACGAAACTTCCTTCTTTTAAAGGGAGAGCTTCTTTGTACGATAAAATAAACCGCATTAGAATGGACGCGCATAACCTTAATTGGGATTTCAAAAGAGATATAGAGGACTTAGAGAGGGCCACTCGCCGGAAATAACGCCGGCTGGCGTAGGGCGAAGCCCTGCGATGGTCGGAGTCTCGGTTCACGAAGACCGCGGGGCTGCATAAGATGCGATACAATCGCATAATTTGCGAGCGATGGGGACCAGCCCTGCGGGCAGCAGGAGCACCCCGCTCCCGCGCGCGGGGGGATGCCCGCACCACAACGCCGTCAGACGACGGGCGAATCCAACATGGCGAATGGTAACTTAAGGGCTGGCGGGGCCACGTCCGCATAGTACGTGGCGGAGGGAGAGGGATTCGAACTAATGGCCCGTTTTTACAAACACAGTAGAATCACTAACTTCTGTAAAATGAATGCAGGCCCAAAACCATTAAACTCACAGAAACGGCTAAAGGGCCAGTTCGAGGTACACAGCCGGTACACGGCTATAGCCCCATATTCCGGTTTCACCACCACAGCTTGTTCCCTTTGCGACGATTCTCCTTGCGCTTTATAAGTTGGATGTTCTCGGGGTCAGAAGAGCCTCCACGCGAGAAAGGGTGCTTATGGTCGTACTCGTAGTCGCGTACCCTCAGAGGTTTGGTAGCCGTCTTAGCGTCCGAATAATGCTGCTGGTAAAGCTTCGCCTGCGCGAGCCGCTTGGACTTGACGGGAACATAGCGGGATCGTCGCCTGCGCCCGCCAAACACGAGCAGGACGAGGATAATAAGCAGAATTAACCCGAGGTCCCGCTGAGCAAGGTTCAACTGACCAGCTAGCAAAACGAGCATCCCCGCTCGGACCATAAGCCCCTCCCCAACGCTGGACATCCTGCATGCCGTTGTCTTTCTTGATATGCTTCCTTCTGGTGGGCACCAAGCGTACTATGAGTAACGTTTTCCTGCAACGGTTAATGCGCGGTAGGGTGTGCGACATAAAAGTGGTAATTCTCGCGTTCGTGTTTATTGTGGCTCTAGTCTTAGTGTATGCGGTACACTAAGACTAGGAGGCCACCACTATGTCGGAACCACTCCCGGCTCTGGAGAAAGACCGTTCGGAGGTCCTACGTCAGATCTCCTACTTAGGCGATTTGCGTCCCGGCTCCATCGTGGAGTTTATGGGACGCTGTAGTAAGCCCAACTGTCATTGTGCCCAGCCCGGCGACCCTGGTCATGGGCCTAACTTTCGCCTCACGCGCAAGGTCAAGGGCAAGACCGTAGCGGAGACCCTTTCCAGTCCAGCGGCTCTACACAAGGCCCAGCGCGAGGTGGCGGAGTTCCGGAAGTTTCAGCAATTGAGCGCGCAACTGGTGGAGGTGAACGAAGCCATCTGCCAACGACGGCCGGTGGAGGAGGAAGGGAATCTCTCGCGGGCGGAAAAAAAACAGCGGATGCGATCCATCATGAAGTCGCGCAAGAAGTAGAGCGCCTTCTGCAGGTGGTCTTCCGCGATCAGCGCCAGGCCGGACAGCTTGACTTGGAGGCGCTGGAGATGGCCATGCGCTCGGCCTTGCATCGGGCCGGAGCCGCCGCTCTGAGCGAACTCCTGCGTTTCCCCGCCCCTACCGCCGAGCAGCGCACCCTTGCTTGTCGCTGCGGCCGAGCGGCTCAGTACCGGGAGCTGCGCACCAAGCCCGTGCTGACCGCCGTGGGCCCGGTGGAAGTCTCCCGTCCGTACTATTGGTGCCCGGACTGTCACTCCGGGCAATCTCCCGCCGATGTCGAACTGGACATCGAGGACACGGAATTCTCTCCCGGGGTGCGGCGCATGCAGGCGCTGGTGGGCCAGGAGGCCCCCTTCGATCAGGGGCGGGAACAGATGAAAGTTCTGGCGGGCTTGGAGGTGACGGCCAAGTCGGTGGAGCGTACCGCCGAGGCCCTGGGCGCCGATATTGCTCAGCGCGAGCAAGGGGAAATCCAGAAAGCCCTGCGGTTAGACTTTCCCGTCACGGCGGGGGAGTCGATTCCCATCCTGTACGTGCAAATGGATGGGACCGGAGTGCCGGTGGTGAAGAAAGAGACGGTGGGTCGGCAAGGCAAGATGGAGGGCCAACCGGCGCATACGCGGGAAGTCAAGTTGGGGTGCGTCTTCACCCAAACCAGGTGGGATCAGGAGGGCCACCCGATCCGCGATCCGGATTCCACCACCTATACCGGCGCCGTCGAAACCGCCGAGGAGTTCGGCCCACGCCTTTATCGGGAAGCCGGGAAACGGGGTTGGAGCCGCGCCCTCCTGCGGGTGGTGATGGGCGACGGGGCGGAATGGATCTGGAATCTGGCCGCCCTGCACTTTCCGGGCGCGATTCAGATTGTCGATCTTTACCACGCTCGGCAGCATCTGTGGGAGTTGGCGCGCCGCCTCTACCCCAACGATGCAGGCAAGCAAAAGGCCTGGATGAAGGCCCATCAGAAACGCCTGCTGGACAAGGGGAAAATCGAAAAGCTCGTGGGCGCGCTCCGCGTCATCAAATCGAGCCACTCTGAAGTCGCGGAGAAGATCCGCTCCGAGGCCGACTACTTCCAGAGGAATGCGGAGCGCATGCGCTACCCCAGGTTCCGCCGCCAACACCTCTTCGTGGGCTCGGGCGTCATCGAAGCCGGATGCAAAACCGTGGTCGCTTCCCGTCTCAAACGCTCGGGAATGTTCTGGACCCTGCGGGGAGCCAACGCCATCATGGCCCTTCGATGCTCACTTCTCAATGCCCGCTTTGAGGATTACTGGGAGGACCGCCGGGCAGCTAGGGCGGCTTAACTCTAACTTCTATGTCGCACACCCTGCGCGGTACAGGAGGAATGAAACGAGCCGTTCATCTCCGCCAAAGAAAAGCCTATCAACGGACAGGAAGGAGTCCTAGATGATACGCCAAGTCACAAAAGCCGATACGATTACCGATCCGAAACCCGAGCAAGCAGGCCCCACTGGGATGGCACCTGCGACGAAAACGGAATCCCCAACGGAAGCCCGCGAAGGCCCCCAAAAAAAGCATCAACGTAACTTGCCCCAGTCTAGGCTTGGCCTGCTTGCGTATTCCGGGGCAACGTGATCGCGATTCCGAAATTATCCCGATCAGCATTCCGAAATTGATTCGATCACGATTCCGGGATGAAGCTGATCACTTATTCCGATTTTAAGCCGGTCAGTTTTGGCCGGTTGTCGGAACGGTGATCGGATTAATTTCGGAACGATTTCCACAGGGTTTGGGAACGGAGTGTAGGGGGCAGATCTCGTACCGAGTATCGCCCTGGGGCGAAGCACGCTGGACAACATCTTCGGCAATGAGGTTCCACTGGAAGGTGGAGGGACCACATTGTCAATGAAAAGGTTGTCCATGCGAAAGCTCAAAGAAGTACTGCGATTGCGCTATGATCTGGGACTGGGTCAGCGGCAGATCGCCCGTAGCTGCTCGATTGGGCAGGGCACAGTTTCTGAGTACTTGAAACGCGCCGAGGCGGCGGGAATCAGTTGGCCGCTGCCCGAAGGCTGGAATGATCGCCAACTGGAGGCGGCCGTATTTGGAGGCACGCCGCGGCACGTCTACCAGACCCGCAAGCCTCAACCCGACTTTGCCCAGCTTCACGAAGAACTCCAACGCCACTCTTACCTGACGCTGCAGTTAACCTGGGAAGAATACCGACAGGCGTACCCGGACGGCTACGCTTACAGCCGCTTTTGCGAACTCTACCAACGCTGGCGACAGCAGTTGGACGTGGTGCTGCGCCAGGATCATGCACCGGGTGAGAAGCTCTTCGTCAACTACGCCGGGGCCACAATCCCCATTCATGACCCGACGGGTGAGCCGGAGCGTCAGGCCTCGATCTTCGTGGCCGTCCTGGGGGCCAGCAACTACACTTATGCCGAAGCCACCGCGAGCCAGGAGTTGGAGCACTGGATCGGCTCCCACATCCGCACCTTCGAATTCCTGGGTGGTTGTCCGAAGCTAGTCATCCCTGACAACACTAAGACCGGTGTGAATCGCGCCTGCCGCTACGAACCCGATCTGAACCGTACTTATCACGAACTGGCCATGCACTACGGGATCGGAGTGCTCCCCACGCGGCCTTACAAGCCCCGGGATAAAGCCAAGGTCGAAACCGGCGTACAGATCGTCGAGCGCTGGATTGTGGCGGCGTTGCGGCATCAGAAGTTCTTCAGTCTGGGGGAACTCAACCGGGCGATCCGCGAGTTGCTCGATAAACTCAACCAGCGGCCGTTTCGCAAACGTCCCGGCTGCCGTGCCAGCCTCTTTCAAGAACTGGACCGGCCGGCGCTGGGACCGTTGCCGCGGGAACGCTTTGAGCTGCAGCAGTGGGAGACAGCCCGGGTCAATATCGACTATCACGTCGAGATCGACCACCACTACTACAGCGTGCCCTACGTGCTGACCGGTCAGGACGTGGAGGTCCGCTCGACCCTGACGACGGTTGAGATCTTTCACCGCGGCGAACGCGTGGCTTCGCACGTCCGCAGCCACCAGGCCTATCGCGCCACCACGATTAACGAGCATCGACCCAAGAGCCACCAGCAGCACCTAGGTCTTTGACCGCCTAAATAGATTCCTTTTATAGCCGAACTTTGCGCGTGCCCCCTTGCGCGTGAACTGCCAGTTGATCTTGACCCGATGGCGATTGACCTGGCGGTTCCAGGCTCGAGACTCTCGCCGCAAGATGGGCAAGGTAGGAATTCTGCGTTGCCCCAGGCACTGCCGGGAAAACAGGCTGATTTCGATTTCCGCCTGATTCAGCCAACTCCCGTGCTTGGGTGTGTAATGGACGGTAAGGCGGTTCCAGATCGCACCGCCTCGTTCCTCTCCGAAATAGCCGGTGAGGGACTTCCGGCCATGGATGTTCAGGTTATCCATCACCACATGAATCGTTCGCGCCACGGGATAGCTACTTACCACCGTCTCCAACGCCTGGGCAAATTCTGGCGCGGAGCGGTTGGGGGTGGGCAGGGTGAAATGCCGACCCGCTTTCGGTTCCACAACGCAGAAGACATTGGCGGTACCACATCGTTTATATTCGTTGTCCCGTTTGGCCATCCGGCCGGGGGCAGCAGGAATCGGCGGTCGAAGGTCAGCGTGCAACGAGACCGGCTTCTCGTCCAGGCAGACCACCGGTTCGGCTGCAGTGTAGGGCTTTTCATAGGTGGCCAGAACGTCTTCCATCTTTTGGATATACTCCGGATTAAGTTCCGCCACGCACCACATTTTTTTCCCGCCACGGCTTCAGGTCGTGGCTAAGCAGCAAGACCCGCACCGTCTCCCGCCCCACCTGCGGCACCAGTTTGCGCTTGACCGCCTGTTCGGCGACCAGACGGACGGTCCAACGGGCATAGCCTTCCGGCGGCTGGCTACAAACCATGGCGATGATCCGCTGCTTCTGGGGTCCGTCCAACAGTTGTTCGGAACCCCGCCCTGGCCGCTCGTAGAGCGCACCCGGCAACCCGCCGCGCTTATACCGGTGGCCGATCCGCCGCACCGCCTGCGGGGTCAGATGCACCATCCTGGCCACCGCCGGTGCAGTCAGGCCCGCCGACAATTGCTCCAAGGCAAGGGCCCGCAGCACCACCCGCACCTGCTGAATGCCAGCTCGCAATAGTTGCCGAAGCTGCTTCTGATCCTCGGCAGATACCTTCACCTCAAGGGGGCGTCGCGACATGCCCCAGTATAGGCCCAAAGATTGCCCAAAAACAATATATTATAGAATCTTTTCATGCGGTCAAAGACCTAGCGTGGCCACCTTCCCGTCTGCTGCACTGGGCGCAGTCGGTAGGACCAGCCACGGCGCAGTTGTTCAAGACCATTCTGGAAAGCAAGCCGCATCCCGAAATGGGCTATCGGTCCTGCCTGGGCATTCTGCGGCTGGGCCAGCGCTATTCAAACCCGCGCGTGGAAGCCGCGGCCACCCGAGCCCTGGCCACCGGCGCCTGCTCCTATCAAAGTATCAAGTCGATACTGGGACGCGGGCTCGACCGTCAACCGCTGGAGACCCCGGCGCCTCGACCGCCGCTCGCCCACGACAACCTGCGGGGCGCGGCCTATTTCGATCCCTCGGAGACTCGAGAGCACAGTCATTCCATTCCCAGAGAGGAGAACGCATGTTGAATCAACAGACCCTGGAGAAGTTGCACGCCCTGCGTTTGCACGGTATGGCGGAGGGCTTCCGCGCCCAGTCCGAGCAGAGCGGGATCACGGAGTTGAGCTTCGAGGAACGCCTCGCGTTGCTGGTGGATCAGCAATGGAACTGGCGACAGAACCGGGCCCTCGAGCACCGCCTGCGCAAGGCCAAGTTACGGCACCGGGCCTCCGTGGAGGATCTGGACTTCCGCACCCCACGCGGCTTGGACCGCACCTTAGTCCGGTCGCTCACCCAAGATTCGGCTTGGGTGCGAGAGCACCAGAATATCTTCCTGCTGGGACCGACCGGAATCGGGAAGAGCTTCTTGGCTTGCGCTCTGGCCGAGAAGGCCTGCCGGGATGGCTTCACGGCCTTCTATACACGAGCCCCGCAACTGTTTCGCGACCTGGGGCTGGCTCGCGCCGACGGCAGTCTGCGCTCGTTGCTCGCCCGGTTGGCTCGTCTGGAAGTACTGGTGGTCGACGATTGGGCCATGGCGCCCTTGGCCGACACCGAGCGTCGGGACTTCCTGGAAATCTGTGAAGACCGCTATCAACGGCGCTCCATGATCTTGACCAGCCAACTCCCGGTGGCCAAGTGGCATGAGCAAATTGGCGATCCGACCTTAGCTGATAGCATTCTCGACCGGTTGGTGCACAACGCCCACCGCATCGAGATGCGTGGCGAGTCGATGCGCAAAAAGCGGGCCGGTAAGGAATGAGCTACGTCGCTGCGCTCCGAAACCCCTGAGCGGGCGCGGTGGAAATGCCGCCCTGTGGAAAGCGTGGGAAACTCGTTCTGGGAGTTTTCCACGCTTTCCACAGGGCTTGGAAATCCGTCCAAGGGCGGCCGGATTCCCACATTTCCACCGCGCCGGCGGCGGGACAAATTTACAAGAAAGAGGACCAGAAAAGATGAAGAGAAAACCGAATTCCAGTTGACCGATCCCGATCACTTCAAGCACTATAAGAACGCCAGCGTCGCTTCGCTCCGAAAACGATCGGCTTCACTTCGGAACCAGCGATCGGGATCAAACCGGAATCACTGATCACCTTCAACGGAATACGCACTGCTCATGCACTGGATGGCTTTTCAGTTTCACATCATGCATGAGTGCTACGCCTCTGATTATTACTGGAGTGAAACGGCGCTGGCGTATTCCAATCTGGGCAAAGAGTTTCGAAAACGGCGCTCGCTTCAGCGCATCGCTTTGCGTGAGAGTGATCCGGCTGTCTTTTTTCAGAAAGTCAAACCACTAATTGACTGGTTCGATACTGCGGTACATCAGGAGTCGTTCTCGTACCTCACGCTCCGTGGCGTTCGAAAAACGATGGAAGAGGTTCGTAAAAATCCTCATGTGCTTCTGCACAGAGACTTTTTCCGCCCCGAACTCTTTGCGAGGATTGTGCATGATAAGCCTTCCCTCGAAAGGTACCTTAAGCAACTGCTACAACTGGCAAGCAAGAGACCGGGCAAAGAACAAAATCCTAAGTTCGTTCGCGTTGAGGAGATAGATTTCCGCGATTTTCTTTCGGGAAAGCCTCTACGCCCCCCCGCTGAGGTCGCTCCAGAGGCCTTTCCAGAATATCGAACGTTGCGTCATCAGTATGAGAAGACTGAGCTCCAGGAGCAGATTACTCGCATCCGGAAGCAGTATCAGCCATTAATGAAGCGGTTGAGTCCTGCATTAAGTAATACTTAGATGGATTAGGTTAACTAACTGAATTCCCTCTACATACCCGCCTGGTAATGCCTACCTTTACATCCACATCATGCGCGATATGCTGGAGGCATGATCAACCTACCGAATCCTCGAAAGCGCGCAGCTTTGACGGTGGAGGAAATGGAGCGTCGCCAGGCCCAGGCCGTAGACTTCACGCGGAACGTAGTCGGGGACAATGATCTGGCAAACGAGATCGAGAGCCTCAGCGTCCAGGAATACGCCGAAAGGCGAGGTATCCCGCTGGCAAACCCAAACCAAAACAAAGGAAACGCGACTATGAAAACATTCGTAGCTAACCCAGGCAAAACGAGGGCTGAACTCCTGGAGGAACTTGCCCAGGTCCGGCAATCAGTAGATCAATTACAGCAACAACTGAACGCCTTGAACGGCGCACCGTCCCCCAACCCGCGTACAAATCAAGCCCCAAGTGCCGCAGACCTTCTCGCCGAGCAAATTCGTGCCCTCCGCGAAGAAAAGAAAGAATTGGAGGGGAAACTCGACCTGATTCTGGACATTGCCTCAGCAAACGAGGACGGAGAGCCGAAAACCGAAGACGAGATGGTTGAGGATTTGAACTCCATTATTGATATCGTCGAGGGCGACGAAGAGGGGGAAGAGTAGGCGGCGTCGGGGAGTGTGGCGCGAATTGGCGCAAGCCCGCATCTGGAATCAGTGACCGGGCCGCCCGCTACCGCGCCAACCAACCCGGTTGCCGTCCCCCAGGTCCTCGCATCTGCTCGTTCTGTGGCGCAACCGACAACGTGGAAGTGCATCACCTGGACGGACGCCCGGAGAATACCGAGCCTGCCAACTTGGTGTGGGCTGACCGAAGCTGTAATACCAAGATTGGCTTTGTGCTGAAACGGGCCGGAATTGGCCGCCGCACGAGGCAACTCAACCCATCTACAGAGGGCGCAAGCACACTCGCACAGTGGGTGACGGCGGTACTGAGCATGAAAGGGGAGTCAGACGCGATGGAGCCAGCGGCCGCCATCGAGATCATTCACGCAACCCCGCCGGATGTGCGCTCGAGGTTTGCCAAGCGTATTTGGCGCATCCGGCGTGAACGTGGCACGGACCACTGGACATCGGCATAGCCAGTAGCCCCCGGTCGCTACCTACATTGCTACGGTACTTGCTACGGAGATTGCAACGAACCCATGGCTAGGAAAACCACAGTCTGGTACACGCTTGGTGAAGCTGAGAAAGCCACTGGGGTCCCCCGAACGCGCCTCGATCACGCTTGCCTTGTCAGTAGACTCACGTTCCGCCGATCAGAAACCGGGGCGCGCCTGTTGTCGCAAGATACGATCGAGAAGCTCCGTAAAGACGGGCTTAAGGCTTTTCCAAGACCATACGACCCCAGTGAGGCTCCCACAGAAGCGGCGCAATCCGCTCCCACAACTAATCCACTTGAAAGCCGCCGCCAGCACCTCGAAGAGTTAAAGATTCAGGCGGAAGAAGTCCGGGCTCAGCGCGAGCTTGATAGGCTGCGGGCTGAAGATCGCCAGAGCACAGGCCAGGAAGGAAATGAAGCGCTAGCTCGGGCAATAGCCGAGAAGCGCGAGCTTGAACGGCTTAAACTCGAAGCAGCGCGAATCGCCGACGCGCGGAAAGAGAAGGAGCGCGAGGCAAAGGCAGAGCGCCAGCGCCGGCAGTGGGAGACGACCTGGACAGAATACGCGCTCAATCTTGTGCCCCAGGACGCCCCCCGCGGCCTTGCGCTTGAAGTGCGCGAAGCAGCCTTGGACCTTCTGAGACCACTCGAACCCGACCAACCCCGAGAGCTCACACAACGGTTAGTTCAGGCCGCTGTAGAAAAGACGCTTCAGCCATGGCTACGCACCATGGAAATTGACAAAGCCATCGCTCAGGCAGCCAATCAACTTCCCCTTTCCGCCAGAAGCAGCTTTAGGCCGACGGAGTGGGAAGCGCGGGCCATGCGTGCTGCCTCTGACGCGATCGCGAAACTCGAATGCAATGCACCCCTGGCGAGAATTCGCGCCACAGCGATCGAGGCCGGTAATCGCGTTCGGGCCGAGTACGAAGCAGGGCGAGCTGTCGAAGATCACCGCCACTTCTGCCAGCAGCTCGTGGATTCCGTTTTTCTGGTAGGCGGCACACCCGAACAGGAAAGAGACGCCGTTCAGGCCGTTAAAGAGGCACTGGCTGAATTCCCCGTGGGCACGAGCCACACAGAGTTGGAGAGGTGCAAGGACGCAACGCTTGCGCCGTTCCGGGTCGCTGCTCGCGCCGCTCGTGATGCTGACCAGTACCTTGCCCATGTTGGCAATTACATTGAACGGCTCAACACACTGGAAAACGGACCAGGGCACTTCGAGGGGTATTCGGAAAGGCGACGCTTGGCCCAACAAATCGAGAAGGAAATTCGCGCCGCCTTGATTGACAGGCTGAGCCAAGAGCCTTTGGACCGTGACGACGCCTATCACTTCATCGAGACGTTGGTAGATACCAGACTGGACGCTGCCGACTAGTCGGCTGGAAACAAAAACGGCCCCGCCGGGAAACGGAGCCGTTTTCAAAGAACTGTCAGGTCGAAGCTGACAGGTTGAAACTGAAGTCTGAGCTTACCTGACAATTTCCCCAAAATCAAGTTTGACACCGGCCCGCGTGAGACACGCCCTGGTACTGGAAGGACTCGCAGACCATTCCACCCAGGGGGGGATGCGCGGGCCGGTGGCCCACCCACACGGCGGGTGTCTCCCTGCATCCCCTGGCAAAGAGTCTGCGCGGGGTCTGGGGCAGAGCCCCAGGGGCTCGCGCTTTTTGCGAGCACCTATTTACTTGTCAGAAATGAATAACTGTATCCAGCTTCCCGAATCCGAACTTGAATGTAACGACCAAGCCGCGCAAGCACCTCACAGAAAAGCGGACGAGCAGAGCCTTGCCGATCGCTTCGAAGAGGCTCTAGCACAGTGCAAGAGTGAGGCTGAATGCCTTGATAATCTCTTTTGGGAGGAGCTATCAGAGCGGGAAAAGACCGCACGGCTGCTTGCCGCGTTAGGCTTTCAGTCGAAAGCATCTCGATACCGAGACTGCTATGTGAACTCAATTCCAGTGGACTGCCCAGCTTGCTTAGAGAAGTACTATTCCCGATACTCTTGCACTCTCAGGTACTGCGAACACTGCGGGCAGTGGCACTTTTCACGCCTAATGAGAAAGTACCGGGAGCCTATTTCAAAACTCATCGCAGACGCCAAGAAACACGGGCGCACTTTGGCGATGCTCACTTTCACGGTCCGCGCCTATGATCGGATGCCCGGACGCGATGAACCGCGTCGGCTCCTTCGGCTTGTGCGCGAATGGTTCAAGGCAATGAGACTGCCTGAGAAGGAGTGCGGCTGTATTTTCGCGGTGGAGACCGGACACGAGCTTGCAGTGAAGCACCCAGGCCGCAAGGCCGAGGGTTGGAATCTACACGTGCATGCATTGTATTACGGGCCTTACCTCGATTGGTCTGATGGGGTTCAGCGGTGGAAAGAATTAACAGCGGGTCAGGGACAGGGGCTTTACATCAAGCAATGCCCTGGCTGGCGTAGCAATCCAGAGCAGGCGGTGCGGCGAGCTTTGGTGCATCACTTCGGATACATCATGAAGCCTGCAGCGGTCACAGCGGAGCGGATCGCCGCACTGGAAGTGCTCTTCTCTCGAATTCGGAGAGTCCACGCACTTGGTCTCTTCTACCGTCTGCCAAAGAGCGAAACCCCGATACCCGGTCCTCGCTGCCCGAAGTGTGGGCACGCCCTTCCGCTGAATCTGAGGGCATGGCACAAAAGCGAGAGGGTACCCGTGTCGGAACTCGAAGCGGAGGGCCGCCGCGATTGGCGGGCGGTTAAGCGGGAGCTCGGGCGGGCGCTGGCGTTCGGGGTCCGGGCGCCGTGATTTTCTACACTGGACAATTTCCTTGGTGCATTCGGACGCGGGTCGAGGTGTGTGCGGTCGGTGCGCAATTGAGGGGCAAAAGGCGGCCCCACACTAGGGACCCCCGAAATTTCGTGTTCAGGCGGACTGGTAAGCGCCCGATCCTGCGGCCGAGGCTGACCAGGGGGCGAAAAGCGCCATTTCCTATACGGATAAGTGTGTGGCATTAGTTCGTAGCGTGGGTGTCGGTGAGGTTTGGAGAGGCTTCCTGTGCATTTCGGCGAGACAGTAAAGGACTCAGGCCGTCCAGTCGGGGACGGGTCGCAGAAAAGTCCAATTGCGATTTTCCAAGAACGTCACTACACGGTAGCTGAGATCGCCGAGATTCTGAAATTAAGCCGAGACGTAATCAGGAAGCTGTTTGAGAGGGAGCCAGGGGTTCTGGTCATTGGTAGTGACCGCACACGCAGCAAGCGGGGGTATCACACTTTGCGGATTCCTGAGTCGGTCGCAGAGCGGGCACACCGGCGCATGTGCAATGTATAGGTCGGGCACGGCCAAGAGCACTTGGCGGTTCTATCGTAGAGAAGGTCCTTAGCGAATGATTGCCTTGGATTAAATAAATAGGTACGCGAAAATTCGACCATGCACACGGAGATACTGTCGATACTCGCAGAACGGATGGCTTCACACATGCCAAATTTCATTGCACGGCTAGCGTTCCCCGATGAAAAGATCATGGAGCGCGTTCGTATTTCTCAAACTGGGGCGTCTGTAGCGGGCATCTACATCCCGCCCGAAAGTTCCATTATACGAATGACCTTACAGATTCGAAATTCCCTCCCCTGTTTAGTTGACCTCGATTCTATCCATGGCGAAGTGCAGGCAATTGACTACATTCTCATAGACAACTTTACGAAACCGTTGAATGAGAAACTGAAAGGTCATCTGGATAAGGACTTCCCTATAACTCTTGACCTTCCCGATTCGAAAGCTAAGATCGTTGGCAATCACAGAGCGGATAACTTTGATTTCCTGTTGAATGGAAAGTTGGTATTTTATGCTCTTGGTAGAAGGTTGGCGAAGCCGATCAAAGTTCGTGTGAACGCTGTTATTCATGGCTTACACGGAACTACGAGCTAAGCCGCCACCAGCCAGCAGCGCAAAACTAGCACACTACCCGCCTTGACATCTGAACGAATCCAGGCGTAGGCTCAGGTAAGTCGGGACCACCAATTGCGGTCAACAACTGATGGCCCCTGACCATTTCAGCCTGGATGAGAGGCCGAGAATGGCTACCCTCTTTCTATACGACTCGCCCCCTTTTCGCAACCCCTCAAACAGAGAAACGAGGCTCCTAAATGCTCACCATCTACCGAAGGCATAAGAAGGCGTGCGGTCATCGGCACAAAGGCCGACGGCATCGCGGCTGCGGTTGTCCAATCTGGGTTGACGGATTTATTGGTCGCAAGGAAATCCGAAAGTCTCTTGACCTGTGCGACTGGCAGAAGGCCCAAGACAAGGTGCGCGAGTGGGAGGCCCAAAATCGTGTGATTCAGGAGGTGGCACCGCCCGAGCCGAAGAGCCTGCAATCCGCGTGGGAGTCTTTCATAGCCGATGGGACGGCCCGAGGCCTACGGGAGCCGACCATTAAGAAGTACGGCTACTTCCGAAAGCGGATGGAGGCTTTTGCCGAAGATCGGGGCTTGCGATTCCTGATTGAGTTCAATGTCGAAACGCTGACGCAGTTTCGCGCCACCTGGAACAGTCAAAACCTTTCCGCCTTGAAAAAACTAGAACTGCTGCGCGCCTTCTTTGAGTTCTGCCAAGATCAGGAGTGGATTGAGAAGAACCCCGCCCGGAAGATCAAGAATCCGAAGATCACACAGCGACCAACGCTACCCTTCACCCAAGATGAAGTCCTTCGGACCGTGGCAGCGTGTGATGAATTCGAGGGTAGTCTGCTTTCCCGGCTCCGCGTTCGTGCCCTGGTGCTTTTGCTCCGTTTCTCGGGCTTACGGATCGGCGACGCGGTCACGCTGGCCAGGGACCGGATCCACGCGGAAAAACTCTTCCTGTACACCGCCAAGACGGGAACGCCTGTGTACCTGCCCTTGCCGGACGTGCTCTTGCGGGCTTTGGACGTGATACCCGCCGACACCGCCTATTACTTTTGGACAGGCCAGTGCAAGCCTAAAACGGCCATCTCAGATTGGCAATGTAAACTGGCGGAATTGTTCTCAAAGGCGAAAGTTGAGAACGGACACGCGCACCGGTTTCGGGATACGTTCGCAGCGGAACTACTCTTGAAAGGCGTTCCGATTGAGAGAGTCTCTCGACTCCTTGGGCATCAGAACATCCGCGTCACGGAGAAGCACTATGCGCCTTGGGTGCGTGCTCGACAGGAGCAACTGGAAGATGATGTGCGCCGGACCTGGAAGGTTGACTTGGTGGCGTCGCCTGAAGCGAAAGAGGGCGCTTCACTGCAATGAAAAACACACCCATGCAGGATATCGAGCAGCCTGCGAGGGGACGTATAAGGTACGCGGGAAACGCGCCACATATAAGTGACTTCTCTTCAGATGGTTAGAATGGCGGAGGGAGAGGGATTCGAACCCCCGAGCCCCTTTCGGGGCTAACGGTTTTCAAGACCGCCGGTTTCAACCGCTCACCCATCCCTCCGGACTTTTCCTTTCAACAGCTTACATCAGCGAACAACTCTTTGTCACCGGTTACGGCGACATTCGCAGGGTGTTTTTTCGTCCCGTCAGCGAGAAGTTCACGCTGAATCTTTGATGCTTGTCGAACCGTTGACACGTGGCAAAGCGACGCGATGCCGGGAAAACCAGCGTCAGCGGGTCAGAAAGGGCGGGCTGGATTGCGAGGATAACAAATGGCCGTTGAGGGCAGGCGGGGCGCTACGCAACCGTCCGAAGGAAATCGGAGTCTAATACGATGAGATTCTCAGGGCGTGGGGCCTGTCCGCCAGGGACTGTATCGGTTCCCCTCCCGTCGGCCGGTGGGAAGATGATCGCGAGCGGATGTCCGCACTTCTCAATGAAATGGCTGAGGCTTTAGTTTTCCAGAACGTAGGCGTGCAGAAACTAGACAGTTATGACTAAAGGCCGCATCTCCGCGTCACGCGTCGCCCCCCGCCCCGTACCAAGGCATCTGTTTGATTGCTGGCCGCAAGTGGTCCGCGCGATCCGTTCGGCCAAGTGCATGGCGCTGTTTCTTGATTTTGATGGCACCTTGGTGGCGCTTCGTAGGCGGCCCAGCGACGTGCAGCCTTTGGATTTGCCTTTACGGAGAATCCTTCGTTCTCTGGTACGACCGAGGCGACTGACCTCGTATGTCATCAGTGGCCGTAGACTGGCTGAGCTTCGCCGGCTCGTTCCAGTGCGCGGCATTCACTTACTCGGGCTGCACGGCTGGGAAGGGCGCGAAGTCCCTCCTCTCGATGAGGAGCGGAAACTGCTCCAGAGGGCCGGCCAACTCCTCAATCGGCGCCTGTCCAACACGCCTGAGATCCGGCTCGAGGACAAAGGCCTTGGCCTTGCTGTCCATTACCGGGGCGCCTCGCTACCGGCAGTTCGGCGGGCGCGAACCATTGTCCGGGAAGTTTGTCGAGCGCTCAAACCTCAGATCCATATGGTCCGAGGTTACCAAGTCTGGGAGCTGCTTCCGCGACAAATCCAGGGGAAGGGTGCGGCTGTCTCGGCTCTCCTTTCCAAGCTGCCCCAGCCCACACTCGCTATATTTGTGGGTGATGACGCCACAGACGAGTCAGCCTTCAGAGCTCTCCCCCGTGGACTGACCATCCGCGTCGGCGAGCATCCCCGAACTGCGGCCCGTTTTCTCTTGCAAAGTCCCGATGAGGTGAAGATGTTCCTGCAAAAATTGGATGACGTGCGTAGGGGATGCGAATCTCATCCTGCTGACTAGAAGGTCGCGCGAAACGGTGAGGACTCGAGGTTTGACTACTCACGCCTTTCCGCCCCGCTCGACATTTCATTGTATTTGAGGAAGTACAGCGGGCCGTGCACATGCCCACCTTT
>CAVROP010000119.1:0-29409 GCA_963722675.1 uncultured Acidobacteriota bacterium
TCAGCGCAATCACCGCATCTGCGGGCTGCTTACCGCTTCGGAGTAAACGCTCCACCTCGCGTTTCAGATGCTCGCCCGTCGGAATGCGGCCGTCGTACGGTTCCGGATCGAGACGCGGCATCCGACCAGAGAGTCGTGTTTCCAAAAACCGCCGGAGGTGGGGAAGAAAAGCACGCTGAGTATCCCCTTCGATCAGGATGGCAATCTTCATGCGCGTCCCCCCATGCGACCCATTCGCCATACCTCATCCAAGGTGTACTCGGTCAGCCACTCGTCTAAGTCCAGTTGGTCCGCCCAGGTGAGTTGAGCCATCCCGTCCTCTGTCGAGTCAATCACCACCACCTCGGCCGGCTTCAAGAACCGTACGAGCCGGTCCGAATGTGTAGCCACGATCAGTTGTGTGCGATTTGCCGCTTCCCGCAAAAGCCCTGCAAGTAGACTTAGAAGTTCGGGGTGGAGACTGACCTCAGGCTCGTCAAGCAGAGTAAGGGCCGTGAGACCAGGGCTAGCTAGAAGTGTAGCCAGCCACAAGAAACGGAGCATTCCTTCGGACAGTTGATGCATGTACAGCGGTCTCGGAAGTTCTTGTCGCGCCAGGTCATGGCCAGCGTTCCCGCAGCGACCGGGGGAAAGTCGAGCCGCTCGAAGGTTGGAAAGGCGGCACGCAATGAGTCCTCGACAGATTCAAACCGGTCCCGGTCCACCTCCCGCAGACTGTACAAGCTGGAGACCAAGTCCTCCCCGTTTTTTCCAGGCAAGTATGCTGGTCGTATCGGTTGTGGTAACCGTATGGCCGAACGTGTTTCGACATCAAGGGAGTGATAGAGGGTGGAAGAGGCGAGTTTCGCTCGGAAGTCCTCCTGCACCCGATACGTCTTGGGAACTTGAAAGAGCGCCGTTTCCAACGGCTCGTAGTGCCACGTCGGGCGCACGTGAACGCTCTTATTTGGGTCGAAGTAATCCACATGCGATTCCTCGGAAACGATGTACTGAACTGAGAGCGGATCCGCGGAATCACGGTCCGGCTGTTGACTCAGGTTTTCTTGGGCAATCGCGTAGCCTGCACCTTGCAGCGCGAGCCGCAGCCGGTAATCCAGCGGTTCGTGGCCTGGGACACCCATTGAAACACCGAGCAGCAGGTCTCCAGCCCGACCGTAGGTGATCAGAGCTTGCAGCCCAGATAGATCGCTGATTGCCTTATTGAGAGAGCCTTGAGCGGAACTTGATAAGAGCAAAAGCACATCCAGCAGGGAGGACTTTCCGGTGCCGTTGGCGCCGATCAAAACGGTCAAAGGGCGTAGTTCGAGCTCGACATTGCAAAGGCGCCGAAACGAATCAATAGAGAGTCGCTTGAAGGTATCGCCGACGCGCCCAGTCCCCGAGTTTCCCATTTCATTGACCTCAGATCGAACGTCGGTGCCGTGCTGCAAATGGCACCCAGCAAAGAGTTGAAGGATAGCCGAAATGCCAAGCACCGACAAGCGACAATCGGTCGTTGCGGGTATCGGATTACCATTTATCTCCCGATAAACGCGCGTGAAGCCTGTAGGAAAACGCCATGCCCCGCACCTGCAAGCTTCGAGTGCACACCGCTCGGGGTGACGGCGTGAAGGGAGATGCGACCTCACGTGGCGTGCATAGGCCAAGCACAGCGCGAAGATTCGGGCAATTCGCCCCTATTCGCATTTTCCACTTGACAGGTCGGGGGGTGTGTGATAGCCTATAATTGTGGTCAAACGGCGGACATATTGTCGTAGCCAGGACCTCGGGCCGCCGAGAAGCAGTGCAAGACGGCATGACGCTCGCCCTGAGGGAAGCGTTGGACGCTACGAAAAATGGAAAATAGTGGGAACGAAGCTAAGGAGTACTTGAAAACAAAGAGCAATCACCTTTTGAATGCTGCAGAACACGCACGTCTTGAGCGCAAATGAGCAGCAATTTGAGCACAGAACGAGCAAGAAACACCGCATTTTGCGAAAACGAACCGAAGCCCGCGAGTCCTGCCGCGAAGCCGAAATGGTGACAAGTAGTCGGCTAGACGACTTTGATATTCGCGTCGGCCCCTGCCGAACAGGCTGCGGCTAGATCCATGCGGACTGTCAGCGTGCGGCGCGGCAAGATGCCCCGCCGTTCGCCTCAGCTTGCAATCTCCAGAAATTGTGGAACTTCTCCGATGATTGGGGGCTACGGCATGAGGGTTGCTACGTGATTCGTCGGGGTATATATTCTTATATCCTGACGTGCGGTAATTCGGAAATGAAGACGTACATCTGCGCACTTTTGTCCCTTTGCCTTGCGCTTTCTGCAGCCGGTGGCACTGCCATTCCCTCACAGGAGGGCAAATCGTCTTCGCAGCACTTCCCTCCCCTCACCCGCGCCACTGATGAGTTCAAGGTTCTGACCCGTGACATGGGCATGCGGCCGGGCAGCCCAGTGGCTGCGCAAAAGAACCATGGACCGAAGATGCTCTGGCACGGGCGCGTTTATGAGAACTTCCGAAATGATATTCTCGACGCCATACCGCACCAGGTAAGGCAAAACGGCGAGAACAATTCCCCGCTGCGGCGCAATCAGTTCGGTTTCAATGTGGCCGGCCCGGTCATCGTCCCGCACCTGCTCAAGAATTCCAAAAACACGTTCTTTACGCTGTCCTATGAGGGAGTTCGCGAACTCGTCTTCCATGCTTCGCTGCACACGGTGCCCACTGCCGCACAGCGCGCCGGCGACTTCTCGCAAACCGTGGACGAAGCCGGCAACCTTCTGCCCATCTACGATCCGGCCACCACGACCCTCAGCCCCGCTTATGATCCCAGCCAGCCCGTTTCCACCAGCAATCTTCAGTATCTGCGTTCCACATTCCCCCAGAATCGCATCCCTGCGGCGCGCCTGGCGCCGGCCGTGCAGCAAGCCTTGTCCCTGTATCCCCTGCCCAATACGGACATCGGCCCTTTCTTCCAGAATAACTACTTCGTCAACGCCCCTGCCACGAACAACGCCGACGGGATCATCGCCAAGCTCGAACATCAGTTTGGCGAACGGCACAGGGTCACATGGACAAGCACGCTCTCGAGCGGCTTTCTGAGTTCCACGAAGTATTTCCCGAACATTGCCAGCCCGACTGCGCCGGACCAGCATTTCTCGAACCGCCGCACGGAACTCGATTACGTTTTTACTGCCAATCCCAATACCGTCAACTCCCTCGGTTTCACCGCGGTTTCCGACACGGCGCTGTCCGGAAACCTCTCCCAGTCCTCCTTCCCGAGCTATCAATTCGTGAGTAACTATCTCTCGATGGGCACCGCTTACCCCAGCACCCGGGACGCTCGAAACACCTTCGAAGTTCAGGACGCGCTCTCCGGCAGAAAGAAAAAACACTCCTTCGGCTTGACGTTTCAGGCAGATGATTACCAGGTGAACTCATTCAATCCGGCTTATCCCTCCGGCTATTTTCAGTTCTCACCGGACATCACCAGCCTGCCGGGGATTATCGATACGGGCGATCCGTTCGCGAGCTTCCTCCTCGGCCTGACGTCCTACGCGGAACGCACCATCACGGAGTCGCCCTCCTATTTTCGCAACTCTTACCAATCCCTCTCAGGCCATGATAAATATGAGTTCTCGAAAAACCTGACTTTCACCCTCAGCCTTAATTACAGCCGGCGGACGCCGCGGGTGGAGAAGTACAATCGCCAGAGCACGGTTGAACCTTCCGCCATCGACCCTTCGTGTTGGATGATGGGGGCGCTGGTATTTGCGGGACTCGACCGCGTTCCCCCTGAATTGCGCCCCGCCAACGTCGATCTCGACGGGAGTGCGGGCCTGGCGTGGAACCCCCACGGAAATGCCAACACCGTAGTCCGCGCCTCTTATGGCCGTTCGCACGGGATGATTCCGATCTACAACGGCCAGTGGGGCACACAAGGGTTTTACGCGCGCCAGACCTTCATCTCCCCGAACACACAACTCAGCCCCGCCTTGGACCTGACCGCCGGCATTCCGCCCTATACTACGCCCCTTCCGGACCTTAGCCCGTCGGCGGCTGATAATACGGTGGCGGATTTCGTTGACCTCAGCGGACGGGAACCGCTCTATCAATCGGCTTCGCTATCGATTGAGCGCCAAGTGCCGTTCTCGATGGTGGTTTCCCTAGGTACGAATTACAGTGACGGGCGGGATCTCCTGGTGGGCGACGGGGTCGCCAATCCCAACGCCATCAATCCTTCTGCCCTGAGCTACGGCAACGCGCTTTACGATCTTTCATTCCGGGACTCGTTGCAACCCTTCCCGCAATTCCAAGGTTTTGAGCTTTACGGCCACTACGCCTGGGGGCGTTACGACCGGGCCTCCGGCTATGTGCGAGTCGAGAAGCATGCCTCTTTCGGCCTCGCTTTCACCGCCTATTACGAGTTCTCCAAGCAGCTCGACGATTACTCAGGCCCTTACGGGAACCAGGACTTCTTCAACTGGCGCAACGATTGGGGGCTCTGCTCTTGGAATACGCCGCAATATTTGCAGCTCAGCTACGTTTATGATCTGCCGTTCGGCTCCGGCCAGCCCCCTTTGCCCTTCCTGAACTGGGGGAGGCATCTGGTCAGCGGCTGGTCGGTGAGCGGAACGGCCTACTGGAACGACGGAACTCCTCTGTCGCTTCATCCCGAGTTCAACAATACCGGAGGCGTGCTTCCTGCCCTCAACGTTAATGCCGTGCCCGGCGTGGATCCGCATGTGGCCCGTCCGGGTCCCGCTCAGTGGTACAACCCGGCCGCCTTCGATCAGCCCGCAGACTTCACTCCGGGGAACGGGCCGCGTACCGAACCGGACCTACTGGGCCCGGGTTATAATTCCATGGACCTGAGCGTGACCAAGCGCATGCCCATGGGAGGCGAGCGAGCCCTCGAGTTCAGCGCCACCGCGATCAACTTGCTCAATCACGCGAACTGGAATTATCCCGATCCGAATATCGGTCCAGCCAGCGCGCCCAACGTGGATGCCGGCAAAATCATTGGCTCTCACGGCGGGCGCGTAGTCCAGATCGGACTGAAGTTCAGCTTCTGATGCCGAAAACAATGACCCACCACAGAGCCCACAGAGTTCGCGGAGAGAATCCAACGAATATCCTCCGTGATCTCTGTGGCCTCTGTGGTGGATCTTTTGCCTCGCGTTGGCGGCACAAATCCTCCCGGCGATCGACACGTTTAGGGCTGGTGACTATTCTTCTTGCCGTTTGGGCGGTCGCCACGCTCCATGCGCAGACGGCCAACGTCTCGATCCCTGCCTGGGTCGAGGCAAACGACTGCTCCAAGCCTCCCAAGTTCGAGGCCGTGCTCAACGGCAAGGCGGTACCCGTCACGGCGCAGTTAGGTCCAGGCAGCGACGAGGTAATCCTGGTTGTGTTGGATCTGACAGGGGATCTCACGCTGGTTGAGGCCGCCAAACAGGCGCTCATTGCTGGAGTCTCCAAACTAGCTCCCAACGCGTGGGTGGGGCTCTTGCGCACCCAGGACGGCTTGCACGTCTTAGCCGACCCGGGCGCGAACCGCCAACCCCTGACCGATGCGGTCCGCTCCCTGTCCAATAGCCCCGAACCTGACTTGCTCGAGACCGTGCAACCGGCTCTCGAGTTGGCGGATGGCATCATGCGTAAGTCTCCGGTGCGGGTGGCGGTTCTGTACATCACCGACGGCAGCATTTATAGCTACCGCGAAGACTACACAAACCCGGTTATCAATGAGAGCGATCCGCACGACCTCAGCCGTCGTTTCCCCGAGGCGCTGATCAACGCCAAGATCTCCAAGCTGGTCGAGGCCAGCAGTTCGCTCGAGGCGCCTCTGTTCGTGGTCCATCTCAATTACCGGCACGACCGGCTCAACACCGCGTATCAAAACGGCCTGGAGACACTTGCCGACGCGACCGGCGGCAGAAGTGATATTTGCCGGTCGGTGGCCGAAATTCCGGAAGCCATCTCCGCAATGTTGGCGCGAATCTCGAGCGCCTGGAGGCTTACCCTGGCGCTTCCCGCCAGAATCCACTACAACATCCAGATTCACTTGAGCGCTCCCTGCGGCGATGAAGACCGGCGCATTTCGTGGCGCACCCGCTTGCGCCCCAAGGAGGGATGAAAGCATGCGGCGTGGATACCTGCAATTCGCTGTAGTGCTGACACTGTCAGTGGCGCTGCTTGTGTCGCTGGGTCTGCTCAATCGGCAGTCCCGGCGGCTTGCGATGCTCGAACAGCAGCAAGAGACGGACCGACGCTCACTGAGCCAATTACTCGCGGCGATTCGCCAGCGCGATTTTCAACAAGCTCCTGCTGAAGTCGAAAGCCCGGTTCCACCAGGTAATTGTCAAGCCGCTCTCGCCAATCGGAATGTGACGATCGAGCGGCTCAACCGCGAGCTGAGTGAAGCTCAGGCCAGCAGCATGGGACTACAAGCTCAACTCTCCAATTCCAATGAGGAACGCGAGAAGGCGCTCTCGAGCGCCAACGAATTGCTGCAGAAGGAGAAGGAGGATTGGCAGACCCAGCTCGAGAGCTTGAAACAGGACCTCGAATCCGCCCAGGCGGACGCCCAAGCCTCCCGCCAGCGCCTGGCAGCTATAGAAGCGGATAATGCAAAGTTGAATAATACTAACAACGCAGCCTCGGCCCGAGCCGTCGACCTCGCGCAGGTGATCGTGCAACTCCAGGACCTGGATAGCCGCCGCGATGCCCTCTTGACTTCCATCATGCGGCGCTACCGTGACATTACGAGCCAATTCCGCGCCATGAGCGGCATGCTCGGTTCCAACCGCGACTCAAATACCAGCAGTCCCTTCACCGACGCCGCGCTCACACGCATCCAAAGCGCCGTTTCTTCCGCCGACGACGACCTTCGACAGTTGAGTGATTTGAGCGCCCAGGCACGGCAACTCGAGAAGAAGCTGGCAAAGAAGTAGGCCACTGATCTCAGCGCCTCAGCGTCTCTGTGGTGAAATACGCTTGCGCTTATTTGCTCCCAGCCAGCGGCTTGGCGAGTTCGTCGAGCAGGTCAGGTTTGCCCTCCTGCCGGACGAGATGCGGGTAGCGTTCACCGCCGTGGTAATCAATCGTGCAGGTCTTGTAGTAATCGTCGTTCAGCACCAGCAAGCGAATAGGCTGAGAGCTGTTTTTGGCCGCCGTCAGGGCGTCGTGCAAGAGATCGGGCGTGAAGGCACGATCATTCACCGCGACCACGCGCATGCCGGAGGTGATCCCCGCCTGATAGGCAAGACTGCCGACCATGGAATCGCGCACCGTGCCGTCATTGCCGAGGTTGAGGCCAAGCGAGTATTCGGCGCCCATCGCCCCCCCGGAGGGGCCGCGGCCGGCGCCTTCCGGCGGTTTTTCAGAATAATCGAGCTTCCATCCACCAGCTTCGATCCCGCCCATGGGGGGCACGGGCGAGGTTGAGGTCAACCGACTATGCAAGAATCCGGCCCAGTCATAAGGCACAACTTGGTTGAGAGCGCTGACCAGGTCCTGGAATGTGTAAGTCTTAAGCTCGGGGCCGCTGTTTGGGCCGCCGTAAAAGAGGCGGCAGAAGTCTTCGATGGACTTCTGGCCGTGGCTCTGGTCGTGGAGAAGCGTGGCAACCTCGAGCCACAGCAAATCGCCTTCCTCGTAGTAGTCAGCACCGCGCCGCCAGTTGATCCAGCCTCCTCGACCAAAGGTCAGGCCAGCGACCGCGTCGGCCGTGTCTTGAAGTGGCCGCCAGGTGCGTCCCGGGCGACCCGGACCGAGTTCCGCGCCGGTGTTGGCAAGACTCTCGCGGTACTGCTCCGGCGTCCACAGTCCGCTGCGCACGGCCAGGAGGTTGCCCAGGAAATCGGTAAGACCCTCATAGACCCACAGCAGATCGTCCCTCATCGGTGTCTCGAAATCGGGGGTGCTCAGATCAGCGGGACGGCGAAACTTGCCGTTCCACGAGTGGACGAATTCGTGTGACAGCAGGCCGCCCACGCCGCGCCTACCCTGCGGCGAGACCACTCCACGTTCCTCGGCACGGCTGTCGTTGGACTCGTGATGCTCGAGGCCGAAGTGCGCCACGTGATTGCTCAGAGTGAGCAGGAAATGATAGTTGTGATAGTGCCGCGTGCCGAATAGCTTACCGGTCTCCGCTACCAGATTCGTGAGGCCCTTCTGCACTTCCGGGCTTATTTCGAGCGCCGCCGCGCTGTCCGCCACCATGTCGATCTCGTGATGAATCGCTTCGCCGGGCGGTGTCAGGTCCACAGCTCGATAGTATTCTCCGGCAACCACCGGCGAATCCACCAGACGGTCAAGCGCCGCCGGCGCGAAGGTCACCTCGCTCTCTTTGGAGCTTTCTTGCGGCAACGCCGTCCCGAACTTCCATCCCTCGGGCAAACGCAGCGTGGCGTGATAAGTGATTTTCGCGGCAGGGAGTCCCGCCGGGTACAGCAAGTTTTGATTCCAACTCACGACTGCCAATTTATCGGTGGCGGACCCGCCGAACGCTCCGCCGGAGTCGATGTAGTCAAAATCAATCTCCAAACTTTGGGCGCCTTGAGGGGCCTGCACGTGGAAAGTGAATACGTCACCCAGGTCGCGGCGCCAGGGGACTTCCTTGCCGTCCACCACGAACTTCAGCCCCGCCACGCTTCCGATCGGCCCCGACGGATCGTGCATGCCCGGAATCCACTTGGGATAGTAAAACGTGAGCAGTCCCGGCTGCACGGGCATCACCATGCGCGTGTGGAGAATCTTCTCCGGGGCTTGCGTCGCATCGACGGTAAGGGCGATCGCCGGTGCAGTCTGCGCGGGCAAGACCGCAATGCCCCAGACAACCATCTCAAACAAAAAAAACGTCACCCGCAAACGGATGGAATTCATCACTGTGCTCCTTCCAGGAGTATCCTGGGCGCGCCCCCGTCTTCGACCGAGTCGCTATCATAATCCTGCCGTCTCTGCGCCGCAAGATATGGTGCGGGTGTGATGCGGGCAACCGCTGCGCTGTGGTACGGGCGCCTCGGCCGCAGCAGGTCATGAAGCCGGGTTGGAATCCACCGCACAAGACAGAGGCGAAATAGGGCCAAGGAGCGTCCATAGAATTCCGGTGCAGATCAGCGGCATGAGGCCGAAACCGATGAACACGGGCAAATACGAAAAACGGTCAATCACCACACCTGTGAGAAGCGCGAAGACCATGCCGCCGAAACCCGAACCCATGCTGGCCAAACCCCAGATTGAACCCACCATGTTCTTGGGGTAAACGTCAGCGGGGAAAGCCAGCATGATGGAGCCGCACCCAGTATATCCGAGCATGGCCAATGACACGAGGACAATGGAAGTTCGTGCGTCGGCTGCTAACACCGCCGGAATGGCGCTCGTCATGAGCACCGCAAAGAGCGTGACTGCGCCCTTGCGAGCCATGTTGAGTGAATACCCCCGCTTCAGCATCCGGCCCGAAACCCATCCTCCCAGAATGTTCCCCAGCCCGGCTACCAAGAAAGGAATCCAAGCATACTTCCCAATGGATGCCATACTGAAATGGCGCGCCCGCTTGAGGTATTCCGGAAACCAGAAGATGTAAAAGTACCACACGGGATCGAGAAAGACTTTCGCCAATGTGAAGCTCCAAACAAAACGCGTTCGGAACAGCTTCCAGGTAGAGATGGCGGGCCGCGAAACTGCGCTTGGTGGCAAGTCCCCCTCCTTAATAAGGAGGGGGCGGGGGGTGGTTGATCCGTCGGACGACGGACTTGACTCAGCGGTCACCACCCCCTGCACCTTCCTTATCCGAGGAGGGGAGTCGTTGTAAATCAGGGACCAGATCAACAACCAAACGAAGCCAGCCAGTCCGACCCAGACAAATGCCTCCCGCCATCCGTGATGAAGCAAAATCCAGACCACCAAGGGCGGCGCCAAGATCGCCCCAGCCGCCGAGCCGCTATTGAAAATGCCGGAAGCGAGCGCGCGCTCTTTGACTGGAAACCATTCTGCCACGACCTTGACGCATGCCGGCCAGTTCCCCGCCTCGCCGGCGCCCAGCAGGAACTGATAGGCGCCCAGGGAGCGCGGTCCGCGCGCCAAGGCGTTCAGAATGCTGGCGCCAGACCACCAAGCCATCGTCAAGGCAAAGCCCAGACGTGTTCCCAGGCGATCCAGGAGCGGGCCGGAGATTCCATTGGCGATGGTATAGGCGAGCATGAACGCGAACACCACGCGCGCATACGCTGCGTGGCTCATGCCGAACTGGTCGATGAGTACCGGCGCAGCCACGGAGAGCGTCTGCCGATCAAGATAATTGATGGTGGTGGCGAGGAATGCCAGGGCAATCATTAACCATCGCCAGGAAGGGTTCGAGAGTGTCATCGACAGTTACCTAACCCCTGCCCATTCACCCTATTTCCGGCTCCCCAACCGATAAATGCATTCCACAAGCGTGCGTTGCGAGAAGGGGAGATACACCAGCGGCGCAATCGCGCCCAATGCCAACCCGTATCCGAGCTTCTGGACCAAGAGTAGCGGCGAGACAGCCCAGAGCGTATCAAGAATGAACAGAGCCGGAAATAACCGCCGGAACTTTGCGCCCGCCGCGGGGTGATTGAGCCCGACCGAGGAAAGCAAGTAGAGCCGGACGGCAATGCCGCACATGGCAAGAATGAGAACCAAGGGAGAAAGTATCGACGCAGTTGCTCCGAACACCCCAGCAAGCACGTCCTTCACAGCCTCCGCTTTATAGAGGGCGGCGCAATACATTGCCAGGTACCCGGCTTGCACCGTCAAGAAAAGGAATCGCGCCAGCGGCTTCGGCAGGCGGAATTCGGTTTCTCCGCCTGAAGAAACTCCCGTCTTCGATGTTTCCGCCTGAGCGGCGGAGACGTCCGCAGATGGTTCCTCTGGGAGAGCATTCGTCATCTCGGCAGGTTTATGAGTCGCTTCATGTGCCGAGCGACTCTGCACGGGAGTCTTATTTTGAAGACCTTCGCCAGGATGGACGGCGTCCGTGCCGGCACGGCCTTGCGGCGCCGTGACGTCAAGAGTCTCCACGGCAGCGATGAACCGGTAACCCTTGCGTGGAAGAGTCTCGATGAACCTCGGTTTTTCCAGCTCATCTCCGAGAGCCACGCGGATCTTGCGCATGGCCGTATTGACGGCGTGCTCGAACTCCACGAACTCGTCTTCGCCCCAGAGCGCTTTCTCGATTTCTTCCCGAGTTACGAGTTCCCCGGCGCGGCAGGCCAGTAGTGCCAGAAGCTTTCCCGGCTGGTCCTGAAGCTTGATGATCCTGCCGTTCTTGCGAAGCTCTCGTGTGCGAAGGTCCAACTCAAAGGACTCAAATCGGATTCGCGCGTGGAGTTCTGGTGGAGGCATGTCTGCCTGAATGCCGGGCAAGTCAGACTTCGCGTCTATTATACCATCGTGCCTTTGCAGTGCGCCCCCCGAAGAGCAAATCAGATGCCCTATAACTTCCAGTCCTTTCAACGACTTGCCGCCTCAGAAATGATTCAGAAACAGTTCAGGCGGAGATTACCCGCCGTGCATTGATGCTTCTCCTCGCCTGCCACACGATGGCCCCGTAGCGCGAACTGTGTGATCCCGATAAGGAGGAAAAACGCATGAGTAACGTCACCACATCACTTCCGAGCCCTCAGTCGTTCCCGCGCAGGCGGGAGTCCATTCCACAGACTTTGCAGGCATTTAGGGATGCCCCACGCGTCCAGCAAAGCCTGCTGGCCAGCGCCGAAAAGCGTTGCCTGGTGTGGCTGGCACGGCGGTTGCCAGCTTGGGTCGGTCCGGACCACCTCACGGCGCTGGGTTTTGCATCGATGATCTTGGCCGGCGCCTCCTACGCGCTGGCTTACTTTTGGGCGCCCTCCCTGCTCGTTGTCAATGTCTGGCTAGCCATCAACTGGTTCGGCGACAGCCTGGACGGAACGCTGGCGAGAGAGCGCCGGTGCCAGAGGCCGCGATATGGCTTCTATGTTGACCACATCGTTGATTCGTTTGGCGCGCTTTTCGTTGTGGCCGGGCTGGCGTTATCAGGCTACATGAATTGGTGGGTAGCGATGGGGCTGCTTCTCAGCTTCTATCTTCTCTCCATCAATGCCTACCTGGCCACTTACACGCTGGGGACTTTCCGCCTCTCCTACTGGAAATTCAGCCCCACCGAGATCCGACTTCTGCTCGGGGCGGGTAACATCGTCGCCTTGCTCCGGCCAACGGTCCGGCTCCTCCCGACCCACCCGCGGTTCTTCGATGTCTCGGGAGTAGTTGCGATCGTCGCGATGGCAGGCGTGTTGGCGTTCTCGGTGGTGCGCAACACCATCGCACTTTACCGGTTGGAGAGGATCAAATGCGCTGGCTGAGATTCTACATCGTGGGTTATAGTCAATGGCGTCCTGGTCGCCATGCCTCTTGCCGCCTGGCCGTACCGTTACTACAGACTGCATATGACCAATTACGAGAGATTTGTGAAAACCATCAATTGGGAACTCCCCGACCGGATCATGACTTACGACCTGGTCGATCACGCCGAACTCCTGAAACGGTATGGCGGGGAGGGAGACTTGCTCGAGCGCAACGCCCGCATGTGCAAACAGATCGGGCTGGACGCCACGCGTTACATTCACGAGCCGGAACACCATTGGATGGGCGACAAAATCAAGGATTGGATTCGCTTCCTGGACGTAGACCCGGGTGAATGGGAAGTGGTGGAAAAAGGCGGGACGGCATGGATTGCCAGGCGGCCTTTCAGCGACCTGCGCGGCCTCGAGAAGAACCTGCCCAGCGTGCCCAAGAAGAGCCACGTCGAGGAGTGGTACAAACCGGTTATCAAAAGGATCAAAGAGGTTTACGACTCGTTCGATGTGGTCTTCGTCGGCGGCGTCGAAGGCCCTCTCACGGACGCTTACACGTATACCGACATGACGCTGTTCTGCGAAGCTATTTACAAGGCCCCGGAACTTGTCGACCGGCTGATTGAAGTCTGCGGCGCCTTTTCGCAGTATATCGCGGAAGTGTACGCCGAGAATCCCTCGGCCCCGCTGCTGTTCATGGGCGAAGACGTCGCCGGCAAACACGGCCCGATCTTCAGCCCCGACTTTATCCGCGCCAAGGCCTTGCCGATTTGGAAACGCATCGCCGGGCCCGTTAAGGCCAAAGGGTATAAATTCCTCTATCACACCGACGGGCGTGCCGCGGAGATTCTGCCCATCGTCGTACACGAGCTTGGCGCTGATGGATTCAATCCTATTGAGCGCAATGGCTGCAACGATATCTTCGAGATTCGCCGTCTCTATCCGCGCACCTTGCTTTTTGGCAACATCTGCTGCGAGAATACGCTGCCCTATGGCACGCCTGAGGACGTCGAGCGGGAAACCTTGGAGCTTATCGAAAAGATCGGACCCCAAGGCGGAATTCTGATTGGCTCTTCCAGCGAAGTCCATGACCTGGTGCCCGTGGAGAACGCGCTGCGCATGTACGGGACAGTTCACCGGTATGGCAAATACCCAATCGCTACGAGGAGACATTGAGGCACGACTCGTTGTAGGGGCGGCCCTTGTGGCCGCCCTCGGGCAACCTCAAGGGTTGCCCCTACAACGCTGAAAGGACAACGACATGAACCGCCGAGATTTTCTGGGAAGCATGGCCGCGACTGCAGCAGTGGGGCAGATTGTGAAAATGCCGCTGCCCATCGGGGAGAATGTTCGCTCACCCCTGCCCCGCGCCAAATGGCTCGAGCACGGACTGATCGACGCCGGGGGAAGCCATGAGCCCTACATCTTCGTCGTTCGCCGCGGGGGCGAGCGGCTCGACGCGCGCAAGGACTACGAATGGAACCAAAGCGAGGAGTTGATTCGCACCCTCCACAATCAGGGCATCGAGGTCTTCCACACCCACCTTTATAAAGGGTTTGGCATGGCCGCTGAGAAGCCCGAAATGGAGGACGCTCGCCGCGCTGCCGCAATCGCTCATCGTTATGGTATGAAAGTGGATAGTTACATCCAATGGAATACCATGATGTATGAGACCTTTTTTGCTGAGGAGCCGCGCGCCAAGGACTGGATCCAGCGCGACGTGGGCGGCCTGCCGATCCTGCTGGTCTACGGCTACCAGCAATCCTATCGCTACCGGCCCTGCTTTACCCACCAGGAGTACCTGGATTACCTGAAACAGATCGTCCGTTACGCCGTCGAAGAGGTGAAGTCGGACTTCATCCACTTTGATAATTTCGATCTCAACGCAGAGCCCGATTCTTGCCACTGTCCGGCGTGCGTGGAGGGATTCCGGGCTTTCCTGCGGGCCAAGTACACGCCTGAAAAGCGCCGCCAGCGTTTTGGCTTCGAGAACGTCGACCATGTGAATCCACCGCAGTGGAATCGCCAGAATCCGCCTGAGAAGATGGCCATCATCTTCGATCCCGCCATCCAGGAGTGGATCGATTTCCGCTGCCAGGTTATGGCCGACGCCTTGCGCCAGATGGCAGAGTACGTCCGGTCGCTCAATTCCGAGGTAGCGGTCGAGATTAACCCCCACGGCATCACGGGCGGAAACCGCGCGTGGGAGAATGCCATCGACCATTCTCGTCTGCTGACCTCCACGGACGTGTTCTGGACGGAGGAGGAAAATCCCTGCGTCTACCTTCCAGACGGCCGCTTGATCTCGAAGATCCGCAGCTACAAACTGGCGCGCGCTTTCAACAACATCCTGCTGGCTTACATAGAGGACAGCCCCGTGGCCATGGCTGAATCCCTGGCTTTCAATCAGACGCTGGGCTTCGCCGGGACGGCGCCGCTACCGGCCGCAATAGTCGAGCATGTCGCGTTCTACCGCAAGAACCGCGAACTCTACCTGGGTACGAAAGATGTGGCCGGCGTCGGTGTGCTGCGTTCTTACCCCTCGATCACGTATCACCACGCGCGCGCTCAGCTCAGTGCAATTCTGGTCGAGCAGGCTCTCATCCAGTCACGAATTCCTTTCAATCTCGTTTTCGACCAAACCCCACCCCTCGCTCCCCTCCCCGATCGGGGAGGGGAATCAGGGGTGGGGGATCCTTCGAAACTCCAGGTGCTTGTACTGCCGGATTCGGAATGCCTCTCGGACGAGCAACTGACGCGAATACGCAGCTTTGTCGATCAAGGTGGCGGACTCGTGGCCATCGGGCAGGCGGGCCTTTACGACGAATGGCGGCGGCTGCGTCCGGAACCGGGATTGAACGGGCTCGTCGACGGCCAGGCGCGCGCACGCGACTACGAGGAAGAGGTACAGGAAACCACCGCGGCAGGCCACACTCAGCGGAAAACCTTCGGAAAAGGCCGCGTGGTTTATCTGCCCGCGGTCGAATTCGACGGCCCCCTCCCCAAAGCTGAGCCCTATTTCAACATCGGCAACCGGTTTTGGAAGCGCCCGCGTAACTGGGAGGAACTCGTCGCCGCGATCCGCTGGGCCGCCAACGCGGACTTACCCTTCGAGGTCTCGGGACCGGATTTCCTGGTCGCAAACCTTGTCGAGCAAGATACGCGGCAGCGGCGGCTTCTCCACTTGGTTAACTACGACGCGGCGAAGACGCCCGCCATTTCTTCCCTGCAATGCAGCCTCCGAGTCCCCGGTGGGAACGTGGTGAAGGAAGTCAAGATGTACGAGGTCGGCACAGACTCGCCGCGGCAACTGAACTTCATGCCCGGCCACTCGTCTGCGACGTTCACGATTCCGGAAATGAAGACCTACGCGATTGTTGCGGTCCGTTGGTAGCAGGAGGGGACGCCCCCTCACCCGGCCCGCCCCGGCTGAAGGAAACGCCGATATGCTCAGCGTGTTGTAGGGGCGGCCCTTGTGGCCGTCCTCGGGCAACCACAAGGGCGCCCCTACAAGTCAGCTACTGAGCGGCCTCCGAGTAAACACGCACAGGCCCGAGGAGCCCTGACGGCTGCAACGGCGAGTTTGCTCGATACGGCTTCACATCGGCGAAAGTGTACTTCGTCGCGCCGGGTTGCTGATCGCCGATCAGCCGATTGACCCAGGCATTGATCACCTTGATCGTCACTTCGTTGGCGCCCGGCTTGAGCGCGCTCGTGGCATCCACCCGATACGGAGTGTGCCAGACGATGCCCAGTGACTTGCCGTTGACTCTCACCTCGGCCAGGTTCTTCACATCGCCCAAGTCGATCCAGAGTTTCGCACGTTTCTTGAACCACTCTGGCGAGGCCTGAACGGTTTTCGTATAGGTTCCCACACCAGAGAAGTACTTCACGCCCGGATCTGTGCTGTCAGGCCACGAAATGAGTTTGTCCAGCGTGATGGATGCGGGCGCGCCACGCCCTGGTTGGAATGCCACATTCCACGGACCCTCGATCGTTTCGAGGTCCGTCTCCACGACTTTGGGTAGAGTGCGCGAGGTTTCCTTGGTCGGCTTGCGGAACACCACGAACACCGTGCCCCAGGGTTCCAAGTGCAACGGCACGGTCGTCCGGCCGTCGGCAATATTGTACGACACGGGCTCGGTCAGGCCCGTGTCGGGGTGCCAGAGTTCCGCTGCCTTGCCGGCAACGCGGAAAGTTGCATCCACCGTTTCGTCGCGGTCATTGCGATTGTCCACAAAGTAGAGATCGCCATCCGCCAGCTTGCGATGTACGAAGAGCAGGCGAGTGTCGCTCTCCGGCTTGGTGTGGTCGAAATCCGGCGCTACGCTCATGGCAGTTAGCGCGGCCTCCGCGTTTTGCCCTGCGTAGACCTTGCCTTGGCCCACCGTATGCTCGCCGGTTCCATCGCCGAATAGCTCATCATTCAGCCGCTGGAACTCCGCTCGGTCGTCGGCGAGGCTGGGATCGTCGATCGGCTTCTGGCCGGCCACGGCCGCGCCATCCTCCACTAATTTGTGAATAGCGCGCAGCACCGGCAGCGACATGTGCCGGCTGTAGGGATCGAGCGCCAACAAGCGGTATTCCATCCCGCTCTTGGTCGTAATTCGCCCTTGCTTCGCGTTCAGCATGTGAATAAGGCCGTCGGCGTTGATGTAATCGAAGCCGTAACCGGCCGGCATGTCGGGAGACTTGTTCGCAAAGATGGCCGTCAAGTTAGAATCTTCGCCGTAGAAATAAAGTACGTCGGCGCCGAAATGGCCTGCCTGAAGAAGATAGCTGCAGCGCGCAATATACTTGATCCACGGGCCCGCCTCTTCCGCCCAAGTCTCGTTGCGGTTGAACCACTGTCCGAAAGGCCCCAGCGTCATTCCCGGCGCTTTGGATTTATCCACCAAGGGTTGGTGCGCTGATTCGTGAATCACGAAGCGGTTGATGCCGTTCAGTAATTCCTGATCGGCCGTCGGCTTCAGCGTGGCCGGGGACCACGCCCACGGTGCGGCGGCCGCCGTCATCGACTCCGCCGCGGCCACGTTCTGACCATAAATATGGGCGACAGACGCCGATTCACGATCATCAGCGTTGTAGCCATATTGTTCCTTGTTGACGCCCGGGGTCTGAGTCCACATGGCGCTCATGGGCACTTCGTTGAACTTCTTCACTTCCATGCCATCCGCCACAAAGGCGCGCCCGCCCTCGTGAGACTCGCCGTAATGGCCCATGTGCCACTCGTGCAGCGTGGCTTCGAGTTGGCCGTAATGCTCGTTGGCAATGAGGTCGCCGATGGTCTTGCGGAAGTCCCAGAGAAAGCGGTCGCTGGCTTCGGCGCTCTCGACGACTCTCCCTGCGAGAACCGGCAACCAGGGCAGCGGATCGTAGCCGCGCAACGATTTGAACTGGGCAAGCATGTTATCGGTCCAGTTCTGCGAACCCGCCTCCCAACTATCGTTAACCACGTAGCGGATTCCGCGTTTGCCCATATAATCCGCGCCGACCGTCTGCTTGTAGCTGTCCAGGTAGGTCTCCATGTAGTTCTTCACGTAGGTGTGGTTCAGCTTGTCGACTTCGAGGCCCGTGGCCTCAGCGGTCGCCGGATGGTTGGTGATCCCTAACAGCGAGTAGCCGAACAGGAGAACGACCCAGTGGCCGGCGGGCGGAGTCCAGTCGAGCCTGCCATCGGCGCTCATCTTCGACGTCAGGTCGATCACATCGGACTTGGATACGGCATCGGCGGAATCGACCGGGGGTGTCGCGAACTCGTAAAGGTCGCCTGGAGAACTGAAGGCGGCTTTGTCTTCGAAACGGTTGACGCGCGCTCCCGGGTGCAGCACCAGCTCGGCAATTTCATAGTCCGTGGGCGGCTTGCCAACTCTGATCCCTAAGGACGCGGGGTCGATGCCGCTCGCCCAGGCAGGCAGAGGGGGCGGAGGCGTACGCTTAAAAACTACGCGGAAGAACTTCGCCTTCACCGCCGGAAAAGAAACGGTGTGCTCCGCAGCTCCATCGTCAGCCAGCTTCACCACGGCCCGGAAGTTTTGCCCGTCGTCACTCGCCTCGAAAGATTTCTCCGGACTGCCAATTCCAGCCAGCATGGCGGCAATAGAGCCAGGGTTCTTCGTCACGACGCTAACGGCATGAATGGTCTGAGGCTCGGCGAATTCGTATTGGATCCAGGAAGTCTGGCCGGCGGCGGTGGGGATAGGAAGCTTGGTGGCTTTCTCCAGGTCTCCGTCGCTCAGCATGGCGAAGTCAACGTCGCCTCCGCTCGCCGTCACCTTGGGGTGCAGTGATTCGAGCGCCACATCGCTCTCCGGCACCCGATAGGCAACCACCGCGACGTCCGCGTAGAACTCCGGAACCGGCTTGGAGCCTTCCGGCCTCTCGAGAAGGTCGCGGATGGAGAGGTTTTGAAATGCCCCGGTGTTAGAGGGAGGATGCGCCACGGTGCCCGTGAAGGCCTGGCCGCCTTCCACCGGCGTCTCGCTCCATACATATTTCTTCATCCCCTGCGACGCCGGAACCCAGGGTCCGCCCGATTCGCTCCAGCCCGGCGAACCCGCGATCGCCTCTTCCAGCCCAAGTTGATCCCCGAGGACCACTGCGTACTTGAAGGCGTCCTTCCATTCCGGGGTCATGTAGGCCAGACGCTTTGGCACGACCTGCGGCGTTGAGAGCGCGGCATCGAAATTCTGGTAGCCCCCCAAACCCACCCGGTGCATCCACTCCAGATCAAGCTTGATGCCTTCCTTGCTGATGTTGCCGTTCATCCAATGCCACCAAACCCGCGGGCGCGCGCCCTCCGGCGGGTTTTCGAATCCATTCTTCAGGAGATCGGTCTTGCTCTGTGCCAAAGCGGTTGTGACTCCGAGCAGCAGCGCCGCGCTGGCATATATTGCTCTGCCGGCAGAACGATGCGTCTGGCTCATGGGTTCCTCCCTCTCTCTGCCAGGCTGAAGCTCTGGAGTGCGGCAGCTTGCTGCCGCTTTTGACGAGGCCAGATTGCTGGCCGTGCCCTTGTGAGCTTCCCTGTGTTCGGCGAGTAAGTTCGCCGGCGGAAAGCGGCAGCAAGCTGCCGCACTTCAAAACCGGGGTCCGCGCCATCAAATCGGCAATCGACGATCGGCAATCGCTACACTTCCTCCGGCACGGTAAACGGCGCGCGGTAGCCGCGATCGCCGTCGCGCAACAGCGTCTCGGCCTCAGGATCGTTAATGACCTGCTGGGTATCGGGATTGAAATTCAAGGTCCGGCCCAAGCGGTAGGAAGCATTCGCGAGGTGGATCAGCGCCATGGACGTGTAGGCTTCCTCGATGGGCGCATTCAGATCCTCTTTCTTCCGGCTCAGCACGCAGTCGATGAAGTTCTTATAGTGGGCGAGTTCGGTGCCCTCGTGGACCTTGGGCTGAGGCTCTTGATCGGGGCCAAGCCACACGCCGTAGGTATCCGCGTCTTCGTCGCCGGTGGCGAAATACCCTTTCGAGCCGTAAAAGATGTCGCCGATGGTGTTGTGGCCGCCTGACATGGGCCCGGTCGCCGGGCGGTTGGCCTTATGCTTCGGTTCCTCAGTTCCCATCTCTGGAGTGCCGATCTCGGCTTCGTGATTGGTGATCCAATGGCGGACCTCGAAGGTTATCATCTTGCGCTTGCCGTCCGGGAGGTCGAACTCAAACGCGCAACTCAGGTCGTTGGGCGTCTCCTGGTCGTCGTCGAACATGAAGTGGCCGCCGATGGCGCTCACTTTATTCGGGAACCCCACGCCTAACCCCCATCGCGCTACGTCCAACTGATGGGTGCCCTGATTGCCCATGTCGCCATTTCCGTAATACCAGAACCAGTGCCAGTTGTAGTGAAAGCGATTCTTGGTGAAATCATGCAGGGGCGCCGGGCCGGTCCAGAGATCGTAATTCACTCCTGCGGGAACCTCCGTGACGGGAGCACGGCCGATCGTGTTGCGCCATTTGTAGCAAACTCCGCGGGCCATGTAGATGTCGCCGATCAGGCCCTCGCGGAGCTTCTTGATCCCATCTCGAATCGCCGTGGCGGAGCGGATTTGTGTGCCGTGCTGGACAATACGGTTGTAACGGTGCGCCGCAGCTACGAACTGTTTGCCTTCCCATAGATTGTGGCAGCAGGGCTTCTCAACATACACGTCCTTGCCCGCCTGGCACGCCCAGATTCCCATCAAGGTGTGCCAATGATTCGGGGTGGCGATGGAAATCGCATCGATGGACTTGTCCTCCAGAAGCTTGCGGATATCCACAAACGTCGCCGGCTTCGGGATCCCGTGTTTCTCCATCATGGAAACGCGCTCTCCCATGAGTTTCTCGTCGATGTCGCAGACGGCGGCGATTTCGACGTTAGAAAGCTGCGCGTAATTATGAACGTGATCCATACCGCGCCCGTGCACGCCGCAGACCGCCACACGCACTCGATCGTTGGCGCCGAAGACTCGTTCCGGCCGCGTCAAGAAAGTGACGCCGCTCGCGGCAGCCAGACTCGCCGCGCTGGTCACACTGCTCTTCAAGAAACTCCTACGGCTTAGTTGCGTATCATTGGACATGAATTATTCTCCCTCTCCAGAAGCTTCATATAACCCTGGCGTTCTAATCGCATCGAAGACCAGCGGTCATGTGGTGCGGGCGTCCCGCCCGCTGTCGCGGGAGCGTCTCGCTCCCGCGCCGGCGCGGGCGAGACGCCCGCACCACAGCACGCGCAGGCTTTGGCTAGCGTTCGTGCACTGCGTATTCCTGATAAGCCTCAGCAACCTTGGCTTGCTTGTAGTCACCGTGGTGAATGAAAACCCGATAACGAAACTTCAATGTTTGGCCTTGTTGAATCGTCCAGCTCCCATCCTTCTCCGGGTCCTTATAAAACTCTCTCCAGCCGAAGGGGTTAGCAGCCAGCAAGCCGTAGCCGCGCGCGTGCCAGCAGGTCGGGTGCCGGAAGCTCCTCGGACTGTCGAAGACGGCGATGCCCAGTTCTTCCCCGGCAATCGTGCCGTCATAGTCAACCCAATCCGCCGGCTTTCCCCAGATTTCTTTCTCTCCCTCCGCGCCGGAGGAGTTCACCATGTGGCCGGGAGGTGAATTGAGTTCATTCGCCAGGCGGATTGCGAAAGTTCCCTCTTTGGTGTCGCCCATCACCAGATCCGAACCGTGGTTAGCCACCAAGGTAATCTCGCAATCGATCCACCTCGTGTCCGGGCCGCCCCCGAAGACAAAGGATTGTATCTCGTCTGCGATCACTCTGCCACGTGGATCAGCGAGTTCGAAATCGGCCTTCAGCCCGCCCGAGTCGCCGCCGCTCCGCATCTCTTCCAGCTTCTTGAACACCGCCCGGCCAAAAACCGTGTCGTCGCTGTATTGCGGGAATACTGCCTCGCCCCAGAAGTCAATGCCGTCGATGTCTCCATGGCCGAAATACATCGGACGCTGATGCGGCTCCAGGCTTCGATCCTTCAGGTGCTCCTGGGGGACGGTGTTGCCGCTAATGAAGTCGCGCGTCACGATGTTGCCTTGCGCAGTGCGCAGAGGTTGAAAGTAAGGTTTAGCAATCTCAGCGGGGAAAAAGTACGTGGTGAAGGCCCGCCCCCCAATCAGTACCTCGACCGTGTCCCCCTTCCTGACCAGCTCGACCGAATCGGCGGCGGAACTGGGGAGCGGAAACAGTAGAAGACCAAATAGTACTGTTAGGCAAAGCCGGGATCTAAATCCAAAATGGATAACCATTTGACCTTTGCCGTTTGCCATTTGAATTGCTCTTCCCGTAGGGGCAGCCCTTGTGGCCGCCCTGGGCAAGCGCGAAAGCTGACGCTACGCGCCAAGGCACTTCAAGGTCTCTTCCGCCAGCCTTCGGGTTCCTGCGTAAGGCTCGCCGGGTCCGCCGTCCCATTCCATCATGTAGTAACCTTGGAACCCGCTCGCTTTGGCAAGCTCGAACATTCTGGGCAAGTTAACGTTGTACGTCTTGCCGTTGTCGGCGACCACCACGTCCTTGACGTGGCACACCCCGTAGGCGTGCTTGAGCATGGCAGCCACGCCACGTTCATTATATTCCACGTCGCCGCCGCCGAGCGTATTTCCGAAATCCGGCAGAGCGCGCAGATAAGGGTTGCCCACCTTCTCGATCACTTTGACGATGAAGAAAGGATCCTCATTGAGAAGGTCATCATTCTCGAGGTTGACCAGCGTGTTCTTTGACGCGCCATATTCGGCGAGCATTCCCAACGTTTGAGAGGCCAAGTCAACATCAGGTTTTACACCCCTCGGCGCGCCGAGATGCTGGCGAACACTCGGAGAGCCCAATCCGACGGCGAGATCGATCCAGTGTTGCCCGTAGTCAACAGCGGCCTGGCGCTTGCTCTTGTCCGGATCCCAGAAGCTGCCACCCCCCAGCCCCAAGTCGACCAAGTGCGAGCCCGCCCGTTCTACCGCCTTGCGAAACGCGTCCAGATAAGCGGGGTCGGTAGAATGGAAATGGGTCGAGAGGGGGCAGATGTTCTGGATTCCAAATTCCTTCCAGACCATTTCCGGAAATCCCTGGAGGTCCATTCCCGGCTTTTGCCGATTCCGATAAGGGTTTCGAGGACTGTCAATGAACTCCCTGAAAGGCCACGAGGTTACTGCGAGCCTGGCGCGCGGCGTTGTGGGAAACATCAGGTGAGGCTCATGGGGCGAGGCTGGAGAATTCTGCGCTGCAGACTTGGAGTTCAGGGCGCCTCCAAGAGTGGCAGCCAGGGCCGCCCCGGCGCCGCGTCTCATGAATTCACGGCGAGAAACATCCCTCATCATTGTGCTTGGTTAATGACCCGAAGCAACCCCTGCAAGGAGCGCTCGGTAGTCTGCTGATGATTCATGCCGGGGGCGTTGAATTCGCATTCCAGTGACATGGTCTCGTTGTAGTTGTCGCGCCGCAGCGCCCGCAATTGCCCCACCAGGTCGATCTCACCCGAATCCGCAAATGTCTCCTCGCATTGCTGAAGACCCGACTGGCAATGCATCCCTTTGAGATGGATGTTCCAGATCCGGCCCTTCTCCAGCAGATTGTAGCCGTCGGGATATGACACCTCGCCACGACCGTAACCGTTACCGACATCCCAATTATATCCGAGGTTAGGCGCCGGCGCCAATTTCAGGATCGCAGCCAGCTCGCGCCCTGTGGCGGCATTGCACGATTCTTCGTTCTCAATCACCAGCCGGCCGCCTCCACCCTTAGCCACCTCGGCGGCTTTGGCGAGTTCCTCGGAGATTTGGCGGTCCATCGTGTCCGGTTGGGCCACCCGCCAGAATGTGAAGATGCGGACCTTGTCAGTGCCCCAAGCATGACCGCGATCCATGGCGCGTTTAAGCAGGTCCATCTGGCCTGAAAACGGGATGTGGTAGCCCCCTTCAATGCTGACCGGTTTAGTTCCCGGCAAAACGCACTTGTAAAAGCCGGAATCGACCACCGAACATTTGAAGTTGTATCGATCCAGCAGTTCCTTGACGCGGCGGATCTCTTCCGGCGTCGCGTCGGTGTTGTACTTCCCCCAGAGACCGCGGATCTCGACCCACGAGAGTCCATAGCCCTTCATGGTCTTCAACGCTTGCTCGAAATCCTGCGAAAAGCCGTCGCTGATCGCCGCCAGCTTGAAGCGGAGCGGTGGCGCTGCGGGCAAACCCCAACCGTGTTCGCCGTGAGCCTCACAGGCGGCGCCCAGAGCCAGAACAGCGGATTGGAGGAAATCACGGCGGTGCATGATTATTCCCGCCATGCTGTCATTCTAAGGCCCCGTTCTTTGGGGCCGAAGAATCCCTGCAGTTCCTGTCTTCTGTCGCGGACTGCCGGAGATCCTTCGTCGTCCCAAAGAGCGGGACTCCTCAGGATGACACGCAAGGAGTTCAGAACGTATACTTCAGCGCAAACTCCAGGATGCGCGGACCCGCGTCGCCAAAAATCTGACCGAAAGTGTTGTCCTGCAGATTATTGTCCGGCGTGCTGAAATTTACATGATTCCCTAAATTGAAGAATTCGAAGCGCACCTCCAGCTTTTGCTTTTCGTGAATGGTAAAGTAGCGGCTTACGTCCACATCGACATCAAAGTACCTGGGGCCGAGTAGCGACATCATCCCGGCGTTTCCAAAGGTGCCCAGAGCATTCGGGGTGAAGGCGCCGGGGTTCAGCCACTGGAGGCTGCCCGTGGTGCTCCTGATGTAAGGATTTCCTACCACATTCGGCCGGTCATTGCCGATGCCGGTTAGGGAGTTGTCCAGGCCGGTCACGGGCGAAAACCACGTTCCGCTGTGAGCTGAAATGATCGGAGCGAATTGCCAGTTGCCCAGCAGCCGGTTCGTCCACACGCCGGCAAAGTGGGGCGAAAGGGCGACAAGGGATAAATTGAAGATGTGACGCAAATCAAAGGCGCAATTGCCCCGGTCGGCATTTCGATTGAAAGGTTGCTCCGTGTTGGCGCCACCGAGGTCGCCGCCGAAGTCCGCCTCACTGATGCAATGCGAGTAGGTGTAATTGGCAAGAATGGTGTAATTCTCAGTGAACCGGTGCTCCACTTTCGCGAAAAACGCATTGTATTCCGCGTTGGCGCCATCGTCGGCCTGGTAGATGTCCGAGTAAGACGCTCCGGCGACGGGATTTTGCAGGGAGAGCAGCCGCCTTTGGTTGGTGTTTGAAGTCGTCGAGCAGGGCGCAGCCATTGCACATCCCGGGAATGTAGATGCCCGGATCGACGTCCTCTCCCGTCCAGATGTGAGTGCTCTTGTTGCCTATATAACTTGCCGAGACGACCCAGTTGCTGGCGAACTGACGCTGATAGGTGAGGTTCCACACTTCGACGCTCGTTGCGTTGACATCCAGCGGATAGTTAAAATAGAAGCCTTCCGGGACAAAGGTCAGTGCCCCCGCAGGACGGGGAAAGGGATTGCCGCCGGGGAATCCTAACCAGGGATTCGTCAGCCCTCCTGGAGGACTGGGCAAATCCACCCCACTGGCCCAAGGAGCACCTTGATTTTGGTCTTCCGAATAGGCGGTCGGCATGACGTTATAGAAGACGCCGAAGCCGGCGCGAATCACCTGCTGCCCGTTTCCGCTGGGTTGCCAGCCCAAGCCCACGCGCGGGGCAAAATCCGTCAGCCGGCTATAAGTGAAGCCCTTGGTGGGGATGCCGGGATCGCCGGGGAAAAATAAGCCGAGGGGTGCGTTGGGGTATATGCTTGACGTCTTCCCTGCAAGGAACGCGCTGTAGTCCCAGTGGTCCATATGCTTGAACTTCTCGTTGGTGGGCAAGTAAGGCTCCCAACGCAAGCCAATGTTCACGTTCAAACTCTTGCTCACCCGAATGTCGTCCTCGACATAGGGCCCAAAGTAGTTCTGCCTTCCCCTGTAAAAGTCTTCAGTGCCTTGCTCAAGGTCGCTTGGCAATCCCAGCATGAAATCGAGGAGAGCGTCGCCGCTAGCGTAGCCGTCAAAAGCGAGGCTGCCGTTACTCTGGTAAACATTCGCGTAATTGAATTGATAGTGCAGCCATTCCCCCCCGAATGAGATGTGATGCCGGCCTCTCATCATGTCCACATCTTCGGAAGCCTGCATGGAGTTGCCGTCAAGGGTGACAGGTGCGCAGGTGCCGCAGCCCGCGCCAAAATAGCCGTTAATCGAGAGATCCATAAAGTTGGGCACAGCGGAATACATTTGGGAGCCTAAACTCGTTAAATTGATGAAATCGGCCGCGGGACCGCGCGTAATGGCCAGCCGCGTCCAGGCGATATGGGCGGAATTGATAGTTGTGGGGGTAATTGAATAGGTATCGCTGAGAATCGCCGATTGGGCGCGGTCCAGTACTCCACGCTGTGTTGTCAGCAGCACGTCATTGTTGAAGAATGAGGGAGATTTGTAGTTGGCAATGAAGTAGCGCCCAGACACGCTATTCTTGGCGCTCTGGTTCCAATCCACCCGCCCAATATATTGATCTTCGGTTTGCGGGGTTGGAATGGCATAGGCTAGCCTGCCGCAAGGGTCGCTGGAGGTAGGTACGTACTTGAGCAAGTTAAGAGCAACGGAGTTGAACGACGCCGGGTCGACCTGGTTATTCGTAAACGGCTGGCCTGTCGCAGGATTGGTAAACGTTTGCGCAACTCCGCTGGATTCGCAAGTGGCAGAGCCCAGCGCGCTAAAGTCCCCGCTCAGCATCGCCTGCGTGGGCACGTAAGCTATGTTCGAAGCGGAAGCGGTTCGGATGCGAGTTCCCTGATAGCCGAAAAAGCCGAAGATTTTATCCTTTTTGATGGGTCCGCCAATCGTGCCGCCAAACTGGTTTCTCCGAAGCGTGTCCTGGGTGGCAGCGTAGAAATCGCGGGCGTCGAAATCGCCGTTGCGGACGAACTCGAAGGCGTCGCCATGGAACTGATTCGTGCCGGATTTGGTGACCGCGTTAACGGTGGCCCCGCCTTGGAACCCGTAGCGCGCGGAAAGGCTGCTGGTCTCAACGCTGAATTCTTGGATGGCATCGGGGAAAGGGTAAGGCATATTCACCCACGAAAAGGCGTCCATCTGCTCGGCGCCATCCATCAGGTAATTCGTCCCGTCCGCCTGCCCGCCGGCCACCGAAATCGCGTCCGCGCTGAAGTAGTTCTTGCTACCGGTCAAATCGCTGTAATATGGACTCGTATCGGTGGCCGCGCCAGCAAGCATGACCAGCGACGTGGCGATGCGCCCGTTCAAGGGCAGGTCGAGGATGCGCGCCTGATCGACCACTTGAGAGACGGAGGTGGTGTTCGTCTGCACCATGCTGGCGTTGGCAGACACCTGCACCTCCTGGCTCACCTGCCCCAGCCGGAGCGCCACATTAATCGTGACATTATTGCTGACTTCGAGGACGATGCCCGTCTGCATGTAAGCTTGGAACCCGCCGGCCTGTACCTCGAGGTGGTAAGGTCCCACTGGAAGATTCGGGAGTACGTAGGTCCCGTTCGCGTCGGTCACCGTTGTTCGTACGAAACCGGTGTTGGTTTGCTTGGCCGTCACCCCAGCGTTTGGGACTACCGCTCCGCTTGGGTCCGTGATGAGGCCTTGAATCTGCGCGTTGGCCACCGCCTGGCTCCACAGCCGCCCTGTCGATAGAACCAGCCCGACTGCTAACAACAAGACCATAGTTTTGATGGCATTTCTTGTCATGTTCAGCCTCTCCATACGCGAGTTTTCGATTTAAGTTCCTAGCCGGACGGATACCGCATGCCCTGCCAGTTCGGGAGCAATTTCCCTTCCAAACGAAGTATTCATCCTTGGCCAGTAAGTCGCTGATTATACAAGACAAAATAAGGCAGCAAGATACACTCAGAGGATTCCGTACGGAAATCCATATCTTGAATTCTGAAATCTGTAGGACGCGCCAACTCTGCTAGGAACGGTCCCTCGGGCCACCCTCATCACCCAGGAATCTGCGACTCCTTGCGAGTTGCCTTGCGGCCAGGAAAGTGTTCTCATGGATCTCAGAGTTCAGGCGAGGGACGGTCCAAGGAGGTGTTCCCGCAAGTGAGCGACTCCGACATGCGGCGTCAAGAGGGTTTGCCTTCGAAGAGGGTGCGCCTGACCTTGTTGATGGGCTTCGGCGGGCTACCGGCCTTGATGCTCGTCACCGGCCTGGAGGCTCTCGATCTCGCACGCCAACTTCAGGTGCAGGAAGAGGCCATTCGCCGGACCACCCTTGCCCACACCCAGCCCAAGGGGATTATTTCCTGACAGTGGCTAGTGGTTAGTGGCCAGAACTGTCCGGTCATTGATTTCTGATTTTACTGTAAGTTGGCATACCTTATGAGTTTATCCGCCAAACCAAGCGTTTTCGATTTGAATTTGTGGGGCATTTATGTCCATGCTTTCCCGAAGTTAGGGGAGGATTTGGACCATGAATGCCGGCAAAACTGTTTTCGCCCAGTTGATGGATTTCATTCCCGCTCACGAGTTCTCTCGCTGTGTGGATCGCTACCAAGGCAATTACAAAGTCAGCCGCTTTTCCTGTTGGGATCAATTTCTGTGCATGGCCTTTGCTCAACTCACCTACCGCGAAAGCCTGCGCGATATCGAAACCTGCTTGCGTGCCTTGGGGCCTCGACTCTATCACGCCGGCATTCGCGGTCACATTTCTCACAGCACCCTGGCCGATGCCAACGAGACGCGCGACTGGCGAATCTACGCCGACCTGGCGCAGGTGCTGATTCGTACCGCGCGCGCCCTGTATGCCCACGAAGATTTCGGAGTGGAGTTGCAGCAAGCTGTCTACGCTTTGGACTGCACCACCATCGACCTTTGCCTGGCGCTCTTTCCCTGGGCTCGCTACCGCCCCAAGAACGCCGCCGTGAAGATGCACACGCTGCTCGATCTGCATGGCAACATCCCGGCTTTCATCGACGTTACACCCGCGAAAATACACGAGATTCACATCCTCGACGAACTCGTCCCCGAACCCGGCTCCATCTACATTGTGGACCGAGCTTACCTGGATTTCGAGCGGCTTTACCGACTCAAGCAGGCTTTGGCCTTCTTCATCATTCGTCCGCGCAAGGACTTCACCTTTCGCCGGGTCGCTTCTCATCTCGTCAACAAGAGTACTGGCCTACGTTGCGGCGAGACGATTCGGCTCAAGAGTTTTTATCCGGCCAAGTTCTACCCCCAGCCTTTGCGTCGCATTCGTTATCACGACGCCGAGACCGACAAGAGCCTGACCTTCTTAACCAACAACTTTTACCTGGCCGCGCTCCTCATCACCCAGCTTTACAAATGCCGCTGGCAGGTGGAGTTGTTTTTCAAATGGGTCAAACAGCATCTGCGCATCAAGAAATTCTACGGTCTTTCACCCAATGCCGTGAAGACCCAAATCTGGATCGCCATCTCCGTTTACGTGCGGCTGGCGATTGTTCGCAAACAACTGGGGCTCGAACTTAACCTCTACCCCATGTCACAAATCCTGAGCCTCAGCCTTTTCGAAAAAGTGCCACTTTTACAGGCTTTTTCGCACGTCAGCTCGCAATGCGAAATCGACGTGCCCGGCAACCAACTCGAACTATTCAACTTATGACCGGACAGTTC
>CAVROP010000120.1:0-4042 GCA_963722675.1 uncultured Acidobacteriota bacterium
CTAGCCCCTAATCCCTAATTCCTCCCAGAAACTTTGGACCCAACCACGCCAAGGCCAAGGCATCGATCAGTCCGTGCGCGAGCATGGAAGGATAGAGACTGCCGAAATGAATGACGGGGTAGGCAAGCAAAGCCCCTAGCAGAGAGGCTCGCACGATCCCGCTCCAACCTTGATAAACATGCGCCAGTCCGAACGCCAGCGATGAAACAGCGCACGCCCAGGCGCCGGTACGCAGCCATTGACTGATTTGAGCGAGAAGCAAACCGCGATACAAGAATTCCTCGCAGAGAGCGGCCGTGGGAACAAGCAGAAGCAGCGACCAGGCTTTTTCCTGGCGCGTCCTGGGAATCAAGAGGTAGGTCAGCTCGCTTTCTGCCGGCCACCACCCATGGCGTTCCAGGAATAGGCTTAGGAGAATGGCGGCCACGGACAGCGCAACCAACGCGCTTGCCCAGATGAAAGCAGTGGCGGGCGCAAGCGCTCTGAAGCCTACGGATAAAGCACTCAGCGAGCCGAGAAAAAAGACACCTACCCCGACGACCGCCAGGGCCCACTGCGAAATCGTTGCGGAGACATAAAGCTCGAGCCGCCGCATTTGACGAAGCCGGTCATCGCGAGCTGTGGAGAGGGAAAGGACCGGGACTCCAACAACTAAGAGGAGTACGAAGAGGGCCGAGACTATCCTTGCAGCCATCGGCAGTCCTGAGCGCTGTCATTCTGAGCGCAGCGAAGAATCCCGGCTGTTGTTGATTCACCGATCTGCGGAGATCCTTCGTCGTCCCGCAATGCAGGACTCCTCTGGATGACACCGCAGGCGTCGTTCAGCATCCTGCATGGTCGTGCGGGCGGTCACGTCTCCCGGTTCTTGGGACCACGCAAGAGATACGCTCCCAGCACCGCTCGGCAACGGTCGCGATACATTTCCACCGGCACGTCCTCAGGGCCCAAAAGCCATTGCAGACAATAGCCGTTGACGAGGGCGCGTATGGTGGAAGCAGCCTCCAGAGGATTCACCCGGCGGAACTGCTGTTCACTGATTCCGTCTTCCACGATTTTCCGATCTCGCTGCCGGCACCCCTCGAAGAACTCCGAAAAGAGCTTACGAAATCGCGGGTAGCGTGCCCCGCGGCTGACAAAATCGAAAAAGACCAGGTAAAGCTTGCGATTAACCTCGGTGCTATGAAACAAGACTTCCAGTTCCGCTCCCAGCCGCGTGCGCGCCGGCTCCTGAGAATGCACAACCTCGTCCAGGCTGCGGTTCAATTGGCGCAGCAGCCACTCCAGGACGCCGAAGAGGAGGTCTTCCTTGGTCCGGAAGTAATAGAGCGCCCCGCCCTTACTCGATTCCGCCCTGGCCACGACGGAATCCAGGGTGGTGGCCTCGATTCCACGTTCCAAAACTTCCGCGTAACCTGCGCGCTGGAGGGCTTCTCGTCGTTGACCGATGAGTTCGGGATTGACTCGGCGTGGACTCATTCAGTTGCTTCCGTGAGAATGACCTGGCCCCACCACCCCTAACCCCTCCTCCGGTGAGGAGGGGAGATCGAACTCCCCTCCTTGGATAAGGAAGGGCTAGGGGTGGTTGGAGCAAGAGCGATTCCCCTAGCGTTACGCCACAATGCGGCAAACGCTTGAGGCACTATCGCCAGAATGATAGCATGAGTTGAGGCCGGGGCATCCGATGAACACGGGAATGCAGAATCTAGTGGGGCTTGACCGCCAGGAGCTGGAGCGGTTGGCACAGTCCCTGGGGAAGGCGCCGTATCGCGGCCGCCAACTCTATCACGCCATTTACCGCCGCCGCGCAACGGCCATCGCCGGCTTGACGGACCTCGATAGGGATTTCAAAGGAACCCTCTCAGCTCAGTACGGTGTCGACTACCCGCGCCTCCAGGCCGTGTTCACGTCAACAGACGGCTCCGCCCGGTACCTACTGTGTCTTCAAGACAACACGCTGATCGAGACCGTCTATATGCCGGAGGAGTCGCGGACGACGCTTTGCCTTTCCAGTCAGGCGGGCTGCGCCGTAGACTGCCGTTTTTGCTTCACTGCGCTCCTGGGGCTGCAGCGAAACCTCTCGGCGGGAGAAATTCTCGGCCAGGTAATGGCGGTAACTAATGAGCGCGAGATTCTCCCTCGCACTCGGCTCAATCTGGTCTTCATGGGAATGGGTGAGCCGCTCCTGAACCTTGCCCCGGTGATGAAAGCCGTCCGTATACTCTCCGATCCGCAAGCCTGTGGCATTCCGCTGCGTCGCATTACCATCTCCACCTCGGGGATCATCCCGCGCATCAACGAGATGGCACGTGACCCGGGGCGTCCGAAACTGGCCGTGTCGTTGAACGCTTCGACCGAAGAACAGCGAACGGAGCTGATGCCGATCAACCGGAAGTATCCGCTGCGCGACCTCCTGCGCGCCTGCCGCGCCTACCCGCTACGCCCCCGCGAACTGCTGACCTTCGAGTATGTGCTTCTCGACGGATTCAACGATGCGGACGCCGATGCCCAGCGCCTGGGAAAACTGCTTGGCGGAATGCGCGCCAAGGTCAACCTCATCCCCTACAACTCCGGCTCCGAGCTTCCGTATCGTGCCTCTCCCATGGAGAGAGTTTTGGCCTTCCAACAGGTTCTGGCGGAATGCAGGATTCCAGCCTACATCCGTATTTCACGAGGACAGGATATTGGCGCCGCCTGCGGCCAGCTCCGTTTGAAAGGAATGCGAAATGGCGACACCACCCCCCAGCTCCCTCCTCAACCAGGAGGGGAGTTGGCTCCCCTCCTTGATAAGGAGAGGTAGGGGTGGTTCACCCGAGGCTAGCGAAGGGTTGCAGGTCGAATTCCAATAACCGCCGCCATGCGGCCCGTGCCGCTTCCGTCGCGCCGATAGGAATAAAAGAGGTCCAGGTGGCATGCGGTGCAGAAATCGACTGCGGCGACATGGCGAGGCGCGAGCCCCGCGCCATGGAGTTGATCTCTTGCCACCGCAATCAGGTCAAGATGCGCTGAGGGTCTTGGATCGGCGCTGTGCCCGGGCGGCTGCCTATTCGCGAATGAGAGGGAGTAGCGCTGGGGATGGGACGCCGGGTGTCCCGGCGGCTTGCGAAAGAACCCATCCGCGTTTGGGAAGCACCCCTGAAAGGCTTCTTCCACATCTTCTCCCACCTCGTAACAACACGCGCGGATGGAAGGACCCAGCACGGCGAGTAAGCTCGAGGGCGAGGAACCATACACGCGGCGCATCTCCCCCACCGTTTTTTCGATGATGCGCCCTAGTGCGCCGCGCCACCCGGCATGGACTGCCGCCACCGCCCGATGTTTTGGATCTGCCAGGAGCAAGGGCAGGCAGTCGGCAGTTCGCACCGACAGGAGGATGCCGGCTTGATCAGTCAGCAACGCATCGCCTTCAGGCTGAGCAAGGCCGGATTGACTAGCCGACGGGCTCCCGGCAAGGCGGTACTCAAGTTCGCGGCCCCTTGCGTGACCAACTTGATAAACGACCGTGGAATGGACTTGCCGTAGCGACGCAAGCGCGAATTGTTCCGCGCCAAGTTGCCGAAAGAAAAGGTCCCGGTTCTTGCGCACTCCGAGCTGCGGCTCGCCCTTCGTGAGTCCCAGATTGAGGCCGGCGGAGGGTCCGCGGCTTACCCCGCCACGGCGAGTACTAAAGGCATGAACCAGCCAGGGATTGCGGGTGAGGAGCGGGTGTTCAATCCATGCTAGCCCGCCCCGCGAGACGAGATGTGAAGTAGGGTGACCCAAGAGTCGAATATAGCATGAGACCCCTTACCCGGGCCTATGCTGCCCCGTGCGCACGGATGCCAGTTGAACCTTGCGTGACACTCTGGTATTCTGACTTGGGCTTAAAGGGGCCTTTCTACCAATAACGCAAACTAAGCCTTTGACCGGGGCCTGTAAAGTCCTTTTTCTGCGGAAGAGGGACACCAGATATTTGAGGGAAAACAGTTTCGCTCTGCGACCGCTCCTTGACGCACTGCAACCATGAAACGACACTGCGACATCCAACTTAGTAGCGATAAGACTT
>CAVROP010000121.1:0-9752 GCA_963722675.1 uncultured Acidobacteriota bacterium
TTGAGCAGCAGAAAGCAAGATCTGACACCAAGTCCCAGCCGCGGTTCGGGAAATGGCCGTTGGCTTCTTAACTCCTCAACTTCTCGACTCCTGGACTGCAGTATCGGGGGAACAAAGCGAGAATGTCTATGAAAACAAAGGACCGCGAACCTGTGAGGCGGTTGAGCAAGGTGAAGGAGGGGAGGCGCAAATGAAAATCGGACTTATTGTCGTACTCGGCTGCCTGGTTGCAAACCCGGCGGCGCTACTAAGTCAGTCCCATACGTATCGAGACCGCTGGGTCTATGTGTCCACATACATGGAAAATGACCGGGAACTCGAGCGTGTGGAAGGCATCGCGCGCACGGCGAGCGAACATGGTCTTAACGGTATCCTGCTGTCGGCCGGCTTCGACGACATGGACTTAAAGTCCCCGGCGAGCCTCGAACGCTTCGCACGGCTGAAGCAAACCTGCGACCGCCTCGGCGTGGAGATCATTCCTGCCGGCTTCGGCGTAGGTTACGGCGGAGGAGTGTTGGCGCATAACAAGAACCTGGCCGCGGGTCAGCCCGTGCGTGGAGCGCTGTTCGTAGCAAAGGACCAAGAGGCGACATTCCAGGCAGACCCTGCGGTGAAGATCGCTAACGGCGACTTTGAGGAAATCGCTGGCGGCTTGCCCGCAGGCTTTACGGCGCACGGGGCTCGGGCCGCGCTGGATACGACGGTGTCTCACTCCGGCAAAGCGTCAGTGCGCTTCGAGGAGTTCAGCGATCCGGAAAACGGAGTTTACGTTGCGCAGCCGATCCGCGTGCATCCGTATCGCTGCTATCGCTTGCGCGCTTGGGTGAAGACGGAAGGAGCGGGGCCGCGGATGGCAATCCATCTGCTTGCTGTTGCGCCGGACGGTCGAGAACTTTCCTACATGGAACCCCCCTTGCCCGAGACCAGCGACTGGCACGAGATGGTCTGGGGTTTCAACAGTTGGTACGCGGATCGGGTCGAGTTCCGCGTCGGCGTGTCGGATGGGAAAAACGGTAAGGTCTGGGTGGACGACGTCGCTATCGAGGAAGTGGGCCTTACCAACCTTCTGCGCCGCCCCGGGACTCCGGTGGTGGTTCGCAACGACAAGACGGGCATAGTCTACACGGAGGGCCGCGATTTCGCGCCGATTTCCGACCCACAGCTCAATTTCAGTTGGAATCACGAGGGGCCGGCGATCAAGCTGCTATCGGGCAGCCGCATCCGCAGCGGCGACCGCTTGCGAGTTGACTATTACCACGGCACCACGATCTATCGCGATCAGACCGTGATCGACATGTCGGAACCCGCCGTGTACGAAGTCTGGCAGCACCAGATTCCGCTGATCGAAAAATACGTTGCGCCCAAGAAGTACTTCCTGAGCATGGATGAAGTGCGCGTCGGCGGTTTTTGCGAAGCCTGCAAGCGCCGACACCTCTCCATGGCTGAGATCCTGGGAGATTGTGTGACCCGGCAGTACAAGATGATTCGGGCGGCAAATCCCAAGGCGGAAGTCTACGTCTGGTCCGACATGTTCGATCCCAACCACAACGCGAGGGAGAAGTACTACCTGATTGACGGGAGTTTCGACGGCACCTGGAAGTACATTCCGAAGGACCTGGTGATTGCCTGCTGGTATTACGAAAAGCGCGACCTCAGCCTCCCGTTCTTTTCCAAGCTCGGATACCCGACTTTGGCCGCCGGGTACTATGACGCCGACGATCTCGAAAACCCGAAAGGCTGGCTGGAATCCTTGGACCGCACCAGCGGCGCCGTAGGCATCATGTACACAACCTGGGAAAACAAGTACAAGCTGCTGCCGGCGTTTGGCGATTTGGTGTCGAAGCGCTAGGTCGTGTCTCAGTTTGAAGAGGCGGCTTTACGCCGCCATTTGGCGAGATAAACTCGCCGCTACGAGTTCAAACTGAGACACTCCCGACGGCAAGAAACCTATTGACAATTGGCATGTCAAGCGTTACCTTGTCGGCGGGTAGTTATTTTCGAAACAGAGAGAAACAATCTGAAAGCAGTTTCCGGGGTAATAGAAAGGCCGAAGAGCATATTCAAAAGTCTTGTGAACGAAGCTAGGCAATGGTCCCCTGCCTTTTCTTTCGGGTGCCTATATGAGGCGCCCGTTGCACATTCCAAGCGTCGGATTGGAATTCTTCGAAAATCCAAGGAGGCAATTGTATGTACAGGTCCCTACGGATCATAGCCCTTTGTTTAGGGCTTTTCCTCATTCCGCAATGGGTTTGCGCCCAGGGGCAATTGGGCGCTTTGACCGGCACGATTTTTGACACCTCGGGCGGAGTTATCCCGGAAGCGGAGATCACGATAACCAACCAGGACTCCGGCGTAAAGTCAGTGACGAAGGCGTCCAGCGCCGGCTACTATCGCGTCCCCGTTCCACCGGGGAAATATCAAGTGGAAGCCCTCAAACAAGGCTTCGAGGTTTCCGTGGCGAAAGAGATCGTGGTGCCCGTCGCGCAAGTTGTCACTGTTGACCTTACCTTAAAGGTCGGCAGCACGACGGAAATGGTCACCGTGAGCAGCGAAGCACCGCTGCTGACAACTTCTACCGCGGAAGTGGGGGTGGCCATCACGCCACAAGAGTTCCAGACGCTCCCCGTCATTATTAGCGACGGCGGCCGGCCACTGGACGCGTTTGTCTGGGAGACTCTGCCCGGCACCACGCCGGATTGGAATGGCAGCGCTTCGATCAACGGCGGCCAAGACTCGAGCCACCTCATCCTGATCGACGGCGTCAGCATCGCCCGGTACGACTGGGACAGCATGGGCGAGTTCCAGCCCGGGGCGGATTCCGTCGGTGAGTTCAAAGTTCAGATGAGCAACTACTCTGCCGAGTACGGAGAAACGGGTGGAGGGGTTCTCAACTTCTCCCTGAAGTCCGGCTCCAACACGTTCCACGGAGCCGGGTTTGAGTACGACATCAATCCTCTTTTCAACGCCAACGGCCTGCTGAACAACGCCTTTGGTGCGCAAAAGAGCAGTTTGAAGGAAAATAACTTCGGCGGCAACATTGGCGGTCCCATCCGGAAGAACAAGACCTTCTTCTTCTTCAACTACGAGGGCGACCGCAAGCTGCTGTTCGCTTACGGCGGCCTCACCTCAGTACCGACTTCCGCCATGCTGAAGGGGAACTTCAATGCATGGCTGGGGAGCTCAGTGGGTGCGGACGCGCTCGGACGCAGTGTCTATAAAGACGAGATTTACGATCCTACCACCACCCGAGTCGTCCCGGCAGGCGGTGTTGATCCCGTGACGGGATTGACCAATAACAGCGGGGCGGATGCCACGATCCGCGATCCCTTCAATGACGGTGGTGTCCTGAACGCGATCCCGGCGGGAGAGTTCAGCACGGCCACCTCGACCCTGCTGCAATACTTCCCCACTCCACAGTACGGTACGCTGACGCTGAACACGCCCCATTATGGTGGCACCTGCTGCCCGGTACTCAATCGCGACGCCTACACCGCCAAAGTGGACGAAGTAATCAACGACAAGCAGAAATTGAGTGTGTCTTTCACCTACGCGGTCCGGCACCGCTGGCACAATAGCCCCGCCACCGACAGTTGGGCGCCGTGGCCCAGCGCGCCCCTCAGCGGGGCCTACACGCAGGATGTGGGCGGGCCGCAGTTGCGCATCATGCACACCTGGACGATTAACGACCACTCGGTAAACGTCCTGTCGCTGGGTTACAACCGGTTCGCGGACAGCAACCACAACTCGACAGACGGCCAGTACACGCCCGCGATGAAGATTTCAGGAATTCTCAATAATTGCCTCCCCCACATGAGCTTCGCGAACAGCAACGGCATCCAATTCCTGCCCTCGATCGGGAGCAGTTGCGGGACCAGAGATCCTGAGGAAAGTTACCTCTACCTGGATACCTTCTCCACCACGCGCGGCAGGCATAGCCTGAAGTTCGGCGCGTCATACCTCCGCTATCGCTCCAACGACTACGAGCCCGGAAACGTGTCCGGGAGTTTCGGCTTTAGCAACCTGGAAACCTCGCTCCCCGGTTTCGTCACGAGTACGGGGCACGCTTTCGCCAGCTTCCTCATGGGCGCCGCCGACAGTGCGACCGACAGTATTTACAGGGCTGAGCCGGGCTATCGGCAGGGGGTGATGGCCTTCTTCGCACAGGATGACTGGCGGGCGAGCTCAAAGCTCACTCTCAACCTCGGAGTGCGCTGGGAGATTCCGACGCCTAAGACAGAGGCCTTCAACCGCATGGCCCAATTCGACCCCACGGCCGCGAACCTGCTGCCCAGCGGCGCGTCGATCCCCGGCGCCCTGGTCTGGCTAGGCCACTGTTCCGGCTGCGTCAACGGCTCTTCCTTCCAGAATTACTACTTCAAGGAGTTTGCGCCGCGCCTTGGTGTGGCTTACCAATTCAACAATAAACTGGTCTTCCGCGGCGGGTACGGGATCAGCTATCAGCCTCCTATCCAAGGCTCGTGGGGACCGATGCAGTACTACGGGTTCAACTCCAGCGTTAAAGTGCACCGGCAGGCCGGCCCGGTTAACGCCGTGAATCCCATTATGTACCTCTCCAATTTCTCGAGTGGTTCGGCGCCCGGCCAGGTGGGCATGCCCGCGTTTACGGGCACGTTGCCGAACACGGATCCCGCCAGCATGGATGGGCAGGGTGTCGATTACTTCCCCGCCAACTCGCTGGCCCTTCCTTATATCCAGAACTGGAGCGGTGGGTTCCAGTTCCAATTCCCGCATGAGGTCGTCGTGGAGGCCAATTACGTAGGGTCAAAGGGGACGCGCCTCATCAACAGAGCTTTTGGCGGCGTCAATCAGGCGTCCGCGAAGTATATGGGCCTGGGGGACATGCTGACGGATGACTTTCAGACGGATTTGAGCGACCCCGCCGCCGCGGCTACGCTCGCTCAATACGGCATCAACAAATTACCCTATCCCACTTTTGAAGACGACAACGGCGCCATTAACGACGCGACGGTGGCCACGGGGCTTCTGCGCTTCCCACAATATGGCGGGTATGGCGGCGTGCTCAACGATTCTCCCGGCATCGCCAACTCGACTTACCACGCGCTGGAGATCACGGCGCGCAAGAACTCGACGCACGGCTTGACTTTCATCGCTGCCTACACTCTCTCCAAGGACATCTCAGACTCCGCCAGCGCGCTGCAATACAACCCGTACGTCCAGGACGTCTACAACCGGAAACTCGAGAAGACCATTGTGGGCTTTGACTACCCGCAAACCCTCAAATTGACCTGGATCTACGCGCTGCCCTTCGGCCACGGACAGCGGTGGATGCATTCCTCCGGCTTGGCTGACCGGCTCTTCTCCGGTTGGCAGTTGACGGCCATTCAACGTTACGGCTCGGGCTCCCCCCTGTCCATCAGCTCGCCCTTGTACAGCTACATCACCCCGACGGTTCGGCCGGACGTCCTTTCCGGCGTCGCCAAAACCGTCACGCCCCAAGGCTTGAACGCCCTCCTTGCGTATGACCCCTCATCGGGGGCGGTCACCAACGGGACTGCCTTGCTCAACCCCGCAGCGTTCGTCAATCAACCTTCCTCACCTAATGGCGCCGCGCTGCGTCCTGGAACCGCAGGGGCGTACCTGCCGAATGTCCGCGGACCTGGTCACGAAGAAGAGGACTTCGGTATCGTCAAGAACACGCAAATTACCGAACGGGTTAAGCTCGAACTCCGCGCGGACTTCCAAAACGTCTTTAATCGCACGGGACTCGGCGATCCCGATCCATCCCTGGGCGACGGACTTCCATCCCAGGGAGGTACTTTTGGCTTGATCACGGGGCCCATGAATGGGCCGCGTACAATCCAAATGGGTTTGCACCTGACCTTCTGATGGTTTGTTGCTGAACTTGATTCCAACGGCCCGCCCCGTGGCGGGCCGTCTTTTTCTAACAAGTGCCGAAGGCACCTTGGAGTGCGGCGGCTTGACGCCGCCTTGGAATTAACCAATGCTCGAACAAACGATTCGACTGAAACAGGCAACCACGGCAAGGCGGCGTCAAGCCGCCGCACTCCAAGGTGCCTTCGGCACAACTCTCGCACTGGCTACCCTCTTCCTGCTTTCCTGTGGTTCCGGCTCCTCTCCCACTCCCAGTCCGACGCCAACTCCTTCTCAGCCGAATTGCAGCAATGCCGCAACCGGCAGTTCCACCGATTACAGCACCAGCCCCACGATTTCCAGTTGCCCGGTGTTTCCCACGGATAATCTCTGGAACGCCGACGTCTCGAACTACTGCGTTGATCCCAACTCGGGCCAGTACATCGCCAGCATCAACCAGAACAAACAGTACCTGCATGCCGACTTCGGCAGCGATCCCAGCTATGGGATTCCGTACGTTGTGGTGCCGTCCACGCAACCACTGGTGTCCGTAGTTTTCAACCAATATCCTTCTGATAGTGACTTTGGATCCTCCGGGCCGGGCTGCACCGTAACCTCCGCCAGCGCCTGCTACCCCTTTCCACCCAACGCTCCCGTGGAGGGCGGAAGCAATTCCACGGGCGACCGCCACGTGCTGACGCTTTTGGCTGACTCCGCGCACAACAACTGCACGCTCTACGAAGTGTGGGAAGGCGTCAAGGATGCCAACGATAACAATTGGACCGCAGCCAATGGAGCCATTTTCAATCTCTATTCGGACAAGCTGCGCCCCGATGGCTGGACTTCCGCGGATGCCGCCGGGTTACCCATCCTTCCCGGCCTCGTGCGCTATGACGAGGTGGCGGCAGGCGAAATCAAACACGCCTTGCGCTTCACCGTATCCGCAACTCAAACGGGCTTCATCCATCCCGCAACTCACTACGCGAGCAGCTCGAATAATGCCGCCCTGCCTCCCATGGGCCTGCGACTGCGCCTGAAGGCCTCCTACGACATCTCTTCCTACACCGGACAATCGCTGGTGATCCTGGCCGCGCTCAAGAAGTACGGCATGATGGTGGCCGACAATGGCAGCAGTTGGTACATCACCGGCGCTCCCGATCCCGGATGGGACGACACCGACCTTGACCAGCTCAAGCAGGTTCCCGGCAGCGCCTTCGAGGTGGTCGTCACCGGCACGATCCAAACTCAGTAAACATCCCCCGCGGGCTGACTCCTTTGAGATCTTGTAGCTCAGCGGCTTCGCCGCACGTGCGCGTCGAACCGGGTGTAGAATATCCCTCAGCTATGTTGGACCCACGCAAACCTCGAGACGCAGCAACGGCGTTGGCTGTGGCGCTTTGCGCCGTGTTGCTTCTCTCGCTTGGAGGCTGCCGGCATAACGAACCCGAATCTGTCCCCACCGCGGCTCGCGACGCCAACGTTTTGCTCATCACGCTCGACACGACGCGCGCTGACCACCTGAGCTGCTACACCCCGGGCCGGGCGCGGACACCACACCTCGATGCCCTGGCTGCCCGTGGCGTCCGGTTTTTGCACGCCACGGCTCAAGTGCCTCTGACTCTTCCCTCGCACGCCTGTATCATGACCGGCTCCTACCCGACGGTCCACCGGCTGCGCGACATGGGCGGCTTCGTTCTCGATAAGTCTCACCCCACCATCGCCTCGCTCGCCCAGGCGGCGGGCTTCTCCACGGCGGCGTTTGTGGGCTCGCGCGCCGTGGCGCACGGCTTCGGCCTTTCCCAGGGCTTCGACACCTACGACGATGACATGGGACCTCAAACCGAAGAGGGAAAGCTACCCGGCATGTTTGCCGAGCGGCGCGCCAGCGTAGTCACCGATCACGCCCTCACGTGGCTGAAACAAAACGGGCAGCGGAAGTTCTTCCTCTGGGCGCACTACTACGACCCTCACGAGCCGTACGACCCTCCCGAACCTTACAAGCGCCAGTATGCGAGAAGCCCTTACGACGGGGAGATTGCCTACATGGACGAGCAGGTCGGGCGTCTGCTCGATGGCCTCGACCAGATGGGGCTCGCCTCACGCACCTTGATCATCGCCATGGCGGATCACGGCGAAAGCCTGGGCGAGCATGGGGAGGCGGCGCATGGCATTTTCCTCTACGACGCGACACTCCACGTTCCGCTCTTGATAGCCGGTCCTGACGTTCCCGCAGGGCAAAGTGATCGAAGACCAGGTGCGGTCGATCGACATCCATCCCACGGTGATGGAATTCCTGCGCCTGGCGGCATTGCGGGAAGCACAGGGAGTCAGCCTCTGGCCCCTCCTTCGTCGGGGAATGCGCGTGCGCTCGGATTACTCTTACGGCGAGACGCTTTACCCACGCACTTACATGGGGTGGTCGGAATTGCGTGCCATGCGGACGGACGGCTGGAAATACATCCTGGCGCCGCACCCTGAACTTTACGACCTGCATCGTGACCCGGGCGAACTCCATAACCTTGTCGCGCAGCACGCGGTCGAAGCCGGCCAGTTCGAAAGGCTCATCTGGAAAATCTCCGGAACCCAGGGGAAGACAGAGAGCCTGACCACCACCCCCTTGAACGAGCAGACGCGCCGGGAACTCGAGTCGTTGGGCTACGTCGGCGGGGGAGGATCGCGAGAGATTCAACTGGGCTCAGTGGCGCCGCGATCCCAAAGATCGCCTGCCGGTTCTCGAGATCATCCAGCGAGCGGAAGACATGCTGAACACAGGCCAGAACTCGCGCGCCGCCCAGGTTGTGCAGCAGGCGGTGCGCCTCGACCCGGCCGATCCGCGGGCGCGCGTTGACCTTGCCACAGCTTACGAGCGCTCCGGCCAGTACGAAGCGGCGGTCAAGGCGTACGAAGACGGCCTCGAGCTGCACATGCTTCCCGAGGTCTTTTATGCACGATTAGGCAAGCTCTACTTGCGTCTACACAAGCTGGATAAGGCTCTGGACGCCATGACCCAGGCCAGGCAGATCGATCCTACCAACCTCGACAACCTCCGCAACCTGGGCACCGCAGAACTTCAGTTGGGCCGCGTGGATGAGGCGGAGAGGGCTTTCAAAGCTATCGTCCTCCAGAACGATCATTTCAGCGGCGCGTATAACGGCCTGGGCCTGGTGGCCATCCAGCGCGGTGACGCGAACACCGCGCGGCAGGACTTCGAGAAAGCCATCGAGCTGAACTCCGGCGAGGTTGAGCCGCTCTTGAACCTGGGCATACTCTATGACAAGGCCGGAGACAAGACCGAGGCTCTGCGGTATTACCAACAATTTCTCGCCAAGGCTTCGGCCCAAGGATTACAGCGCGCTGATTCCCAAAGTGCGCGCGGCTGTTCAGGACTTGAAAAGCGGGAGATGATCCCGTAGGGGGATGTCATTCCGAGCGGTTATGAGCCTGCGGCCCACCCATGGAGATGACTTCGGGAAACTAGCCAAATTAGGACACACCCCGCCGCGAGCACAGGTGGGAGCCGGTATGCTAACATGTCACTCCGCGATGCCGGCAAACCACTCGGCTTCGTTGCGTGACAAATTAGGATGGTGGAAATCCCTTCGTTGGCGCCCCGCGCACGCTGTTGGATTTCGAGCGGAAGGAGTTGGCACATGCGACCTACCCGGCAGGCAAAAACCTCTTGGCGGTACACCGGCGCTCTGCTCGTAGCTGGTGCTTTTCTCTGGCAGCAGTCCTTTTCCACTCTGCTTGCGCAGAGCGCCATCCCGCAAGTCAATAAGGTTCCTCGCCTCGACGTCATCGTTCTGGCGGGCGACGGCGGAGTCAACATCGTCAAGGCGAAAAAGGCCGTGATGCCCGTGGTCGAAGTGCAGCAATACTATGTAGTCGAGCAATAACAA
>CAVROP010000122.1:0-35923 GCA_963722675.1 uncultured Acidobacteriota bacterium
CCTTACGTTGAAATTGATGGGCAGCCGTTCGAAGGCGTCGAGAAGGACTTCGCGTTCCACGATGTGGAAAGCTACACGGATGGCGATGCAGCACGTGCGTGGCGATGTCCGGCCAGAACTCGCGAAAGACATCGGTGAGGGCGTCGCGCCCTATGGCGTATCCAAACTTCTCCGCCAGCGCTCCCGCAGTGCGGTCCGGCTGGGGTAATAGGCCGCCGAAATACCTTGGGCAATGCCGCGGCCCAACAACTCCGAAAAGTTAAAGCTGTTGTGGCCGTGGTAGTCGGGAGTGATGAAAATGCGCGAGGCCGCATAGATGCCGCGCTTCCAGAATCCAGCCCGAGCCCATCGCATAGTAGCGTTCGTCCTGATGGAAGACGGTCGGCAGGGCGAAGATCACCAGATAATTCCCGTCGGTCTTGTCCAGGAAACCGCGCCAGTAATATCTCCCATAGCCCGCCATGCCTTTTCCCAATTGCTCGTGAGCGTCGTTGCCTTCTGCCAGCAGCGAGGTAATACCCACGAAGATAAAGGCCGAGTAGTCAAAGCTGTTCTCGGTGGCAATCTTGAAGGCCTGCTTCGCCGTGGGGGGCGGCGGAATGGCTCCCGCACTGACCGCGCGATAATTGGGCATTATGCCGAGGATTCGCTTGGGCTGTACTTTCGACTCGGGAACTGTTCCCTGCGCGGGCTTGGAACCTGACGGCTTCGGAGCGGCTGGTGGACCGGAAGTTGGAGGCTGCGCAGGCGGCGTAGCCGACTGACTTTGATCGCTTCCAGAGCCGGACTGCGGCGCGGCGGCAAGAGTGGAAGCCAGATTGCCTTGTCGCGCCCATGCGCAAGCCGACGACAAAACAAGCGTTAGCCCTAGAAGGAAGCGCAAACACTACCTCCGAAACTCGTGTTTATTCACCAGATTCTTGTGGTCAACTATCCTGCAACTGCATCGTCGAATGGCCCCAACAAATCCTCGCTTCGAGATGCGAACCAAGGAATCGCCAAGATTTCGCCTATTCAACCCTGCACATTTACTTTGATGCTAAATCTCTGTCCGGCGGCGCAGGTGGTTTCTGTATGTGCGTGTTATACTAACCCCATTGAAAGGCTTGCGGAAAGGAAGTATCGCAATGGGGATAGTGTTTGTTGAGGGCACGGTCACCGGGCCCGGCGGACAGCATGCAAGATTGCAGTTCCTGGTCAACAGCGGAGCGACCTACACGTTGCTTCCGCACCCTGTCTGGACATCGCTCGGGCTGGCCCCCAAGCGCTCGGTTCGATTCACACTCGCGGACGGCAGCATTATCGAACGACAGGTTTCCGAATGTCACATCTCGCTTCCCCAGGGCGACGGCCACACTCCCGTCATCCTTGGCGAACCCGGCGACGACGCGCTTCTTGGCGCCATCACTTTGGAAGAGCTAGGGCTATTTATCAATCCCTTCACTCGCACCTTGGAACCCATGCGAATGATGCTCGCCTAATGGACCGCAGTCCCGTGCTATACTAATCCTACCCACGAAGGCGAACCATCGAAGGCTCAGCCCAAGGTCCGGCATAAGCCGATGAGGACTTGTCAGCCCCAAAGAGTCGAGCAAGGAGTGAGCCCGCGCCCCCATCCCATGAGCGCGCCGCTCGCCCGCTTGGATACGAATTCCATATCGACTCGGGAAGGAGTGCTACCATGTCTGACAGATGGGTTTTCCTTATCGCATTTCTTACCGTAATTGTGATTGTCGCCGGGGCTTTCGCCATGCCCCACTACTTCAGCTTTGAGATCTTGAAATCCTTGATCTACCTGGCCATCGCCTTACTCGTTTTCTTTGGCGAAGACCGCTTCAGTTATATGCTGGGGATCGTCACGCCGCCTTTGCGATTTATACTGGCTATCCTGTTGGGCGGCTTCTTTGGCGAGTTCGGTGTCCTGTTCGGCTTCCTGACGGGAAAACCTACGCCGACGATGGATACTCCGCTGCACGGCTTATCAATCCTGATGGAGATTCTGCTTGTCGTGGTTTGCTATCGAGCCTGGCGCATGCAGGTGACCGGGAAACTCCTAGGGAAGACGTTCTGGATTTGCGTGGCAGCAGCGATCGGCTACGACGTGCTCCTGGCGGGTTGGTACTTCACACACCCGATTTGAGCGCTGCGCTCACCACCCCCTGGCCCCCTCCTCAGAGAGGAGGGGAGTTGCTCCTTCCGCTCCCCTCCTTGGATAAGGAGGGGCAGGGGTGGTTGATTAATTCCACCACTCATTCTTCAATTGTATTTCCAAGCCGCGGTGTTCTCGCCTGCGGGCGCGTTCTTGGTGATGTGATCAGCCATGGTGCGAATCAGGTTCTCCTGCGTCATGGACTGCCAGCCGTGGCCCTTCTCAGGCCGCCCGAACTCAAAGCTGCCTTCGTAATGCGGGTCGTGCGTGGTTTTGAGGAATTCCTGCAAATCATAAACAGCGAGGTTGAGATAAAAGTTATCCATATCGCCCACGTCGAGGTGAATCTTCCCCACGAGTTGCGGCCCGAGGCGCGGCCAATTCTGTTTGAGGTACGCGGTGAGGTCGTAGCCGTGGTCGCGCATGTAGTCTGCGACGCCGCGATCGATCTTGCCGGTCAGCTTATCCCACAGGGGCTTGGGATAACCGTCGTCGCCCACCGGTCCGTAGGCCGCCTCCCAGATTTCCAGTTGCTGGGCGGAGCGCCCGTGGCTGCCCAGCACCGCTTCGAGCCGGCTCATCTCCGCCATGGTCGTTTCCACCTGACCTTCGGCGGTGCGCTTCAGCGGCCGCCAGGCCCGCAGCCAGGTGTGGCCCGGCTCGAAAAAGGCATTATCGTCTTTGTATATATTCACAAGCTGATAATGCTCGAAGCTAATAGGATCGGGGTAAAGGGTCCAGGTGCCGCCAAAGAAGTCCGGATGGTAAAGCTGCAGCGCCAGCGACTCCCAGCCGCCTGTCGAGCCGCCCGAAAGCAGGCGCGCGTAAGGCTTGCGGACCATGCGGAAGTGCGTCTCAAGGTAGGGGATCAATTCGGTCAGGATCGCGTCGCCGTAAGGGCCGTTGTTAACGGAGTTCACAGCGTACGAGTCGTCAAAATAAGGCGTGGGGTGCTGAAACGTCACGATCAGCATGCGGGGAAAACTGTCGGAGTTCCATGCCTCAAAGAACTGGTAGCCGGTTTCAAGATTGTACTGAGCGAGCCGGGCTTTGGCGCGCTCGGACGATCCCTCAGCGTGGGTGTTGAATCGCATGGGCGGGCCGAGGCCGAAATGGCCCTGCTCGTAGAGCACCGGATAAGATACGGAGGAATGTGAGTCGTATCCTTTGGGCAACAGCACCGTGGCCCCGAGATAAATCGGCTGGCCCCAGAATTTCGTCAGCAGGTTGCTCTGAATCTTAATGTGCTTCACCCACTTGGTGTCGTTGGGGGTCTCTACCGGAGGGATCACCTTCGTCAGGCTGAGACGCACGTCGTAGCCGGCGTTGGGATCGAGGTGCACCTTCTGAACTCCGCTGTAGAGGTTGCCGGGGGAGCGGTTGAACTGCTGGCCCTCCCACTGGTCGAGGTGGACCCAAATGGTATGACCGTCGGAGCGGCGGCACTGCGTATAAATATTCATGAGCGCCTGAACGTAATAGTCGCCGGCTGGAATATCGGCGAGGCTGGCGGGTGGGTAACCGAGCGTCGCGCCGTCAATCACGGCCATTTGGCCGGGCTTGAGTTGGTCGGCGTCCGCGCCGAAGAGCGGCGACGCGTCGCCCCAGAAGCCGGCCTGTGATCGAGGTTCCGGCGATTCGCGGTTCGAAATCACCACAAAAACTCGGCCGGTGATGGGCTCAGCGTGAGCGGAAACCGGAAAAGAGACTTGGAATCTCAGAGACGGCGGCGCGGGCCGCGCGCCGGCAGGCATGACGAGTGCGCACCAGGCCGCGATTGCGACAACTGCAACATTAAGACCGGAAAACCTGTTTGGTTCAGTTCGCCTCAAGTACGCCCCCCGTCGAAAACTGTGCTTGCTGACACGCAAAAACCACATTATTCGCAACATCTCAAAAACTTAAGTCCTTTGTTTTCAAGTACTCCTTGGCTTTGTTTCCACGCTTTTCGTGTTTTTCCACGCTTTGCAGGGCGCCCCAGGTTGGCTCGTTCTCAAGGCCTGCCTCATGCGGATTGAAAACCTCTGGCGCCGGGACGTTTGCGCGCTGAGAATCTTCGCTTTTCACGTTTGATGAGCGCATTTGGGCTCGGACTTAGTTCTTCTTAGGTTCGTTTTAACACTGCCTTCCTTTGTTTTCAATAACATATTGGGTTCGGTCGTATTATTTTGCATTTTGTCGCGATCCCCTTGCCCAAGGCTTGCGGCGCGCGCTACGGGCTGCCGCCCCGGCTTGCCGGGGCTGAATTCTTCAACGAACTTCGGACTCAAGACGCTGGCGCCTTCCACCTTGACCATCCCGCCGGCTTTCCCCGGCGACAAAACGTCGGACATCAACGACTACCATAGGCTATCATAGCCCAGCCCTGTTGTCAAGCGAAAAATGCAAAAGGAGCCGGGAAGCCGCAGAGTCCCATTATCAGGGACCGTGCACTACCAGCTTACGGCAGGGCGCGGTTGCATCTGCGGGCGGGGAGGCGTATGTTACGAGACAGGGTAGTCGAAACACTGGAAACTTTATTTGCGTGGCAGAATTGCGGCTGGTAACGAGCTGGGAAGTCTTTATTGGTGTCGCAAAGGACAGGAAGCGAATCGTAGCAGGCGGAAAACTCTGGTCATAAGGGGGAGGAGGGCACGATGAACAAAATAGCAGTGGTAGCGTTTTTGGTGATAGCAGGGGTAGCGGTGGCCTTGGCCCAAGCGCCGGCGCCGGCGCCAGCCGCCAAAGGCCCGAGCGTGTCGCAAGCGGTCAAGCAGCTTGAACACGACTGGGAGGACGCGTTAAAAGCGGGCGATGCCGACAAACTCGGCGAGATCCTGGCCGACGATTGGATGAGCATCGGCTACGACGGCAAAAAGGCAACGAAGCAAGAGGAGCTGGCGGACGTGAAATCGGGCAAGGCTAAGCTCGAGTCCTACGAGCTTGGGCCCATGGAGGTGAAGGTGCTCGGGAACGTTGCGGTAGTTCAGGGCAGCGACACCGAAAAGAGCTCAACGGGTGGAAAAGACACCAGCGGCAAGTGGGTGTGGATGGATGTGTTTGTGAAGCGCGAGGGCAAGTGGGTGGCCGTCCGCTCTCAAGTCCGCCATGGTGAAGTAAATTCCAGCAGTAGACTTTCAGTCCGCTCTGCGACGCGCCAACTGGCACAGAGGGAAGCCTTGCCTCCTGGCAGGATGGCGAGCTCTCAGGCGAGCTTGTCCATGCTCAAGAGGGACGTGTAGAGTTTTGCCTGATTGATTTTCGTCTTGGGAGGGAGTAAGCTAACACGCCGTGGCCACTTTGCCCCAAGAGACGCGCCGGCGGTCCGAGCGGAAGATCGCAAAAATAGCAATCGTCGTGTTTGTCGACCATGAGCATGAGCAGGGAGGAAGCGACGCTTACACCGTGGACGTCTCGACGCTGGGGGCAAGAATCCGCTCTGAGCTGTCGCTGACGCCGGGGCAGATGGTGGAAGTTGTTCCTGTCAACGGCTCTGATCCCGTGCTGGCCCGGGTAGTTTGGGTAGGAAAGCCGGCTTCAGAACTGCAAGGGCAGGCAGGGCTTGAGTTCCTCGATCCCTTCAACATAACCACATGACGTTAGTGCATCCGCGCGATGAACTCCTGGCCGTCATGGAGCGGATCTATGACTACCGCATGACGACCACTTCGGGTGGCAACCTGTCTCTGCGCACCGCAGAGGGGGACGTTTGGATTACCCCGACGCGGGTCGACAAGGGGAACTTGCGGCGCGAGGACATCGTGCTGGTGCGCGGCGATGGGAGACTGGAAGGGCACCATCCGCCGTCTTCGGAGCTTCCGCTGCATCTGGCCATCTACCGGTCGAGGCCGGAACTGCGCGGAATCGTTCATGCCCACCCGGTGGCGCTGGTGGCCTTCAGCCTGGTTCATGATGTGCCCAACACCCGCCTTTTTCACAAAGCCAGGACCGTCTGCGGGGAAGTGGGATTCGCGCCCTACGCGCTTCCCGGGAGCGAGGCCTTGGCGCGGAATGTGGCGGAAGCGTATCGACCCGGCGGCTACTGCGCGATCCTCGAGAATCACGGGGTGGTGACTGCCGGCGAGAATCTCCGGGAAGCGTTCCATCGCTTCGAGACCCTCGAGTTTTCGGGCAAGACGATCATTGAAGCCCGGCGACTTGGAAACATTCGATACTTGACCGACGAGGAGATCGAACTGGCGGCACAGCGCGCACCGGGATTGCCGGAGCTGGAGAGACCGGCTGCCACAAGCCTCGAGAAGGAGTTGCGGCAGAGGCTTTGCGAGTTCGTGCGCAGAGCTTATCGTCAGCGCTTGTTCATCGGCACGCAGGGCAGTTTTTCCGTGCGGCTCGACGAGTTTTCATTCTTGATAACGCCCTTCCAGGTGGATCGCGGCGTGTTGGATGAGGAAAACCTGGTGCTGGTGAGCCATGGAAAATCGGAGGCGGGCAAGCTGCCCAGCCTGGCCACCGGCAATCACGAGGCCATCTACCGGCAGCATCCCGAAGTCCATGCCGTCATCAATGCGTATCCCGTTCATGCGACGGCTTTCAGTGTGACGGGCGTTCCCCTGGACACTCGGACTATTCCGGAAAGCTACCTGGTGTTGCGGCAAATCAGGCAGGTGAAGTACGGAATACAGTTTCAAAATTACGAGGAACTGGCCCGGCAGGTGTCTCCGCGCCAGCCGGTGGCGATCCTCGAGAACGACGGCGTGCTGGTGATTGGCTCCGATATCCTTGAAGCCTACGACCGCCTGGAGGTTCTCGAATCCACGGCGGAAGCGATCCTCAACTGCCGAGCCATTGGCGAGCTGGCGCCCATGCCCGAGGAAGTTACCCGACAACTGGAAAAGACGTTCCTATCGTCCTGAGCGCCGTGCCTCTCTCTTGTCATAGCTTTGGCGCGAGCGGTGCAGGTGATTAATTTTCTCGCCTCAGGACCTTGCCGAAGTCAACTTGAAATGACGGACTGGCTCGCGTTCCGGTGATCTTGAGGGGCACGACCGTTCCCGCGCCATTCCGTTCGAATAGCCGATCAACCGGTTTCAGGAGCAACGATTTGATGCCGCGGGTGGTTTGCGAGACTGTTGCCTGGAGGCGTAGATCGCCATGAAAATCCAGCGTTTGGTTCGTCAGGCCGAAGGCGCCCTGGAGGTGTAACGAAGCCCCCGGAAGACTGAAGATGAGCCTGGAAAACGTTGCCTGGCTCTGGGCCAGCAAGAATCTTCCCTGCAAATCGAATGGGGTGTGTTGGATCTCTTGATCGCCGGGCTTCCCCTGGCCACGCCGGCTGAGGCCGGTGATTTTGGCCTCCGTCTGTGGGTCGGTGAACCGCGCGGACTGAACGTCGTAGCTGCCATCCAGTTTCAGCCGCTTGGCGATGACCTCCTCGCCCGGGTGAAGATCCAACTTTGTCTGGAGGGTCAAGGCGCCGGTTAGAGACGGCGTGGACGACTTCAGCGCCAGGCGGAGAAAGTCCTCCAGCCGGGCAGGCCCCGCGGTCACGTCGAGAAGTATGAATCGACCTTTCCCTTCCGGGACGCGGGCCACGCGGCCGCGCGCAAGGATCTTCGACCCGAGCAATTGAGCGTCAACGCGCTGCAAGAGAACGTCGCCGCTGACTCCATCGACAACGGCGCTGAACTGAGTCTTCAGGGGCACTCGATTGCCGCTGATCCCAAGATCGAAATCGGGAGTGTCAGTCTCCCCCTGCACTTTGATCTCGCCCAAAACACCATCATATTTGCCCAGGGATGTGAGGATTCCGCCCAAGCCCCGAATGGTGGAGAGGTCCGCATTTGCGAACCGATAGCTTCCGGAGACTGGGGTCAGAGACGGCTCGGACGAGTTCCAAGGCCCGAAATGTCCCTTGGATTGGATCTGCCCGACGGGCACGGGATTCGTCAAGGTAACTTGGAAAGACATCGGTTGGCCGACTCCCACCGATTCCATCTTCAGCTTGTGAATGTCGAACTCGTGGGGAGGCTTCTGCGGGTTCGAGGAGACGATCTTCAGCACGGCGTTGTCGGCGAGAATCTCGTCCAGCACGAAAGTGGTTGTAGAGGCTGCTTGTTGTTGCGGCTGCTGCCGCTGCGGCTTGTTGGTCACGGCCTGTTTCGAGCGAGGAGGAATGACAAGCACCAAACCTTCCAGCCGTACCCGCCCGAAGTGCCTCGGTTGGCGCATCAGGCTGAGCCAATTCCCCGAGGCCGAAAACTTCCCGATACTGGCGAGTGGCGTCGGCCCGGATGACCCCTGACGATTCAGCGCCAGCCCCTCACCAGTAATGCTCACTTCAGGAAAAAACGCGACGTCGAAGCTCTTCAGCTCAACCTCGCACTGGTAGCGTTTTTCGAGGCTCTGGATAACCCACTCGCGGCTGAAGAGTGAGGAACGCCAATAATAGAGCGACAGGACGACGGCAGCGATCAGCGGCACGCCGAGAATAATGATAATGAGCGTCAGCACCCTGCGCCGGGTCTTCGACCGATTGGACTGCATGGGCCTCCCTGCTATCGGGTCTTTGGTTAGACGTATAATATACTAGATATGCCGTTGAGCCGCTGTAATCAGATAGATTCTGAGGTTGAGTCGATGAGGCGATCCCCGAAACTTGCATTCGCAAGCGTACTTTTCTTGGCCTTCTTCAACGCATCCCTTCTCCTTTCTCAGACGGCAACCCCTGCACCGCCTTCGAGTTCCCAGGCCGCGGCGCCCGCTGCGGCCGAAGGCAACGTCATGATCGAAGAGTTGAAGAGTCCCAATGCCGGGACGCGCGCCAAGGCGGCGCGTGAGTTGGGTAAAGCCCAGGATGTATCAGGCCTGCCTGCCCTGGCTGCGGCCGTTTCGGACCCGAGCGACAAAGTTCGCCGCGAGGTAGTTCTGGCGCTGGCGCAAATGCATCAGCCGGAAGTCCTGGATGCGCTCATTAAGGCTACTCAGGACAATAATGAAGAGATCAGCGTTCTCGCGCTGCAATCATTGGTAGGATATTATACCGGGAACGTCCCTACCCCTGGTTTCACCGGCTTTTTGAAGAAGAATTGGCAGCGCGCCAAGGGGCACTTTAGCCCGGACACCACCCGGATCGACCCCGGTGTGTACGTAGACCCCAAAGTGGTTGCAGCCTTGGACGCGGAGCTGAAAAGCACACGTTCAATCCGCGCCTCCTGCGAGGCGGCGAAAGGGCTGGGCATCCTGATAGCTCGAGCGGCGGTCCCGGACTTGGTGGCAGCCGCTCACTCGTCGGACGAAACGCTGTCTCTCGAGTCGCTCAACGCTCTTTCGAAGATCAAGGATAGGTCGGCCGGGCCGCAATTGGTTGACTTGCTGGACTCGCCTGACGAGGAGATCAAGCAACAGGCGTCCGTCACGGTCGGGATCCTGCGCACCAGTCAGGCCGAGCCGAAACTGCAGTACATTTACGAAAACGGCGCCGACCCGAAGAGCGAAGAGAAGGCCATGGAAGGACTTGCTTACCTGGGAGACAAGGCCTCAGTCCCTGTATTCACGAAAGCGCTGGGAAGCATCGATAAGGAGATTCGCACTTCCGCGGCAGAAGGCCTGGCTCGCGCCCGCGATCCCAAAGTTCTCCCGGACTTGGAAGCGGCCTATGCAGTCGAGAAGGATGCCGGGGCGAGACTGGCTCTTGAGTTTGGGATGTCGGCCCTAGGCAGACCCGATTACTTGAACGACCTCGTGAAGCAACTTTCCTCGAGGACGCAATGGGATGTAGCTCAACCTTACCTTATCGAACTGGCGCGAACGCCCGGTTTCCTTCCCAAATTGTATCCCTATCTTCAAAGCTCCAGCACCGACGTGAGGAAAAGACTCTGCACTGTGCTGATGTTCGGAGGGGATCAAACCAGTTTGGACCAACTCGACCGCCTCTCCCACGATCCGAACAGTGACGTCGCGGCCGAAGCGCTCCAGGCGAAGAGCGGTCTGCGCGCCAGGCTCGCAGCGGCGGGGACAACGGCCGACACCAACCAGCCGTAGACCGTTCAGAACATCTTCATCTCCTCGGGCCAAAGAGATTCGTGCGCCCCTACCAGTCCCGCCCGCCGTTATCGACGGATTAGGGGCCGCACTGCCCGTATTGAGAACAATCCCCCAGGATGGTACAATGTGAATTGATAATCACGGGCAAATCCCTGGGAGGACGGTGATGGCGTCGCCGTTTGTGCAGAAGGCCGAGAAGATTGAGCCGCGCGTCGTCGAGCTAACGCTCGCGCACAGCCCCGACTCCGACGACGCTTTCATGTTTTACGCGCTGGCGACGAAGAAGCTCGGTGCCCGAGACGTTTCGTTTACTCACCGCCTCGAGGACATCGAGACTCTCAACCGAAAAGCCCTGGAGGGCGTCTACGACGTCACGGCGATCTCGTTCCACGCCTATCCGTATCTCGAGGACAAGTATGTGCTCCTGCCCTCGGGGGCCAGTTTCGGAGATCGCTATGGACCGGTGGTGGTGTCGCAGGCTCGCTGGAACTCCAGCAGCTTGAAAGGGAAGCGCGTGGCTGTGCCTGGAAAAATGACCACTGCTTATCTGGCTTTGCAGCTTTATGAGCCCGAGGTGGACGCGGTGGTGACCCCTTTCGACCACATCCTGGAAGTGGTGGCTCGAGGCGCCGTGGACGCCGGCGTGGTCATCCACGAAGGCCAACTGACCTACTCCGGCACCGGCCTCAGAAAGGTCCTGGACCTGGGCGAGTGGTGGTACCAGCAAACCAACCTGCCTTTGCCGCTGGGAGGAAATGCCATCCGCCGGAGCCTCGACAACTATACGCAGCGCACAGTGGCGTGCCTGCTGAAAAAGAGCATTCAGTACTCCCTGCACCATCGCGAAGAGGCTTTGGCGTACGCGCAGCAGTTTTCACGCGGCTTGGACACCGCCACTGCCGACCGCTTCGTTTCCATGTACGTTAACGACTGGACCCTCGATTACGGCCAGCGCGGCCGCAGGGCCGTCCAGGAGCTGCTCGACCGCGGCTACCAGAAGGGCATCCTGCCAAAGGCTGCGACGGCGGAGTACGTGGAGTAGGGCAATTCTCAGTTTTCAGTTTTCAGTTCTCAGTTCTCAGTTTTCAGTTGTCAGCGACTGAGAACTGACAACTGACGACTGAAGACTAACAAGGGGCCAACCGCTTAATATGGAATTAACGCTGTGCAATCACAGCAGTTACCCTCGCATCGGGGACGACCCGGAACATCAACTCCTGCGGCGCACCATTGCACAACACGACAAAGGTGAGAAAACTGAGGAGGCGGTTCGGGCCGCCCAGGACCGCATGACGGAGTTGGCGCTCGCCGAGCAGACGGAGGCGGGTCTGGACCTCGTGACCGACGGCCAGATCCGTTGGGCCGATCCCATCTCACACCTCGCCGGCAAACTTTCCGGCGTGCGGGTGAACGGCCTATTGAGGTTCTTTGATACGAACTTTTACTTCCGCCAGCCGGTCGTGCAGGGAAGGCCGGAACGAAGAGAGCCCTTGTTGTTGGAAGAATTCAGATTTGCGCAGGAGAAGTCAGCACGCCCAGTGAAGGCAGTTCTGACGGGCCCCTACACGTTGGCCCGCTGTTCCGTCGATGAAAACGGCGGCTCGGGGGGCTTCGATAAGATGCTCGAAGGTTATACCGCTGCGCTGGCGGCGGAGATCGCTGCCTTGGCGGCAGGCGGGGCCACAGTGATCCAAATCGAGGAGCCGGCCCTGCTCAGGTACCTCGATGATTTCCCGCGCTTCGAGCGATGCCTTACCGCCCTGGCGATGAACAAGGATTCGTCGCAACTGGCTCTGGCCGTTTACTTCGGGGATCCCGCCGCTGTTTACGATCAACTGCAGACGCTGCCCGTGGACATTCTGGGGCTGGATTTTACTTACAGCCCGGGACTTGTCGACAGGGTCGCCTCGAGTGGCACCGCGCGGACCCTGATGTTGGGACTTGTGGACGGCCGCAACACGCGGCTGGAAGATCCCATCGCCACGGCCCGTCAACTCGAGAATTTAGCGCGGGGCGCTGGTTTGAATCGAGCTTACCTAAGCCCTTCTTGCGGCCTGGAGTACCTTCCACGTGACAGGGCGCGGCAAAAACTAAGGCAGCTTGCCGTCATCAGGAATACTTTTCTGGGGAGCCTGTCATGAGCCGAGCAAAGCTCCAAGGGTTGGGAATCGACCTGCCGCTTTTCCCTGTCACTTCAGTGGGAAGCTTCCCTAAACCCGATTTCCTGCTCAAGGCGCGAGCGGATTACGCCAACAACAGGATTCGCCTCGGCGCCCTGGAGAAAGCGGAACGCCAGGCGACGGAGTTCTGGATCCGAAAGCAGGAAGAACTTGGCGTGGACGTGCTGGTGGACGGCGAAATGTACCGAGGCGACATGGTTGCCTATTTCGCTGAAAACCTGGAGGGATTTGAAGAGGGCGGGCTGGTGCGCTCATACGGCAATCGTTATTACCCGAAGCCTATCATTAGCGACGAGATTCACTGGGACGAGCCGATCACCCTGGAGTGGTGGAAGTACGCGCGGGGTATCACCTCCAAGCCGCTGAAAGGCATGTTGACGGGTCCTTATACGATCATGGACTGGTCATTCATTGAATACTATCCGGATCGCCGCACCGCCTGCCTGGCCCTGGCGAAAGAACTGCGCAACGAAGTTGAGGCCTTAATTGAGGAGGGGGCAAAAATCATCCAGATCGACGAGCCTGCCATCTCCGTGAGGCCCGAGGAACTACCCGTGGCGATCGAGGCGATGCACACCATGACCGATGGACTTCCGGCGTACTTCATCTCCCACATTTGCTACGGGGATTTCGAGAAGATCTATCCGGGCATGCTGGACCTGCCGGTCGACAACTTCGATCTGGAGATGTCCAACAGCGGACTTGACATGCTCGAACTTTTCAAGCGACGCAGCTACACGACAGACATCAGTTTTGGCGTCGTGGACTCCCATTCGCACGTGATCGAAAACGACCCCCTTGTCGAGCAGCGCCTGCGCCAAGCCCTGGAGGTAATTCCCAAAGAAGCTATCTGGGTGGACCCTGACTGCGGGTTGAAAACGCGGACCGTGGATGAGGCGATCGCTAAAATGCAAGCTGTGGTGAATGCCGCCCGGGCGCTACGGAGCAGTGACGAGTGACAAGTGATGAGTGACGAGCAGGAGTCAGGAGTCGGAACAAAGCCGTCAGCTATCAGCAAGCAGCCTTCCCTCTGGAGTTCGCTGAGAGCTGACGGCTGACAGCCGAATGCTATGACTCCAGCTTGTTACTACTTCTAGATGACGACCCTCACAAAAACCAGCCGCGTGCCGTTCACATCCACGCAACGGAAAGTCCTGTTCGCGCTTGCCAGCGTTGTTGGTCTGCGCATGTTGGGACTCTTTCTAGTCCTGCCGGTTTTTACGCTTTACGGATTGCAGTTTACCAACTCCCGCGTTCTGGTCGGCTTCGCATTTGGCGGTTATGCGCTCACCATGGCGATCCTGCAGATTCCGATGGGGAGGCTGTCGGACCGCATTGGGCGCCGCAAGGTTCTGATGCTGGGCATGACGCTCTTCAGCCTGGGCTCGTTTCTGTGCGCCGTCCCCCACTGGTTCCCTCACTCCTTACAGATTGGCGCCCTGATCTTTGGCCGCCTGGTGCAGGGCGGCGGCGCTATTGTTTCTGTGGCGTTTGCGACCGTGGCCGATTTCATCGAACCCCAACGCAGGTCTACAGCAATGGCGGTCCTGGGTATTCCCATCGGGGCGGCTTTCGTCATCGGCATCGTGGGCGGGCCGATCCTGGCTGGAATTCTGGGTACCGCGTCTCTCTTCTGGCTGACCGGATTCCTGGGTTTCGGAACGGACCTCCTGCTGGCCAAGTACCTTACCGACGCCCCGCCCGCCGCCGCTGCCCCAGTTCCTGTCTCCGAGGCGCTGGGCAGCAAGCCGATTCGGGCTCTCGCCGCCGGCGGGTTCCTCATGAACTTCTTCATGACGGCTTTCTTCTTTTACTTCCCGCTCATCGTCACCGTCCAACACCACGTGAGCGTGAAGCACTACTACGCCCTGTTGTTGCCCATGATGTTCATCAGCGCCGTCACGATGTTCGGGTTCGCACGGGGCGCGGACCGAGGCTGGGCGAGCCCGCTCGCTGCAATTGCTTACCTCTCTTTTATTCCCAGCTCCCTCCTGCTTTTCCGGCCAGAAGTTGCCGGACTGGACCCCAGCCGTCTTGCCGGGGTGATGATCGCGGGCACGCTTTTCTATATCGGGTTCACCGGACTCGAACCCATCCTGCCGAGCATGGTGAGCAAGTCCGTTCCCGAAGGTAGCTACGGAACGGCGCTGGGGATTTACAACACTGCACAGTACCTTGGCAGTTCGGTAGGAGGGCCGGTGGCAGGCGCCCTCTCGCATTTCTCGCCGAACCACATGATGGCAACGCTCATGATGGCTTCCGCGGTAGGGATATTCCTGATGCTTGCCTTGAAACCACCACGACATCAGCAATCCCTCCACAACTGACCATGCTTGTAGCGGCCGCCCCCGGGCAACTCAGGGGTTGCCCCTCCAAAGCGCGTTACCCGTTTCTCGAATGGCCGGTGGGAACGTAAGGCTCATGACAGGTGTCTATATCTCTTAAGCCCGCGCGCTGTCAACTCCGGTTGCCGCGCCCGCATCGGATACAATAGAGGTTCCTATGTGGATCGTCCGAGTGCTGCTTTTGCTGCTGGTGTGTGCTGGTGCTGTTGCGGGTCAGGGCTCCAATCCGGCTCAGAAGTCGAACCTCAAACCTTCAGACCTCTGTACGGTGGACGGCGTAGTCGTCAAGTCCACCACGGGCGAGGGCATAAAGAGAGTGACGGTTCAACTTATTCCTCTGGGTGGGGGTCAGCAACCATACTCTGCGTTCACCGAGAATAACGGCCGGTTCGTCGTACGCGACATTGCCCCTGGCCGATACGCAATCTATGCGTCAGGGAACGGATACGTGGAGCAAGCTGCCGAGAACGGCAAACCAGGCTCCCAGACGAGAATCCTCAAGCTCTCGCCAGGGGAGAACACCAGCGGACTGGCCTTCCGCCTGGTGCCTCCGGGGGTCATCACAGGGACGGTTTATGACGAAGATGGAGAGCCTGTGATGTCGGCACAAGTCAGGGCGATGCGTGTGACTGGTTCCGGGGCTCACCGGGCGGCCGGCGAATCGGGCTCCGAGCAGACCAACGACCTTGGCGAGTACCGCATCTGGGGACTACAGCGGGGGAAGTACCTGGTGGCTGCAACCTATCGGGCCCCGGAGTCCGGACAGCCCCAGCCCACCGATCAGGTCTACCTGTCCACCTTTCACCCCAGCACACCCGATGCCTCGCAGGCCACCGTGGTTGATGTTGAGCCTGGCTCCGAAACCTCCGGCGTCGACGTGGACCTCAGGCAGGCGCACGCCGTCGCGGTGCGCGGGCGCGTCATGGTGGATGCCCCGATGAAAACGCTCAAGGGGATTTTCGTTTCGCTCGTACCGCGCAGCGCCGACGGAAGCTATTCCTTCTCAAATTCCGCCAACTACGGCAGCCCCGTGCAAGACGACGCAGGCAACTTCGAAATCCGCGGGGTTCCCCCCGGACCCTATAACGTCGTGGCCTTTTGGAATGATGGCAGGCGGCAACTGGGCGCGAAGGTCCCGATCGAGATCAGCAGCGCCAACCTCGATGATGTCACAGTCCTGCTGTCCAACCCCGCAACGCTCTCGGGAAGGTTTCGTGTGGAAGGTGGCAGCCAATTCGACTTCACGCGCCTGAGCCTGATATTGCAATCCACCGACAGCACGTCGGGCAGCGACAGCGCGAGGATTAAATCGGACGGGACCTTCGTGATTCCCAGCGTGTTCGACGGGAACTATCGAGTGCGGGTTTTTGGTTTTCCAGAAGAGTACTACGTCAAATCGGCGCAACAGGGGAGGACTGAGGTGCTACTGTCCGGGCTGACCGTCAGCCGCAGCATGCCTCCGTCCGCGCTCGAGATCACACTCTCTGCAGATGGCGGGCGCGTGGACGGCACGGTCGTTCACGACCAGAATCCCGTGGGGGGAGCCGTAGTGGTGCTGGTGCCGGACCCGTCCCATCGAGACAACGACCAAATGTACAGCGTGAAAACGGCCGACGGTCTGGGTCGGTTCTCCTTGCTGGGCCTGCCGTCCGGTGACTTCAAGCTTTTCGCCTGGGAATCCGTGCCAGGAAGCAACTACGTTGATCCTGACTTCTTCGAAGCGTTCGAAGCCCGTGGCACACGAGTCCACATCGAGGAAAAGCAGTCGCAATCGGTGCAGTTGGAGGCGATCACTGCGGAGGAGCAACTGCACTAATCGGGAGATCGGGGGATCGGGCGAACAAGCCTCGCTCAAGGCGAAGACTGCCAGTGTTATAATTCTGAATCTGAGCCTTGTTTGATGGTAGAAGTTCAGACGCAGGTTCTGCCTCTGGACTCTCGACTCTCAACTTCAGCCTGAGGCCTTTATGCAGGTTGCACTTCTTTGGATAGCCTTGGTTCTTTACGGGTTAGGGACACTTCTCCTCATCCCCTCGGTCGTTAACCGCCGCCCGACGATCTCCTCTGCTTCGCTGGGGGCGCTGGGACTGGGGTTGTTGGCCCACGCGGGGGCCATCGCGCTCGAGGCAGCGCGCATACACCGCTTGCCGGTGACCGATGTCCGCAGCACACTGTCCTTTTACGCATTCCTGGTAACCCTGACGTTCTTCTTTCTCTACCTGCGTTATCGCCTCACCGCTCTTGGCCTTTTCATGCTGCCGTTTGTTTTTGTGCTCACGCTGATTTCGGCGTTCCGTCCGGTGCGGCCTTTTGATTTGTCGGCGTTCCGGGGCGGTTGGCTGGCCGTTCATATCGGCTCAACCATCCTGGGCTACACGGGCTTTTTCCTCACTTTTGTGGCCGCGGTCATGTACCTGATGCAGGAGAAAGAGCTGAAATCGAGGATTCCGCGGGCTTTCTATTACCGTCTGCCGTCACTGGAACTCTGCGATGAGCTCTACTACCGCTCGCTGTTGTTCGGCCTCCCTCTTTTGACGGTTGGGATCCTGACCGGCTTTATCTGGGCCAGCCGGACGTGGAAAGGCCCTTGGGAATTCGACCCGAAGATCCTGGCTTCACTGCTGACTTGGTTGATTTATCTCGTGCTCTTTTCCACGCGCGTGAGCGGCGGCTGGCGCGGCCGCCGGGCAGCCTATATTGCGATCTTTGGTTTTGCCGCGATCATGGTGACTTTCCTGGGCGTGAGCCTGCTCAGCGGACCGCACGGTTATGTCCCTACTCTTCGGCAGGGACCGTAGGGAAAGAAGGCAGTCGGCAGTAGGCAGCGGGCAGTGAGCAGTGGGCAGGAAGTTGCGGCGGGTCAGGGGTTTCCGGTTGGCGGCTGGCAAGGGATTTGTTTTCAGGGTCTTGTGTTTGAAATCTGAAATCTCAAATTTGAAATTCTTGGCATGAATTTAGCTCTCATTGGCATCAATCATCGCACCGCCTCGGTCGAGGTCCGTGAACGGATGCACATCCCCGAAACGCGTCTGGCGCAAGCGGTGTCCGACCTGATTCATCGCCAGGGAATCCGCGAAGGGCTGATCCTTTCCACTTGCAATCGCGTCGAGATCGTGACCTCGGCAGAAGACAGCGTCGATGCCGATCCCATCATGCAGCAGTTCCTCGCCGACCACCACCAATTCGACCTTGCCCCCTACCAGCACTTTTTTTATCGCTACCAGCAACATGAAGTCGTGCGCCACCTCTTCCGCGTGGCCGCCAGCCTCGATTCAATGATTCTGGGAGAGCCGCAGATCCTCGGCCAGATAAAGCGCGCTTATGCGCTGGCGCGCGAAGCGGGCGGGTTGAACGGCAGCCTGCAGGAAATTGTCAACCAGGCCCTGGCTGTGGCGCGGCGCGTGCGGCGAGAGACCGCCCTGGGCAGCGCCGCCGTTTCGGTCTCCTATGCTGCGGTCGAGTTGGCCAAGAAGATCTTCGGGAGTCTCGAGGGCAAAGCCATTTTTGTGATCGGCGCGGGCAAGATGAGCGAACTTGCCGCCAAGCACCTCATTCGCAGCGGCGCCAGCGCCATCTATGTCACCAATCGCACTTACGAGCGCGCCGTGCAGTTGGCGGCGGCGTTCGGCGGCATCGCCGTTCAGTTCAATCAGCTCTTCGAACAGATCCCCAAAGCTGACATCGTCATCAGCTCCACGGGCGCGCCAGGCTACGTCATAAACAAAGAGCAGGCCGCGAAAATCCTCTCGGCGCGGCGGAACCGGCCGGTGTTTTTCGTGGATATCGCGGTCCCTCGCGATGTCGATCCCTTGGTCAACGAAGTGGACAACGCCTTCGTCTACGATATCGACGACCTGGGACAAGTGGTGGAGGCCAATAAGCGGCAGCGCGCCCGAGAGGCCGTTTGGGCTGAGGAAATCGTCCAGGAAGAAGTCCATAAAACCATGCGCCGGCTCGCTTCGCGCGACCTTGTGCCCACCATCGTGGCGCTCGAGGACCGGCTGGACGCCATCCGCGCAGGGGAGATAGAACGCTACAACAGCCGGTTGGGTAATCTGACGCCGGAGCAACGCCGGGCTGTGGATGCCCTCACGCGGGGAATCATGAACAAGATTCTGCATGGACCCATCACTGAGCTTAAGAGCGGCGCGGGCCAGCCGGAACAGGTAGATCTGGTGAAGTTCGTCCGAAAGGTCTTCGGCCTGAAGGGCAGTGACGAGTGACAAGTGACGAGCAGGAGTCAGGAGTCAAAGTACTGCGCAGTCAGCCGCCAGCTATCAGCTCTCAGCGAACTCCGGGGTGAAGGCTGCCTGCTGACAACTGAGAGCTGAAAGCTGACGGCTTTATTCTGAATCCTGAAACCCGAATTATGCACATTGTGATCGGTTCGCGCGGCAGTCAACTGGCGCTTTGGCAGGCCAACTGGGTAAAGGACCGGCTCACCGAGGCGGGCCACGAGGTCGCCATCGAAATCATCCGCACGAGCGGCGACAAGCTGCAAAGTTACGCGCCCACGGAACCGCCGCCTGCCTCGCTCGCTCAAATAGTCGCGGAAGCAGGAACCAAAGGACTGTTCATCAAAGAAATAGAGGAGGCCTTGCTGTCGGGCCAAGTCGACCTCGCCGTCCACAGCCTCAAAGACCTTCCGACTGCTTTACCGGCTGGCCTGATTCTGGCCGCGGTTCCACCTCGCGAAGATGCTCGTGACGTGCTCATTTCTGCCGGCGCAATCTCTCTCGAGCAGCTTCCGTCCGGCGCATCGGTGGGTACCAGCAGCCCTCGCCGGCAGGCACAGGTCAGGTGGCTGCGACCGGACCTGCAATTGGTCCCCTTACGCGGCAACTTAACCACACGCCTCCGTAAGCTGCAAGCCGGCGATTACGCAGCGCTGGTTCTGGCAGCAGCGGGAATCCACCGGCTCGGCCTGCGGGACCACATCACTGCGTATTTCAGCTTCGACCAGATCTGCCCTGCGGTGGGACAAGGGGCGCTGGCGATTGAGATCCGGAAGGGCGATCGGGAGCTAGCACAAACCGTGGCGCCGCTTGACGATTCGCCCACACATTTTGCTGTCAGAGCCGAACGCGCCATGTTGCAGCGCCTGGGAGGAGGATGCCAGGTCCCGATTGCCGCCCACGCGAGTTTCCAGGAGGCACAGTTGCACTTGCGAGGCGTCGTGGCCGCCACGGACGGCAGCCGCTTGATTCGAGCCGCCGCTACCGGTCCCCAAGGAGACCCGGAAAGCCTGGGGGCGGCGGTGGCTGAGGACTTGCTCGCGAAAGGCGCAGGAGAGATTCTGAATTTATGACGCGCCGACCCGTCGTCCTGAATTCCTCCGATCGTCAGACGCTTTACGGCAAGAGAATTGCCGTGACGCGCACCCGCGAGCAGGCCGGCGTGTTAAGGGATCAGTTAACGGCACTGGGCGCTGAGGTCATCGAAATCGCGACCATCGAAATCCGCGACCCCGCTTCCTGGGAACCGCTCGATTCGGCCATCCGGCGCTTGGAGGACTTCGACTACGTGCTCCTGACCTCCGCGAACGGGGTGCGCAGTTTTCTTCGTCGGCTGAAAGCCTGTGGGCGGGATGTGGGTGACTTGCAGGACGTGATGATAGGGGCCATCGGCCCAGCTACCGCGGCTGAGCTGTTAAAGAGCGGCGCGAAAGCTGACGTCGTGCCGCGAGAATACACCGCAGAGGGTCTGCTCGAAGCGCTCGGCGATCGCGACCTCCACGGCAAAGCTTTCCTGATCCCTCGCGCCAAAGTGGCTCGGGACGTTCTCCCGCGCGTGCTGACTGAAAAGGGCACGCGGGTGGAAGTCGTCGAAGCGTACGAAACCATTGTTCCCCGGTTTGCCCCCGGGGAGTTGCAGCGCCTGCTTTCTCCGGCCCCGGACGTCGTTACGTTCACCAGTTCATCTACCGCCTCCAACTTCGGCAAGCTTGCCGGCGAACTCAAGGTCCCTGACTTGCTGCGCGGCGTGGCTATCGCCTCCATTGGGCCAATCACCTCGAAAACAGTCGCAACGCTGGGACTCGTTGTAACCATAGAAGCAAAGGAGTCCACTATCCCCGCGTTGGTACGAGCCATCGAAGGATATTTCAGAAATCTGAACGCAGCCGATTGAAAAACCAGGAGAGCATTTCTCGGTGTCTCCGCGCCTCAGTCGTGAAAAAAATACTTATGATGGTGATAAGAATTTGTCATCTTGACAAAAGAGTACTGATTCAGGCATATTGTCACTTTGAGGGCGGGCGATCTTAACAAACCCCGCGGGCCCAAGGTGAGATGAAGCTCTGCTGCCACAACGTGTGCATCTGTTGTTGCCACATCCACGTGTCGTCTGGCAGCGGGGCGCCCTCGAAGTAAGAGCCTAATTACCCAAGATTGGGACATTAAAGCCCACACGCCAGATGACGGCGGGTGGGCTTTTTTGTTTTCGGGACATCCCGGACGAGTAAAGGAGAAGCAATGGCCACGATTGGCCAGGAAACGAAGACCCAGAGGGTCGAGCGACTCAAGCGGGAGAAGAACGCCTGGGAGCGCCTTGATGAAATTCGGGAGTTTGCCCGCCAGGGCTACGAGTCGATTCCCGCGGACTGGCTCGGCACATACTTCCGCCCCTGGGGCGTCTACACGCAGGGCGATGGCGCGGGGGCACTGGGAGGCAAAGGCGGCGAAGGGAAGGCCGTTCCTTACTTCATGGTGCGGATTCGCGTCCCCAACGGCCTGTTGACCTCGCACCAGGTGCGGGCGATCGCAGAGGCATCACAACGCTACGCGCGCGGCCTGGCGGACATCACGGTGCGGCAAAACGTGCAGTTGCATTGGGTGACCATCGAGGCGCTTCCGGAATTGCTGGAGATATTGTGGAGCGCAGGGCTCACCACCAAGGGTTCCTGCGGAGACGATGCGCGGAACATCACGGGCTGCCCATTGGCTGGAATCGACGCAGATGAGATTTGCGATGCCTCACCCCTCGTGATGGAAGCCACGCGCCTGCTGGTCGGTAACCCGTCGTTTTACAATCTGCCGCGCAAATACAAGATCTGCATTACAGGCTGCCGCGTGTGGTGTTCCTATCCTGAAATCAATGACGTCGGCTTGACTGCCATCACGCGCAGCCTGAACGGGCGCCCCGAAGTCGGCTTTTCGCTTCGTGTCGGCGGCGGGCTTTCAACCGAGCCCGCCTTTGCCCAGCGCCTGGATGCGTTTGTGCGCTGGGACCAGGTAATCCCCGTCATACAAGGCGTGACAGAGATCTTCCGCGACGCCGACGAGTTGCGTGAGAATCGGGAGCGCGCTCGTTTGAAGTATCTCTTCCTGCGCCACGGCTGGACCACGGCAAGTTTCCAGGCGGAACTCGAGCGGCGCATCGGATTCAAGCTGGATCCCAGGGTGCAAGAACGCCCATCCGCCGATGTCTACCGCGATCACGTTGGGATTCACCCCCAAAAGCAGGCCGGCTTCAGCTACGTGGGCGCAGAAGTGCTCCGGGGGCGCATCCGAGCTGAACAACTGCGTGCCGCCGCCGAGCTTGCGGATCGTTTCGCCTCGGGTGAACTTCGAGCCACCAACATGCAAAATCTGCTGATCGCCAATGTCCCCGACCATCGAACAGCCGAGTTGGCGCGGGAGTTAGAGGCTGTAGGATTGTCGCCGGGTGGCTCGAGCTTCGCGCGTGGCGCCGTTGCCTGCACGGGCACGGAGTTCTGTAAACTCGCTATCACAGAAACCAAGAGCTTCACGCGCTGGCTGGTCGAGGAACTGGAGGAGCGCTTGCCGGAGTTCGATCAGCCGCTGAGGCTCCACGTCACAGGCTGTCCCAACAGTTGCGGCCAGCACTGGATTGCCGATATCGGCATCGAGGGCAAGAAGATCAAAGTGAACGGCCAGATGACGGACGCCTATTATTTCTGCGTCGGGGGTTCTGTGGGCTCCCACCAAGCCTTCGCGCGCCCCATCGGCTATCGCTGCACGGCAATCGAGGTTCCGGACGCCATCGAACGACTGCTCCGTGCGTATCTTGACGGGCGCCTTCAAGGCGAAAACCTACGCCAGTTTTTCACTCGTTATAGTGATGAGGGACTTCGCACCTTTCTGGCCGGCAGCCAGGTGATGGCTGTAACCCGTGATCCCTCGCCCGGACGTGTCCCGCACGGTGTGGAGGGATGATCAGGACCGATATCGCGCGGTTGCAACTCGCCGTACGCGCGTAGAAGAAGGAGACACTGCCGACCATGCTTGAATTCTGGATTGGGACCGCCGGTGGAGTGCTCATTGGCTCCACAGGAGCAGGTCTGGGACTGATCGTGACGCCGCTGCTGATTCTCGCCGGCTACAGCCCCACCGTTGCTGTAGGGACGGGGCTGGGTGTCGCCGTGGTGACAAAACTTTTCGGCGCCGCGGTGCATGACCGTCTCGGGCATTGGCCGGGATGGGGGGTCTGGATCCTGCTTACGGGAGGGGCTGCCGGCGTCGCGGTGGCGTGGTGTCTCGCCTCTACGTTGTTGCTGCCTAGACAGATCGATTTCGATACCTGGCTGAAGCGGGCGCTCGCGGTCATGCTCTTTCTGGCCGCGGTCGCAATGCTCAAGATCGATCGCGCTCGAGGCCGGCGCCTTTCGCGAGATGGCAAGAGCAGGCTTCTGTTGTTCCCTGTCGGGTTCGTCGTTGGCACGCTCCAGGCGCTCACCTCAGCCGGTTCAGGAAGCCTGCTCACGCCCGTCCTTGCTTCGACGACAGACTGGGAAGTGCCTCAGATGGCCGCGGTAAGCAACCTCTTTGGGGCGGCCGTGGGGGCTTTAAGCGTCGGGTTCTACTTCAAGCTCGGAGACTTTAACCCGCACCTCTTCGGCAAGGTTCTCGTAGGTCTGCTGCCGGGAGTGCTGCTGGGGAGCCTGTTATCGCGCTGGATTTCACGCCACTGGTTCTTACGCGGAATCGCCGCTGCGACCACCGTCGTCGGCGTGCGGCTCCTGTTTGCATAGGATGCCCAGCCAAGCGCCGGCCTCCGGGCCGGCTGTAGTCTTACATCAAAGGGAGGACATGAATGAGTACTACTCTTGAGGAAGTCGGCTTGACCCAAGCGGATGCGGAGACTTTCAGCGCCGCTGACCTCGTAAGTTTTGCCCTGGAGCGGTTCAGCCCCAAAATCGCCATTGCATCCAGCTTCGGCGCCGAAGATGTCGTATTGATTCACCTCGCCGCCCAAGCGCGTCAAGGCTTTCGGGTTTTCACACTCGATACCGACTTCCTGTTTCGCGAAACGTATGGACTTATTGACAATATCGAGCGTCGTTATCAAATCAAGGTGGAGCGGACCAGACCCCAGCTCTCCCCCAAGGAACAGGCGGCTGCGTTCGGTGAGGCACTTTGGAGCCGTCAGCCCGACCAGTGTTGCAACCTTCGCAAGGTCGAGCCGCTCACCCAGAAGCTCGGTGAACTTGACGCTTGGATCACGGGAATCCGCCGTGACCAGGCGCCGACCCGCGCCCAGGCGCGCAAGCTCGAGTGGGATGCCAGGTTTGGCCTGGTCAAATTCAACCCCTTGGCCGACTGGAAATGGGAACAGGTGTGGGACTACATCCGGTCGAACGACATACCGTACAATCCTCTTCACGACCAAGGTTATCCCAGCATTGGATGCACCCACTGCACGCGCCAGGTGCAGGCAGGCGAAGATCTGCGGGCAGGGCGGTGGGCCGGTTTCCAGAAGACCGAATGCGGGCTGCACGTGGGGAAGTAGGCGGCGGTCGGCCTGGAGGCGTAGCGCCGGCCTTTAGGTCGGCAACCAGGCAATGCTGACCTAAAGGTCAGCGCTACGGCCTGGCAGATGACGGGCAGCCTGTAGCCCCATGGAGATGAAGTGAGCTTATTCCCGCTATTCCTGAAACTGATGGACCGCCCGTGTCTGGTGGTGGGCGCGGGTCGGGTGGGCGAGCCAAAAATCGCGAGCTTGCTGGCGGCGGAAGCGGCAGTCAGAGTCGTCGCTCCGGAAGCGACAGAAGCAGTGAGGCAATGGGCTCGCACCGGCAGGCTCGATTGGCAGCCCCGCTGCTTCGAACCCGCCGACCTGGACGGCAAGTTTCTGGTTGTGGTGGCGACTCCGTGGCGCGAGTTGAACGACAGCATCTATCGTGAAGCACAGCAGCGAGGCATTTTGTGCAACGTGGTCGACGATCCGCCGCGATGCGACTTCTACTACCCTGCCGTAGTGAATCGCGGTGAACTGCAGATTGCCATTTCGACCAACGGGCAAAGTCCGGCCTTAGCGCAGCGTCTGCGGCAGGATCTCGAGCAACAATTCGGGCCTGAGTATGCCGCCTGGCTCGAAGAGCTTGGCCGGAAGCGCCAGCGTCTGTTCACACTTCCCTTAGGCCCGAAGAGCGCCGGCGGCTCCTTCACAACCTCGTGACACACGAACGTTTTGAAGAGTTCGTACGCGGCAGATCACTACTTTCGAAGATAAAATCCTAGAACTCAATGCGCAGGTACCTATCCCACCGTGCGAGCCCCCCTGTTGGCAAAGCTGGGATTCTGCTGTAATGATGGTATGAGTGCAAGGGCGAAGCGACCCAGGGCAGGAATCTAAAGCAGACGAAAGGGGGCCATTGAGCAAATCGGCCGATGTGGTGATTGTCGGTGGCGGGATTGTTGGTTCTAGCATCGCCTATCATTTGACCGATCAGGGTTGCCGCAACGTCCTGGTGCTGGAGCGCGAGACGCGCCAGGGGTTAGGGTCAACCGGCAAGAGCATGGGGGGCGTGCGGGCTCAGTTTGCCACCGCAGTCAATATCCAAATGTCCCTCTACTCGATTCCCTTCCTGGCGCGCTTCGAGGAATTGACGGGGCATCCATCGAGCTACAGGCCGCAGGGCTATCTGTTTGTCGCGAGCTCAGAGAAACACCTCGAGTACCTGCGGGCGAACCAGGCGAAGCAGGTGGAGTTGGGTTTCAAAGGGTGCGAACTGCTGGGGGCGGGGGATGTGGCCCGAATCCTGCCGCAACTACGGGCTGACGACGTGGCGGGCGGCAGCTTTTGCGCGACAGACGGCTTCGTGGACCCTTACAGCGTAATGAACGGATTTGCGGCCCGGGCGATGGAGCGAGGCGCCCGCATCGAGAAAGGCGTGGAAGTCACGGCGATCCTGCGGGATAACTGCGGCGTGGCGGGCGTCGAGACCCGCCGCGGGCCCGTCCAAACGCGCACGGTGGTGAATGCCGCCGGTCCTTGGGCGGCGGAAGTGGCGCGCATGGCCGGCGTGCAGTTACCGGTCGAACCTCTGCGCCGCATGCTCGTTCCCACGGAGCCGTTTCCGCAAATCTCGCACCAGGCGCCCATGACCATCGATATGGCGACGGGATTCCACTTCCGCCCGGAGGGGTTGGGACTGCTGCTGGCGTGGAGCGACCCGGATGAGCAGCCGGGATTCAAAACCAGTTTCGATCCGTCATTCGTGGAGAAAATCCTGACGCGCGCTGTGCAGCGAGTGCCCTGCTTCGAGAACCTGCAGGTGAATCCGGCACGGGGCTGGGCCGGCCTCTACGAAATGACGCCCGATCATCATGCGGTCCTCGGCCCAGTTCCCGAAGTGCCCGGATTCTTCCTCGCCAACGGGTTCAGCGGCCACGGGGTAATGCACTCGCCGGCAACCGGAAGGATTTTGGCGGACCTGATTCTGAAAGGGACGTCGGACCTGATCGATCCGCGTGCGATGAGTCTTGATCGCTTTGCGGAAGGGCGGCTTATTGAGGAAACAGCGGTGCTGTAGATCGATGCAAGAATCCCCACCCGACTCCGTCATTCTGAGCGAAGCGAAGAATCTGAATTGGTTCGCCTCGGACCGGAACTGCAGATCCTTCGCGCAGTTTACCCTGAGCGAGCAAACTGCAGACCCTTTGCTTCGCTCAGAGCGTGTGACTTTTTTGAATTTAACTGAAAAGTGGTACTGATAACAAAAGAGTTAAGTGCCCTTAAACGGCCAAAAAACCAAAAAAGTCACAAGCTCTCAGGGTGACAGCGACTTTCATCTCCATGGGTGGGCCACAGGTCCATGTGCACTCAGAATAACAGACCGGCGGCAGGAACTGGCACCAGGTTTGCTTATAGGTTAAGAAACTCGCGCAGCTTGCGCGTTTGGGCTCGGGAGACCGGGATTTCAGTCTGCTTGCGGTCCTGCATCTTGAGCTGATACGAACTCTTAAACCAGGGCACGACCTCTTTAATGTGGTTTACGTTCACCAAGTAGGAGCGGTGAACCCGCCAGAACACCTTGGGATCAAGACTTCCCTGAAGCTCTTCCACGGTGCGGAAGTTGGAGATCCCCTCGAGGTCACGCGTGAAGATGCTGATGACCCCGTCTTCAATGGTGGCGAAGATGACTTCCTCGGCATTGACCAGGAACAACCGTCCTTGGCTTTTCACCACTAACTTGTTTTTTTGCGTTGCGGGACGATCCTCGATCATCTGCACCAGCCGATCGAGCTTCTCATGTGTCGGCTCGGCAGTCCCAATTATATGGCGCAACTTGGCGATCGCCTTCTCCAAACGGGGTTTGGCGATGGGTTTCAACAAGTAATCGAGAGCGTTGACCTCAAAAGCCTGCACTGCGTAGTTGTCATAAGCCGTCGCGAAGACGAAATGAGGAAGGCGGATCTTCTTCTCGAGCAGCTTCTTGATAACCCCGAGGCCGTCCAGGCCGGGCATTTGGACGTCGAGAAAAGTAACCTGGGGACTCAATTCGCGGATCAGGCTAACGGCTTCGACGCCGTTCTTCCCTTGCCCCACGACTTCCACATCCGAAAACTCTTTCAGCAAGTACCCCAGTTCATCTCGAGCGGGCTGTTCATCGTCAACGATCAATGCGGTGATCTTCATGAAAGTTAGTTTACTCCAACACCGCGGCTCTGTGCTAGCATGGCCTTCGGAAGGAGGTTCTTCGTGCCCAAGCGGGTTCGAGTACTCGAAAGCAGAGAGATTTACAGGGGTCGCGTCATCCAACTGAACGTCGATAACATCATCGAGCCGGGTGGTGTGAAAGCGGTGCGCGAGGTGGTGCAGCACGTGGGATCGGTGGTGGTCTTGGCGCGTTCGAGTGACGGCCGCATCGTCCTGGTGAGGCAGTACCGATATCCTGTGCGAGAATTCCTCTGGGAATTTGTCGCGGGAGGCCTGGAGCCTGGAGAAAGACCCCTTGCCGCTGCGCGACGCGAACTCTTGGAGGAAACCGGGTATCGCGCTGGGAAGTGCCGGCTCTTATTCGATTTCTTTCCTAGTCCCGGAATCCTGACGGAGAGGATGTACCTGGTCGAGGCGACCGGTCTGACACAGCACAAGGCTTCGCCCGATCCTGACGAGAAGATCGAAGTGGGGCACTTCAGCCTCATCCAGTTGCGGAAAATGATTCGGTCCAGGGAAATCCGCGACGGCAAGACCTTGGTAGGACTCATGTGGTTAATGCTCAACAAGTTGTCTAAAATCTAATTAGTAATACGCTGCCGCACGTCGAAGCCGCAGCCTACGGATGGCTATGTGGCCGCGTTCAGAGCATGTCTGGCGTCACGTCGCCCCGCGTCGAATTCGCCCCCGGTCAACATTTCTCTTGACAAGTACACCCTGTTATATATATGTTAAGTCAAGGAGTCAGCGAGGTGTCCAACGGATATGTGCACGTAAGGAGCAGCCGAGGTCCAGCGGGATTCTCGGCTTTTTCCATTTTGGGCAACATTATCCGCGCGGTACCCGCAAAGACGAGTCAAGGAGGGTGCAAGTGGCAAGACTTCAAGGGAAAGTAAAATGGTTTAACAACAGCAAGGGTTATGGCTTCATCGGCCAGGACGGCGGAGCTGATGTTTTCGTTCATTACTCGGCCATCCAGGGTGAGGGCTTTAAGACCTTGCAAGAGGGCGACACAGTTGAGTTCGAGATTATTCAGGGGCAAAAGGGACCTCAGGCCGACAAGGTTACGAAAGTCGGGTAGACAGCAGCATCCGTTTGTGCATTTCCTGGCCCAACCCCAGTGGTTGGGCCTTTCTATTTTCCCCCTCCATTTGAATCGCCGTGACACTTGCTGTCCGCATGTGGTCTTGCCATCGCAGGGGTTGGCCTCGCTGCAACTCCACAATAAATGAAACTTAAAGGCCCTATTTTGCGTCTATTAGTTCATGCTGGAAGTGTCCTAAGCTGAGAGAGCCGACTTGAGGTCGGCAAGTGCTGGCCTGAAGGCGAGCGCTACGGGTTGAATCAGGACACTGCGATGCGTGCTTGATTTCTGCGCGGTAAAGCGGGACAATAGCGAGTAACTTGAACGGTGGTTTCTGGAAGACTGCAAGATTTTGGCCGGGGTATGCCTTTGTAGTCGGGGGAAGGGTGCATCCGTAATGCCTTCGGGCGCGGCCTTGGAGGTAAAACTAAATGCGTCGGGTATTTGCAGCAATCACGGTGATAGGCTTCCTCGCAATCGCAGCGTTTGCGCAGGAAAACGAGGTGCCCCTGGTGCTGCCGCACCGTAGCGGTCCGGAGCTGACTCGTCCTGTGTCTCCTGGGGGAAGCGTTACAGTCCCCGCCGAAACCCAGGTAAGCATTCAGATGCTTTCCGGTATTCACACCAAAGTCAATCACCCCAACGATCTGGTCACGGCACGTGTGTTGACAACTGTATACGTCGACGGGCACGTCGCACTGCCCTCCGGTAGCATTCTCGACGGACGTATCACCATGATCCGCAAGTCCGGCCACGTTCACCGTCCCGCAGAGCTGCGCTTGCGCTTTGACGAGATCGTCTTGCCGGACGGCCAAGCCGAGCCGATGGCAGGAGTGCTGGCGTCGCTGGAGAAGTCCAGCAATCCCGATTTGCACCTCGATGCTGAGGGCCATTTGACCGGAGGCCGGGCACGTTCGTGGAAGACGCTCATTGGCGGAGCTGGACTGGGCAGCTTCGGCGCCATCAGAGCCGTGGCCACCGGCGCCGCAGCCGCTTCCGTGGGCCTCTCCGTCGCGGGCGCCGCAGCGGTCGGTTACGAGCTTCTCTGGCCGAAAGGGCACGAGGTGAATCTGCCTCCCGAAACACAATGCCGTGTACGCCTGAACTACCCGCTCACGGTCCGCGTCTCCTGGTAAGCCGTCGGCCTCTGGAAAATACGCGCCCTGACCCGACCCCGTTGCGGCCGGCGTGCGGTGGTGCGTTGCACGTTCCTCAAACCTATGGACACCTTGATCTTTCATAATGGTCGTATCCTCCCCTTGTCGGAATCGCGCCTCTCCCCGGGTCAAATGGGATTGCTGATGGGCTGGGGAGTGTTTACGACTTTGCGGGTATACGAAGGGAAACCCTTCGCTTTCGATCGCCATTGGGCACGTATGGCGCACGACGCCGAGCGGCTTGGCATGAGTCTTGGCCACGAGCAGGCCAGCGTTTGCCAGTCCGTGAGCAAGCTGGCCGAGGCTAACAGCCGTCTGGAGGGCACGGCCCGGGTGTCGTTTGTGAAAAACCACGGCGGACTTTGGGCGGACGCGGGCGACTCCCCCGAGACCGATCTGCTGATCTTCACGCGACAACTGGTGCAGTGGCCGGCGGTCCATCGGCTCAAGCTGCAGCAGCACGCCCTCTACTCTGCTACGCGGCTGGCGGGAGCCAAGATGCTCTCCTGGGTTCAAAACGCCGGGCTGCTGGAAAAGGCTCACTCGGAAGGCTTTGACGACGTCCTGCTTCTCAACGAGAGCGGCCACCTGGCGGAATGCACCTCGGCAAATATCTTTCTGGTTCGCGAGAACCGGGTTCTAACCCCACCCCTTGCTTCGGGCTGCCTGCCCGGCGTAACGCGCGACGTTTTGCGCGAAGTCGTGCCTCAAGCGGGCTTCGAACTCCGGGAGCAAGACCTGACGCCGGATGACCTGACTTCAGCATCCGAAGTCTTCATCAGCTCCACCACCCGCGAGGTCGCGGCGGTGGGAAGCATTGACGCACAGTGGCGGTTCGATGCGCCGGGCAAGATAACCATGGCGCTTGAACGGTGCTTCAAGGATTACGTCCGGTCGCATCAGGAAACGTGTTAGTCTCTACTGGCTTGAATCTCCCCGCATTCAGTGACAAGATTGTAAGGGCGGAAGCCCCTGAGCCCGCACCGAATGCACAATGATCCGAGCGGATACTGAACACGATGTGCTGAGCGCGATTCCGTCGCCCTCGGCGCGTTTGTGGCTGGGCCTGGGCGTCACGCTCGCCGTCTTCCTGATTTTCGCCGGTTACACGATCCGGGAAATCCGCTGGCTGGAAGACTTTCAGGTGAACGTCGTGCAGAAGAACCGCAAGGCTTCTCTGCAGCTCTTGCGGCTACAGGATGACACCTACCAACTCGCCGTATCCCTCCGAGACATGACGCTGCCCGAGAGCCGCTACCCGATCTTCTATTGGAAAGGCGCATTCTCGCGGGTGCATCAAGACATGGATGAAGCCCTGCGACTGGAAGGGCAGTATTCTGCCAGCACCTCCGCCGGAGACGAAAAACGCCGGCAGTTGCGCGACGTATTGGACGACTTCTGGCTCAGCTCCGACGAAGCCTTCCAACTGGCCGACCAGGGCCACGAGGAGACGGCGCGCTACATGATCCGGTCCCAACTCGAAAGCAAGCGGGAAAGCATTTCTTCGATCATCACGCGCTTGTTGGCGCTCAACGATCAGGCTCAGACCGAGGCTGGGCAGCAGGTCAGCCTGACCTACGGCAGAGTCAAGCGCGACATTCTCGTGTTGATCGGCGTTCTATTCCTGGTGGCACTGGGCACGGGGCTTTATACGCTGCAGGCGAATCGCAAGACGTTCGATCGCCTGCACCACCTCGCGGAGCGGCTGCAAACCCAGTCTGAAGAACTCCGCATGCTTTCCTGGAAATTGATTGACGTGCAGGAGAAGACGCTGCGGCAGGTGGCGCGCGACCTGCACGATGAGTTCGGCCAGATCCTGACGGCCATCGGCGTCACGCTGGGCCGCGCCAGTCAAAAAGCGCTGGACAAGGACCCCGTGTTCGTCGAGGATGTGAAGTACGTCAAGAAGATCGTGGAGGACACTCTCCAGTCCGTTCGCTCCGAGTCGCAGATTTTCCGCCCGGCGATTCTGGACGATTTCGGACTGGGGCAGACTCTCGAGTGGTTTGTGGACCAGTTCTCGCGGCAGACGGGCGTTCTGGTACACTATAAGGGCAAACTTTCAGACGGCTTCTTCCTGCCCGAGGATGCGATTCATCTGTACCGAATTGTTCAGGAGGCTTTGAACAACGTGGCCCGGCACTCCGGAGCCAAAGAAGCTTGGGTAACGGTTGAAGAGGCAGCGGGCACTTTGAGTCTCGAAATTCGTGACGACGGAGCCGGCTTCGTGACCGGCCCGGAAAACAATCGCGTGGCGGGTCAAGGAATAGGCTTGATGGGAATGCGGGAAAGGGCAGAGCACCTGAAGGGCTCTTATTCGATTCGCTCTTCGCCCAACAGGGGAACAGTGGTCAGCGTCACGGTTCCCCTGCAAAGGCCCTCGCTAAACCATGCCATCCAAGAGTACCGGTAAAGTTCAATGTAGAGGCGGCTTTACGCCGCCAGTTGGCGAGATAAACTCGCCGGTACAACATCAAATGGCGCCACTGCCCGTCCAAGAGGTGAGTTGAACCGTGACATCCCCCAGCAAGGATAAACAGATTCGAGTCCTGCTCGCAGAAGATCACACTCTGGTCCGCCAGGGATTCCGCCGCATTCTCGAGGACGATCCCCGTATCACCGTGGTGGGAGAAGCGCGCACCGGCCTCGAGGCCATCGAGTTGTGTAAGGAACTCAAGCCGGATGTGGTCGTCATGGATCTCTCCATGCCGGAACTGGGCGGGCTCGAGGCGACCGCGGAAGTGCTCAAGGCCAACCCGCAAATCAAGATCGTCATCCTCAGCATGTATTCGAACGAGGCCTATGTGCGCAAGGCGTTCGAGTTGGGCGCCAAAGGTTATATCCTGAAGAACGCCATCGAGGTTGACCTGACGCGCGCCGTCATGGCGCTCGCGGAGGGCCAGGCCTACTTCAGCCCCGGCGTTTCTCACATCGTTCTGGAGAGTATGAAGGCGGGCACGTTTCAAGGCACGAGCCAGGATCCGTATGAAAGGCTAACGCTGCGCGAGAAGGAAGTCCTGCAGTTAATAGCTCAGGGAAAATCCAATAAGGAAATTGCTACACTGCTTAATATCAGCGTTAATACCGTCGCCGTGCACCGCGCCCGCGTTATGGAGACCCTCGACCTCCACCGCACGGCGGAGCTGGTTCTGTTCGCGGTGAAGAAGGGGCTCATCCAGCCGTGAGGGAATGGTGAATGGTGAATTCTGAATTGCGAATACAGATTAGCAGTGAAAACCGAATTCGTCGGCGCTACTCGAATTTAGAATTCAGAATTCACTATTCACCATTCACTATTTTGCTCTTCCCTCCTCACTGCCCCGTCGGCGTTGCTGCCGTGCCTGGGATATTCATGGCCCGTGTGACTTGTCCGGTCTTGGCTTCCGAGATTTCAATATTAAACTTCTCCAGTATCGTGCCGGTGGCTTGCGCGTATTGGGTTAGCGCCTTGGCGTAGGCGTCGCGCGCCTGGGCTTCGGTGGCTTCCTGAGGCGCGAAGTCTCTTTCTGCCTGGATGACGAGGAACGGCGTAGATTCTCCCAGTTGGAATTTCTTCTGTTCTCCCGTCCAAGGTCTCCTTGTGAAGCTCCGTCGCCGCCACAGCCGCCTCGATCTGGGCCTTCGCCTGGGTAACGGCAATCACGGCGTTGCGCACGTCCTGCTGGGCTTGGTTTATCTTGCGTTGCAAATCAACCCGGTACTGGCGCTCCTGAAGGAGGGCGCGTTGCGGCGTCAGCCTGAGCCTGACGGTTGCGGATAGGAATCTGAGAGGTTGACTCCCAAAGAGTAGTTCGGATAAACGTTGCGGAACGCCTGTGACAGCGAATCACCAGGCCCTCCCGGCACATAACCCACAGTCCCTGCAGGACAACCCGGTTCGATAGAGCGGATTGCCTCCGCAAAGGAAATGCCCGGAAAGCCCCGTCGGCGCGTAGGTGGCATAAACGCTCAAGGTGGGAAGCAGGCGGTTGCGGTCCCGCTGGATACGTGATTCCTGGTTTCGCATGTTCAACTGGACCTGTTCGATCTCCGGCCGGTTCTTGGCTGCCAGGTTGAGTGCATCTTGCAGCGAAGGAATGTCGTTAGGGCTTGGCTCGGGCAGCTTGCCGGTGGGTTCGATGGGCACGCCGCCAGATCGGCGTCCACATGCTTCGAAAGTTCGGTTTTCAGTTTCTCTTCCTGCTGCTGATACGCGGTTTGGGCAGGATCAATCCTTGCTTTCGGGTGGCGACTTCTGACTTGGCCCGCGTGACCTCGATGGCCGCCATAGTCCCGATTTCCACCTGGCGGGTGTTATCTTTCTCAGATCCGTCTCCGCCCACTTGACCGCTTCCTCGGCCACCCGGATGTTCTCGCGGTAGTAAAGGAGGTCCCAATAGTCGATTCACGACAGTCTGCAAGGTCGTCATGACGTTCTGCCGGAAAACACTGTCGGCAAACTTCAGATCGTTCTTCGCGATGCGCAAGTTCGCAGCGTTAGCGCGGTAGCCAAAGCCATTCAGAAGGTTCTGGCTCAAAGTAATTCCCATGAACGTAGGGACTTCGGGATTGACTAACGCGGTCAGCGCGCTGGTGGTGGTGCGATCGCCGAATACTCCGCCACAATGCTGGTGCCGGTCATAAAGCCTTGGCCGTAAAAAGCCGAATAACCGGTATAGTGCGTGTTTACAGAGGACAGGCCGGTGAGGACGGTCGTTCCTAGGGGCGTGGCGGCCTGGTTCCAACCCGCAGAGAAACGACAAAGGGGTCGCAGCAGCCGACAGAACCCAAATTAATCGCGCCACCGCCGGAATAGCCTGCGCCGCCCGCACCGCTGCTCGAGCCACTTCCTCCGCCGCTCGAGGTCGAGCCAATGGCGCCCGGAAAACAGCGCCGTCGAGATCGTTGCGCCTTGCACGCCGCGGGCCGCCGAGCCCGCCTTGGTGCGCAGGTAGTCCGTCTGCGCGAAGGGTATATTGGAACCGCACATAATCGATATCCAGGTTGTTTTCGAGCGCCAGCGCAATGGCATCCTGAAGGGACAGCCAGAGCTTCCCGTCGCGAATCAGGTCCTTCAACCTGGGAGAGTTCTGCATGCTCGGCTGGGGAACAGAGAGAGACGTGAAGGAATCAAAGATATTCGGAAATGAGTGTGTTCGGGTGTAGTCATGGGCCATAAAGCTCTCGCCGACGGTCGGAACTGGGGCGGGAGCCTGTTGACCCCGGACCGCACTGGCTTGGACCAACGTCCCCAACACTCCCATCACCAGGATGAGGACTAGACTGCGAATTGATTGCACCTTCATAACTGTTTGCACTCCTTTCGGGCTTTAATCATCAATACGCTGGCAGCAGGCCAGAAGTTTCGTTCCTCAGTATAACCATAGTAGCTGTCAGCCGGTAGTGTCTCAGTTCGAGGTAGAGGCGGCTTTACGCCGCCATTTGGCGAGGTAAACTCGCCGCTACGAATTCAAACTGAGACACTGCCTGTCAGCCGTCAGCTATCAGCTTTCCGCAAACCACCAAGGTGACTGACGAGCCTAAAGTGACAACCTCCGCTGGTTCGTTGGCACATTCTTGGGTTCGTTTTCGCACTATTCAAAATGCGACTTCCTTTGTTATCAATGACTTCTTAGCTTCGTTGCCACGATTTTGTGTTTTTTCGCGAATCTGCGGTTCCCCATTCTCGCGGGCCGTATTCATGTCTTCCGCACTCTGTCAATCTGTCCGCGCGTCGGGGCAGGAGCATCAACTGAAGTGTCGTTCGCGGGGTCTAATCTGCACGCCTGGCATGCAATATTGGGGTCGTTTTGGGTTAGTTTTTGCACCAACTAAAACACGCCTTCCTGTGTTTTCAATAACATACTGGCTTCGGTCGTAATATTTCGGACCTTTTGTCCGGGTAGTGTCCTAATTTGACTGGTAGCGCCGACCTCTAGAGCCTGCCCTGCGCGAAGCGAAGGGTCGGCAGATGCCCCGACAGGTCGGGGCGCTACGCCGAAACTAGTACACTTCGACCCTGCGCTGATATCGACTCCGACTTCTTGACCCCTCAACTTTTTGACTCCCTGGCGCCTGCGGCCCTTGCCGCAAGGTACGCTAGCACTGTAGCATAGAGACAGGGGTTTGTCAAGACGTAAAAA
>CAVROP010000123.1:0-48133 GCA_963722675.1 uncultured Acidobacteriota bacterium
CAGCCCACGAGCAACCGCCCCCGTCCCTGTCCGAGGTTGCCCGACGGCTGTACTTTAATGGTGTCGAGTGGCTCCGCCACGCATACCCGGCGCTTTCGAAGCAGATCGTACTCAACTACCGAAAATCGGGTCGAAGCCACTGGTGGCGGAAACGAGGAGCGGCAAGGATTTGTGAGCGGGTCGACATCCGTGAGCTGCTGGAACAATCGCTTGCGAAAGAACACTCGATGTCCCCAGGTGCTATTGCGGCCAGCGTCGGATACGCCAACGAAGGCTACATCCAAAACAGGTTTCCTGAGTTGTGCCGAGCGATCAGGGAGAAGATTAGGCAGGAGAAAAAAGCGCGCATCCGTGCTATGCAGATGGCCCTGAACAATGCGCTGAATGATGAGTCTCCCCCGCCGCTTGATGAGCTAGCAAGGCGACTGGGTTACTCAAGTTCGGGGGTCCTCAGGACTTATTTTTCGACCCTCTGCGATAAGATTCTAGCTCGGCGGCAGTTGCATCGTAGGCTGCAACTCCTGGAGCTGAAAAGGAAGCTACAGGCTGCGCTCTTGGAATGGCCCGCCCCTTGCGTTGCCAGTGTCTGTAGAAGGCTTAACATGCGCCCGCATGTTCTCCAGAAGACGTGTCCCCATGAGTACTCGTCGATTCGATCAAGATACGTCCGCACGAGTAGGGAGATCAGAGAACGCCGCCAGCAGCAGCTAAGGCAAGAGGTTCATCGAGTCGTCGAAAAGCTTCACCGTGAAGGCGAATACCCGTCAACAGGCCGAGTGAGCGCCCTGTTGAGCAAGACAACGCTAAACCACTGGACAGCCATCCGTGCGGCGGTGGAGGCCGCCCGGCAAGAACTAAGGTTATCCGACCTCTACTGATCCCGCCGCAAAGTGTCCGACGAAAATCGAAGGTCCGTCCAGGCCCACAGGAATAAAGCAACATACAATCATGACGCTCACGCCACTTTGAAACATGAGGAACCCAGAAAACTCACTGCCACTTTATGCTTCCACTACTGCCAAAATATGCTTCAAATCTCATTCTCACACGACCACGGCACAAAAACTGACCCGGGCGCGGGTTCAGCTCTTGCTTGGGCAGCCATTTTTCGGCACGCTCAGCTTGAGGTTGAAACTGTTACCCGGAAGTTTGCGAACAATGGCCACTGACGGCTCGCAGATTGTCTACAACCCCGCCTTCGTGAATGAACTCAACCCAGCGGAACTCGAGGGAACACTCGCCCATGAAGTCCTCCACTGCGCACTGGCGCACCAGTGTCGCCGCGGCCAGCGTGATCCGGAGCTTTGGAATGTAGCAGCGGACTTCGCCATCAACCCTATTCTGATCGGAAACGGTTTCGTCCTTCCGGCTGGCGCGCTCATCGATCCTGCGTTCAACAACCTGAGCGCGGAAGAGATCTACACCCGATTGCTGCGGAGGAGAAGCGAGGAAGACGGCGCAACAAAGCCAAAGCAACAGCAGAGGCGGGGGAATACCGGTCCGAAGGGGAGACCGCTGCGCCCTCCAATCCGAAGCCAGACGCCTCTCCGCAGCCAGTTCCAGACCAGCGCGGAGGGACGACAGGTGAAGCTGCAGGGTCAGCTTCGGTGCGGCCCGGAGGCTTCGGCGAGGTCTGGGATGCGACGGACGAGCACGGGCAAACAGCTTCGCCGGCCGAGAAGCGTCGCCAGCAGCATGAGTGGGGCATCGCCGCCGAACAGGCGTTGCGGTCCGCCAAGGCGTGGGGACACGAACCCGCCGGGATCGAAAGGCCCCTTAGCGACAGTCGCCAATCCCAGCAGGATTGGCGATCGATCCTGCGTGATTTTGTGGCCTCTACTACGCCCTGTGATTATCGCTGGACGCCACCCAATCGGAGGTACATCGCATCGGGCCTGTACTTGCCCTCGGTCGAGCGCAGAGGGTTGGGCGAGATCGTGATTGCCGTAGACACCTCCGGCTCGATAGGAAAACTCGAGCTGGAACAATTTGCAGGTGAGATCTCGGCGATTTCCGAGGAGGCGCTGCCGGAAGTCATCCACGTGGTGTACTGCGACGCAGCGGTTCAATGCGCTCAACAGTTTGGCCCCTCAGAGCCAGTGCGACTTGAGCCTAGAGGCGGTGGGGGGACTGACTTTTGCCCGGCATTCAAGTGGGTGTCCGAAAACAATATTGCGCCGGTCTGCTTTATCTATCTCACCGACTTGTGCTGCCATTCCTATCCGGAGGCCCCGGAGTATCCCGTCGTTTGGGTGACCGATTCGCACAGAATGGCGCCTTTCGGCGAGACGCTCCGCATTAGCCTTGAGTAAGGCCACGTGGGATCGAGCAGCGCGGCCGCACTATTTCCCACCCATTGACTCCCCTTTTTTGCGCCCCGCGTCATGGATCAAATCGCCTGCCAACTTTTTTTCGCGGGTCGGCATTTGTGAGAACCGTACAGGATCCGGGCTTAGGTGCTTATGCCCGCTCTTGCAATCCGTTCAAATTTCACGAAGTTTGAGTGTTTGCAAAACAAGTGATCCCCCCGGAAGCTTCTCAGATCCACTTCGTTTGACAGGAAATACAGTCTGTTCTATTTACATGATAAGGGATTCGACGCAAAACACTTCGGTCGGCGCTGCATTGGCCCTCCCAAATCCTAAGAGCACCTGCCGGATCTGCAACGTCTTTCCAAATATCTCGTTGGAGAGCCAAGGCGCGCCTGGTGCGGACCACAGCCGAGAGGCAACAGTAATTCTATAGCTGTCGAAGGTTTAACAAACGACGCGTATTTTGCGGATGGGGTGAAAGGTGAAAATGGGTAATTTGAGCACACTCGAAGAACGGCAAACCGAAATGCGGGAGAGGCAGACGAGTCTGCAGCCCTCGGTATTGTCTCTGATGCCGCAGGGTGAGCGGCACTACAGCGTCAACGAAATAGCAAAGCTTTGGAGCTTAAGTCCGGATTCTGTAAGACGCCTTTTTCGCCGAGAACGGGGCGTTTTGGTTATCGGGAATAGGTATGTGACGCTCCGCATACCAGAGTCTGTTTTGGAGCGGGTGCATCGGAGGCTGAGTAATACGAGCGATCTGCAAAACGCACGGCCCTACGTATCCCGGCAAAGCCGGACGGCGTCGGGGGGCAGACGTTAGGGAAGGGGGAAAGGCTGGTGGTCGTGGTCACATCTGAGCGACTTCACAACCTTGTCAAGAAAGCTCACATGAAACGCAAAGCAACCGTAGGAGTCGCGAATGCTGATTCTTTGGCGACGCCACCTTAAAGATTGTCCGCACCGAAAGAGGGGGCGCGAGTACCTCAAGTGCCAGTGCCCAATTTGGATGGACTGGCGTACCGATGGCCCACGTATACGCCGTCCCGTTGGCACGCGGAACTGGCAGGTCGCCCAGCGAAAGGCCCGGGAATGGGAAGCTCAGGGGTTTATTAGCGGGGGCAAGACAACGACTATTGAGGAAGCAACGGAAAAGTTCATCGAAGACGCCAAAGCTCGAAATCTCCGCGAGGCCACGCTGTACAAATATGATCTTCTTTTCCGCCAACTCAAAGCATTCGCAGACGAGTATGGTTTGATCTTCATCTCGGACTTCACTCTAGATTGGACGCGGAAGTTTCGGGCCACATGGCCTAATAAGAACTTGGCTGCGAAGAAGAAACTCGAGCATCTGCGAGCTTTCTTTCGGTTTGCGTACGAGAGTAACTGGATGGACTCGAACCCGGCTGCGAAACTCAAACCGCCGGTGATCACGGAATCTCCTACGCTGCCGTTTAGCAAAGACGAGATGGGCCGGATATTGAATGCGTGCAACGAATATCCGGACAAACGTAACGCTATCCGACTGCGTGCACTCGTCCTGCTTTTGCGTTATAGCGGGCTTCGCTTCACGGATGCCACTAAGCTCTCCCGCGATCGCATCACAGGAGACAATCTCCTGCTGTATACGGCAAAAACCGGGACGCCAGTCAATTGCCCACTTCCCCCCATCGTAATCGCCGCGCTTGCCGCAATTCCGGTCGATGGACCGTATTATTTCTGGACAGGGAAGTCCGCAACCAAAAGTTTAGCTGGCAGCATTTGGTGGCGGCCGATGCACCGGCTGTTCGCCCTGGCGGAAGTGCCGAAGGGCCACGCACACCGATTTCGAGACACGTTTGCGGTCGAGCTGTTGCTTGCCGGTGTGCCGATAGATCGCGTGTCAGTGTTACTCGGCCACAAAAGTGTTCGAATTACCGAGAAGCATTATGCCCCGTGGGTTCGCTCGAGACAGGAGCAGCTGGAAGCCGATGTGCGCAGGACGTGGGACACAAGCATTGGCCGGCGGGCACACCTAGGGCACACGAGAAAAAGGCGGTTTGTATCCAATTGATTCTACAAGGGTTGGATTGGTGCTGGAGGGGGGAGTTGAACCCCCATGCCGGGTGACCGGCGGCAGATTTTGAGTCTGCTGCGTCTGCCAATTCCGCCACTCCAGCCCAATTACAGCCAATCGGGAAGCAATCTCGATCGGGTAGCGCGATCCATTTTGGACGCTCAGTGCGCGTGGAAAAGCCGCCACCCAGCCTACAACCCGAAATCCTAGCAAGGCACGACAATAGTTGCGCCTCAAGGACAACGATTATAGCAGGATTGAGTAGACATCTGTCCACCGAGTTTCCCGTCGCATGCACAGGGGTGGGGCGGTGGGCGAAGCGTGCGCGACCGCTTTCCATGTGCTAAGATTTTGGCTCCGGAAGGCGTCGGCAAATATACAGGAGGGTGCGGTGGGCAAAGCAGCGGACCCTGCCCCAAGAAACTTCGCGGTTAACCGTCAGGCGCAACATCTCTATCACTTGCTCGAAAGGTTCGAGAGCGGCGTTGAGCTGACGGGGACGGAAGTGAAATCAATTCGCGAGGGCAAGGTCAATCTGAAGGACAGCTATGCCGTCGTTAAGAATCACGAAGTGTGGTTGATCGATTGCCATATCAGCCCCTACGCTGCTGGCAGCCGGTTTAACCATGACCCGCTGCGGGACCGGCGCCTGCTTTTGCACCGGCGAGAAATCGACAAGCTGACGGGGCGCACGCAAGAGAGGGGTTTCACGCTCGTCCCCACCCGCGTTTATCTGAAGAACAACCTGATCAAGTGCGAAATTGCCCTGGCCAAAGGCAAGAATGTCTTCGACCACCGGGAGACTTCTCGCCGCCGGACCATCGAACGGGAAGCCCAGCAAGACATCCGCGACCATCGGAGGCGACACCGGTGAGCAGGTATCAGGTGTCAGGGCAGGGAGAGCCGCGCCTCGCTTCACCCGTTGATGGCTGACGAGCGAGGAGAGTATTGCAGGGCGTCACAGTATGGGGAAAGCCACTGACATCGTGCACGGAACGATCGAATTGCTGCTCCTGAAGACCATAGGGATGGAGCCCATTGAAGGCTGGGGCGCTGCCAAGCGCATCCACGAACTCTCCCACCAAGTGATACGAGTGAGGGAGGGCTCGTTGCACCCTGCGCTGGTTCGACTCCATGCACTGGGACTGATCTGGCCTCACTTGGTCAAATCCGGAAACCGGATGAAGAGGCTTTATACGTTAACGAACGCTGGCCGCGCGCAACTGCGGAAGGAACTCGCCCGTTGGGACCGCCTCTCGGACGCCGTGGATGCGATCGTGCACCCGAAGGGATTGAAGGTCGAACAAGGTATGAGGGGCAAAGCCATCGACATCGTGCAAGGCACCCTCAACATGCTGATCTTTCAGATCCTCGCGGAGAAGCCATTGCATGGCTGGGGCATCCGCAAGCGCATCCACGAACTTTCGAAGAACGTGTTGCAAGTGCCGGCGGGCACCCTGTACCCGGCTCTGCTCCGGCTGAAAAGCAGGGGCCTCATCTCAGCTCATCGTGTCCGCACCGCGACGGGCCGAATGGGCAAGCGTTACACCTTGACGCGCGCCGGCCGTGCACGACTCAGCCAAGAGATCGCGCATTGGGACCGCCTTTCCGCCGCCGTGGATCGGGTCGCGCACGGCGCGAAGTGATACGCGAACGAACAACTCACGAGTCAACCCGCGCCGCGCCCTACATCCGTTCCGGCACCTCAATCCCCATCAAATCCAAGGCTGAAGTGAGGGTTTGATTCAAAAGCTGGACCAGGTACAAGAGGAACTGCTGCCGGTCGGCATCGGGTTCGCTGAGAATGTGGAATCGGTGATAGAAATTGTTGAAAGCTTGCGCGAGACGGAATGCGTATTTGGCAACTGCGGCGGGTTCCTGGCTGGCCACGGCCTGTTCGACCGTCATCTCGAGTTGCGCATTGAGCAGGGTCAATTCCCAAAAGGCAAGTCCATCCTCGCCGGCGAAAAATCTCTCGAGCACCTCCGCTCCGACTGCCTGGTCGAGGTTTTGGGGTTGGAAGTCCGGGTGTGTTTCCTGGAACTTGTTGAAGATGTTCCTGGCGCGCACAACGCTGTATTGCAGATAGGGCCCCGTCTCGCCTTCGAAAGCGAGAGCTTCCTTGAAATCGAAAGCGATGATAATGCGCCGCGAGAACTTGAGTAGGAAATAGCGCAAAGCGGCCACCGCGATCATGCGGGCGTAGGTTTGCTGCTCCTCAGGGTTCGGGGTCATCTGGCGAGAGCGGACTTCCTCGAGCGCCTTGGCGATCAGCGTGTCGATTAAGTCGTCCGCCTTCACTCCCAAGCCTTTGCGGCCCGAGACCTCCACGTAGGGCCGTTGCCGGTCCTCCGCGCTCAACTCCACTCCCAATTCCTCGGCGCAGCCCGGGGAGAGTCCCACGACTTCGTAAGCAAAGTGGTGCAAGTTATTGGCCTGCTCGTGATAGCCCAGGGCGTGGAGCGCGGCTTTCACAAGGTGTTGGAGATAGGACTGGCGAGTATCAATCACCGCGTAGGCGCTCGAAGCGTGACCGTGGGAGGGGACGTCAAGTTCGCCCTGCAAGGCGGTTCGCCAGACCGGGTGGCCGTCCGGGTAGCGATGAAAGAGGGTGTAACCGAAGTCTTTTCCCAACAGGGCAAACTTCCACAGGTGATAAGCGATGTCTTTGCCTACGTAGGTGACCGTGCCGTTGGAACGAACGATGATTTTGACGTCTTCCTCGCCTGTTTCACCCTCGGACTCGTTGGCCGCGGATTCCGCCAGGCTCATGACCCAGCAGCCGGCGTTCTTGCCGGTCTCCTCTAAGCGAATGGCCCCGTTCTTCTTCAAAAGCTCGAAGGCGGATTTCCAAAAGTCGAGACGCAAAATCTCGCTTTCCTGGACGAGGAGATCGTATTGCACGTTGATGCGCAGCATGGTCTCCAGGTGTTGCCGCACGATGGCAGTGGAGACAAGGTCGGCCATGCGGGCCGGTTCCCCGTGGCCTTCTTCGATCTCCTTCAGGGCTTGTGATCGGAGGTTGAGAGCTTCGGGATTCGTCTGGTAATACTGAAAGACTTTTGCGTAGAGATCCCAACAGAAATAGTCGAACCGCTGCTCGGGATCCCGGAGCAACCATTCCACGTCCTCGAGCCCTTTCTTTTCGAGGTGAATGAATCCCACCACTACATCCGCGACTTGCACACCCGTGTTGTCGATGTAGTTCTGCACTTCCACTTGGTTGCCACGAAACTTGAGCAGGCGAACGAAAGTGTCGCCCAGGATGGAGTTTCGCAAATGCCCGATGTGGGCCGCTTTGTTGGGGTTGATGCTCGTGTGCTCGACTAGGACTTTGCCTGCGTAGGACGGCAGGGAAGCCTTCCCTGAAACGCGCCGGACAAACAACGCCGCAGCGGCTTGGGCGCGGTTGAAATGAAAGTTTAGAAAACCGGCGCCGGCAGCACTGACTCGCTCGACCCCTTTCACAGGCAGAAAGCGTTCCGCGAGGGCCTGGGCGATTTTTCTCGGCGGTTGCCGCAGCTTCTTCGCCAGTTCGAAGCTGGCGGCCAGGGAGAGATCGCCCATCTCGAGCGAGGGCGGGGAATCCAGCGCGGGGGATTCCAATTCCAATCCATAGACCTCGCGAACCAGTGCCACAAACCTCTGCTGAATCCTTCGCTGGATTTCCAGATACAAGTACGCCCTCCCTCGAAAGCTGCAAGTGAAATCAGGACCGCACACTTGAGCCTGAATCGCGATTATAGCAGACTCCGGAGGATTGAGGGTCGGCGCCGGGCACGGTTATACACTTGGTGCCGCCTATAGTCAGGCATTTCCGATTCGGATAATATGTTATGATTTAACGACTGGGGCGCTTCCGCCGTTTGGCGTGGTGATCGAGCCCGAGCTCTTGTCTCTTTCGGCTCAGAGTGTTGCGATGAATTCCCAGGGCCTCGGCGGTCTTTGACATGTTCCCGTTGTATTTTTCAAGCAAGCGTTGGATAAAACGCCTCTCGAATTCGCTGATGGCCTCGGGGAACTGAATTCCGTTATCAATCATGCGGTTGATGAGGGCTTCTAGCTGGTCTTTCACGACAGCGCTCCAGTGCGAAAGTATTTGCTCAGTCTGTCTAATTCTTACTTGCTTTCTTGTCGTTCTGGCTCAGTGCTTTCCTGAACCTCTCAAAGCCCAGGCGAAATTGGGCTTTGAGATTGGTGGGCATGGCCAGGGAAATAATATGTGCTCCCGTGGTGACGTAAGGAGCCAGGGACGATTGCTGCACCGCTGCCGGCTTTATGGCGAAAGCCACCAGGACCAGGAGGAGCACGCAATCGACAAGCACTCCACGAACCAGGCCGAAAACCCCGCCTAAGAAACGGTCGAACCATTCAACGCCGGCCGTCTTAATCAACTTCCGGGCCAGCAGCGATACGAACGCGCCCAGGATCAGGACTGCGACGAACAGGCTCAGGAAACCCAGCCCCAGGGCGACATCGTGCGACTTGGTCAGATCTTCAAACCAGAGGGCCGCTCTCGGGTATGCCGCCGCAGCTACCACGAGCGCGGCCACCAGGGACGCCAGGGAGACCAACTCCCGGACGAAACCTTTCATGATCGCAAAAAAGACCGAGCCCGCAACGATGGCGGCAAATGTCCAGTCGAGCCAGTTCCAAGCACCCATGAGCTTCAGCGCAATCCCGCGCGGCGGGATGGTTTCAGTTAGGAGTCCCTTCCAGTTAGAAGACTGTACGCCTGCCGGTACTTCTCACTCGTCTTTTCCACCACCTCAGGCGGAAGGGAAGGTGGGGGAGGCTGTTTATTCCAGTGCAGCGATTCGAGGTAATCGCGAACGAACTGCTTGTCGAACGAAGGTTGTGGCCGGCCGGGCTGATAACCTTGCTGGGGCCAGAAACGAGACGAGTCCGGGGTAAGGACCTCGTCGATGAGGATGATCTCATTCCCGCTCCGGCCCCACTCAAACTTGGTGTCGGCGATGATGATGCCGCGTTTCGCGGCGAAGTCTCGCGCCTGGGAATAAAGCTCGAGGCTCAGGTCGCGAAGCTTTTGGGCGGTTTCGTGGCCTACTGTCGAAGCGGCTTCGTCCCACGTGATGTTTTCGTCGTGGCCGGTTGTGGCTTTGGTGGCCGGCGTAAAGATCGGCTGATCGAACTTAGAACCTTCACTCAGGCCCGCAGGCAATTGGATTCCGCAAACTCTTCCCGTAGCGCGATATTCCTTGAGTCCCGAGCCTGCCAGGTATCCTCGCACCACGCATTCGATGGGGAAAGCATCGGCCTTACGCACCAGCATCGAGCGGCCTTCCAATTGATCGGCGAATGGTTGGAACTCCGCCGGGTAGTCGCCCAGCTTCGGACTTAGAAAGTGATTGGGAAAAGTCTTCCCGAACATCTCGAACCAGAAGCACGAAAGCTGCGTCAGAACCCAGCCTTTGCTCGGAATACCCTCGCCCATGACGACGTCAAACGCTGAAAGGCGGTCCGTGGCGACGATCAGGAGCCGGTCTGTCCCGGCCTCGTAGACATCTCGGACTTTGCCTCGGGAGAAAAGCGCCGCTCCGGGAAATCTGGTCATGGTGAGATCAGATTGATGACTTATTTTCATGTTGGTGGCTCAGAGCATTCGTCATTCTAAAACATTGGCAGAAGTTGTCAATGAAAAAAAGGAACGCGATGAAAACAAAGCCATTTCAAAAGCCACCACTGGATGTTGGGTGGCAGTTTCAAGCGAGCACAAGCAAAAGAAAGCAGAAAGCATAAACCAGGAGTCAGGAGTCACTATCGCGGCAACAAGTGCCGTGTTGCTCAAATAGGCGCACTACGCCGCGCCGAGGGTGTCATTCTGAGCGAAGCGAGCAATCTTGCTCTGCTTCATGCGGACGGGGGACAGAGCGAGATTCCTCGCTTCGCTCGGAATGACAGGCTACTCGAGAGCGGCTGAGGCAGGTTCCCGTTGCGAACAGGTCGCCCCTCCGCTAAGCCCAGTGTTATAGGCTCTCGAGGATGCTTCCGCGCCACCGGCACTTCGGCTTCCACTAGTCAACCCAGGAGAGTTCTGGTATTCTCCTAGACAGACTAGGAGCCGAAGACGATGGGCAAAACCGCTGAGTTACTCCCCGGAACGCTTGACCTGCTGATTCTCAAAGCCGTGTCGTTAAGGCCGCTGCACGGATATGGCGTGTTGCTGCGCATTCAGCAGATTTCGCGCGACGCTCTGAAGATTCCGCAAGGATCCTTATATCCGGCGCTCTACCGGCTGGAACATCAGGGGCTGATCGCGGCGGAATGGGGCCAGAGCGACAACAACCGCCGGGCGAAATACTACACGTTAACCGCCGCGGGGCGGGCGCGCCTGCGTGAGGAGACGGCGGGTTGGAACCGCCTGGCGTCCGCGATTGCCGCCGCCTTGAATACGAAACCGGAGGAGGTGTGAGATGCTGGCCCGCTTGCGGTCGCTCTATCATGCGCTCAGGTCACGACGAGATTTCGAAGCCGGAATGACGGAGGAGTTGCGCTTTCACATGCAGCAATACGCGGAGGATCTTCTTCGCTCCGGAGTAACCCCGGAGGAGGCGCGGCGGCGAGCGCGGATGGAATTCGGCGCCATCGAAGCGGTCAAGGAAGAGTGCCGCGGAGCGCACGGCCTCCTCTTGCCGGCTGAGCTTGGCAGGCAGATTCGCTATACCGCCCGCTTGCTGAGGAAGACGCCGGCATTTGCAGCGACGGCTCTTCTGACCGTGGCTCTTTGTCTGGGGGCCAACCTGACGATCCTGGCCGTGATCGACTCGATCCTCCTCCGTCCTCTGCCATCTCCTGAGGCCCAACGGCTGGTTACGCTATTCAATACCTACCCGCGAGCGCGAGTCGAGCGCGATGGTTCGTCGCGCACCAATTACTACGAACGCCGCGGACGTATTCCTGCGTTCAGCTCACTTTCGATTTACGCCTTCGACACGGCCATGGTCGGAGAGCCCGGCACTGTCAGCCGGGAGCAGATCACCCTAGTCTTCCCCGATTATTTCACCACCCTCGGAATCGGCCCTGTCCTGGGGCGGGCGTTCACGGAACAGGAGACCACGTTCCAAACCGATAACGTCGTCATCCTGAGCGACGATTACTGGCGGCGGGAGTTCAACGCCGATCCGCATGTGATTGGACGATCTGTGCGGGTTGACGACACGCCGAAAATCGTGGTCGGCGTCCTGCCTCCAGGTTTTCGCTTCCTCTCCTCCGAGGCACGGTTGTATTTGCCGTTGGCATCGCGTCCTGAGGATCGTGGGCCTTCGCAACGGCACTCCGGCGGAAATTTCATCCAGATGATCGCGCGGCTCCGGGCGGGCGCCACTCTTGCCCAGGCCCAGCAGCAGATTGACGCGCAGAATGCGAGCCTGGAAGTGGATGACCCGCAGGGAAAAATGATGGCGGATGCCGGGTTCCGCTCGCTTGTAGTGCCGTTGCACGCCGACCACGTCGCCGCGATCCGGCCCACCTTGCTGTTGCTGCAAGCCGGCGTCCTGACGCTGTTACTGATTGGCACGGTCAATCTTGCCAACCTGCTTCTGATCCGGGCCGACCATCGAGCCAGGGAACATGCGGTTCGGCAGGCCCTCGGCGCCAGCCGCGCACATCTCACCGGCGAAGTGCTGGTCGAGACCACGCTGCTCACGCTCGCAGGGGGATTGCTGGGATTGGTTGTGGCAGCGGCGGGACTCCGCCTGGTGGCGGCGCTGGGAGCGGATCGTTTGCCTCTGGGGTCGCACATTGCCTTCGAAGCCCGCCTGGCGGTGGCCGCCGTGCTTGCCGCCCTCGCCATGAGCATCGCGCTCGCCGTGCCTGCAGTGTGGTTCCATTTGCGCGTCTCCGCGAGCGCCCTCCGGTCGGAATCCCGCAGTGCTACGACCGGCCGCGCAGCTCAGACTCTAAGGCAGAGTTTCGTTGTGGCACAGTTTGCTCTGGCATTTGTTCTGTTGGCGGGCGCGGGGTTGCTGGGGCTCAGCCTGGAGCGGGCGATGGCGGTTTACCCGGGATTCCAGCCTGATCACGTGCTGACCGGCCGGATTTCGATGGTTGGCAAGAAGTACCCTTCGCCGTGGGCTGGTCTGGCATTTACGGAGGGGTTAGTCGATGCGCTCGGCCGTCAACCGGGGGTTCTGTCTGCGGGGGTCGCCAATAACGTGCCGTTCAGCGGCAACAACGGCAAAAGCTCCGCTACGGTAAAAGGGTACGTCCTCCGGCCTGGTGAATCCCCGCGCGCACATTACTCATACGGCGTGGGTGGAGACTATTTTCACGCCATGGGCTTTCGGCTGCTCGCCGGACGGTTCCTCACCGCAGCCGATTCGCGGCGCCACGAACGTGTCTGCGTGGTCGACGAAGATTTCGCCCGCCGTTATTGGCCCTACGCGAGCCCTCTGGGCCGGCAATTGTTCGAGGGTTCTCAGCCCGGTCCCGACAGCGAGGCCTTCACGGTGGTCGGTGTGGTCGACAGCGTCAAACAAGCCGGCCTCACCGACGAGGCGGCGCAAGGCGCGGTCTACTACCCCTATATTTATCGGCCCGAGAGAAACATCTTCCTGGTCGCTCGCGCCAGTGTTCCAACGGAATCGCTGCGATTCGCGCTGCAACGGGTGGTTCGGGAAATCGACTCCGGGCTTGCCGTTAACGATATTCAGACCATGAATGAGCGTATCACGGACAGTCTTGTCGCCCGCCGCTCGCCGGCTCTGCTGGCCGGAATGTTCGCTGCCATCGCGCTGCTACTGACCGGAATTGGTACTTATGGGGTGCTGAGCTATGCGGTGGCACAGAGGAACCGCGAGATCGGCGTGCGCATGGCTTTAGGAGCGCAGCCGAGCCAGATTCGCACCCAATTTCTGGCTCTTGGCCTGAGGTTGGTCATTGTCGGATTGGCGCTGGGAAGCGCCGGGGCCTGGCTGATGGGGAGAGTGACGCAGGCAGTTCTCTTTCACGTGACTGCTTTGAGCCCTTTAGTGCTCGGTTGCGCCGCCAGCGCGGCACAATCCCGTGGGTTGGCTGCTCCTCGTGCTGGCGGTCGCGGCGGGAGCGCCTTTTTTCGTCCTCTCCGCCAGCACACCCCTCCTTCAGAAGTGGTTCTCGCACTCCGGACATCCCTCGGCAAGCGACCCTTATTTTCTTTACGCGGCCAGCAGCGCCGGCAGCCTGCTTGGCCTGTTGGCTTACCCGCTGCTGCTCGAGCCTGCATTCGGCCTGGGCACGCAGACGCGACTGTGGGCATCGTGGTACCGATTGCTCGTGCTGCTCGTCCTGGTCTGTGCCGCGCTGGTGTGGCGCGTGTCTGACACGGCACTTTCTCTTGCAGGCGAGCCTCCCCCAAACGACGTGATTCAGGATGGCGCGGGCGAAAACCGCGACGATTTAGACTTGCGCCGCCGGGCGCGATGGCTGCCTACCAATCCCCCGGTGGAGAACTCACATTCTATGAGATCGACCCCCTGGTGGAGCGAATTGCCCGCGACAGGAGATACTTCAGCTACCTGTCGAACTGCGCCCCGCAGGCACGCGTGGTGTTGGGAGATGCGCGCTTGTCGTTGGAAGAAGCCCCCGAGCACGCCTACCGCATCATCGTGCTCGACGCCTTCAGCGGCGATTCCATCCCGATGCACCTCGTCACGCGTGAGGCCCTGCGAATTTACCTCCGCAAACTCGCCTCCGGCGGCTTGCTGGCGTTTCACATCAGCAACCGCTACCTCGACCTTCATCAGGTCCTTGGCAACCTGGCACACGACGCCGGAGTGGTGTGTCTGCTGAGTGTCGATACGACGACGAGCGAGGATGATAGGAAGGCGGGAAAGTACGCATCCGTCTGGATGGTGATGGCTCGCAAAAACGAGGATCTTCAGGTACTGTCGCAGGACGCGCGCTGGATGCCGGTTTTTCCTGTTCCAGGCGCAAGAGTGTGGAGCGACGACTTCTCGAATGTCCTGAGCATCATCAAGTTGCATTGACCGACCCATGGCCAGCGATCCTGCGCGTGTTGCGAGTCCGTGGCTCTTAATATTAAGGATTTTGATTTTCCCGCATATGCACGCATGAAAATGCCGCTCGAAAAACCGCGGAATCGCGCCACCAGGGACTCTGCGTTACCGGGTCACCGGAACGGGTTTGCTATTTATAAGAAGGTAGGATGCAAGCGACTTGGCTTACAAACCTATTTATGGTAGGATATCCGAGGGATGGTAGTCCTATGAAAATTGAAACCGGCACCGTAACAGTCAAAGGACAGGTGGTAATTCCCGCGCCGCTGCGGCGTCGCCTGGGAATTAAAAGGGGAACGCTTGTTTCGTTCCTCGAGGAAAACGGGCATATCGTGGTTCAGCCCGTCACAAGAGAATTCATTCGCCGGCTGCGTGGCTCGCTCAAGGGCGGCCCTTCGCCGCTGGAGCAATTGATTGAGGAACGCAAGAGAGAGCGGGTCCTGTGAAAACTCACGTTCTTGACTCGAGCGCTCTGATGTCATTCTTCGAGGATCGCAGCGGCGCCGCTACGGTCGAAGATCTGCTCGGCAAAGCTGCGGAAGCGAAATGCCCGCTACTGATGTCGGTCGTCAATTGGGGTGAGGTGTACTACTCGGTCTGGCGCGCACGCGGCGAAGGGGCGGCCAACGGCAAACTCCGTGAGATCGCTCAATTGCCAATCGAGATCGTAGACGCTGACTTTGAACTTACCCGCCTGGCTGCAAGCCTCAAAGCGATACACAGCCTTCCTTATGCAGCCTGCTTCGCCGCCTCGCTCGCCGAAAGCCGGAAGGCTTCTTTGGTAACAGGTGACAAGGACTTTGAGCGGATCGAGTCTCTTCTCAAGATTGTCTGGCTTTGAATCCTGCTCTTACGCCACGGCCACCGGCTCAGCCCGCAGCGCATCGAAACGTACAGAAACTAACTTCGACACGCCGGGTTCCTGCATGGTGACGCCATACATGACGCGGGCCGCTTCCATGGTGCGTTTGCTGTGGGTAATGAGGATGAACTGGGTGTGGCGGCTCATCTGTTCGACCATGCGGCTGAAGCGTTCGATGTTCGACTCGTCGAGCGGAGCGTCCACTTCATCCAGAATGCAGAAGGGGCTTGGGGTGTAGCGGAAAATAGCAATCAGCAGCGCCAGGGCGGCCAGCGCCTTTTCGCCTCCTGAGAGCAACAGCACGTTCTGAAGGCGTTTGCCGGGGGGTTGAGCGGCGATGTCAATGCCGCTGTCCGCATCGGACTCATCGTTCAGCCGCATTTCGCCGATTCCGCCCCCGAAGAGACTGCGGAAAGTTTCGGCAAAATAGCCGTTGATGGCCTTGAAGGCTTCCAGGAATTGCTGGCGCGAGACCTGGTCGATTTCGCGGATGGCCTGCGTGGTGTCCTCGATCGAAGCCAGCAGATCCTGGCGCTGGGTGTCAAGGAAGGTGAGGCGCTCCTCGGCCTCCTGGAGTTCTTCGAGGGCCATCATGTTGACCGGTCCCAGGTTCTCGATGCGCGTCTTGAGCTGCCTCGCCTCTTCCTCCGCAGCCTGCAGAACTTCGCCCGCCAGTATGGAGTCCGGTGGCAACTCGGCCATCACGGCAGACGGTTCAGCGTGCAACTCCTCGCGACATTGCTGCTGCTGGTGAGTGCGGTCGGAATCAGCGCGGGCAAATGCCACCTCCGCCTCCGAGCGCCGGGCGCGATGGGATTCAAGTTCGGCTCGTGCCGCGTCCACCTGCGGACTGAGCGACGCCCGTTGCGCTTCTTCCGCCGCAGATTTTTCCTCGCACTGGCGGAGCTCGCACCGCACCGTTTGCAGTCCGGCTTCCAGTTCACTTAAGCGAACCAGGTTGGCTTCGCCTTCCTTCGCCAGCAGTTCCTGTTGTTCGCGCCAGCTCTCAGATTGTTGCCGGAGGCGCGCCATGGGGGTGCGGACTTCCTCGCACATGCCCACCAGGCGCTCGACTTCGGCGCCGGCGGCGCGGGTTCGTTCCTCGAGGGCGCTACTCGAGCCACTTGCCTCGGCGAGCTTCTGCCCAAGCTGTTCCATCTCGGCGCGGAGCTCGCGAAGCGCGGCGGTTGATTGTGTGACGGTTTCCTCGCGCGCAGTCTTTTCCTGGCCTGCCGCTTCCAGTTCCGAGCGCAGGCCGGCCTTACGTTCTTCGGCTGCGGCGAGGTCGTGTGCGAGCTGGGCGGCTTCAGACTGAAGGACTTTGAGTTGGGCGGCCGCTCTCTCGCACGCATCGCGGGTCTGGCGCAACTTCTCATCAGCGACCACAGCTTTCTTCTCCGCTTCCTGCTTGGCCGCAGTCAAATTCGCGTGGTCTTTGGCGAGTTGCGCGGCGCGGCCCGCCGCATCGGCCAGGTCCGCCTCGCACGCCTGGATCTTGCCCTCCAATTCGGCCGTGCGTCGCTCGAGTGTCCGGAAGTCGCGGCGCAGGGCCAATGGTCCGGCGCTGGAGCCCTTGCCGCCGGACACCAGGCGATGCTGATAGTGTTCACCCGAGCGAGTCAGGAAGTGGTATTCAGGGTAAGACCCTGCCAGGCGCTGGGCAGTGGCGGAGTCCTCAACCAGATAGGCGTGGGCGAGCGCCGGCAGCGGCAGGTCGCCGTTGAGCCCAAGAGACTTCTGAATAGTCATCAATTCCCGCACTGGCGCCACGATGCCCGTCTCCGCCAGGAGCTCCGTGTGAGTCTCCCCGTTTGCCTGGTCCAGAGAGGGCATCTGCGTAACGAAGAAGGTGGAGCGCCCTCTTCCTTCCGAGCGCAGCAAGGCGATGCCGGAACGGGCTTGTTCGTGTTGTTCCACAACCACGCACTCGAGTTCCTGCTTAAGGAAATCTTCCACCACTTCTTCGTAGCCCGGCGCCACCTCGACAAAGTCCGCGAGCACGCCCAGGGGGCGGAAGCGATGCCCGTTCATGGGGATTTCGCCCGACAGCAACCGCCGGACGCTCTCCGTACTGTACGCGTGACGCGCCAAGGACTCCTCCAGCGCCTGCTTGCGCGCCACGGCGGCGGAGTGCTCTCGGCGAAGCGTTTCAAGTCCGGACCGCAGAGAGGTCTCCTCGGTCCGAGCCCCCTCGAGGTCCGCCTCAGTTTCACCGAGCGTTCGCGCCAGATCCGCCAGAGACGTCGTGCCTTGCCGTTGGGCGGCGATGGAAGCCTCCAGTTCAGCCGCCCAGCGCTGGTTTTCCTCCTCCGCGCGCTGCTTCTCAGATCCGGTGCGCGCCGCTTGCCGCGAGAGCGCCAAGCTTGCCTCTTCGGCCTGCACGAGCTGGTTGCGCAGTTCCGCCGCATGGCTCACCGCAGCCAACAAGGCCTGGCGGCATGATTCGACTTCCTCCTCCGCTGCCGTCACCTGGAGCGCGAGCGATTCCTGCCGCGAGACCAGTTGGGCCAGCGCTTCTTGAGCCGCCGTCCAATCCTGTTGGACCCGCTCGAGCTGGAGGCTTCTCTCTTTGGTCTGCTCTTCCAGTGAATTCAGTTGGGCTTCGAATCCGGCCTGTTCCCGCGCTGCGTCCGCGGCCCGCGCCTCGAGGCTGGCCGCCTGCTGGCGCGCTTGTTCGCAACGGGAAAGTAACCGCTCGCGCTCCAGGCCGCTCTGCGAAATATGCTCGCGCAATTGCGTGAGGGCGCGCTCCCACTCCTCATGCTGGTGTGTAGCGGCCTTCTGCTCCTGCTCGAGGGCTTCCAGCCTCTGCGCCGTGAGCTGGCACGCTTCCTGTGCTTGGGTCACTTCTCCGCCCAGTCGGGCGCATTCCGCCTCCAGGGCTGCCCAGCGTGAAGTCAGAACCACTTTCAGCCGGCCTCGCAACTCTTCGTGCAGTTCCTTGTAGCGGCGCGCCTTGGACGCCTGGCGCTTCAGCGAGTTCACCTGCTTGCTGACTTCCTCCAGAATGTCGGCGATGCGAGAGAGGTTCTGCCGCGACGACTCGAGCTTGGCTTCCGCCAGCCGTTTGCGCGTCTTGAACTTGGAAATCCCCGCTGCCTCTTCCAGGATCAAACGCCGGTCTGACGGCCGGGAGCTCAGAACCTGGCCGATGCGGCCTTGCTCGATGATGGCGTAGGATTCCGGGCCCAGCCCCGTGCCCATGAACAGGTCCTGAATGTCGCGCAGACGGCAGACCTGGCCGTTAATCAAGTACTCGCTCTCGCCGGAGCGGAACAAGCGGCGCGTCACCGCAATTTCGCCGGCGCGATGGCGAAGCTTGGACGCCTGCTTTTCTCCGCTGCCGCTGCCGTTGCCATTGCCTCCAGCGATAGCTTCGCCGTTGTCGTTCGGGATAACTACAGGTTCGTGGGCTTCCGCCTGCGACGGTTCTTCCTCCGGGAAGCCGGCCTCGTTGTACTCCGGGTCGATGAGCGTCATGCTCACTTCCGCCATGCTCGTGGGAGGCCTGGTTCCGGTGCCGTTAAAGATCACGTCGGCCATCCGCTCGCCGCGCAGGCTTCGCGCGCTCTGCTCCCCCAGGACCCAGGAGACGGCATCCGAAAGATTAGACTTGCCGCAGCCGTTCGGTCCAACGATCGCGGCCACACCATCTGAGAATTCCAGCCTCGACCGCTCTCCGAACGACTTGAAGCCCAACAACTCGAGTTTCTTCAGTTTATACAAGCTACACCCCTTCCCTCTGGTCCTTCCGAGGAGGTGCAAACCCAAGCGCGCGTTGAAACGGATGCCAGAAGCATGACGCCGTACCCTGTGGTGGGCCCGTTATCTAGCCGACACTGACACAGCAACATAGTCCGCCACCCAATGTGGCAAAGCGTTCCCGTGCACAGCACGCTCGATCCGGCCCCAGCCTACCTTCTGGCGCGGGCTGCCAAGGCGGAAGCGAGCAATCCCCTGTAGCTCCATAGTATACGTATCATGAAAAAAGGGGGAAGTAAAGGGAAAACCACAAATAGTTGGCTCAGGCGGGATTCGAGCCCCTATATGTAGGGGCCTGCGGTTGATCTGTTGAACGCCACGATCATCGCCAGTCTTTGCGTAGGGCAGCGGACCGTTCTCGAGGCTTCTTGGCTTCTTTCGCCTTCAGGGAACCCTCAAGGGCGAGGGCCTTCCTACGCCGATGTTCCGATTCGGTCTGGGCGTCGAGGTACGCGTCGAGTGCTTCCCGGAGGACGTCAGAAAAGCCTTTATCGCCTCTTCTGGCCGCCATCGCCAATAAACGACTCCGGTGCTCAGGTTTCAGCTCAACGGTCACTCTCGTGAAGTCAATTCTAGCCTCTTAGCAGGCAATATATCAAGGTGTCTTACCCGCGTGTGGTGGGTTTAGGCCGGAGACTTCTGGCCACGATTTCCGCCACATCGACAATCTCGAGGTCGTCGCGCTGAGCGCGGTTGGCGGCGTCGCGAAGCATGGTGGGGCAGTAGGGGCAAGCCACCGCCAGCGTTGACGCCCCGGTTGAGGCGAGCTGGGCAAACCGTAGTTCGTTCACCCGATGTTTCGTCTGTTCCCGTTGGTCGTCAGTAATGAAAAGCCTCGCACCGCCGGCGCCGCAGCACTGGGTGTTTTGGCCATGGTGTTCAGGCTCTGCCAACGCGACGCCGCAGGAATGCAGGATCTTGCGCGGTTCAGCCGTGATCCCGCGGCCGCGGGCAAGGTAGCAGGGGTCATGGTAGGTCGCCGGCAGAGCTTCGGGCGCGATGGGGAGGCGGGGAAGCAGTTCCGCGATGAATTCGGTATGGTGCACGACCTTGATGCCGAGTTCCGCGTAGGATGGGATTTGCCGGTAATCCTTATCCAACATCGTGGTGCAGTGGGGATCGCATAGGACGACCTTCTTCACCCGGGCGTTCGCAAACGCCTCGATGACTTTTTCCGAAAGTTGCATGAACAGGTACTCGTTGCCCGCGCGCCGTGCCGGCTCACCGCAGCAGGTTTCCCGCGCCAACACGCCCCAGGAGACGGAGGCGGCATCGAGAATCTGTTTCATGGCCGTGGCAACTGCCTGGCCGTGCTGATCGAAGCTCAATCCGCAGCCCAGCCAGAAAAGCCATTCCTGGCTGCCGTCGAAAATGGGGAACTGCTTCGAGGCTAAAAGGTTCTGCCGCATCTCTTGCGCGATGCCCCAGGGATTGTGGGGAGCGCGTTCCATGGTGGTGAACAGCTCGGCCACCTTCTCGCTGCTGATGCGTCCCTCGCTGACCAGCCCGCGCCGCAAATCCAGAATTTTCCTTCCTACATGTTCGATGCCCACCGGACAGACGTACTCGCAGGCGCCGCAGGAGAGACACTGGAAGAGGTCCTGCTCCGAAACGTAGACTTTCCCCTGCTCTTTTTCCTCCGCAGTTCCTGCCACCAAATCGCCGCCGCTGAGCAGGCCTTTTTGCAGATCGAGGATAACTTCCTTCGGACTCAGCGATCCACCGGCGAGATTGGCGGGGCAGAATTGCGTGCAGCGGCCGCATTCGACGCAAGCGTTAACGTCCAGAACGTCCTTGCGCCCCAGGTCAGGGAAGCGGATCATTCCCAGGTCTTCGCCCTCCGGCCGCAAGGCTCGCATGGTGCTCGTGGTCTCGGAGCCCAGGAAGATCGTGAACGGTGCGAGCACCAGGTGCAGATGTTTCGAAACAGGAATCACGTCGAGCAGCGCAAAAAACGTTATCGTATGCGCCCACCAGTTCACTTTCCAAGCCATGGTTCCGACGGGAAACACTCCCCAACCCAGCAGATACGTCAGCATGAGCGCGGAGATGAGGAACGCAACAATCCCGGAGGTAGCGGACAGCTTTCCGAGCGGTTTGGGCCGCAACACAAATCGCCGAAACGACAAGCCGATCATGGCCACCAGAACTGCCACCGCCCAAACTGCAACAAACGCGTTGTACCAGCTTCGTGCCTCGGTGGCTTTTGACACACCGCGCAGGCCCAGCAGCATGTGTTGCGCGCTGACCCAGGCAAAGGCAAGAAATCCCCACAGAACAAAGGCATGGAGTATGCCCGCAACGGGCCGGTCACGCAACACTCGGTATTGAAGGATTACTTCTATGAAAACGCGCCAAAGGCGCTTAGGAATATGATCGTGAGGAAGATCTCCGGGCGCAGCGAGCACCGAAAACAGCCGGCGTTTAACGATCTTCAAGAATAGCCAGAGGCTGGCCAGGCTGATTGCGATGAAGATCGCCCGCGCGAGGCCATCAGAAAGGAAAGCGGCGCAGAAGGGCGCCGCGATGGTTGCCATCATCAACGTGGTTTCCTCATTCACCCTTTGCAAAGGGATAACCTTTGTCCACCCAGTCCGTCCCCAAATTACCGGCGATGTAAAGCACCTTCAGCTTCTTGAATCCCTGGTTGTGCAAGGCTTCGTAGGCCGGCCGGACATTCGGGCAGTGGCTCCAGGGGCAGCATCCGCAGTAAACAACGATGAATCTGTCTCGGGCGACCCCGTTCATCCGCTTGACGAGCTGTTGCAACGCCGCCTGGTCAGCGGCCGGACCAAGGTTTTCAGAATCCGGGATGTGGGCTTGCGTATAGGGAAGGCGAAAGCCGACATAAATGAGGACGGGCCTTTCGCTCGGGAGTGAAGAGAGAACTTTGGCGAGGTCCTGCGGATTGATCAGGGCGGCAGCAGGAATGGGAGAAGTCGCCGCCGGTTTATCCGGCGGGTCGCCCACCACAGGGTCGGCGTGCGCGACCCCGACGCTGCGGCTTCCGGTACCGGCGAATAGAATAAAGCCGAGAACGGACAGCCCCGCTGATGCGGCGACAAATCTTCGAAGGTTCAGAGATCTCATCACGGTCCGCTCCTTCCTGATTGCCGGCGCGAAGGCCCTGCCTGCCAGACGACGAAGAAGACTCGCGCGCACACTCTCTATCAGGCGACTGGCCCCGCACGGACGAACCCCACCTGCACTTCGGTCCGACTAGCAATATACCCTCGGCCAAAGCTGCGTTCAAGGGTCACAAACCTTTGCGGTGTTCCCAGAGCCCCGTCAGGCGCGAAAGATAGCACCACAGGGCGCAAAAAAGGTGTGGAAAAATCAGGCGCCTGTCATCCTGAGTGCCAGCGAACGATCTGTATTGGTTCGAAAGCACTGATCCCGAAGGCAAATGCAGATTTTTCGCTGGCGCTCAGGATGACAGGTTTCCGAATTGCTCAGTAGCCTCACTATTCCTTGTCGCCGAAAAAGCCACACGCTCTCAGGATGACACCTTCGGAATTTCCTCACACTTGCCAAGCCCTGGGATGAACGGATGACCCAGGAGAGAAGGGCTGCACTGAGTCTTCTCACTGCGCGAGGCTTGCAGCCACCTTGGCGGGCGGCGCATGAACCTCGTCGCCCCGGAAGAAGCGTCCGGGCGATGCGCGCATTTCAGCCATGGCGGGGAACAGCTTCGAATAATCGTTGCGCGCATTCCAAAAGAGGAATCCTATTCCCCCCTGTCCTTTTGCAACGCTGACCTGGGTTCGAAGATAAGCTTCGGAATAGGTTTTGGTGTGCCAGGCGAAGGCTTGAAGCCAGGGCCGCAAGACCACTTTGGAATCCGTCGTGACCGCTGTGAAGCGCTGCATCGCTGCACTGATAAAGTGCTCGGGAGCGTCGCCCGGGTGCGCGTAACCCTCCATGCCGAAGAAGTGCGAGGGATAGATCATGGGCGAGAGCACGTCGCAAGAGCGCGCCATGCCGGGAATGTCCTGGCCGGTGTGCTCCAGGTCAATCGTGCGCTGCCAGGCCATCACTCCAAAGACATCCAGCGAAAATAAGACTCCCAGGGGATGGAGTTCGCTGTAGGCGCGCGCGACGAACTTGCGGATCACGTCGGTCCGCGCCCAATCCGGGTGCGCAGCCTGGTAGGCGAATCGCGCATCCTTCTGGTCGCCTTCCGCGGGAAAGCGTACGTAATCGAACTGGATTTCGTCAGCGCCGGAATTCGCGGCCATTCGGGCCAGTGCGAGGTTGTAGTCCTGAACCTTCGGTTCCGAGGGGTCGGTCCACACGAGCTTCCCATTTTCTTTCCACGCGTGGCCGGTGCGTCGAGACTGCACCGCCAGCTCGTTGTGGCTTTGCACAAGGCATTCGTCACGGAAGATCGCAATGCGTATGATCGCATGGAGGCCCCGCGAGTGGACGTAGCGGATCAATTTGGGAAGATTGCGGATGGGCACATGCTTCCCCTGCGGCGCAAGGGGATGCTCGAACGGTACGTTCACCAGGCCGTCGAAATCCTTGACATCGAAAACGATGGTATTCCCTCCGGCTTCCCGCCAGCGGCGAATCAAATCCAGGCCCTTGTCACTTCCGGCCATGTAGCCGGTGAGGTAGATCCCGCGAGTCTCGAAATCCTTGGGAACGGGAACCGAATGCTCTACGAGAGGTTCGGCGAAAATGCCCGGAATCGTCAATTGGGTGCCGGGCTTGAGATACTTTCCGATCTTGCCGGCATTCGCCTGCTGGATGGCAGCCTCGAGTTCGGCCCTGGTCAGATAACAGGTTTGCGGCAAATAATGGAGAGCCAGGGAAGGAAGGCTCTCCCTTGGGGCCACGGTGTGGAGTTCGGTCTTCGTCGCTCCTGCAAGCGGGCCCGGCGGCGGGAACTTTTCCTTTTCTTTGGATTTCTGAGGTATATTCTTCTTCGCACCAGCAGCGGGCGTTGGCGGCAAACTTGAATTAGGGTTCGCAGGTTGCGACTTAGCTTGCGTCTGGCCCGGCGCACATACAACAACCGGCGGGCCGCCGAGCATTAAGATGGCTAGAACTAGTGAAGGTCCGTTGGACAGTAGACTGCGTCTAGAAATGGCAAACACGTTTTTTCCTTTTGCGCTGACAAGGCCGAGACGATAACAGCCTCACGAAAATTGTCGAACCAACGATTGGGTGGTGTGGACATTTCGTCCGCTGTGCGGAGCCCCACGGCCCGCGAGTAGCGCCGAGCTTTAACTGCACGCCAGTTGCCAACGTGGTTACTTGTTCCAACGGCGGGAGAATCTCGCTTGGCACTCTGCTTGGGATCACAGCGGGGCAAGGCCACAAGCAAATGCAGATTCTTCGCGCAGTTTACCCTGAGCGAAGCGAACGGGCTCAGAATGACATGTCATCCTGAGAGCTTGTGACTTTTTTGGTTTTTTGGCCGTTTAAGGGCACTTAACTCTTTTGTTATCAGTGGCACTTTTCAGTTAAATTCAAAAAAGTCACACGCTCTGAGCGAAGCGAAGGATCTGCTTTTTTCGCGCGCCGCGAAGAAATCCACCCTTAAGCTGCGCACGGTTACCGGGCGCCTGCGGGTCGAGGGACGCGGGCGCCTATCCGGGAGGTAAAGATGAGGGGAAAAGTACTCAACTTATTGTACGCATTCGTGGCCGTTGGCTTGTTCTGCGCTTTTTCGGTACCAGCAGCGTTATCGGCCCCCGAGCACCAGGTAGTGCTCCTCTGGCCGGAAGGGGCGCCGGGCGCAGTGGGCACCGACGACGCGGATCGGCCCTCGCTGACGCTCTACTCGTTACCCAAAGGCCAGGCTGCTCGCAGCGCCGTTGTTGTCTGCCCGGGCGGTGGTTACGCCGTGCTGGCTATGGATCACGAAGGCCGCCAAATCGCCGAGTGGCTGAATGCCCTGGGGGTCAACGCTTACATTCTGAAATACCGGCTTGCGCCGCGTTACCATCACCCCGCCATGATCAACGACGCGCAGCGCGCCTTGCGCTACGTTCGCGGGCACGCGCAAGAGTGGGGAGTCGCCTCTGACCGGATCGGCATTTGGGGTTTTTCAGCGGGCGGCCACCTGGCGTCCACCGCCGCCACGCACTTCGACGCAGGGAATCCTTCTGCCGCGGATCCCGTCGATCGGGTCAGTTCGCGGCCGGATTTTGCCATCCTGGCTTATCCGGTGATTACTTGCAGCGAGTCATTTATGCACCAGGGCTCCTGCAAGAACCTGTTGGGCGGCAACCCTGATCCTAAACTGGCCGACTATCTCTCGAACGAAAAGCAGGTGACCGCTCAGACACCGCCCACTTTTCTCTTCCACACCAACGACGACGAGGGGGTGCCTGCTGAAAACAGCGTGGCTTTTTATATGGCCTTGCGAAAAGCCGGCGTGCCGGCGGAACTGCACATTTATCAGCACGGTCGGCATGGCGTGGGCTTGGCGCAGAAAGACCCTATCTTGTCTTCCTGGCCGCAACGGCTGGCGGATTGGCTGCGACTGCGCGGGTATGTGATGTAGGTTGAGGAGTCGAGAAGTTCAGGAGCCGAATGTTCGGCGGTTGGGTTTTCCTAGGTCTTAGCTCCTAGACTCTTTGACTTCTTAACTCCTCGACTTTCTTGTTTGCTGTAGGCCAACACTTGGCGTATTATAGACCCACCCAAAGTCCTTTGCCGAGCGAGTTTCCTTCCGCCGAAAGGAGTATCGATGTCGCCCAAGTATAGACAGCGGGGATACATGGACTCTGACCGCGACCGTGAGAGGCCCGAGAAGAAGCCGGTCCACAAGCGGGAACAGATCGGGCCGAAGACTCCCAACATGCCGGGAAAGCGCGAAGTGTCGCGGTGTGCTTCCTGCGCCCTGGTCCTGCCGGTCGGGATTGACCTTCAAGGACGCTGTCCAAAGTGCGGCTTTGAACTGCACAGTTGCAAGCAGTGCGCGTTCTTCGACACGGGCGCCCGCTTCGAATGTACCCAGCCGATTACGACCCGCATCCCAAGAAAAGACATTCGGAACCAGTGCAGCTTTTATTCCCTGCGAACGACAGTCGAACGTGAAACCTCCACCTCTAAGCCTCTGGACGCGCGCCAAGCCTTCGAGAACCTTTTCCGAAAGTAACGAGGTACACCGCTGACCTTCTTGTCTGCCTCGCCGGAGCCAACCGGAAACCATGAACTGTCACTCCGAGCGAAGCGAGGAATCTCGCTCTGCGGTGGGTCGGATGACCGAACTGACATCTAAGCGAGATTCCTCGCTGCGCTCGGAATGACAGCCTATCACAGGTAAGCAAATGGGGAAGAGGGGGAAAAATACGACAAAATGTCAGTATCTCCTTTGTTATCAGTTGGTTACACTTTTCCATTCGACCCCCTTTATTCGCCATTCGCTGCTTTTTTCTCCCCATCCGCTTTATTCGTATTGCTCACCGATTGATTGCAGTGGTCTAATTTGGCCTCCGGCAGGGAGGCCCTTCTTCCGTGAGCGCACGTGCTTCTCGCCCCTTGGCTCGACGATGAAGGTTGCCGGAGTTTCCCGCGCCCCAAGTATCTGATTCTGCTCAAATGCGCTGCGATAAACCTTAAAGGAGACACAATGGCGACTGTTACTATTAGTCCAGACGTACGATCCCCGCGACGAAAGGAATTTCAGCGCGTTCAGCCCCTTGCGACTTTTACCGGCGCGCCCATCGAACCCTTGCAAAAGGGCCTTCCCAAGACCACCCAATCCGTTTGCCCGGAATGTCTGAGAGTGATAGATGCCCGTCTCTTCGAGCAGAATGGCGCGGTTTACATGGAGAAAAGCTGCGCGGAGCATGGCGAGTTTCGCGACTTGATCTACTCCGATGCAAGGCTGTATCTCAAGATGGAGGAGTTCGAATTCGGCGATAACCGGGGTCTCGAGAACCCGCAATTCCCTGACGCGGCCCGTTGCCCGGAGGATTGCGGTTTGTGTTCACTGCACACTTCCCACACCGTGCTCTCCAACGTGGACCTCACCAATCGCTGCAACCTCACCTGCCCCGTCTGCTTTGCCAACGCCAACGCCGTGGGATACTTGTACGAGCCCTCCTTCGAGCAGGTGCGTGGGATGTTGAAGACGCTTCGCGAACAGCGCCCCGTGCCCAACCGTGTGGTGCAGTTCTCCGGCGGTGAGCCTACGCTTTATCCTCGCTTCCACGATGTGCTGCGCATGGCCACGGAGATGGGCTTCACCCACATCCAGTGCGCCACGAACGGTATTGAATTCTCCGATGCGGAATTCGCTCTGAAGTGCAGGGAAGCCGGCCTTCACACGCTCTACCTGCAGTTTGATGGCGTCAGCGACGAAGTTTACCTCCGCACGCGCGGCCAGCGCCTGCTCGAAAAGAAGCTGGCGTGCATTGCAAACTGCCGGAAGGCCGGTCTGAAGATCATCTTCGTTCCCACCATCGTGAAAGGCGTCAACGACCACGAGATCGGCGACATGATTCGCCTGGCCATTGACAACGTCGACTGCGTCAGTGGTTTCAGCTTCCAGCCGGTTTGTTTCACGGGCCGCATCAATCGCAGGGAACTGGAGAGCAAGCGCTTCACGCAATCCGACCTCGCGCACGCCGTGGCCGACCAGACCGGCTTGACCGACAAATACGAAGATTGGTTCCCGCTGTCATGCATTTCGCCCTTCTCCAAGCTGCTGTCAAACTTGCAGAATTTCAATCGCCCGAATTTGACCTCTCACCCACATTGCGCCATGGGCACCTACCTCTACGTTCACCCGCAGTCGAAAACCGCGATCCCCATTACTCGCTTCTTCGATATGCCCGCTATGCTTCGCGATATCGACCTGCTCGCCCGGCAAGCTGAGGGCGCGCGGTTCAAGATGTTCACCAAGATCAACGCCTGGCAGAAGCTTCGCCGCCATTTCAGGCCGCAGTTTGCGCCGCAGGGTTTGACCTTCGAGCGCTTCCTGCAAACGCTTCAGGGCATGACCGACCACGAGTACGGCCGGGGCAAGGGCGACGGGAGCTTCACTTATAAGACTCTCCTGGTCGCGGGCATGCATTTCATGGATTCCTACAATTACGATTTCGCCCGCGTGAAGCGCTGCGTGATTCACTACTCTGCCCCCAATGGCTTGGTCTACCCCTTCTGCATTTACAACTCCGGCCCCTGCATGCGTGAGAAGATCGAGCGGCAGTTCTCCGTGCCCTTCGACCCGAAAGCTGCCAAGCTGAATGGCAACGGGTTGGTGCAGGTCGAGAACTAGGGGCTGCGCAAAAAAGCCTCACCACAGAGATCACGGAGGCTCGCAGAGAAAAAGACAAGGCGCATTCTCTGTGGCCTCTGTGCGCTCTGTGGTGGAGTTTTGCCTGTTGAAACCCCCACCCACTCTTGGTACTGTATTCGAGCGGGCCAGGATCGCCCGCGGGAAAACTAGATTTTCGAGCTTGGAGGACGAAACAAGATGAAGAATGCTGCCATACTCCTCACACTTCTGGCGTTGCTCTCAGCCGGAGCATGGGCCGGGCAGGATCAGACGACGGCGCCGAAGGCCGCCCCAAAGGCGGGAGCGGCGCACCCAAAGCCCGCGGCGCAAATGACCACCACACCCTCGGGATTGCAGTATCGAAACATGGTGGTTGGCAAAGGCGCACAGCCGAAAGACGGCGACACGGTCGTGGTGAATTACAAGGGAACTTTCTCGGATGGAAAGGTCTTCGACAGCAACGAAGGCAAAGGACCGTTCAAGTTCCACCTGGGGCGCGGCGAGGTCATCAAGGGTTGGGATGAGGGTGTTGCTTCGATGCATGTGGGCGGAAAGCGCAAGCTGGTTATCCCTCCCGATTTGGCATACGGCGCCGGCGGCTACCCGGGAGTCATTCCTCCCAACTCCACGCTGACGTTTGTGGTCGAACTGCTCGACGTTAAACCACCGATGTAGGGCGAGCCGTTGCCCTTAGCTGCTTAACGCGGTCCCTCGATGTTGTGGAGCGGCGCTACCCCCTACCCCGGAACTGTGGTAGGCTGGGCTTTGTGTCCCTCCGCTCGCACCTTCGCCGTGGGACTTTACCTTATGGCTCTGCTCGCTCCCTCGCTGCTGGCGGCTGATTTCGCTCGACTTGGCGAAGCGCTCCGCACCATCAAAGACGCAGGCGCGGGCATCGTCCACGTCGATGTGATGGATGGCCATTTTGTAGAGGATATCAGCGTAGGGCAGCCGGTCGTCCGCAATCTGCGAAAGGCGACGGACCTGACTCTGGACCTGCACTTGCTCATTGAACGCCCGGAGCGCTACGTTGGAGAATTTCTGGCGGCGGGCGCAGACCGCATCGCGGTTCACATCGAGGCCACGACGCGCTTGCATCAGGTCTTGGATGTGATCCGTAAGCAGGGTGTCCAGGCTGGGGTTGCCCTAAACCCGTTGACGCCCGTCGATTCAATTGTGGACTTAGTTGGAGAATTCGATTATCTTTCAATCTTGTCCTCTGATCCAGGGTTGAGCGAACGAACCTTCATCCCCAGATCGGTAGAGAAAGTGCGCGGCGCGGCCGCCTTGCGAGATAAGCGTCGCGCGGATTTTGTCATCCAAGTTGAGGGCGGAATCCACGTCGAGCATATGGAGCGACTCGTGCTGGCGGGCGCAGACATCCTGGTGGCGGGTTCAGCCATCTTTAATAGTGAGAACCCCAACGTGCGCCTGGGAGAGATTCTGCGCCTCGTCTCGGGTTTGCCGCGGACGAGCAAAGTGTGATCGGAGATCCTTCGCTTCGCTCAGGATGACAGACGGTTGATTGTTTCACGCGTCGTGAGGATCGGGAGTTAAGGCACTGTCCAAACGAACCAATAAGATGGGCTGGAAGAGCCTGAGCGGGCTGTTGTGCGTGGCTGTGCTGGGTGGGGTGTTCCTTCCCGGATGCCTTTTTCATCGCAAGCGCCACGCCGACTTGGCCGCCGCCGTCAATCCCGGCGATCAGCCGGACAAGATCCTTTACGAAAAAGCCAGCAACGAGATCGTGCACGGGCGCTACGACGTAGGCCGCCTCACCCTCCAGACCATGATCAATACCTATCCGGATAGCGAGTATCTGGCGAAAGCTAAGCTCGCCATCGCGGATTCGTACTACGAGCAGGGAGGAATCTCGGGCCTCACGCAATCCGAAGCTGAATACAAGGACTTCATCACCTTCTTCCCCACCGCGCCCGAGGCTCCGATGGCCCAGTACCGCGTCGGCATGGCGCATTTCCGCATGATGGCTAAGGCTGACCGGGACCAGACGGAAGCCCGCCTTGCGGAAGCCGAGCTCAAGGAGTTCCTGGTTAAATACCCCGAAGACCCCTTGACTATCCGCGCCAAGGGCCGCCTACGAGAGGCCCAAGAAGTTTTGGCGGAAGGCGAGTTCGAGACCGCAAGTTTTTACTTGATGAGGGGGGCGTACCGGGCGGCGCGAGGGCGGTACCGGGGGATGATCGAAAAGTACCCCAACTTCAGTCAGGGCGATCAAGCCCTGTTTGGAATGGCCCAGTGCCTGGAACACATGAAGATTCCCAAAGAGTCTATTCCCTATTATTCGCGCCTGCTGCGTGACTTTCCTCTCAGCCCGCATGTGGACGAGGCCAAAGCGCGCCTCGTGGCTATGGGCCAGCCGATTCCAAAGCCCACCAAGGCAACGCTGGCGCGTGCCCAGGCGGATGCCAGCCGAGTGCGAAGCAAGAGCTTACTTGAAAAACTTGCGCTCTCTATGTCCGGGACGCCAGACACCAGCGTCACTCTGCGAGGCCCGGTTGTACTAGGGGCGACGGCGAGCGGGGTTGAATTGGCGAAACGAGTGCCCAATGCTCCCGGGATCACGAACGCCTCGATCATCGCTCAGCCGGTGAGTGACTCCAGCCTGGGTTCCGGAAGGACCGACGAATCCAAACCGGCTGCTGGCAACTCCAACAGCACCGGCACTTCGGCGAACGTGGGCCCCGCAAAGACTGAAGAGAATCCGCCCCCCAACGGCAATCCGAGCCCGAATCCGACCGCGGCGCCACCGGAAGCCAAAACCGCCGAAAATCAAACCCCTGCGAAGACAGATCCCGCCAAAGCCAAGTCCACCTCCCAAGACCAGTCCGCCAACACCGCCTCTCAAAAGAAGAAAGGCCGATTCCACGTTTTCAAGAAGCTCGTCCCGTTTTAAAAGCAGGAGTCAGGATTCAGGAGTCAGGAGGCGTTCCGCTGAATCCCCATTCTGCCTGACTACTCCAATTGCCGCGTTGGAAAGGGAGGTACTGCTTAAGGGCGTAGCAGGACCACTCGACTCATGACTTCTGACTCCTGACTCCTGAATCCTGAATCCGGACTCCTGCCCTTCTTGACTTCCTCCCCCTGCGGTGGTATTTGTTTCACACGTCATTTGGCAACTCAGCGTTGAAAGGGAGGCTGTGTGGGTAGGTTGATCCTCATTGCGGACGATAGCCCCATCATTCAACGGCAGGCCCAACGAATTCTCCAGGACGAAGGCTTCGAGGTTCAGACAGTCTCGAACGGTGTCGCGGCCGTCAAGAAGTTGCCTGTGATGCAACCGGTTCTCGTGCTCGCCGATGTTTCCATGCCGGGCAAAGATGGGTACGAAGTCTGCGAATTCGTGAAGAACTCGCCGGCTTTGCGCCATGTGCCGGTGCTCTTGGTGGGCGGTGACTTCGAACCTTACGACGAGCAACGGGGCGCGCGAGTCCGAGCTGACGGTATTATCAAGAAGCCCTTCTCTCCTCACGACTTGATTGCCATGGTGAGGCGGTTCGCCGCCCTCGCGAACGCGCCGGCATCACCACCCACTCCGGAGGAGGCGCCGGTTGCTGCCCCGCTCCCACCCGTTCAAGTGGCTCCCACCGAAAGCCACCCTGCTTCCGTCCAACAGACTGCCGGCGAGGGCGGGGCGGAGGAACCCCCGTTGGCTGATGTGGTTGCGCCAATTCACGGGGCGCATGACATAATGTCGAGCGTCGGACAGCAGCCCCATGAACGCCCGTTGGATACGGTGGGCATTTTGCCTGAATCATCCGCCCCGCCCAGTGAGCCCTTTCCGGGGTTTGTGACCGAGCCCGCTCCTGAGTCAGCTTCAGAACCAGGCCACGAAGGAGCGTCTGGGCCGGCGCTCGCCGCACCCGAGACTAGCGCGGAAATTCCAAGTCCTGCCGAAACAGCGGAGTTCGTCTTGCCTCCTCAACTGGTTGATTTGACTGCGCCGGAGGACGTGCCTGGTCCCATTCCGGCGTTGGCCGAGCCTGTCCCGGAGCCATCTCTGGTAGTTGCGCCTGAACCGAAGCTGGTTGCTGTCGAAACGGCTCGAGGAGTCGAGGAGTCGAAGGCTCAACAAGTTGGCGAGCTGAGTTTATCTCAGACTCTTGACGAATCCACCTCTCCGGCGGCAGTGCCGGATTCCCCTCCGGTTGTTGCCGAGCCGGTTCCAGAATCCAATCCTGCCGCAGCGCCGGAGCCGGCCTCGGCTGGCCCTGAGACGAGTCAAGAATGGGGCGATGTGATATCGAATCCGCCGGCTCTGGAAGCCCCAGCCGCTCCCGATGTGGAGTGGGTTCACAAGGTGGTCCACAAAGTCGTCGTCCGGATGGCCCCTCCCGTACTTTCCCCGGAACAGGTTGAGGAACTGGCGCGCCTGCTTACCCGGGAGATTGCGTCGGAAATCGGCGGATCATGCGGACACATTGTCTTCCCTCCTGAACGGCCATCGCCAGACTAGCTTTCGACCATGGCCCATTTTTCGCTTGACAAACCCCGACCGGTATGATAGCCTATAATTGTGGTCGTATTGTGGACGCATTGTCGCAGGCAATTGCCGGGGCCGCCGAAGAGCGAAACAAAGCCGGGCAGCGCGGGCGATTGGGGGAAAACAGGTAATTACAAAAAATGGAAAACAGTGGGAACGAAGCTAAGAAGTACTTGAAAACAAAGGAAAGTCGCCTTTTGAATGCTGCAAAACTAGCGCGTTTGGCGCGCAAATCAGCACCAATCTGACCCCAAAATGACCAAAAAACGCTGCATTTTGCGAAAACGAAGTCGGAACTTGCGCCTCGAACCCGATGCTGTAGTAGTGACAAATTGTCGGCTAGGCAGCCTTGGGAATCTAACCCAGGGCTTATGCTCTGGGCTACTCTATGCCGCCGCTGACGGGGTCCTGGAGACCGCTCCGCCTGCGAAAGACTTTCTTGACGAAGTTCTGAACCAGCAGGGTTTTTCGAAGGCGACCAGGGAGCACGATCAGGCGGCGGGCTGAGTACTGAGAGCTGAAAACTGAGGACTAATAACCGAAAGGATTCACCATCCATGCGTTGGAGTCAAACGTTCATTCCCACATTGCGCGAGGACCCTGCCGAAGCGGAGGTTCCCAGCCATCGCCTGCTCTTGCGGGCGGGTTACGTCCGCCAGGTGGCGGCGGGGGTCTATGCGCATCTTTTTCTTGCTCAAAAGTCCCTTCTCAAGGTAATGCAAATCATCCGCGAGGAGATGAACGCCATCGGAGCCCAGGAGTTTCATTTGCCGGCTTTGAATCCGGCTGAACTTTGGAAGGAATCCGGCCGTTGGGAGGCTTACGGCGAGACTTTGTTTAAAATCACGGACCGGAACCAGCACGAAATGTGCTTGGGTGTGACGCACGAAGAAGAGATGACCAATATCGCGCGCAGCGAGTTGCGCTCGTACAAGCAATTGCCTCAAATCTGGTATCAAATCCAGGAGAAATACCGCGATGAACCGCGGCCCAAGTCCGGGCTGTTGCGCTTGCGGCAGTTCTGGATGAAGGATGCCTACACGTTCGACTTGAACGAAGCCGGGCTGGACATCAGCTACCAGAAGCACTATGACGCCTACCGGCGCATTTTCGACCGCTGCGGTCTGAAGTACGTGATTGTCGAAGCCTACTCCGGGACGATGGGCGGCACCCAATCGCACGAGTTTGCGGCGCTGACGGACGCGGGCGAAGATTCACTGGCCATTTCGGAGTGCGGTTACGCGGCGAACTTGGAGAAGGCGGAAGGGCAGGCGCCGCCGGTGGAGGATTTGTCCGGCGACAAGCCGCCCGAGCCGTTTCCGACACCCGGGCAGAAGACCATTGACAATCTGGCAGAGTTTACGGGTGAAAGCCCGGTGCGGTTGATGAAAACGCTGGTTTATATGGTGGAAAGCAAACCGGTGGTCCTGCTGCTGCGGGGCGACCACACCCTGAGCGAGGCGAAGTTGACCACCGCCCTGGGCACCGATGTATTCCGGCCGGCGACACCCGAGGAGGCTTTCGCGCTGCACGGCGCCCACCTGGGTTCACTGGGGCCGGTGGGACTTAAGGGGGTTCGGATCCTGGCGGACCGCGCGCTCCAGGGGAGGAAGAACCTCATCACCGGCGCCAATCGTGATGACACGCATTTCCGCAACGTCACGCCGGGGCGTGATTTCGAGCCTGAATATCATGACCTGCGGGCGGTGGTGGCGGGTGATCTCTGCCCGCGCTGCGGACGGCCGATGCAGATTCGTGTGGCAGTGGAGTTGGGGCATATCTTCAAGCTTGGCAAGCGTTATTCTGAGAGCATGCATGCGACCGTGTTGGACGAAAACGGCAAGGAGATGCCGCTCGTCATGGGGTCCTATGGAATCGGAGTGGAGCGCATCCTGAGCGCGGCCGTGGAGCAGAACCATGATGCCGAGGGCATGTTCCTGCCCCGGGCGATGGCGCCTTTCGACGTCATTCTGACGGCGGCCAATATGGACGATGCCGAACTGGTCGCGGCGGCCGAAAAGCTGTACAAAGAGATGCGGGCCAATTCGATGGATGTGCTCTTCGACGATCGGGCGGAGCGGCCGGGAGTCAAGTTTAAGGATGCAGACCTGATCGGTGTGCCTTACCGTGTGACGTTGGGCAAACGGAAGTTCGCGCAGGGACTGGCGGAGATCTTCCAACGCTCGACAAAGCAGGTTTGCGATGTTAAGCTTTCAGAGGTTGTGGAGCGTCTGCGCGCGGAGTATCTTGCCTAGTGGGACGCTGAAACGACTGGGGACGTTGCCATTCCGTTCTTGAGCGAAGCGCAGGGGCGGGATCTCGGTCCGGAGCCGGGTGGGTCTCAGGATTCCTCGCACAGCGCACTCGCCACGGGCTGAGTGCGGTTCCTGGCCTGACAGGGAATGACAACCAAGGGTCGACATGCGGCGAGGAGAAGCAGCTTCGGGACGTTTGAAGGCGCTCTTGTCTTTGGCGCTCCTGGCGGCGTCGATCTTTGCGGCTTTTAGAACTTTCCCCGCATACGTGAACAACTATCAGCTTCAGGACCATATCCGGCAACTCTCGACGCAACTGGCCGTACGATCCACACCCGCGACGCCGGTTGAAGTAACCAACGAAGTGGTACAGTTCGCCCAAGATCATGGGATTCCACTCGCTCCCGAAAACGTCAGGGTCACTATCGGGCACCACGTCAAGATCGACCTGGACTACACAGTTCCGGTGAACCTGAGCGTTTATACATTTCGGCTTCACTTTACGCCATCGGCCGATAGCCTGTCTTTATAACCCGTGGAACGATCTGCACCAGCACCGCGCTCGAAGCCCCGTTCGTCACGAAGACCGGGGTGGTCGCGCCTGGCCGCGATGGCAGGATGGAAGAAAGGTGTGATTGCCGGCGTCCTGCTGTTTCTGATCTGTTTTACCGGCCTTCTCCTCTACTACTACGTTCGGTTCTCCCGTCTTATTGACGCGCGGCTGAGCGGCGAAATCTTCAATAATGCTTCCCTGGTTTTCGCCGCCCCCACGCCCATTGCCGTCGGCGAGGCGGGCAGCGCTGAGGAAGTCGCCCAGCGTCTGCGTCGAGCCCTCTATGCCGAAGGCAGCGGGGAGTCTGAAGTGGGCGGTTACACGCTGGCGAAGGACTCGATCGAAATCACCCCCGGCCCCCTTTCGTATTTCGCCGACCCGGCAACTCAAGAAGACCCCGCCCGTCTGACCTTTCGAGATCACCGCCTGGCTTCCATCACCTCGATCGAGGGCGGCGCGAGTCTGGAGAGTTACCAACTCGAGCCCGTGGTAATCACCACGCTGTTTGACAATAACCGCTCGAAGCGGCGGTTGGTGCGCTATCAGGACCTCCCGAAAGTGCTGATTGATGCGATCGTGGCCGCGGAAGATCATCGTTTCTTCTCGCATCACGGCGTCGATATTCTGCGCATTCCGGGCGCGGCCCTGGCCGATATCCGCGCCGATCGCAACGTGCAGGGCAGCAGTACCTTGACCATGCAGTTGGCTCGCGGCTTTTTCCTGACGCCCGCTCGCGTTTGGCGGCGAAAAATCGAAGAGACTTTCCTGGCTTTGTTGCTTGAAAAACGCCTCAGCAAGGAACAGATCCTCGAACTGTACGCCAACCAGATATACCTTGGCCAGCGGGGGAGCTTCTCCATTTATGGTTTTGGTGAGGGGGCGAACACCTACTTTAACAAGGACGTTTCCACCCTGACGCTGCCCGAGGCTGCCCTTTTGGCAGGTCTGGTTCGCGGCCCGAATCTTTATTCGCCTTATCACCGGTCCGGCAGGGCTCTGGATCGGCGCAACTATGTGCTCCGGGAAATGCTCGAGTTGGGAATGATCAAGCCGGTGCAGGCCGCCGAAGCCACCCAGTCGCCGTTAGCAGTCGTCAATCAAAACGTGGAAGGTCTCGAGGCGCCGTACTTCGTGGATATGGTGCGCGACCAGTTGCTGACCCAGTTTTCCGACCGGGATTTGAATTCGCAGAGCTATCGCATTTACACCACCCTCAATCTGGATTTGCAGAAGGCGGCGTCGGAGGGTGCGCGGCTGGGCATCACCGAAGTGGACGAGGTATTGAGCAAGACCAAGCGCGGCAGGGAGGCAAAGGCCCAGGCCCCCAATCAACCCCAATTGGCGCTGCTGGCCCTGGACCCCCACACCGGCGAGATTCGCGCCCTGGTGGGGGGGAGGGACTACGCAACTAGCCAACTGAACCATGTGATGGCCAAGCGGCAGCCCGGCTCCTCGTTCAAGCCCTTCGTCTACGCGGCCGCCCTGAGCACGGGGGTGAACGGCGGGCGGCCCCTGATTACACCCGCCACCATGCTCAACGACGAACCCACCACTTTTCAATTCGGCGACATCACTTACGAACCCGAAAACCTGAAGCAGGAATACCACGGGCTGGTCACCCTTCGCGAGGCCCTCACACATTCTCTGAACGTGGCCACGGTGCGTTTGGCGGAGATGGTGGGTTATGACAAGGTGCGGGACTTGGCGATCGCCGCGGGAATCAACAAAGACCTGTTGGCCACGCCCGCCATCGCCTTGGGTTCCTATGTGGCCACGCCGCTCGAAATCGCCGGCGCTTACACGATTTTTTCCAACCAAGGCGAGTACGTCGAGCCGAGATTTATCCTTGCCGTCAACGATTCCTCGGGAACGAACCTCTGGCGGAGTTCTCCGGTCACACGGCCGGTGCTTGACCCGCGCGTGGCTTACTTGATGGTGGACTTGATGGAGAGCGTGATCAACAACGGCACCGGCGCGGGAGTCCGCAGCCGAGGTTTCGAGGCCCCTGCGGCGGGAAAGACGGGCAGTTCGCACGATGGCTGGTTCGCCGGGTTCACCTCCAACCTGCTGGCCATCGTTTGGGTCGGCTACGATGACGACCGCGATATTAAGCTGACCGGAGCGTACTCCGCACTGCCGATTTGGGCTGATTTTATGAAGCACGCCGTGGAAGTCCCGGCTTACAAAGACCCGCAGCCCTTTTCAATGCCGGACGGCGTGGTTTCCGTTCCTGTAGAAACAGACTCGGCCTCCAGCGACGCAAAGATCGTCCGAAACGAATACTTCATCGCCGGAACCGAACCCCAGCCAACACAGCCGGCCAGGGGATTCCTGGGACGGCTCTTCCACCCTCAGAGCCAGCCCAGTCTGCCTCCGGCAGTGGTACTTCCTCCTGGCCCCCCGGGCGCGCAGCCGCCACAAGCCAACGCCGTGAAGCCGCCGGAGGCTCCCGCTAAGGCACACAAGCCTGGACTTATAAAGAAATTCTTGTCGATTTTTAAGGGTAAGAACTCGAAACAGGCGCCGCCACAGAATGCCACGGCGCCGCAGCAATAGGAACGTGTTGGAAAATGGGGCCTCCCCGGCGAAGGAGGGGATGGGGGAGGTCGGGAAATCCCAGCCGTGGTTCAACCGCACCCTCGTATTCGGGTAAGAGGGGCGAATCACGCGGCCGGTGGTTGTCTCTTTCCGTTGCGAGGTTTAGACATGAAAGATGAAATGTTGGCCCAACCCGTGATGAAGTGGTTTATGGTACGAACTCTTCTCTTCGTTCTTTGCTTCTCTGCAGCGCACTCATTATTTGCCTATCAAGGGGGGCAGTTCTCGCTGCCGCCGTCCGGGCCCGGCCAGGTGCAGCCCCCGCCCGCCGCCGATCATCCGCTCACCTTCGAGGAACGCGCGGACATCTTCATGGCTCGCAAGTCTTACGAGGATGCGGTTGATTACTATAAACGGGCTTTGAAACAGACCCGCTTTGCTAATCCCATTGTCTGGAACAAGCTGGGTATTGCCTTCCAGCAGTTGCAGGACTACACGGCCTCGCGCAACGCTTATAACAAAGCGATTCAGCGCCAGAAGGACTACACGGAGCCCATCAACAACATCGGAACCACTTACTTCATGCAGAAGAGGTACGGGAAATCCGTAAAGTACTACCTGAAAGCGATCAAGCTGAGTCCTGAATCCGCTTCCTACCATTTGAACCTGGGAACCTCGTACATGCACATGAAGAAATACAAGGAGTCGGTGGACGAATATCGCACCGCCTTGAGCCTTGATCCCAATATCTTCTCGGAACGTTCCGCCTTTGGCACCACTATCGAAGCGCGCGGCGCCGATCCGGAATACTACTTTTACTTGGGGAAGGTGTTCGCTTCTCTGGGGCGTGCTGAGGACGCGGTGCGCAGCCTGCGTCGCGCTCTCGAGGACGGGTTCAAAGACCGAAAGAGGATTCTCGACGACCCGGACTTTATGAAAATCAGCCAGAACCCCGCCTACGTCGAATTGATGAACAACCCGCCGGTGGGGATCAAGGATTAGCCCGGGCCGCGCGCTGGGAATGGGCTGCCGCTTGCCCTGGGTGTCATCCTGAGCGCAGATTCCGATTCCCCTCCTTGGTAAGGAGGGGCCAGGGGTGGTTGTCGTTCGCTGACCGTCCCACCCACCACCCCCTGCCCCTCCTCCCGCTGAGGAGGGGAGTCATTCTGCCCTCGGCCCGTCGGAATCGGTTCGGTGCTATAATGCACATTCTGGATCGATTTTTGATGCGAACAGTCCTTCAACTATTCCTGCTCCTGGTGGGTTCCTGGCAAATCGCCGTCGCCTCCGAGGTCCATGCCGTCCTGGTCTTTCCCTTTGAAAACCGCAGCACCAGGGGAGATCTGAACTGGGTCTCGGAAAGTTTTGCGGAGACTATTTCCTCCCGGCTCTCGGGGCCGGACTTCTACGTTTTGAATCGAGCTGAGCGCGATGTCGCCTGCAGCCAGTTGGGCATTCCTTCCGATTCCCCATTAACGGTGGCCAGTGAGTATAAAGTCGCGCAGACTTTGGGTGCGGATTGGGTTGTCTTCGGGCGATTCAACGTGGAAGGGGCTGGCCTCACCGCCACGGCCCGCCTGCTGGACCTCCGCAAGTTGAAGCTATCTCCTCCCGTGGCAGCCACCGGTGAACTGTCCGAATTGGTGGACCTCCAGACACGCTTAGTCTGGCTGCTGGAGGCAGCGCACGATCCGGATTTTACCGTCGGAACAGAAGAGGATTTCAGCCGCAAGTTTCCGGAAGTGCGACTGGATGCCTTTGAGAATTACATGCGTGGCGTTTTGGCCACCGATGATCCCGCGCGCATTCACTTCTTCGAGGAATCCGACCGGCTCAATTCATCCGATCACCGGGCGGCATTTGCCCTGGGCCGCTTCTATTTTGATCAGAAGGACTACGCCAACTCGGCCAAGTGGCTTAAGAAGCTGAACCCGGGCGACGCTCCCTACCTGGAATCGCTTTTCTTCTTCGGAGTGGACGAGTACTTTCTTGGCCATTACCCCTCGTCGAAGACGGCCTTTGAAAAGATCGGGAGAGAAATTCCTCTGAACGAGGTTGCGAACAATGCAGGCGTGCTGGCGGCCCGGGCAGGAGAGGATGAGCAGTCCCTGGAGGAATTCGAGCGAGCCCATGCGGGTGATCCGACCGATCCGGACTATTGTTTCAATCGCGGGGTGGCATTCTGGAACCTTCGCCGGTACAATGCCGCGGCAAATTCCCTGGAGGAGGCCATCCGGCTGAAGGACGATGATTCGGACGCCCACACGCTTTTGGCCGTGGTGTTGGAGAAGCAAGGCGATGCGGCGGCGGAGCGGGCTCAGGTAGAGTGGCTGAACCAGCACCAGATGGGGCTGGAATCTCACCCCTCGCGTGACGTGCTGCCCCAGCCGCGCCTCAAGAAGAACTTCGACGAGCGCGCCTTTCTTTTGCTCTCTCTGGCCGTGCACAATGCCCTGGAAGAGCGCTTGGCCGGTATGCCCGCTGACCAACACGCTGCCTTCCACAAATCCCACGGTAAGACTTTGTTCGGCGAGGGACGCCTGGCGGAAGCGGAACGTGAACTGGCGGAGGCAACCTCACTTGCCCCCGGGGACAGCGAGGCGCACCTGAGCCTGGCCGAGATCCTGGAAGCGGAAAGCAAGCCCCAGGAGGCCGTGGCGGAATTTCAGGTGGCGCTCAAGCTTCAGGACAGCTTTGCCGGCCACCTCGGCCTGGCTCGGGCATATCTTGCCCTGAACCGCCGCGAGCAGGCTCGCCAGGAGGGAGAGGCGGCCCTGAAACTCAACCCGGACAACCGCGAGGCCCAGGAGGTTGTGGCGCACGTCATCTCGGGCATGAAGTAGCGGCGGCTGAATGATGCCCTTTGCGGGGCCAGGCCAGGGTCCAGCGATGTCAAATCAACACAGCACAGAGAAGGGAACCTTGAGACTGCGACGTTACCCGTGGTTAGCTGCTCTGGTGTTGCTCTGCATGGCGGCCGGGGGCGGTTCCCCCGCGGCGAACGAGCAGGGCCGCCCTCGTGTGGTCGAAATCCGCTTGGACATGATGATTCACCACGTGAGCGCCGAATACGTGCTGCGTGGCATAAAGTTCGCCAACGATACGCACGCGGATGCAATCCTTCTGGAGTTGAACACGCCCGGCGGCCTCGAGAGTTCGATGCGCGACATCGTCTCAGCCATTCTTAATTCCAGCGTGCCCGTTATCACTTTTGTCGCACCCAGCGGGGCCAGCGCGGCCTCGGCGGGATTCTTCATCCTGGAGGCCGGAGACCTGGCGGTGATGGCTCCTGGGACAAACTCAGGCGCGGCGCACCCGGTGGTGTTGGGCGGGGCCGACGTGGGCAAGACGATGGAGGCCAAGATCGAAAATGACGCGGCCGCCTACATGCGCTCCGTGGCGGGAAAGCGCGGCCGCAACTCGACCCTGGCTGAGGACGCGGTGCGCAAGAGTTCCTCCTACTCGGATAAGGAAGCCCTGGATGGCAAGCTGATTGATGCCGTGCTGAGCACTCCCGCCGCAGTCTTTGCGAAGTACGACGGCCAGACCATCAAGCGGTTCAACGACACCACCACAACGTTGCACTTGAAAGACGCGGAGGTTGTGGCTTACGCCATGCCCGGCCTCGAGCAATTCTTTGCGTGGGTGGCGGATCCCAACATTGCCTTTATCCTGGGCGCGCTCGGATTGGCTTGCCTTTACATTGAATTCACCCATCCGGGGTTGATTGCTCCGGGAGTGGTTGGCGCGGCTGCCATCGTCTTGGCCATGTACGCCTTCAACCTGCTGCCCATCAATTCCCTGGGCGTGCTGCTGATTCTGGTGGGAATCGGGCTGCTGGCCCTGGAAGTGAAAGTGATGTCGCACGGAGTCCTGGCGGGCGTAGGCGTTCTGGTCCTGGTCTTAGGGGCGCTCCTGCTGGTAAATTCTCCCTGGCCGCAGGCCCGCATTCATCTCTCCACGGCGCTCGGTGTAGCCGTACCTCTGGCCATCATCATTGTGGTTCTTCTGCGCTTCGCCATCGCGGCGAAAATGCGCAAGGCGGTGACGGGAGAGGCTGGCATGGTGGATGCCTTGGGCGTGGCCAAGACTGACCTCGGACCGTCGGGCACGGTTCTTGTCCACGGCGAACTGTGGGACGCGCGTGCCCGGCAGCCGATCGCCAAAGGGGCGCGTGTGCGAGTTCGGGAAGTCGAGGGATTGACTCTGTTGGTTGAGCCCGTCCAGGAACCTCATAGAGGGTAGTGTGCTACTTTCGCGTAGCGCTGGCCTTTAGGCCAGCATCTGCCTACCTAAAGGCCGGCGCTGCCAGTTCAATTAGGACACTACCCAATAGAGTTGAGTGCTGTCGAGGCGGCCACGAGGGCCGCCCCTGCGAATCAAAGCGCGGAGAGGAGAATCGTATGGACCCGGTAGTCATCACCATCGTAGTCATTTTCCTGCTATGGGTCATGAAATGTTTGAATGTGCTGAGGGAGTATGAACGGGCAGTCACTTTTCGCTTGGGCAGACTTTTGGCGGTGGACAAGGGCCCGGGGCTCATCTTCATCCTCTGGCCTATCGACACGATCATCCGCATATCTTTGCGAATTACCGCTTGGGATGTTCCTAGTCAGGACATTATCACCCGAGATAACGTTTCCGTGAAAGTGAATGCGGTGGTTTATTTTCGCGTGCTGAGCGCGCAGAAGGCCGTCGTCGAACTTGAAAACTACCGCTACGCCGTCGAGCAACTGGCGCAGACCACCTTGCGGTCGGTGCTGGGCGAGGTCGAGTTGGATGACCTGCTCTCCCAGCGCGAGAAGTTGAACTCGCGCTTGCAGACCATCCTCGATGAGCATACGGAGCCTTGGGGCATCAAGGTGGCTAAGGTAGAAGTGAAACAGGTGGATTTGCCCCAGGACATGCAGCGGGCGATTGCGCGCCAGGCCGAAGCCGAGCGCGAGCGCCGGGCGAAGATCATCAATGCCGACGGGGAATTTCAGGCTTCCGAAAAACTCTCCGAAGCTGCCCATATTCTGGCCAAGGAGCCCATCACCATCACGCTGCGTTACCTCCAGACGCTGGCCGAAATCGGGACCGAGAAGAACACCACCATCGTTTTTCCAATCCCGGTCGAGCTGCTGAGCGCCTTGATGGGGAAGTTCGTGCCCCCCGCTGCCCCGGGCGCCGCGTCCGGCGCTGCGCCGAAGTAGGTCAGCGCACGGCATGCTTTCTCCCTGCTGGGGGAGAGTTTGGCCCGCAGCCGGCGCGGGCTGTGTAAAGAGGTGTGGCAGACCAAACGGCTTGGCTGGTTGTGTCTCCAGCCGATTCCGAGGCGTGCCGGGACGAGCGGAGCAAAGGGCGAATTGCCGGCAGTTCTTCCTTTGCGATTTGCCGTTTGGCATTTGAATTTTGAATTTCGTTTCGCTGGTCATGGACATGAACACGGATTCCCGGGGTGGCGGCAAGGGTCTTTCAACGCGGCATCTGATGCTGGTTTTTTTGGCAGGAGTAGCCGTTTGCGGGGTTTTCTTTTCGCTGGGCTTCCTGGTCGGCTACAACGAAAGGTCGGCGCGCGTGTCGCCTGCCGTCGAGCGTGTCACAACCTCCGGCTCCATTCCGCCCACGGTTAATCCTCCCCTTGAGACCGTTCCGATCGGCAGCAATAGCGCGACGCCATCGCCATCATCAAGCCAGCAAAAACCGGAGACGACGGCCAGAGTTGAACCCCCGGTGACCTCCCCACCTGCACTGTCAGCCAAGCCGGGGCCGGGGCTGGATACCGCTGCCACTTCTCCTGCCGAGACCAGGACAGCCGCAGGCGCTTTCATTGTTCAGGTTACGGCGATGAGGACAAGGCAGGATGCCGAATCCGTGGTGAGAGTCTTGAGAGGACGCGGCTATCACGCGCTGCTCGTGCCGCCCCAACACGCGCACGCCAGAGACAGCCTGTACCGCGTTCAGGTGGGACCATATGCCTCGCGGGAAAGCGCGGAAAAGATGCTGGCCAAGCTCAAGCACGACGGCTTCAGGCCTTTCATCCGCCGCTGACGAAGAGCCGAAATTCGAGAACCGAAATTCGAAAACCGAAATTCGTTCGAGATTTGCTCAATAGCCCAATGGCTCAATGATTCAATGACTCAATGACCCAATGATTCAATGACTCAATTCCACAGGCGGGTCGCCAGCGGTTTCAGTGGTTTCCTGCTGGTGGCCTGTTTCCCGAAGCTCAGCTTACATTCCTTGGTCTGGATTGCGCTCCTCCCGCTGCTGCTCGTATTGGCGGGCGAATCGAGCCTATGGCGCGCCTTCGGTTGGGCATATCTGAGCGGAGCCATCTTTTTTGCCGGGAGTTGTTACTGGTTTGTCGAAGTCACGCGACACTACGGCGGCCTCAGCTTGGGCCTTGCCGTGACGGCTCTGGCGGCTTTTGTGGTGGTTTTCTCAGTCTTCTTCGGCGCGTTCGGTTTGGTGGTTGGCGCGTTGGCGCGCAAGTCGCCCGCTCAAGCTTTGCTGGCCAGTCCCTTCCTTTGGGTTGCCATGGAACTGGCCCGCACCTACCTCATCACCGGCTTTCCGTGGAACCTCCTCGGCTACGGCGTACAGTCTGCCGGCGTGAGGCAGATCGCCTCGGTGACGGGTGTTTACGGCCTGTCGTTCCTGGCGCTCGCGACGAGCGCGCTGGCGGCGTGGGTTCTACGGCACTGGCGGGAGAAATGGCCTTGGCTCGCGCTAGGTGGATGGGCTGCGCTCCTGCTGATTGGCAATTGGGCGTTCGCACCGCCTCGGGTCACTCAAGGGCCGGCTCTCGCCATCCTGGTGCAACCCAACGTGCCTCTCGATGAGCAAGCCGCCAGCGCTTGGGCGCCCTGGCTGAATCCCAGCAAGCTCGACCGACTCGTGGATATGTCTTTGCAAGCGCTGGCCAGCGCAGAACGGAAAGAGGGCGTCCGGCCGGACGAGCAGGGCCGCCCGGGCGTGGGCGTTCCGCCCCTGATTATCTGGGCTGAGAACCCCGCCCCTTTCTATTTCACGCGCGATCCGGTTTTCCGCAATGCCGTGGAGAGGATGGCCAAGCAAGCCTCAGCCTACGTGGTGGTGAACACGGTCATACCGTTAGCCAACGGGCGCCCGCAGATCACCAACAGCGGTGTTATCCTGGACCCTGAGGGGCGCCAGATTCTGCAATATGATAAAATGCATTTGGTGCCGTTTGGGGAGTACGTTCCAGCCTGGGCCTTTCCCGACATGATCGGAAAGATTACCACCGAGGCGGGGAATTTCGTCCCCGGCGCAAGCTATGGTGTGGCGCCGACGCCGCGTGGCGCGGTGGGCCTGTTCATCTGCTATGAGGACATATTCCCGCAGTTGGTCCGGCGGGTCACTTTGGCAGGCGCCAAGGTTCTGGTGAATATCTCCAACGATGCGTGGTTTGGACGCTCCTCGGCCGCTCAGCAGGAATTGGAAATGGCGCGTTTGCGGGCCATTGAGAACCGCCGCTACCTGCTGCGCGCCACGAACGACGGCATCACCGCGCTGATTGATCCATACGGGCGGGTCGAGAAGCAGATCCCGCGCTACCAAACGGCGGCCCTGCCTGTTCATTTCAGTTACTTTGGGGCCGAGACTTTCTATACGCGGCACGGCGACGCCTTCGCGTGGCTGTGCATGGCACTGGCTGTAGGGGCGGCCCTGGTGGCCGCCCGGGGGCAACCACAAGGGTTGTCCCTACCAGATATCAGGAGCAAACGTGATCGACGAACTGCAAAGAACGTATGACATCTTAAAGCAACGCGCCCACGAACTGCGGAGTTTTCTTTGACGCCCCCCAACGCCGCAAAGAGCTCGAAGCCCTGGAGAAACAAATAGCCCAGCCCGATTTTTGGCAAGACCAGAACGCTTCCCAAAAAACTCTGACCGTCCGAAAGCGCCTGACCGAGAAGATCGAAAAGGACGACAAGCTTGTCAAGCGCCTGGCCGACGTCGAGGCCTATTTCGAATTGGCCCGGGAAGGGGAAGCGGTCGAGGGCGAACTGGGGACCGAGCTCGAGACGCTTCGCCAGGAGCTCGAGCGCATCGAGACGGAAACGATCCTGGCCGGCGAGAATGACCACCTGAATGCGATCCTGGCCATTCACCCCGGCGCGGGCGGGACGGAGTCGCAGGATTGGGCGGAGATGCTGCTTCGCATGTACAAGCGATGGGCGGAGCGGCACGGTCTCGGTTTTACGCTGAACGATTACCAATCGGGAGAGGAGGCGGGGCTCAAGTCCGCCACCTTCACGGTATCCGGCGATTATGCCTACGGCTTGCTCAGCGGCGAGACGGGCGTGCACCGCCTGGTTCGGATCTCGCCTTTCGACCAGGCCGCCCGCCGCCACACCTCCTTCGCCTCGGTTTTCGTCAGCCCCGAGATCGACGAAACCATCAACATTGAAATCAAGCCCGACGAACTCCGGATCGAAACCTATCGCTCGACGGGCCGTGGCGGGCAGCACGTCAACACCACCGACTCCGCCGTGCGCATCACACACATCCCGACCGGCACAGTTGCCCAGTGCCAGAACGAGCGCTCGCAGCACCGCAACAAGGAAATGGCCATGAAGTTCCTGCGCTCCCGGCTGTATGAGTTAGAGCTGCGCAAACGGCGGGAAGCCGCTGATAAACTCGAGGCCGCCAAGGCCGACATCGACTTTGGCAGCCAGATCCGGTCCTACGTCCTACACCCCTACCGGCTCATCAAGGACCACCGCACGAAATTTGAGATGGGCGACACCGACCGCGTCCTCGACGGCGACCTCGACCCTTTTCTGAAGTCCTATCTGCTATCCCGCCGGGCCGTCACAAAGCCCGCATAGCGCCGACATCAGCAGAAGCGCGTCGCGGGTGACTTGCTCATGAGACCCTGTTGTCCTGCTGCTTGTCATTGCGCGCCAAAAACGGTTGACGTGGCCAGAGCGCCATTGTTGTGTGAATTAGAAAGCGAAAGCACGGCACGGTTAGAGAGGGATGCCAGTGACGATCGAGCTTAAACCCGAACAGCAACGCGTCATCGACCTTGCGGTCCGGTCTGGCGCATATCAGAGCCCCGGCGACGTCCTCGATCAGGCTTTCGAGATCATCCGAGAGCAACTCGACCTTGAAGACTGGATGCTGGAAGAGCGCGAAGCCATCGCCGCCCATATCGAGAAGGGTTTTGCCCAAGCTGAGCGCGGTGAATTAATCGATGGGGATGCGGCAGTCGAAATCTTGCGGCAACGGCGGACCGATCGACTGAAGCCTCGGGCATGAATGCGCCTTTTCAGTTTACGCAGCAGGCGACAGATGAGGCGCTTTGCTCCGTCACTCGCTTATTCCACAACGTGCTCCTGCGGAATTTGCTTCGGAAGCACCGCTTGTGGAAAGGTGCGCCGGGCTCGCACGCTGGCCAGGACCAGAAGCAGATTGGTCAGCAGAATAATGGCGAAGGCCACGCCGCGCAAGAAGCCAAATGAAGCCCCGCGCGCGTCGATCACCTGGATGGCAAGTACCGCCGTGATCAATCCGCGGGGAAGCAGCAGGATGATCAGCTCTCGTTCCTGGGACGAGATTCCCTTCCACGTCCAGCCGCTGATGTTCACACCCAGCCAGCGGGAAAACAGAACGGCTCCCGCAAATGCGAGAATCGCCATGGCGTTCGCGCGCAGTCCGGAGAAACGCACCACCGCCCCGATCATCACAAAGAAGAAGGTGCGAATCGGGAAGGCCAGCTCGGAGTGAAAAATTCAGAATTTGGTGGTGAAGATTCTCTTCAGGCAAGTCCTCGCCGATGCCGACAGGGAAGAGTTGCTTTCTGATTTGCGACACGTTGGCCAGCACAATGCCAAACACCAGCACCGCGAACAACCCGCTGGCTTTGATGGCGGTTGCTCCTGGAATGAGCAGCAAGACCGCGGCAAACGTCAGCGCTTGCCAGAACCGCTGGTCGGAGAGGAGCGGCATGAGCCGGGACCAGGCCAACCCGGCCGCCACTCCCAGCACCAGCGATCCGGCCACCTCGAAAGCAAATCCGCCGA
>CAVROP010000124.1:0-27721 GCA_963722675.1 uncultured Acidobacteriota bacterium
TTTTGTGCCGATTGGTTTTCTGGTTGCGAATATCCTTGCGGGCTTAGGCTATGCGCTGATTCTGCCTGCTTTCCACTGGCGACTGAATCGAGAGAAACTCGCCACCGACCCTTTCTTCCTATTGTCGCTACAGACTGTTTTTTATGGCCTGATGTTGGCCTATGTCTACGTTCTCATTGCCGTAGGCCACTCGCAGCCTTTCTGGGCGATGCTCCGCTGGCGGCGCATCACCGCCGGGCGAATGCTTGCTTGCCTCGCAGGCGGAGCGTTTCTGACCCTCGCCATCGCTTTGCTTCCTCCCATCCTGCCGGATACCAATCAATTCCCCTTGGAGAACATGTTCAATTCCAGGGCAGCGGCCTATGCCATAGGAGTGTTTGCTATTCTCGTCGCTCCTTTCATGGAAGAACTGGTGTTCCGTGGCGTACTCTTCGGCATCTTCGAGTCGCAAGTGGGCCTCCGCTTCGCCATCGTGACCACGGCGATCCTGTTCGGGGGATTGCACGTGCCGGAGTACTGGGGCGCCTGGAATCACATGCTGCTGATTTTCTTCGTGGGGCTGGTGTTTTCGCTGGCGCGCGGCAGGAGCGGTTCGCTGGCTCCCAGCGTTTTCCTTCACGTGGGATATAACGGCAGCATGATGATTGCGCTTTTCTTGTCCACGCAGCACTTTCGAAACTTGAATTCTCTCCTCAGCCGCTAAGAGCCTTCTTCAAGGTTGTTAATAACCGCTCGATGCTTGGCTTCAAGGCAAGGATGTCGCGTGTCGCGGCACTCCATACAATTTCCGTGTCGATTATCGAAATATCCATGTACCAGAACGTTCCGCATGCCGATGATCTTCTGCAAGGGAACATCGGGCGCGAGAGCCCGAACGTCCGGAGGAATGGCTCTGGCCGCTTCGCCAATGATTTGCAAATGCCGAAGGAACCAACCTTGGTAGCGGCTCGATCCCCTTCGAAGGATTTCTTGTCGCGCGTCGCGTAGCGACTGATCGCGGCGATGGCCTCTAGGATGTCCGCCAAGCGCTCTGCTGGATTCCCTCATATTTGGACAGCCTCTGCGAGTACTCGGCCACGAATGCGCGGCTTAAGGCCCTTTCAGTCACTACGTCCACAGGGCATCCAAACAAAGCCTCGAGTTCCGCCTGCAGCCACCGAGATCGAGGAGCGATGTTCCGGGCTCCATCTCAACCAGGAAGTCTACGTCGCTCCGCTCGTCTGCCTTACCTCGCGCCACGGAGCCCGAAGACACGAACGTTGTGCGCCCCATACTTGGCTGCCAGACCGAGAATTTCTCGCTGCTTCTCCTTAAGCAGTTCGTCACGAGACATCAATCAGCTCCTGTCGTCAAGATGACGTTGCCGGACACGTCCCAGTCCATCATTATACGCCCGTGTCGGGGAGGAGGGTTTAATCACGTCAACGGCGACTGTGATCCGCCAATTGAAGCGTGGCTGGCTACAAACCCCCTCAGCCGACCCGCCCCGGCTGATGAAAACGCCGGCTGCGGTCCACCCTCTCCCCCAAGGGGGCGAGGGCTGGCTACACAAGGGGTGGGACGGAGCCCTGACTCCTGACCTCACGCTTCCCCGCGGCGTTTGACGTCGATCTGGAGGCGCTTGATTTTTTGATTGAGGGTGGACAGGGGGATTTTGAAGCGTTCGGCGGCGTCGGTCTGGCTCCAGTTGGTGCGCGCCAGCATATCGAGAATCACGGTGCGCTCCTTGGCTTCCATGATCTCGAATAGCGAGCGGCCGGCGATGTCCTCGGCGGCGTTGCCGGCTGCGCCTTGCGAGCCGTTTTGAAAAAGCTGTTCAGGCAGAAGATCGGGCCCGAGGGCAGGTCCGGAGGCAAGCACCACGGCTCGCTCGACAGCGTTTTCGAGTTCGCGCACATTGCCTGGCCAGTCATAGTCCATTACGGCCTTCATCGCTGCCGGAGCGAACTGGAGGCCCGGCCGGCCGTTCTCCTCGCCGAATTTCCTCAAGAAGTGCTCGGCGAGGTGAGGAATATCCTCCTTGCGTTCGCGCAAAGGGGGAAGGCAGATGTTAATGACGTTCAAACGATAAAAGAGGTCTTCCCGGAAGTGCCCGGTCACGACCAGCTTACGCAGGTCGGCGTTGGTGGCCGCGAGGATGCGCACATCCACCTTGATGGTTTCCGTCCCGCCCAATCGCATGAATTCGCGTTCCTGGATCACCCGAAGCAGTTTGGACTGAGTTTCGACCCCCACGGTGCCGATTTCATCAAAGAAGATGGTTCCTTGGTCCGCTAGTTCGAACAATCCGCGTTTAGTCGCAATGGCGGAGGTAAAGGCGCCTTTCACGTGGCCAAACAGCGTGCTCTCGAGGAGGTCGACGGGCATGGAGCCGGTGTTGACAGGGACAAAGGCGTGGTCGGCGCGCGGGCTCATGGCGTGGATAGTCTTGGCGACCAACTCTTTGCCCGTGCCGCTCTCGCCGTTGATCAGCACCGTGGCGCGGCTGACGGCAACCTGGGTGATGAGGTCCATCACCTTCTGCATCTTGTCGCTCTTGCCGACAAGATTGGGAAGAGAGAAACGTTTGAGCGCCCGCCGAAGTTGGAGGTTCTCAGCCTGGAGGCGTGACTTGTCCAGGAGGTTGCGGACCTCGAGAAGCAACTTGTCGTTGTCCCAAGGCTTGGTGATGTAGCTCTCGGCGCCTTCCTTCGAGGCCTGGAAGGCCATCTGGCTGGAATCGTAGGCGGTGATCATGATCACGCCGACTTCCGGCGCTTCATGTTTGATGACTTTCAGCAGCTCCAGGCCGTTACCGTCCGGCAGATTAATATCCAGCAGGAGCAAGTCGAAGACTCCGCCTTCGATTTTCTTCAGGCCTTCTTCCGCGGTAGAAGCTGAATCCGCCGAATAACCCTCCATGCGAAGCAACTCCAGGATGCTTTCGCGGATTTCCTGCTCATCATCAATGATAAGAACGGAGCCCTTAGGCGACATTTACAGCTTTCCTCGCAACCGGCAACTCGACGCGGAAGGAAGTACCGCGTCCCACCGTACTCTGCACCTCAATCTTTCCCAGATGTTCACGAATGATTCCGTAGGTGACCGCAAGGCCTAAGCCGGTTCCGCGGCTGCTCGACTTGGTGGTGAAGAAGGGATCGAAGATCTTGCTCAAATGCTCGGGAGCGATTCCCACGCCGTTATCCGAAACCTCGACGCGCACGAAAGAGTCTTCGCAGTCGGTGGTCACGACAGTCAGTTCGCCGCCGCGTGGCATGGCGTCGCAGGCATTCATAATCAGATTCATGAAAACCTGTTGAAGTTTTCCGGAGTTGGCGTAAATCAAAGGCAAGGCCCGGGACAATTGCGTGTTCACCGCGATTTTCGAGGCGCGTAACATCGGCTCGAGCAGCGATAAGGTCTCGCGAACCAGTTTGTTCAAATCCAGTTCGGAATACTCGCTGCCGCTGACCCGCGAGAATTTCAGCAGATGGTTGACAATCTCGGAGGCGCGAAACGCCTGCTTAACGATCTTGTCGAGGGTACGGGAGAGGGAATCGTCCGGCGGCATCTGGCGCATGGCCAGTTGGGCCTGAGAGGTGATGACCGCCAAAGGCGTGTTCACTTCGTGAGCCACGCCGGCCGCCAGCAGGCCGATGGAGGAGAGTTTCTCGGCCTGAATCAACTGGTCCTCCAGATTGACCCGCTCGGTCAGGTCGTTGAAAATCAGCAGGCGGCCGAGCACGTGGCCGTCCTTTCCAACCAGCGGGACCGCCGAAAGGTTCACAATCAAGGTCTGCCCGCCCGGCGTATTCAAACGAAACTTATACAAGCTCAGGACGCTCTGCGCGTCCGAGGCCTGGGGCAATTCGGCCAACAGTTCAGGCGGGAAAATGGCCTGAAGTGACTTCCCCACCACATCGTTGCGCGCCAGGCCGTAGAGTTTCTCCATGGCGGAATTGCACGATCCTACTTTCCCTTCCAGGTCGCAGGCGAGAACGCCGGCATTGATCGATTCAATGATGTTCTGGCTGAAATCCGTAAGCGCCTGGTATTCGAGCGCCCGCCTCTCCAGCGATTCGTAAAGCTGGGCATTCTCGAGCGCCACGGAAACATATCCGGTGAGGGTCTGGAGAAGATCAATGTCTTCACTCGAGAGGAAATTCCCATCGCGAGTCTTTCCCAAACCCAGGTAGCCCAAGGTGCGCTCTTTCACTTTGAACGGCAAGTAATAGTGCAGGTCGAGCTGCTCGATCGTCTTCTGCTGCGGGGGAGCGAAGCCGAAGGGGCGCTTGACACTGTCAAAGAAGAGGTACTCTTTGCCCTGCTGGCGGCGCGCGGGGTCAAGAAAACTGGTGTCGAGTCCCTTCGAATAGCTCACGCCGCGCGACTTGACCAGGCGGAACTGGTCAGACTCCGTCGCCCAAAAGACGGCCAGACGGTCAACGCCAAGGGTTTCGGCCAGTTGCACGGTTACCCGTTCCAAAAGCCGGTCCACGTGCAACTCCGAGCTCAGTTCACGCGCAAACTCCAGGAGCGTGCGCCGATAGTCATAACGCTCGCGATTAAAGAACCGATCCAGCCGCACCTGAATCCAGTTCACCATTGGCTGGAAGACCAGGGCGGTGACGACGACGGCGAGCACCCATCCGCCCCGGCTGGTGATGGGGATCGAGGAGCGGAAATAATCCGCAAACAACCCGATCGCGCCGAAATAGGTGGCCAGAATGGTGGCCGTGGCCAGAGTGTAAGCGGCACCGCGGCGGAAGATGACGTCCACGTCCATCAAGCGGTAACGTACGATGGCGTAGCCAAAGGTGACGGGGAGGAAAACCAGCGAAAGGGCCGAGAGGTTCATCCAGGCGTTGGGAATGAACCCCAGGAAATAGGGAATCGCATAAAAGGCCGCGAAGGGCACGATGGCAAGCCAAGTCCCGCGCGTCACCCATTTCAACTGCTGCTTCAGAAGAGGCACCTGGGCTCGCAGGTAGGCGCAATGCAGCGCCACCGCTCCCAACAGAAAGTAAACGGCCAGATAGACAAATTCCACGCGGTCGAGTAGCCATCGAACGTGCAGCAACGGCATCGGGAAAACCATTAACTCCATGGCTACCAGAACGTGAACGACCGCCAGAGTTGCCCCCGGCACGTAAAGGCAAGGGATCACGTAACGGCGTCCGCGCAACAAGGTGTTTTGCTCGGGAAAGCCAAGGCAGAAGTGCAGAAAAAGCGCCGGTTGAAGGAGTAAGGCGACAACTTGCAGCCAATAGACCGTCCAATCGAACAGGTTGAGCTTCCCGGTGTAGGAGAATGTGTAAAGTATGAAGGACGCCAGGCAAAAAATGTAAAAATGCAGCGATTTGGGCGCTGTCCAGCGCCGGAAGAGAATATAGGTGCCGATCACGAGGTAGATCAAACCCACCAGGCTGAGATAGTATCGAACTGACGCGGCGGCCTTCTGCGGAACAAGCACCAGGGCAGTCTGAAACTTTTCGCCATTCCTAATCACGACATAAGTGGCCTGGGACCACACTTCGTCGGTGAAGATCTGGCGGCTTGCGTCCGCAGCGGTGTGGATGGGCTTCTTGTCGATCGAGTCCAGGAGATCGCCTTCCCGGATTCCCGCCCGGTCGCCTGGACCATCGGGAGTAACTATCCAGGCCTTGACTCCCTTCTCAGAATCGAGCCAGGAAACTCCGTCGTCCGGCAGCCGATAGTGCACTCGCTGCTGAAGATTGATAACGGCGAAGGCAATCAGCGTCATGCTGAGGATGGCCAGCGAAACGGAGGTGAACCGATATGGTGGGGCTTTGGTCATCTGAGCGGTGAATCGCTTAACCGACACTACTCCCGCGACTACCATTTCAAGCTGTGAGCAATTCAGTTTCCAGTAATAAGAACTTGACCATGCAAATAAGTTACATGTTATCAGTCAGATACGGAACGAGCAACGTTGAAGTTGGGTTTGCTACAGAATTCGGAATATGGGCTCCGCTTTTCTGTAGCACCCCCTGAACGGGCCCTTCTCTATTTGCTCCCGATGAGCCCAGGATTTGTCAGGAGCGGCAGGCCCCTCTCGAGGGAACTTAGAATTCTACAGAAAGGCCCCCGCGGATGGACTTATAAGCTGAGCCGAGCAGCAGCATCGATTCTCCGGATCGGGCCACAGGCGCGTATCCTTGGCCCAGGAAGTTCCGGAAATCAGCGACTGCTTCGATGTGGGCGGGAAGGAATGCAAGGGCAGGAAGGGGTTGGCGGACTTGGACACCCAGGAATGGCTGGAGTTGCATATCGGCCTGGCCCTGAGGATCCACCATGGTCACACGCCCGCTCTGAACCCATTCGTAGGACGTCGTCAGTCGAGTTTGAGTAACGGGAATTCGGGCGGACACTCGTGCAGCCAGAGAAGGGCTGCGTACAGGCTTGAGAGCGCTTTGCAAGTCCCCCGCCAAGGCACGGCGAATAACTCCGCGCGCATCCAAGGAATCGCCCACGAAATACGCGACGAGAGTTTCGACGTGATTACCGAGGCGTTGCGCGTAAGCCACGCGGTACCCCGTCGAGCGGTAATCGCCCATATTCACGAAGACTCCGCCCGCGGCCGCATTAGGCAGGTAATTCCCTGCCAGCACGCCCAGGGCCGCATCATGAGCCGGGCTCCAAACGGCTGCGTTCCTGATCCCATCGTGGTAGGCGGCAACTTGCAGGCGTGCGGAACCCTTGAACCGGTGGCTCAGGGAAACCTCCGCGTGCTGAAGCTGCTCGAACTCCGGCTGGTAGCCTCTCAGCGTCAGCACAGGAAAAGCATTGAGCGCGTTGACCCGCTCGACCAGAGCGTCGGAATCGTCGGATGATTCCCTGCCCACTTGTAAGGCGAGGTCGGTGGAGTGCGAAACGTGGTAGGCCAGCCTCAGGCGCGGCTGGGCAATCACCAGATTGCGAACCGCCTCCAGGAAATCAATATCCATGCCCGCAGTCAACGTCAGGTGCGGGTCGAGGGCGCAGGTTTGGGTGTAGCTTGCCACCAATCCACGCGCCTCGTAGTCGGAAAGCGGCCCCGCGCCCACGGGAGCGGCCAAGCCGCTTGTGTAACCCAACTGGTGTATAACCAGGGAGACTTCCTCAGCGTCACGCGAAATCAACCCTTTCCGATAAACCGCGCCTTCCGAGGAAGCCAAGGACCCGTCGGCAGCAAGCGATCCGACCGTCATCAAGTCGGAGTCCGGCGAAAGATGGCGAACGTAAGCGAAAACAGTGCCCATTCCTTGGTCGCTGGCCATGGGATCCAGGCCAGAAGGTCCCGGCACCACGCCGATCAAACGCTGGTCGGCGGGCGCCGAAGAAGTGGGATCCGTGGTCGCTGGGGTATCATGATGATAACGAAGAATCGGCCGCGTGGCGGCGGAGGTTCTCAGGACCCATTTCCAATCGTCGCCCAAAGGAGTTGTGTCTTTGTCCGGCACCTGAAAGCGCAAGGGGGCGAAGGCGTCGGCCAGAACAAATTTCAAAGTAGAGGTCTGCCCCGCTTCGACCTTGACTCCGTTCTTACGAGCGGGAATGCGTGTTGGGGAAACGATCTGTAGGGAATACCAGCCAGGAATGAGATTTCCAACGGAGAATTTACCTTTGGCGTCGGTGATGACTCGCTCGACTTGGTCGCCGGTGCTGGCGGTAGCCGTCAACAGTGGCCCGACAATCATGACCGTGGCGCCCATCAGCGGGTTGCCACGGTCGTCGGAGACGATGCCCGCCAGACGCCCATAATTCAAGGCCAGAGTTGCGACCGGACCCATCAAGGCAGAAATCAGGCCGCCAGCCAGAAGGATGGCTGAAAGCCTTATTCCAGGTTTGGAATCCTTCATGTTAATCGTCCCGATCCCGTATCACCGGCTTTCAGGATGGCGTGGAGGAAGCCGACCTGGAGGCCGGAACTGCTGGAAATCGTGCACGACCTGGGCGGCCAAGAGAACTTGGCCGTACCTACTTTACCTCAAAACTGTCAGAAGGTGAAATAGTTTGATTCTTTACGTTGTCTTTGACTTTGATCTGCACAGTATATTTGCCCGGTTGCAGCAGCCTCAAGGGCATTTGCTTTTCCAAGGTGACCTGCTGGGAGGCCTCTTTGAGCTTGGCCGGGTCCTCAGCCTGTTGCAGAAGGGGTTTCCCGTCCTTCAGCAGTTCGTATTCCACGTCGAACGAGGGCTTGTGAGTCGTGGCGTCCTGGCCCAGGTTGTAAACCTGCATATAGATGCAGAGGTTCTGGTCGCGCGAGAAAGTTCGAGTGACGCTGGGTCGAACCTTCGTTCCCCCGATCACGAAGGGGCCGGTACCGACCTGACTGGTGGGCAGAGGCTGGAGGAGGTCAGCCAGAATCAAAGTACTGTTTGAAAGCTTGCCTTCATCAAAATGCGGCACCACCACTCCGATCTCCATCGACCCCATGTGCCCGCTCTGGTCGTCCTTCATGACCAGGCTCAGTTTGTAACGGCCAGGGTGCAAGGGCACCGCATATTGATAGACGGCCTTGCGTGACAAGGATTGCTGGAATTCATGTTCCGGAACATCCAAGACCATACTCTTCTCGTGGGTGTCCACATTTCGTCCGCCCAGGCTGGTCAACTGGCTGTAAATATCCAGCACGCTGTGCATCACCCCATCTTTGTTCTGGAACTGCAGGTCGCGATAAGCAATTTGAATGGTAACGGGAGTGAGCACGCTCTCGTCAGTCACCCGGAGAAAATCCGTACGAACATCAAAAGGCAAAAGCTGACCGGAGATCTTCGAGGTCACGACAGCTTTCATGTCTTTGAACTTGACTTCGGGGGGCTGGAATATCTTCGCGTAGAGGTCCAGCCGAGTGAACTCCTCCATGCTTTCGGGCGTCGCGCCCATGGGCGTGCCAATCGTCATGCCGTCAGTACGGGTGAAGCGGTTCGCCTTGCTCGCCATACCCATAGCTTCCATGTCGGTCAGTCCGGCGTTGGGGACATGGAGCAAAGCATCCTTCTCGCCAGGATCCATGGTGAGGTGGAATTCTCCGGTCATGGTCGGATCCACGAATTCCAGGATGATGTTGGTACCGATGCCGTCAATATAACGATAGCGCCACTGCTCAAATGGATAAGTCGAGGTTTCGCCGCCACCTTCTTCCGGGGGTCGAATGTAGGTACCGCCGCTGTCGTGGTCATCGATCTCGTCCGCCGGGCCATACATGATGTAGATTCGGCCGCGATCCGTCTTCCAACCGGGGATACCCGAGGCATAGTGCTCGTTGGCGTAGGCGATCCGCCGGTAGTATTCCTCTTTGAACTCGTTCTCGGGGCTGTTCGGATTAGGATTGCGCCGCTCCCAGAAGCTCTCAATAAATGATTCCCTTTCATCGTCTGTGGTCAGCTTCTTGAAGGCCGCTTTTTCCTCGTTGGTAATAATGTAAGGGACTTCTTCGTCGATCCATTTCTTATAAGGCGTTTCCATTTCTTTCTGGATTGCCTTCTGGCGCTTTCTTTCCGCCTTGCTCAACTTGCTGTCGTTCCCCTGGTCTTGCGGAGCTGCCCTCAAGGCGGGAGAAATCAAGCCTCCCAGCAGCAATACTGAGAAAAGCACCCACAAGCAACCCTGCCACTCGCAGTGACTTATGAAATCAACCCGTTTAGACACCAACGGCTCTCCTTTCCCAACCACAGACAGTGCCGATTGTATTTGCTGAAGTACGAAAAGTCAAGGTCTGCAACCCCACTTGACGGACACCTGTTCCTGCTAATCGACGGACTCGTATTTTGATGCATGGCAAACCCCAAAGGTGGCCTGACCCCCTAAGGAAAACGGCGAGCGTCGACACTCGGCACGCGTTCCTCGGGCCGCCCCAAGGCCCGTGGGTCCCCGGCTTGCTTTAAGCACCCCTTCCCCGCTTATGTGGGAGGTGGGACGAGGACAAGAGAGGCTCTGCGGCCCACGGCTCGCCGCAGGCTAACTTCGTTGAAGACCTCTTGACTGGGCCCCTCAGATCTTGGTTTTATGTCATTCCTCGGGCACTTGGCGGTCCGTTGGGCAGGGCTACAACGCTGCGACATTAAGACAGCCTGCCTCAGATTTACCTTCCCTGTACCTACTGGGTAGAGTTAAAATGGGGAACTTTGGAGAAACTTTTGGTGTCGGGATTCCGTAGTATGGTTAGAAGCCGCCAACAAGGCCATTGGGTACTGTCGTCGGCCCCGACCGGCTGCGGGGGCCAGAGGCGACCAACGGCCCGCTAGAGCGAGGGAGACCACGATGTCTGCACGCACAATCGAAGAAAAGGGGAAGGCAACTGTGGCCCATGTAACTGACCTGCAACTGGGGAGTACAACTTCTCCTGCGACCGCAAGCCCGACCAGCATGGTTGTTTCCGGACCTGGAAGTGCGGGAGGAAAGAAGTCAAAAAAGAAGAAGATGATTTTTGCCCTCTTGGGGAGCAGTCGTTCTGATCGCGCTGGTGATAGGCGGGATCGTTTGGAGCAAGGGTGGAACAGTCACGGTTCAGACCACCAAGGTCGCGCGGCAGGATGCATTATCGGCTATCGTGACGGCCTCGGGAGAGATTAAGCCGCCCACCGCGGACCTCGCCAACGTGAATGCGAGCTCCATGGGTAAGATAACCGAGATATACATTAAGGAAGGCGACACGGTTAAGAAGGGTCAACTCCTTCTGAAGACGGAGGCGATCCAGGCGGATGCCGATGTGAACGCGCAAAAGGCGACCGTGGAGAGCGCCAAGTCAGACGTAGAACAGCTCGCGGCGGGGGTGCAGGCGCAGCAAGCGGCGCTGAACACTGCGCAAGCCAACGTGCAAACCGCCCAGGCGAACCTTGTCCGCGCCCAGCAGGAGTTTAAACGCGGTGAGGATTTGCTGCGCGATAGGCTGATTGCTGAAAATGATTACGATACGCGCCTGAACAATGTTAAGGTGGCGCAGTCCACGCTCGAAGCTGACCAAGCGACGGTGGGCCAGTCCAAAGCCCAACTTGAAGTCGCCAAGTTTAATCTGGACAGCTCGCGCGCCAAGGTAGCCATGCAAGAGGCCAACTTGGTTAGGACCGTGGATGTCGCCAACAAGACCGTTTACACTTCCCCTCTGGATGGTATCGTGACCTCCTTGCCCGTGCACGTCGGCGAGAATGTCGTGCCGGGAGTTCAAAATACGGTGGGGAGTTTGCTCTACCAGATTTCCGATCTGGCGATCATCACGGCGGAAGTCAAGGTCGATGAGACGGACATCGTCAACGTGAAACTTGGGCAGCCGGCCGAGGTGACAATTGACGCTGTCCCGAACAAGACGTTCAAAGGCAAAGTCACGGAGATCGGCCAGAGCGCCATTGGGCGGACCTCCGGGGCCACCTCCGGAACGAACACCACCTCGACGACCGAGGAAGCCAAAGACTTCAAAGTTGTCGTGACTTTGGATAACCCCCCGCCGGGAATGCGCCCCGGGCTTTCTGCGACCGCTAAAATCACCACCGCCACTCGCCAGAACGCTGTGACTATCCCCATCCAGGCACTCACGGTCCGGACGCGGCGGCAACTGCAAGAAGAAGAGCAGACCGGCAAAGGCGGAAAAGGCAAGGTGGTGCAGGCCGCCGCGACCACGCCTTCGGCAGCCGCTAAGGAAAAAGAGAAGGAAGAAGTGCAGGGGGTGTTTCTGCTGAAAGACGGCCGGGCGTTGTTCACACCGGTTGAAACCGGCATTATGGGCCAATCGGATGTCGAAGTGGTCAAGGGCGTGCAGACCAACGACCAGATCATTTCCGGTCCTTTCAGCGTGCTCCGCACACTCAAGAACCACACGAAGGTGAAGGTGGACAACAGCGTCCTGAACACACCCGCCGCCACTTCGTAGCACGGAGCAAGCGCGGCCTTTGTGGCCGCCCGCGGACGATCACAAGGGCTTCCGCGGCAACCACGGTGGGAGCGGAAAGGAAACACGCAAAGCGATGGGAACACAAGTGGCAGCGTCTGCGACTCAGGAAGCCCTGGCCCCGCCCTCCGGGGTCATGATCAAGACCGAAGACCTCTGGAAAACCTATGACATGGGCGAGGCCATCGCGGTGCATGCGCTCAGCGGGGTCACGTTCGAAATCGACCGGGGCGAGTATGTGGCCATCATGGGACCGTCGGGCTCTGGCAAGTCCACCTTGATGAATCTGATCGGCTGCCTGGACACGCCGACCAGCGGCCGATATTGGTTGAACAGCCGGCTGGTCAGCGAACTCTCCGACGACGAACTGGCTTACATTCGCAACAAGGAAATCGGCTTCGTCTTCCAGACCTTCAACCTTCTCTCCCGCGCCAGCGCCCTGCACAACGTGGAACTGCCTCTCGTCTATAGCGGAGTGCCCGCCAAAGAGCGTCTCGAAAAAGCCCAGGAGGCTCTGCGCAAGGTGGACTTGGTTGAACGCATGAACCACAAGCCGAACGAGCTTTCCGGCGGACAGCGGCAGCGGGTGGCGATTGCCCGCGCCCTCGTGAATAACCCCTCGATTATTCTGGCCGACGAACCCACCGGCAACCTGGATTCGGCCACCGGCGAGGAAATCATGGGCGTGTTCGAGAAGCTCTACGAGGGCGGAAACACCATCGTCCTGGTTACCCACGAACACGATATCGCCGCCCACGCGCATCGCATTATCCACGTGCGCGACGGCAAGATCGAACGCGACGAAAGCGTCAAGTGAATAGCGCCCTTTGAGATTCTAAGCCATGCGAGGGTAGCAGAGACCTGGCCTTCAAGTCAGTTGTCCTTGCGGACCGTAACGCCTCAGACGTGGGAGGCCGATCTGGGCTGCCTCCGGAATGACAGGTTGCGCCGGGACGAATCCTCGTGACAGCACTCACCCAACCGCACGCGCTGCTCGCCAAAGTGAACCCTCGGGCGACCCGGAGGAGCAGCGGTTTCTGGGTCACCTCCCGCGAGGCCTTCTGGATTGCCCTCGAAACGTTGCGCACCCACAAACTGCGTTCCTTCCTTACCCTGTTGGGCGTGGTGATCGCCACCACCACGCTGATCGTCGTGATGTCCATCATCAACGGCATGAACCTCTATATCGCCGATCACATTGCGAATCTGGGGGCAAATGTTTTCATAGTGTCCAGGATGAGTTGGGCGACGACCGGTGAGGACTGGCTGAAAGCGCAGCGCCGCAACAAGCCCATTCGCCTTGAAGATTTCGAATATCTGCGCGATAACATTCGAGGATATAAGAACATCGCCGCCGAGACGGGCACGGGCGGCGACGTGAGGTACAAATCGCACATCCTGCATGAGGTCCAGGTTTCGGGTGAGACCTCCAACATGATCGATATCGGCCAGGCGAAGGTGGAATTCGGTCGCTACCTCAACGACACGGATTACGCCCACGAGTCCATGGTATGTTTTATCGGCCGGGATCTCGTGACCGAGTTTTTCCCCACCGTTGATCCCATCAACAAGGACATCACTGTCAGGGGCATCCCCTTCCGAGTGATCGGCGTGGCGGCTCGCATCGGGTCAACATTTGGCTACAGCCAGGACAAGTTCGTCCAGATTCCTCTCACCACCTTTCGGAAAGTATTCAGCGCACGCCCGAACATCGACATCAACATTCAGGCCTGGGACGCTGAGCAAATGATGGTCCTCGAGGACTCCGTCCGCGCGCTCATGCGGGCGCGCCACCACATCCCATATAAGGAAGACGACGATTTCGGAATTAACGCCTCGGAAACCGTCATGGGCTTGTGGCACCAGTTGACGGCCTCCATTTTCGCGGTCACCATCGGGATCGTGGCCGTTTTTATGGTGGTGGGCGGGATCGTCATTATGAACATCATGCTGGCCAGCGTGACCGAGCGCACGCACGAAATCGGCATCCGGAAGTCTCTGGGCGCGCGGCGACGCGACATCATGATGCAATTCGTTATTGAGGCCAGCGTCTTGGCGCTGACGGGAGGCGCCGCTGGCGTTTTGATCGCTTTGATCGTCAGCAAGATCGTGGATATCTTCTTTACCTCGAGCGTGCCTTTGAGCGCGGTATTGGTGGGATTGTTCCTTTCCACTGCAGTGGGGCTTTTCTTCGGCATCTATCCCGCCAGCAAGGCCGCCAACCTCGAACCCATCGAAGCCCTGCGGACGGAGGCCTGAGCATGACGCAGCGACGCCAACCGGTTCGTGAGAACCTCCTGCTGGCGCTGGACACACTTCGTAGCCACAAGTTTCGCGCTTTCCTCACCATCCTGGGCGTGCTGATCGGAACCGCCACGGTGATCGGAGTGGCTTCGATCTTTGAAGGCCTCGACCAGCGAGTCGTCCAGATGATGGAAGGGTTCGGTACTCGAACCTTGTTCATCTACAAGTTCGATCCCGGTATTAAAACCAGCCTGACTCACGAAGAAGCTACGCGGAAGCCCCTGAGCTACGAAGACTCGGTGGCCATCAAGGATCTGTGTCCGTCGATCCAAACGGTTGCCGTTGAAACTTTCCTGTGGGGTTCCGGCACCACGGCCAAATATAAGGGCGTGCAAATGATCGACGCCAATTTCTCCGGCCCCACGCCGGAGGGATTCCAAACCATGAATGCCGACCTGAAGGACGGCCGCCTGTACACGGATGTCGACAACCTGCACCGGCGGGACGTCGCGGTCGTGGGGGCCGACGTCGTCAAGCGGTTGTTCCCGACCGAAGATCCCATCGGCAAGAGCCTCAACGTCAACGGGCGCGATTTCGAGGTTATCGGCACGCTGAACAAACGCAAGCAGTTTCTGGGCGACAACGGCAACGATCGTAACATCTACATTCCCTATTTCACCTTCAGGAAATACTATCCCGAGGCCAGGGAGAATTTTATTACAGCCATCGCGTATCCCGGCAAGCTCGACCAGGCAAAAGATGAAGTGGAGGGCCTGCTGCGACGGCGGCGCAACGTGAAGTGGTCCCAACCTGATAACTTCGGCATCTCTTCCGCCGATGCCATCATCAAACAATTTCGGGAGATCATGGGAACCGTAGTTCTGGTGACCGTGGTGATTTCCTCCATCGGTTTGATGGTGGGCGGCATTGGAGTGATGAATATCATGCTGGTTTCCGTGACCGAACGGACACGGGAGATCGGCGTGCGAAAAGCCATCGGGGCTCGCCGTAGCGACATTGCCTGGCAATTCTTGCTCGAGGCCATGAGCCTGACTGGAGCAGGTGGACTGATGGGAATTCTGTGTGGGTATACGCTGAGCCTGCTCATCCGAACCCTCGTTCCCGCCCTGCCGTCCGCCGTTCCACTTTGGTCGGCGTGCGCGGGCTTCATGGTCTCGGTCAGTATCGGTCTGTTCTTCGGCCTCTGGCCCGCCGTAAAAGCATCCCGCCTCGACCCGATCGTGGCATTGCGGTACGAATGACTTGGATTTTCGTCTAAACCAGGGCGCCTTGAATTACGTATAAGGAAGTAGGGGCGTCCGCCTGCGGCTCGAAGGCTTTGGGCGGCAGGGTGGGCAACCGCTAGAGCTGTGCCTGCAAGAGAGGAGAGCGTCTTTTGGCCGAACTCGTCCAGACGCAAGCGCTGCTTCACAGGCTGCGGCCCCAAGCGGAGCGAAGGGTGGGAATTTGGGTCACCTCGCGCGAAGGCTTTTGGATCGCCTTCGAGGCCTTGCGCACGCACAAGTTACGATCCTTCCTCACGCTCTTGGGCGTGGTGATCGCTACCACAACTCTCATCGTCGTCATGTCCATCATCAATGGCATGAATCTTTACATCGCCGATCACATCGCCAACCTGGGGGCCAACGTCTTTATCGTCCACCAGTTCAAGTGGGCCCAGGGGTACGAGGCGTGGCTGAAAGCCCGCCGCCGCAATCAGCCCATTCGCATCGAAGACTTCGAATTCCTGCGCGACAACCTGAAGGGCTACAAGAACATTGGCGCCGAGGCCAGGATGAATAGCTCCGATAACTACGCGCGCTACAAAGAACACACTGTTTACGAAGTCGGAATCTCCGGCGAAACGCCCAACATGATCGACATCGGGCAGACGAAGGTCGCTGCCGGCCGATATATCAACGACGGCGACTACACTCACGAGTCGATGGTCTGCTTCGTGGGCCAGGATGTGGTGAACGCGTTCTTCCCCAATGTCGATCCCCTGGACAAAGAGATTCAGATTAACGGCATTCCCTTCCGGATCATCGGAACTGCCGAGAAACTCGGCTCGATGTTCGGGCAGAGCCAGGATAACTTCGTCCAGGTGCCGCTCACCGCTTTCCAAAAGGTTTTCCGCAATCGCCCGTCGCTCGCGGTGCACGTTCAGGCCTCGAATTCCCAACAGATGGCCGTCCTCGAGGATGAGACCAGGGCCCTGATGCGCGCCCGGCGGCACACCCCGTACAGTGAGGACGACACCTTCGGCATCAACGCCTCCGAGACGATCATGGAGTCATGGCATCAATTGACCGCGTCCATCTTCGCGGTCACCATCGGAATTGTTGCGGTGTTTATGGTGGTGGGCGGGATCGTGATTATGAACATCATGCTGGCCAGCGTCACCGAGCGCACGCACGAAATCGGCATCCGAAAGTCCTTGGGGGCTCGGCGGCGCGACATCCTGATGCAGTTCCTGATTGAGTCGGCCCTGATGGCGGGCACGGGGGGAGTCATCGGCATCTTCCTGGCCATAGCGATCAGCAAGATCGTCGATATATTCTTTACTTCCTCGGTGCCTCTGAGCGCAGTTTTGGTTGGACTCATCCTCTCCACGGCGATCGGATTGTTCTTCGGAATCTACCCCGCTAACAAGGCCTCTCGCCTAGACCCCATTGAAGCCCTGCGGACGGAGGCCTAAGCATGACCCAGCGACCCCAGTTTATTCGCGAAAACCTGCTTCTGGCTCTGGATACGCTCCGCACCCATAAGTTCCGCGCTTTTCTCACGATCTTGGGCGTGCTGATCGGAACCGCCACGGTGATCGGCGTGGCTTCGATCTTCAAGGGGCTCGACCAGCAAATGGTCGAGATGGCGCAGGGCTTCGGTACCCGCACCTTGTACATCTACAAGTTCCAGCCGGGAATCCATTTCAATCTGACCCGCGAACAACGGCTGCGCAAGCCCCTCACCTACGAACAGGGCATGGCCATCCAGCAACTGCCCGCGGTGGAATCCGTGGCGGTCGAGACCGCCAGTTGGGGTCCCCCGATCACGGCGAAATACAAGGGCCTGCAAATGGTGGACGCGCAGCTTCAGGGCAACACGGCTGAAGATTTTCGTATCACCAACTCGATTCTGAAAGATGGCCGCTTGTTCACCGATATCGACGACATACACCGCCGGGACGTGGCCGTGATCGGCGCCGATGTGGTCGAGAGGCTTTTTCTGAATGAAGACGCCATCGGTAAAGAAATTAATGTTGACGGTAATACCTTCCAAGTGATCGGCACACTGGAAAAGCGCAAAGCATTCCTGGGAGACAACGGCGACGACAAGGTCATTTTCGTGCCTTATTTTACCTACATGAAGCTTTATCCGAGCACCAAAGAGAATTTCATCACCGCCCTGGCTCTTCCGGGACTCATCAATCAGGCGACGGACGAAATCACCGGCCTGCTAAGGCGGCTAAGAAACGACAAGCTCTCCGCTCCCGACAGCTTCGGCATCGCCACGGCGGATACGTTCATCAAGCAGTTTCGCGACATGATGGGCACTGTAGTCCTGGTCGCGATCGTCATCTCCTCCATCGGCTTGATGGTGGGCGGTATAGGAGTGATGAATATCATGCTCGTTTCCGTGACCGAGCGGACGCGCGAGATCGGTGTCCGCAAAGCCATCGGTGCGCGCAGCAGCGATATCACCTGGCAATTCCTGCTGGAGGCCATGAGCCTTACGGGAGCCGGCGGCGTGATGGGAATCCTGTCTGGCTATACCCTCAGTTTCCTGATTCGAACCCTCGTCCCCACCCTGCCTTCTACCGTTCCTATGTGGTCCGTGGTGACAGGGTTCGTTGTTTCGGTCGCCATCGGCCTCTTCTTCGGCCTCTGGCCCGCCATGAAAGCCGCCCGCCTCGACCCCATTGTGGCCTTGCGCTATGAGTGAGAGTTGGCCGTCCTGCCGGGGCGACCCTTGGAAGGTGTGAAAAAATTGCTGCCGAAGGGGTAGAGGCGGGTTTACCCCGCCATATCTCCAGTAATTTCAACGCAAAGGTGGCGGGGTAGACCCGCCTCTACTCTTTCACACCCTTGGGGTCGCCCGCCGCCGATCATTATATTGACTCAGTTAATGATTGCGAGTACATTTACAGCCTTGCAGATTTCGTTTCGAATTTCTGCGTTTAGTTGCGCTTTTCGTTCCAGGTAAAGGAACCGCCCATGCCCGCGATACCTCGACGCCGCTTTCTTCAGTCTTGCGCCGGCGCTCTTGCCGCCTCCGCCTCTACGTTCATCCCCAGGGTTTTGCCCGCTTCGACGGAACCCAACCTCAGCTTTCCGAGCGCGCCGCACGAGCGCCTGGCGGTCCCTTCATGGCCATTTCGCGGCTACATCGTGGCGCCCCTCAATAGATGGGCCCGCGACCCCAAGCTCCCGGGCATGGACCTGAAGGACTTCGCCGCCATGGTTGTGAAGCGATTCAATGTGCGCAACATCGAACCGCTGAGCGAACACTTCAGTTCCACGGAAGCCGGCTATCTCAAAGAGTTCAGGGCAAGCGTCGAGAAGGCGGGAGCACGCCTCATTAACGTCGCCGCCGACCCGCACTTCAGCTTCTACGACAGCGTCGATGCGCAGCGCCAGAAAGCCGTGGACAACGGAAAGAAGTGGATTGATGTCGCGGTGGCCATCGGCTCTCCCAGCGTGCGCCTGCACATCGCCGAAGCCCGGCACGTGAAGCCCGATGTCGGCCGCGCGGCCGAGAGCCTGAAACGCCTGGCCGAATACGGGGCGCAGAAAAACGTGCTGGTGAACCTCGAAAATGACGATAACACCACGGAGGACCCGTTCTTTATCGTGCAGGTGATCGACAAGGTGAACCATCCGTATCTGCATGCGCTCCCGGATTTCTGCAACTCCATGCTGACCCACGATCAGGAATTCAACAATCGGGCGATGGACGCGATGTTCAAGCATGCTTACAACATCTCGCACATGAAGGATTCCGAAGTCGGAGACAAAGGGGAGCTCTACACGGTTGATGTGTCGAAGTGTTTCGAGATCGCCAAAGCGAACGGCTATCGCGGTTACTTCTCCATGGAATGGGAAGGAAAAGGCGAGCCGATGGCAGGAGTTCAGAAGCTGATCGAGGAGAGCCTCAGCAACCTGGGCGCCTCGTGAGGCTCAAGCTGCCGGCGCAGGGGTTCCCCACGGCGAGCGCCAGGGTCGCCCCTGCGACTGCAACTCATTCGGTATGATTCAACGCGAAGTACCAACTATCAAAGGGGGACTTATATGTCTGATCAAGGGATTACCCGGCGTGAGTTTATTGGACGCTCTGTAGCCGGCGCCGCGACGGCCGGATTGGCCTTGGGAGCGCCTGCCATCGGGCGAGTCGCATCGCCGAACGAGCGCGTCACCGTAGGCATGGTCGGGGTGGGTATTCGCGGCCTGGAGCAGATGCAGGCCGTGCTCGACGTGAAAGCCGATGTTGCCATCGTCTGCGACCTGTACGATGGCCACCTCCGCCGCGCCAAAGAGATTCAGGCCAAGACCGCCACCACGCGCGACTATCGTGAGGTGCTGGACCGCAAAGACATCGATGCCGTCTGCATCGCCACCTCCGACCATTGGCACGCGCCCATCGCCATCGCCGCCATGCAGGCCGGCAAGGACATTTATATCGAGAAGCCCATGACTCACACCATCCCCCAAGCCCTGGAGATGGTCAAAGTCTCAAAGGAAACCGGCCGCCTGGTCCAGGTCGGCAGCCAGAGTTTAAGCATGGAATCGACCCACAAAGGAAAAGCCTGGGTGGATGCGGGAGAAATTGGCAACATTTACATGGTGCAGTGCGAGATCTACCGGCCCGACCCGGTGGGCGCCTGGAAGTACCCCGTCCCGCCCGATGCCTCGCCCCAGACGATCGACTGGGACCGCTACCTGGGTAACGCGCCCAAGCGTCCTTTCGATGCCGCGCGCTTCTTCCAGTTCCGGAATTGGTGGGACTACGGCACGGGTATTGCCGGTGACGAATACGTCCATTTGCTTTCGCGCGTTCACTATTTGATGAACACTCAGTTTCCATTGAGCGCTGTGGCGAATGGCGGGATTTACAAATGGACGGGCGACCGGGATGTCCCCGACATCCACAACACCCTGTACGACTACGGCAAATTCCAGGTGGTCGTCATGGCAAACCTGGTGTCGAACTTCGATGGCGGCGAGATCGTGCGCTTCATGGGCGACAAAGGTACCGTAGTGCTCACCGAGGAGTCCGCCAGCCTGCTGCCCTACGACGAAGAGTGGGGTTACGAATACCCGCTCGAGAGTTGGCCGAAGGACACCAAAGACCCGTTCATGGCCGCGCACAAGAACGACCCGACGGCGGATATCGGCACCTACCGGAAACAGCCGCATCGCAAGCCGCAAAACTTCATGCAAAGGGCCGAAGGCACTGAGGACCATTTCCGCAACTTCTTTGCCTGCGTCAAGAGCCGCCAACAGCCCATCGAAAACGTAGACTTCGGCTGTGGGACGGCCGTGGCTTGTCACATGGCGAACCTCTCGTATCTGAAAAAGCAGCGCCTCTTCTGGGATGCCGGGAAGTTGGAACTGAGATCGGAATCCTAGCGGTTTTTTCTTAGTGGCCCGCAGGGCGGCCCCGGCGCCGCCCTCGGCCTATCTCTCCTACCGACCCCGGCCCTCGAATACGTTCAGGAAAGCGAAGTCCCCGAGATCACCGGTGTTGCCGAGTTCAGCCTGGCGGTCAAGAACCTCTTCGCCTTTTGACCTTCCAGTTCTTTCCACACCCGTTCAAAATCGACTCAGCGGCCCAGAGTGATCTAGGAGGCCGAGGGGCAGAAATCACCGCCATGGCGATTAACGCGGGAGGGCCTATGCCACCCCGCCTCTCCCTCTGGAATTTGGAATCTTGAATCTTGGCTTTTCTCCGCAGGCCGCGCCGCAAGAGCCGACAAACGGCTGCTACAGGAGGCCGCTCAACAAAGCGCAGCACGCGTACCCGAGCCCGGCGCCAATCAAAGACCCGACCACCACATCGCTGAGGAAGTGTAAACCCAGCATGATTCGGGAAACCGCCACGCTGAGGGCGCAGAAAAGGAGGCCATACATCAAGGAAGGCTCAAACAAGCCGATGGAGACTGCGAAGGCGAAGGCGCTGATCGAGTGTCCGGAAGGAAAGGAAAACTGATCGGGCGGTAAGAGGGTAGCCCAGCAATGCGAAGCAATTGCGCAGGGCCGCTTCCGTCCGGTCAGCCTTTTAAGAACCAGGAAGAGGGCCGCACCAACTCCGCAGGAAATTCCTGCCGCCGCCACTGCCGCGTAGCGGGATGGACCGCCGAAAACCAATACCAGGACCCCGAGGGCGTACCATAACCAGCCGTCGCCGGCCCGGGTTGCCAGAATCATCCAGAGCCTGATCCAGCGCGGCGGCTTCCAGCGGTTCACGCGCCGCATCAGGCGCTGGTCGCCGCTGGCAACATAGCCCAACATGGTGCCGGGAAAAGTCACGCTGTCGCCTCCCCGGTCGCGGCTGGGATGCGGCGGACCGACTGGCCGCGATCCAGGCCACGCATGCGGGCCCACGCCTTTCCCCACTTACGCGCGAACCGCCTCTCCGAAAAATAGTTGACCAGGGTAACGGAAGGGACGCCGAGCAAGAGGGGCGCGAGGAGCAGCATGAAGGGCTTCTCACGAAACATCTCGCGGCTGACAGCCAGGACATCGCTGGTGAGTTTCCAATAGCTTCCCGACTCCCCACGCACCCGCGCGCGGCCCTCGCACAGCCCCTCGAGAAACTCGGCTTTGGTCCGTGCACCCCGAACCTCTGTCCAGACGCTGCCCGCCGAAGCCAGCGCATGGGCGTCGCTTCCTCCTACCGCAATCCTCCTGTTGTGGGCTGCCAACCGGTCGGCAAGACGGTTGTTGCGCGCCGGCAAGTGTCCGTTCAAGACTTCGACGGCGGGAAAACAGGCTTCAAACCAGTCGAAATCGTCGGCCGCGCGCCGCCCGGTGAGGGCCGAAAAGACGTGGTTCAGGCTGAAGAACAACCGCTGCTCCTCGAGATACGCCAGCAGCCGGGGAAGATCGTTTCGTCGGCGTTGAACCTCAGTGTGCTGGCACTCGTTGATGTTGTAGACGCCAACGTGGAATTCGTTGCCGCTCGGCGCCCGGCAGGTGACCTCTTCACTCAGGAAAAAATCCCCATGCCGCCGCAGGCACTCTGCCGCGTCAATGGAATCGTGATCGGTAACGGTGACCAGATCTAACCCTTGGCGCTTGAGCTTCTCGTAGAGGGCTTCGGGCGGGTTGTAGCACTCGCGGCAAAAACGGTTCAGCACCGGCAGGGTGGCCATGCCGGAGTGGACGGTGTGGACGTGTAGGTCACATCTCACACTCCAGGCTACATTTCCTATGTTACATATGTGTCGCTTGCAGATGAAGAGTTGGTTAAAGGTGCACCGTTAACTACGGGTTGCAAACTCGGCTACAGGCGTGTTCCCTGAGCGCCCATGGGCCGTGGGCCGGTCCGAACTTGTGGTGCGGGCGTCCCGCACCACGAGGTTGTCCGGACGCCTCAAGCTGTGCGAGAATGCCTGCCCATGGGCAGAATCGAGTTCGTTTATTTTGACGCCGGGGGCGGGCACCGTGCCGCCGCCACGGCCCTTCGCCTCGTTACCGAACAGCAACTTCGCTGGGACGTCCATTTAATGAACCTTCAGGAGTTGCTCGATTCCATCGATCCCGTACTGAGGCTTTCCGGCCTGCGCTTACAGGATCTCTACAACTGGTTATTGAAGATGGGTTGGACATGGGGCGCGGGAGCGGGATTGCGCGTCCTCCAGGCGGCCATAAGGCTCTACCATCCACACCAGCTACGGCTGCTGGAACAGTATTGGCGTAAAAGCCAGCCCACAATGGTCGTATCGCTCGTTCCGCACTTCAACCGGGCCCTCTTTGAGAGCCTGCGCCGCACCACGCCCGCCACCCCGTTCGTCACGGTGCTCACGGACTTCGCCGATTACCCTCCCCATTTTTGGATGGAACGCCAGGAGCAGTTTGTGGTTTGCGGGTCCGAGCGCGCCGTGGCACAAGCCCGCTCGACGGGATTTCACGACCACCAGATCTACGCCACCTCAGGAATGATCCTTCACCCCAAGTTCTATCAGGAGGTTGCCGTGGATCGCGCTGCGGAACGCCAACGCCTGGGCCTTGACCCCGACCTACCCACCGGATTGGTTATGTTCGGCGGGCACGGCTCGAGCGTCATGGTGAAAATTGCCAGGAAACTCGACGCGGCAAGGCAGGGCCTGCAACTGATTCTCATCTGCGGCCATAATGAACGCTTGGCCGCAATGTTACGCGGCCTCAGGGGCAAAGTTCGCAAGTATGTCGAGGGCTTCACCACGGAAGTTCCCTACTACATGTACCTCGCCGACTTTTTCATTGGTAAGCCCGGCCCTGGCAGCATCAGTGAGGCGCTGGCCATGAAACTGCCGGTTATCGTAGAACGTAATGCCAGGACCCTGCCCCAGGAACGCTACAACGCGGACTGGGTCCTCGAAAAGCAGGTAGGGCTGGTGGTGCGTGACTTTGGCCGAATCACACCCACGGTCGAGCGGCTTCTTGATCCCTCCAATTTCGCCCGCTTCCGTAACAACGCTACTGCCATCAACAATCGAGCGGTTTTTGAGATCCCGGGCATCCTGGACGAAATCCTGAAGAAAGCTACTCACTGACTTCTGCCCTTGGCCGGGGCTCCCAGACCAGGTTGGCGGAGTGGCCCTGCACCAGCCCGGAGGCTAGCACAAGAGCTGCGGCCGCACCCGACATCTTGTCCCCCTCGGGTTTTTTGGATTTTTCACTTGACAAGCCCAGGGACCTATGGTAGCCTATAATAGTGGTCATTTTGTGGACACCTTGTCGTGGGCAGGCTTCGGACCGCGAGGAAAAGCGCAATAGTCCCGGCACTGGGGAAAACCGGGGTCCGAAAAAAACAAAAAATAGTACGAACGAAGCCAGTATGTTATTGAAAACAAAGAAATGCATGTCAGAAACGAAGCTGAAACGAGCCCAAAACGAACCCCAATTGAGCGCTCAAATGCGTGAAATCGATCCAAAATTCGAGCTTTTTGACATCGCCCACGTTCGGGCGGGAGACTGGGTCGTGGGGGATGTGGCAGCGACCGAAATTGCCCGCCTGGGGGGAAACCCCGGGGAACCGCGAGAGAATACAAAAATACCGGGAACAAAGCCAGAATGTTGGTGAAAACAAAGCACATCACTTTTTTGAAGGCTGTAAATCTGGCGTCTTTGGCGTGCCAATCGGCGCAAATCAGGCCCCGAAGGGAGCAAGAAACACCACAATTGGGGGAAACGAGGTCAGGCTCCGGAATCGCAAGGCGAGGCAGGACATGGACAAATTGTCGGCTAGACAAGATTGAGGCTTGTCAGCGACGACTTGTCAAGAATGACCCCCGGTCCAGAGGCCATCGTAAGATATCGATTTCCGCCGAGCGCTGAAGTGGCTGCGCCTAGCCAGTGCCGGTGATCCTCCCGACAAGTCGAGGCGGCAAGACGCACACGCCGTGCCGTTTCAGATGCTGCTGGTACGGCGGCATCGCCGGTTCCGGGCACTCGACGGGGACAGGCACGGCGCTCCCGGCGAGATCCCAGTCGGCCCAAACCCAGAGCCCCAGCTTGCTGCGCTGGTCAGGGGCGATTCCGCTGAACTTGACGCGCGCCGGGCCGTTCGGCAAGTCGCAAATATACCAGGTCCACTGGCTGAGGTAGGGCTCAAGGCGTTTCCTAGCGCTTTCCGGTCCCCCATCGGTATACCCGATATGTCCTGTTGAATCAGTTACTTGAACTGGAACTGAGCTCCCGTTGAGCTCGCACCAGCAATTGGTGGTCAGGTGATCGTGGCCGGGAAACTCCAGGAGCAGCAGCGCCTTGCCGGTAGCTGCCCCGCCGGGAATCGAGACGGCACACTCGATCTCGAACGTGGAAGTTGCAAGTGGCGTGTCGCCCTGGTGAAGCCAATCCGACTTCGGGAACCCATCGATTCTCTGGGAGGTCACCGTAGCTTGCAGGTTGCCTAGATCCCTAGGAGGCATCTCCACAGCCTGTTCGCCACCCTGCGGTAGCAGCAGCCGGACGCGGCCGGCGCCAACTGCAATCCTCACCCTGCCGTTCGCATCCCGATACCAGCGCGCACCCAGGGCTACGGGTTCGACGAGCTCCGGGCGCGGCACAATCTCCAGGAAGAGGAGTTCCCAGGGTGCAAGATCCAGCGCGATCTTTGAGCTGGCCGTGACGCCATCGGCGATTCCCTTGCGATACGGATATTGTGTGTAGCAGACGCCGTCGGAGAGTCGGCTGGGGCAGCCTGTCGTTGCCAAATCCAGCGTAAAGCGCCTTGATTCGTTCGAGGGATTCCGGATCGCCACAATTCCGCGCTTGCCGCTCCAGTGTGCATAAGCGTACGGCTCGCCCAGCTCCACGCGTGATGCCAGCACGGTGGTGTTGCGGAGCACTTCCTGGTTTCGCCGGCCCCATTTCAGCAACCCCGCATAGATTTCCCAGTCAGCGTCCGTCATGAACTTGGGGTTTATATAGGTTGATACGAAGAATCTTCCGCGGGCGAACGCCATGGCGGCGTGGTTGGCAAATCCGCCCGCGCCGTCACAGTGGACGATATCAAAGGATTGCATGGCGTTCTGGGGCAGCCAGATTTCGTCCAACGCCGAGATGACGAAGAACTCGCGCGCAGTGGTCTGCGATTCCCGGTAATCGGGGGCAGGCCCGATGCCGGCCATGCAATCGCCGCCGGCGCCTGCCCAGACGGAGTCAACGTGCTTGATCAGCCACGGGCTGCTGTAGTTCGCCAGGGCATTGAGGTAGGTCGGCTCGGTGAAAAGCGCGGGATCGGCTTGCTTGCAGGCCCCGATCAACTCCAGGGAGCACTCGGCCAGCGGTTCGACGGAATCGTCACCGGGCAGCAGTTGGTCGTGCGCACGCTCTTCACGGGCGATAAAGCCGTCGAATTTGATGTGCCCTAAGTGATATTGCGTGATGAGCGCCTGCAGCTCATTCTGCGCGGCCAGAAGATACTTCGGGTCCGCCAGGGAAATTCCTGTGGCATGGGAATTCACCGGATCATTGCTGCTTTCAACGACCGCATAGCCGTTCTGAGCGGCCCATTGATAATCGATGACCGGAGCATAAACCTCGCTGGGGGACATCCATAATCCCAGCTTCGCCCCTGCCGGCCTGATGCAGTCCACGAGGCTGGCGAGGCCACGCGGGAAGTTTGCCCGGCTCACGCCCCAGATACTCTGGGGATCGCTCCAACCCATATCCGCCGTGACAAAGTCGAAGAATACACCATGCTTGTCATGAAGGCTCTTCACCAGCCTCTGGATCAGTGGCAGGCAGACCTCTTCACGGAAGACCTCCGGCAAGCTCCACCAGGAGTTGCAGCACGCCACCAGGCGTGGCGGTGCTAGCCTGACATCGTCGAGGTAATGAAAGAAGGCGCCCTTCGTCCGGCCGGGCGCGGCCACGCCGGTCACCGTGGCATGAAGCCTGAGCCATTCCGAGGTGAGCGTCTTGCCACCGGGCCGGCTCCGCAGCACGAAGCCTCCGGAGCTGTATTCGTTGAAGGCCGCGACAAACTCCACGCCCGCCCACATTGTCGGGCAAAAAATGGGGTGACTGCCGTATCGCATGCGGTCAGCGGTCGCCGATTGCCAATCGCGATTGACGCCTTGCCAACAATCCAGGTCCGCTCGCGTCAATCGGCGCGTGCTGCCCGGGCGCGTCTGGCGGATCGAAAGCTGTTTGCGCACATAGGCCTTGGCCGGAAGAAGTGAGTACTCCGCGCGGACCTGGAGGTCAGTGAATGGCTCTGAATGGCCGGAGTAGATGATTTCCACACGTTCCGGGCTCTCGGTGGATACCCGGGCGCTGAACTGGGTTGAATCTGCAACCGCACCCCCGCTGAACTCCAAGCTAAATTCCGTGTTCGGCAGGTCTACAGTTTCATTCGCAAGCTTGTTCACCAGCCGGCGGGCAGTCACTCTGTCCTGAGCGACCGTAAAGCCAAACTCCAGACTATCGTTGCAAAGCTTGTGTTCCTCTCTCTCCTTTGACGGGAGAGCGCTCGACCCTGTGGGAACTGCCAAAGCCAGCATTCCTTGCAGGCATTCACGTCGGCTGAATTGCAGTGACTTGCTTGTCATCATCTACCTCCTCGTGCCCCTTGCGCCGGTGCGCTCCGGTCGATGCGGCTCATCCGCGGGTGCTGGGGGGGAGGGGAATTCTATGCCATTTTGATCGAAAAGCAACATGTGACGGCCGGACGTTCGCAGACACGCAAAACTAGCTGTCGAAACCCGCGACCTTGGCTGGGGCTTGATCTAATGATAAGTTCCGTTGTGGTGATGGGAGGAGAAGTACACGACGGGCATGAGTTGAAGGTCCAAATCGGAAATCCCGGATGGAACAGGGTCTCATCGAACCTACATAATGCTATAGTCTGGCTCTGAGATTCTGAGTGGAAAATGGAGTGGATGAATGGGCAATCTCGGGA
>CAVROP010000125.1:0-15599 GCA_963722675.1 uncultured Acidobacteriota bacterium
GGGCCACACGCTGCTGAAATTCCATAGGACCTCCCTGACTGTATTGAATGCCCCAACAAGAGAGTAGGCCGTGGAGATTGCTGCCGCCACGGCACTACCCGCCCATTCGGAGTATGCGGACCCTGGTGCGTGGGAGGGGGCTAGTTGCTCTCGCCTTTGCCGACGGAGATTCGAACCAGTTTGATGACGGTCTTCCCTCCCTCGGTTTCAATCTCCACCACCTTTTCGAGGTCCTTGTTCTTGATTTCGAATGAGCTCTTTCCGCTCAAGCCGTGGTCGGTGAATTTGGTGACTGCGCTGCCCAGGTGCTCCTTGTAAAACGACCTGACAGCCTCCAGGGAATCGGTGGTTTCGAATCTGGCTGCCATGATGTGCACGCCTGCATCGCCGCCAAAACCGAAGTCTACCGTGGCTGAATCCTTATTTTTGACTCGGACCGCGCCCGGATAAATGGGCAAATCCAAGTTGTCCTCGCTGACATCCTGATGAACTTGCATGGAACCGACCGGCGTGTTGATTGCGAAATCCTTTTGGCTCCCTCCCCTCTCCTTGACCTGCACGCTGAGATTGTGGGAAAGAAACCTCAAGCCGGTCCAAACTACGATGCCACTGACTAAAACGATTAGTGCCAAAACTAATAGGGCAATCGCAATAATGTTGCTCCCTGACCGGGGCGGCTGAGGGGCCACCGGGGGAGGCGGAGCTTGTGGTGGAACGGGAGGGCGTGGCGGTTGGGGACTTGTACTCATTGGGCTATCCTCCATATCTTTCGATTAGAGAATACGCAAACGCACATTGGCGAGTTCCGGCTCGCGGATTCCGCAAGGCGCTTGCGCGACCGGCACTGCGCACCTGAGGGCAACCGACCCAAGTCAACAGACGAAGCGCCAGCGCGCAACGCTTGAGCAGAAGCTACCCCAATGATACTTTAGTTTTAAAACCAAGGGGAGTTATTAAGAATTGGTGATAAGCGCCGATAAACACTGGGGAGAGACACAAAGCTATGGAGTGGTGTCTCCTGAAACTCCTAGTTCAGTCTGGGGTGAACTTCCGGGACCGCTCACGCCTCCGGAGGTGTGTGGTTTGGCTACGGTCGAGGAGGAAGCAAGCTCGGGCCGAGCTGAGGGTCGCCGCGGTATTGCTCCTGGTGCTGCCAGTATGGCTGTTCAGCAGCGTAGCTGCGTCAGGCCAAAGTCCACGAAAGATCCCCGCCGACCCTTACCCACGTCGAGCAGATCAGGAAGATGACAATCGAGGAGGCACAGCGAAGCTATCCGGTTCGCCTCCGCGCCGTAATCACCTATTACAAATGGGACGCCGGGGACCTGTTCATCCAGGATTCGACCGGAGGCATATGGGTGGATCCCGGGCACAGCAAACTCGCGTTGCATCAGGGCGAATTCGTTGAGGTCGAGGGATTCAGCGGCGCCGGTGATTTGGCGCCTACGGTCGAGCCCAACCACTTCCGCAATCTGGGCGAGGCTCCCATGCCCAAACCCCGGAGAGCCACAAGCGACGAACTGGCCTCCGGCATGTTGGACTCACAGTGGATCGAACTGCAAGGCGTGGTGCGCTCAGTCGCCGAGCGCGAGGGCGGGTTGGTATTGAACGTTTCCTCGGGGGCCTTCGAGTGCAGCGTGTTCGTCCTGAAGCATCCCCCAGTTTCTGCCGAGATCGTAGATGGCCACGTGCGCATCCGGGGCGTCTTCGGCGGACTTTACGATCCAAGCAGCGTTCGGTTCATCGGGTTCCATGTGCTCACGCCGAGCTGGGGCGACGTCAAGGTTCTGGAGAGGCCAACTCAAGCACTGTGGTCTGTGCCGGTGCGTCCGATGCGTTTGTTTCTGCGGCTGACTCCGGAAGGCGCCTTTACCCACCGTGTGCACGTTCGAGGCGTCGTGACTCTCCAACAGTTGGGGCGGTTCCTCTGTATCCGTGACAGTGGAGGAGCGCTACTGGTGAATACGACCCAGCCGACTCCTCTGAAGGTTGGGGATCTGATCGACGCGATGGGATACCCCGCTATCGGCGATTACACGGTGATCATGCGCGACGCGATCTTCCAAAGGGTTGGTGCGGGTCCAGCGCCCGAGCCTGTCATGGTAAGCCCCGAAAAACTGCGAGCCGGTAGCCATAACGCAGACTTGGTGCGCCTCTCGGCGCGACTGCTGAATTGCACAACTCGGCCCGGCGAGGAAGTGCTGGAGCTGCAAGCAGGTGCGAGCTAACTTCAGGGCGGTGTTGAACACAGGAACAAACAGTTCGCCGTTAGGCTCGCTGCGTGCCGGAAGCCTTTTGCAATTGACCGGAGTCATGATAGTTGAGGCGGATAAAAACCACGAGCCGAAGGGCTTCGAGATCCTTCTCCGGTCCCCCGCTGACGTTGTCGTCCTTGAGCTGCCCTCGTGGTGGACACCGGGGCGGGCGCTGCTGGTTCTGAGTCTCCTGGCGGTAGCGGTGATCCTGGCGTTGGGCTGGATTGCAGCCTTGAGGCGGCGCGTACGCCAGCAGACAGAAACCCTCCGTCTGAAGTACGAGCACGAGCTTGCCCTGGAGGAGCAGTACCGAGATTTGTTCGAGAACGCCAACGACTTGATCCAGTGCGTGGATCCGCAAGGCCGACTCCTGCACGTGAATCCCGCCTGGCGAAAGACCCTTGGGGTACAGCGAAGAGGAAGTCGCCGACCTCTCCTTCTTCGACATTGTCCACCCCAACTGCCGGGAGCACTGTCCGCGGGCTTTTCCAGCGGTTGATGTCGGGAGAGAAGATCGCATGGACTGAGGTGGAGTTTATCGCCAAGAACGGGGAATCGGTCGTGTTGGAGGGGGGCAGCGATTGCCAGTTCGTGGATGGGAAACCAGTGTCCACGCGCGGCATCTTCCGCAACGTCACCGAGCGCAAGCACGCTGAGGAGGCACAGAGATTCCTGGCCTGCATCGTCGAGTCTTCCGATTATGCTATCTTTGGCACCTCGCCCGACGGAACGATCGTCAGTTGGAATGCTGCGGCGGAAGCGCTCTTCGGCTATGGCGCCAGTGAAATCCTCGGGAAACATGTTTCCACTCTTGTCCCGCCCGACCGGCAAGATGAAATAGGCCATATCCTGGGCCGATTGATGCAGGGGGATAAGGTCTCCCATTTTGAGACGACGCCTCTCAGGAGAGACGGTACCCGTCTACACGTTTCACTCACTGTATCTCCCGTCCAGAGTACCAGCGGAGAAGTTCTGGGCGCCGCAACCATTGCCTATGACATTAGCGAGCGGAAGCGGGCGGAATTGGAATTAAAGAAAGCCAAGGAGGAGGCGGAGGCCGCCAACCGTGCTAAGAGCGAATTCCTGGCCAACATGAGCCACGAGATCCGTACGCCCATGAATGGCGTGCTGGGTATGACCGAATTGGCGCTGAACACGAACTTGACGACTGAGCAGCGTGAATACCTGGAGATGACGAAGATCTCCGCCGACAGGCTGATGACGGTGATCAACGACATCTTGGATTTCTCGAAGATTGAAGCGGGCAAATTCGACCTCGATGTCTCGCCTTTCTCTGTGCGCGAAGGCCTCGCCAAGATCATCCCGCCGCTGGCCTTGCGCGCTCAACAAAAGGGCCTGAAGCTGACTTGTGATGTGCGCCCTGAAGTGCCGGAAGAAATTGCTGCGGACCCCGCGCGCCTCGCTCAGATCCTCGGCAACTTGCTGGAGAATGCCATCAAGTTCACCAGCGAGGGTGAGATCGAGTTGCAGGTGGAACTGGGGAGATGGCAGGCGAACGGGCCGATTCTCCACTTTTGCGTACGCGACACCGGGATCGGCATCCCTCTGGAAAAGCGGCAGTCCATCTTCGAGGCGTTTGCCCAGGCTGACAGTTCCACGAGCCGCAAGTTTGGCGGCACGGGACTGGGCCTGACCATCTCGGCCCGACTGGTGGAGATGATGGGCGGTCGGATCTGGGTGGAGAGCCAGCCCGGGGAAGGCAGCCGCTTTCATTTCACGGTGCAGGCGGGGTTGGTTCGCAAGCCCGGGCGCGAGTCTCAGCCGGGGGAATCCGTCGCCACGGCCCTCGTCCTCCAGGAGGCGGGAGACACGCCACCGGCCGCCGGGTGCGGCGTGTGCTGGGAGGGGCCGAAGCTGAAAGTCCTGGTTGCCGAAGATAACGCCGTGAATCAAAAGCTGGCGGTGCGGCTGCTCGAGAAGCGAGGCCACTCCGTAATCGTGGCCGAGACCGGGCGCGCCGTGCTGCGGGCGCTCGACGAGCACGAGGTCGACGTGGTGCTGATGGACGTTCAGATGCCGGATATGGATGGCTTCGAGGCCACGGCGGCGATTCGCGAAAGAGAGAAAGGGACTACGAAACATCGGCCGATTATCGCCATGACCGCCTACGCAATGAGGGGCGATCAGGAGAGATGCCTGGCTGCCGGCATGGACGGCTACGTTTCGAAACCGCTTTCCGGCGCGGCGTTAGCCAGGGAACTCGAACGTGTTTGGGCTGCCTCTCCGGAAGCCGCTGCGGCCTGCACCACCCCTTAATCCCCTCCTGGATCAGGTCCGGCAGTACTGCGAAACGCGGGGCGCGTGATAACGCACCGAAAGCTGCGGCGTCTCCAGGCGCCGATGATCCTGGAGGCGCGAGGTGAGGCAAGCCTCGAGCACCCCGCTCACCAGCAGCGTGCGCTCCACCGCATAAGGCGCCTGGCCGGTCTCAAACATCTCCTCGATCTTGTTCACCAGGCAGGCGGAGTAGGTGACATTGGGAACCGGCGAGAGGAAGAACTGGGTGGAGACGATGTCCTTCGCGCCGCGCCGGCGGGCGGCGAAGTTGAAATCCCGGAGGGCGCCGTCGAGCATCAGCAGCGTCGTATGTAGGCCATCTGAGTAGTCTATAAAATAGGCGGCGGGGGTCTTGACCAGCTTGGGCAGCTCGCCGCTGCCCACCAGATCCTGAGTCCTCCCGTCAACCAGCGTCAACCCCAGCGGCGTGTCGCTGCGTGAAAGCGCCGAGGAGAGCATCTCTTTCGACCAGCGCCCTTCCTCTCCGGCTTTCCAGACCGCCTCGCCTTCGATCATCTGGACCGCCTTCACGCCGGTCTCGCCCCCTTTGCGCCGCTCGACCATGCACTGCATGGCCTCGAGGGCGTGGAAATCCATCGCATCTGAGCCGCCCTCGCCCACCATGAGGGCGCTTTCGATCTCGCAGTCAAGCGGCAATTCGAGGTCCGGCAAGCGCCAGGTGACGGGCAGCGAAGAACCTGCCAGCATGGGGAACTTCAGGCGCTTCGAGGCCTCGACCATCCACTTCGCCTTCTCGAAGCTATAGGAGAGGTGCTTGTCGTTGTAGACCGGCACAGCCCGCCCGTCCTTCTCGAACACCTCCACGCACTGCTTGAAAAACTCGTAGCGCGGGTAAAGGATTTGCCCTTTCTCGTTGCGCGGATAGTCGCCGTGCTCGCCGATGATCAAGACCGCATCGACGGCCAGACGGTCGCCGCCGCAGCGCAGGGCTTCCGCAATCGTCGGATAAACCCGAAAGTCGAATTCCTGCGCGCGCGAGGCGCTGAGATCGTCCGCCGGCTTCTGATCGACGTACAACGAAACCACTTTCATGTCGGGGCGATGCCACTCGCCGTTGTGCGGGTATCCCACCAGAAAACGGTCCGCCATGTGTTGCGCGTGCGAGAGGTAGCGATACACCGTGGTGATGACTGCAATTTGCTTCATGATAACTCCCGAATAGCTATCAGCTTTCAGCGGTCAGCTCTCAGCAAACAACTCGTTCTTGCTGAAAGCTGATGGCTGTTCCCCGGCGCCTGTCCTCACGTCCTCCAATAAGTCGACTCCCGCGTGGGCTGATACCGAATGGAGAGGTGCGGCGTCTCATAGCGCGCCTGATTGCGGTACAGGCTCTCGACGCCCGCTGCCGTAAGCCCGGTGGTGAGCAGCGTGCGCTCGACTGGATAACTGGGCTTGCCCGTCAGGAACATCTTTTCCACATTGTTGACCAGAGGGCTGAAGAAGTTGGCCAGGGTGGTGCGATCCGGCGGCATGGGCAAATACATCTGGGTGGAGAAAGGCTCCTTCCGGTCTTCAACGCGGGCGGCAAAGTTGAAGTCCTGCACCAGTCCGTTCATCAGCAGCAACGTACACTTCAGACCGTCGGCGTGCTCGTAGTTGTATGCCACCGGGTCCTTAACCAGCCGGCGCATATCGTCCAGGGTGGGGAAAATGTCATTGAAGCCTTCTCTCGCCGGCGTGAGCGTATGGCTGCGGCAAAGCGCCGCCTCGCACAACTCGCGCGACCATACGCCGTCCTGATAGGCCTGCCAGAAGCTCTCGCCCCGGTAGGCCTGCAGCCATTTCACCCCGCTCTCGCCGCCCTGGCGGCGCTCCACCATGCACTGGATCGTTTCCAGGCCGTGGAAGTCGTAGCTGTCCACTCCGCCATAGCCCACGCACATCGCTTCGCGGAGGCGCGTGCCGAGGGGCATCTCGACCGACGGGATTCGCCAGGTTACCGGCAGGCTCGATCCGGCCATGAAGGCGAAGCCCATGCTGCGGGAGGTATCGTACATCTCCTTGGCCCAATCCCAGTTCCAGGAGAGGTGCTTGTCGCTGAACAGCGGAACGGATCGCCCGCTGGAGCGATACACGCCGACGATCTCGCGGAAGAACTGGTAGCGGGGATATTCCGTTTGCCCTTTCTCGTTCCGTGGATAATTGCCGTGCTCCCCAATCAGGATTACGCCGTCCACCGCCAGCTTGCTGCCGCCCAGCGTCAACGCCTCGGCAATGGTCGGATAGATCTTCAGGGAGGGGAAACGCGACGCCCGCTCGCGGCTGAGGTCGTCCGGACCCACCTGATCCACATAGAGGGAAACCAGGGCCATGGGAGGCTTGTGCCACGCGCCGTTCCAGCCGTAACCCTCCAGGAAGCGATCCACAAAATGCTGCGAGTGCGCGTACTTGAACATGATCCCAGTGACCAGCGCGATCTTCAAGCGCCCGCTTGGGGTGTTACTCCCTTCCTCGGTTGAGGAGGGGGTAGGGGGTGGTGGGTTGATCGCCAGGCGTTCGGCGAGCCCTTTCCCCGGAATCAGGGCAAGCGAACTCGCCGCCGCTCCTGCCAACCACTCTCTGCGTGTCATTTTCATGGCGTGCGACTTTACCATCTCCAGGCGAAGACGTCAACGGCTAGGGTAGCTATCAGCCGTCAGCTATCAGCTCTCAGCAAGAGCGACTGGCTGACTGAAAGCTGATAGCCGAGCGCCTAGACTGCCGATTCCCTCAACTGTCCGGCTTCTCACCCACTCAGCTCCTAGACTTTTTGACCTTATCCTTTGTTTTCATAGATATTCTCGCTTTGTTCCCTCAGTTCTGCGACCGGACAGTCGAGAGGTCGAGGAGTTGAGTCGTCCCATGTCGTGGGTGCCGCCAAGGCTTCCAGTCGGCTGTTTATTTCAATCGTCAGGGCCTTTTCAAATGCTCGACTCCTCGACTTCTTGACATCATCCTTTGTTTTCATAGATATTCTCGCTTTGTTCCCTCAAAAAAAGCGGAGGAGCCGTATGCCGATTGCCTGGAGGCTTCCGTCAAACAAGCGTTTCAAACATGCGTTTGCATAGTGGATACACATTCCCCGCTTGCGATGACGGTTTCTCCTCTCCCGCGATGTTTGGTCCTTTTTGGCGTCTATTCGCTCTGTTTCGCATGCAAAACCAGTTCGTTTTCGGTTCGTTTTTGTACTTTACAAAATGCGACATCCTTTGTTTTCAATAACTTCTTAGCTTCGTTCCCACGATTTTTAACATCTTATCGCACGTCTCTTTTTCCCCGATCCTCGGATTCCGCGCGCGAACTTCTCGGGGGTGGCGTTTGGGCACAAAGTTCGGAGGGTAATCGCGCTTCGGAAGCCCTGGCCTTGGGACTCGACACCTGACACTGGCCGCCTGAGACCTGTCAACAGGGTTCTACCTCGAGGTGGTTGGGTGAAGGAGGAAGGGCCTTCCTCAAAGGGCGGGACTTTCACAACATTAGGCTACCACATCTGGAGTATTTTGTCAAGTAGCAAACTGTGTACCGTAGCAAACTTGTCACTGCGCTCGCCAAATCTTCAAAATGCAAGACGACGTCGCCCGGCACATCCTCCGGCCGCAGATTGGCTTCTCTGGGGATATGGTATAGCATTGCTTTGAGAGGTGGCGAATGATGTACGGGAGCCGAATCGAGATCGACCCTGCCATTTGCAGCGGAAAACCCGTCGTGCGAGGTACGCGCATCCTGGTTACGTCAATTCTAAGCCAGCTTGCCGCAGGCGAGTCTTTCGAGGCAATCCGCAAGGGCTTCCCAGGACTTGCTGACGATGACATCAGGGCTGCCATCGAGTTTGCTAAACAATCTGTCGAAGCGACGGAACTCTCAGCGCTCAGTGATTGATGCACCGGCTTTTCATTGATCAAAATGTACGCATTGAAGTAGCACGGGCGTTGCGCGAGGACGGCCACGAGGTGGTACACGCGAGCGACGCAGACCTCGAACGCCGTGACGATGAGAGCATACTCCGCTATGCGTATGCTCGCGGGCTTGCAATCGTGACCTTCAACGTCAACTTCGCTGAATTGGCTTTTTGGGGCCGCCAGCCCCACCACGGGATCATCCGCTTAAGAATCGAACCTCAAACCCCATCTCACGTTCTGCCGATTCTTCGTCGATTCCTCACAACCTATTCACAAGAGTCGTTAAAAGGCTCGCTGGTCGTCCTTGCGGAAAGCAAGGTGAGAATCCGCCGCTGGGAATGAGCCTCATACGGTTTTGCGTGATGTTGCTCCATTCCGCGATCGCAAGGGTGCCGATCTTTGGCGTGGCTGGCGCAGAGCGAAGCTCTGCGGCTTGGTCCCGAGCTGGAGCTAGAGTTTTACTACGGTGAGGCCGGGGATGCGCCCGAAGTGGCGATCGTTGACGGTCAAGACGGAGTAGCTGAGGACTAAGGCAGTCGCACCGATCAGCAAGTCCGCGAATGGGATAACTACGCCACGGCTCTGCTGTTCCGCGTCGAGCCGGCCTGCTAGCAGCGCGGTTTCCTTGGTGTACGGATACACCGCCAGGTCCGCCAGGAGCTCGATTGAGGAAGGACTCACGCCGAAGTCGCACTTCCGGCGTAGATGCGCGATGGAGGCCATGAACGAGTTCGGTCAGACCTACGGCCGACAGGGCTGCGTCTTGGTCGCCGGTAGCGCGGAGGATTCGCGCGATCAGTTGTTCGACAGTTTCCCCGCGACGTTCGGCTGCGATGACGACGCTGGAGTCGAGGATTAGTCCCATGCGGGCGGATTCAGCGATTCACGATGGGCTTCGACGGCGGCTTCCACGTCCTTGGCGAAGTTCTCATCGAGCGTTGCAGTCGAGCCGTGCTCACGGGCGAGCTGAAGGGATTCCGAGAGGCGACGGACCCGAAGCTCGGCTGGGCGCACCACGGCGATGGGCAGTGAGCCGTCCTTGATAATGACTTCCGCACCGGCGCGCACTCGCACCAGAAGGGACCCGAAGTCACGGGTCGCCTCCGCTTCCGAGATATCAATCACAAGCTTTGCCACGACCTTTCTATTATACACCTTAGATTGCGCCGACATGCCGCTCTGTTGCTCATTGGCGATTCGCACGGTGGGCAAAGGCGCATACATACCGGCAAAAGGCGCCGGAACGTACGCGCAACCCGTCGTATTTTTCCTCCTACCAGCCCCAACCAAACAAGCGTACAATCCGGTGCTGTCTGAGATGAGTGGACTCAGGAGGGTCGCCATGCGGGAAACTTCTAAGCTGGAAGATAATGGGTTCGTCATCGTCGGCATGATAGCTCTGGACTGCCCTTCAGCATTCCGAGTTCATTTTTATCGTCCTGAAGCTCAGTCTTGGAAGCCTGCGATCTACGCCTTCCGAGTTGGAGGTGTGGTGCTACGGATCGGGAAGTGCGAGTCTGATCTGATTATTCGGATGCGCGCATGGGAAAGAGACGTTTCCCGGGCTTTGGCTGGCGAATTCCGCTTGGGCGCGACAAATCCTTGGGAAGCCTTTGAATGGAGGAAGTGGCTGACCACCTGCGGGCACGGTGAATTTCTAGCGGCTCTCGGGCCGAATGACAGGGCCGAACTCCGGACACTCGAGAGGGAGTTGATCGAATTCTACGATCCACCATTATGCAACGACGGCCGCTGTTCGCGTCTTCGCCCGGCTAAAGCACGGAGGGTTACAGACGTTTCCGAGGCCGAAGACTATTGGCGCGAGCTTAACCTCCCTCCAGTCGTCAACCTACGACGGATAAAGGCGGCAAGCTCGAACTCTTGAAAAGACCTCAATTGGATCAGTACCACCGCCTCAACCATATCGTTCAGCAACACCAAATCCCCCCTTACCATTTCTTGAAATCGTGGCTGGCGCAGAGCGCTAGCTCTGTGTTTCGCGGGATTACCATACCTCAAGACCGCAGAGCTCCGCTCTGCGCCACCCCCGCCTCTGTGGTGCAGATGATTCGCTTGACGGGCCTGGTCTTAAGCCGTTATCATAGTAGGTTGGCTTTTCCTCAAAACTGCTCGCTGTGGGGCTCTGGGCGATGATCGAGCGGATTACGGTTCGTGGCGCGCGCCAGCACAACCTGAAGAACATCGACGTCGAGATTCCCCGTCTCGCCCTGACGGTCGTAACGGGTTTAAGCGGCTCGGGCAAATCCAGCCTGGCCTTTGACGTGATTTATGCCGAGGGGCAGCGCCGGTACGTCCAGACCCTGTCGGCGTATGCGAGGCAGTTCCTCGACCAGGCGGAGCGGCCGGACGTGGACACGGTGGAGGGCCTGAGCCCGGCCATCTCGATCGAGCAGAAAACCACCAGCCGCAGCCCCCGCTCGACCGTAGGGCACGATCACGGAGATCTACGACTATCTCCGCCTGCTGTATGCCTCCATCGGCGAGCCGCATTGCCACCAGTGCGGCCGCGCCATTTCCCGCCAGACCACCGATCAGATCGTCTCCACCATCATGGCCCAGCACCAGTTGGATCGTGCGGGCGGAAACGGCGACGGGCAGCGCATCATGATTCTGGCGCCCGTGGTGCGCGGGCGGAAAGGAGAGTTTCGCAAGCTCTTCGAGCAGCTTGCGCAGCAGGGGTTCGTGCGGGTGCGGGTGGACAAGCAATTGCGCCAGATGGACGAAGAAATCCGGCTCGACCGGCGCCGCAACCACACCATTGAAGTGGTTGTGGACCGCCTGCTGCTGAAGGCGGGAATCGAAAGCCGGCTGGGGCAATCCATCGACACGGCGATGAAGCTGGCGAAGGGGATTGTGCAGATCGCCGTGGTGAACGGCGAGGAACAGCTCTATTCGCAGGAGTGGGCGTGCGTGGACTGCGGCATCAGCATCCCGTCGCTCGAGCCGCGTTCCTTTTCGTTCAACAGCGTCTACGGCGCCTGTCCTGCCTGCCGGGGCCTGGGCAGCCTGTACACTTTCGACCCCGCCAAAGTGATCGCCGATTGGTCCAGGCCGCTGCTGGAGGGCGGGTTGGGGCCGGGCGCCGGTTCGTCCGTCATTCAGCGTGGCCTCCTGCGCGCCGCCGAACAATACGGGTTCGATCTCAAGACTCCCTTCGAGCACCTTCCGCTGAAGTTCCAGAACCTGGTGCTTTACGGGCGCAACCCGGAGCAACCCAAAGCCTCTTCGGTCTTTCCGGGCGTGCTGCCGCTGCTGGACCGCTGGTACGGGGAAAGCACTTCGGAAAACTATCGCGAGTGGTACAGCCAGTACATGTCCGCAGTGCCCTGCCCGAAGTGCCACGGCAAGCGCTTGCGGCCGGAAAGCCTGGCCGTCACGGTGGTGAACCTCTCCATCGCCGACCTTACGGCCCTGCCGGTGAGCCGGGCGCAAACTGTTTTGAAAGAATTGCACATGACGGAACGCCAGGCGTTCATTGCGCAGCGCATTCTGAACGCCATCTTCGAGCGGCTCGAGTTCCTGGACGCGGTGGGGTTGGGCTACCTGAGCCTCGACCGCTCAGCCGCCACGCTTTCGAGCGGCGAGAGCCAGCGAATTCGCCTGGCCACGCAGATCGGGTCGAAGCTGCGCGGCGTGCTGTATGTGCTCGACGAGCCGAGCATCGGCCTGCACCCGCGCGACAACCTGCGACTGCTCGAAACCTTGGAGCGACTGCGCGACCTGCAAAACACCGTCCTGGTGGTCGAGCATGATGAGGAAACCATCCGGCGGGCGGATTACGTGGTTGATCTGGGACCCGGCGCCGGGAAGCAGGGCGGATTCGTGGTGGCCGCGGGGCCGCCCAAGCAAATCGAGGCCGCCAAGGATTCTCTGACCGGGCAATACCTTTCGGGCAAACTGCGCATTCACGTTCCCACGCGGCGACGCTCGCCGAACGGCAAGAGCCTCTCCGTGCTCGGGGCGCGCGCCAACAATTTGAAGAACATCGACGTACACTTTCCGTTGGGCCTGCTGACGGTGGTGACGGGGGTCTCGGGCTCCGGCAAATCGACCCTGGTGAACGACATCCTCTACCACGCGATGGCCAAAAAGCTCTACCGGGCCGTCGCGGAGCCGGGCGCGCACAAGGCCATCCAAGGCCTCGAACACCTGGATAAAGTCACGGTGGTTGACCAGTCGCCCATCGGGCGCACGCCGCGCTCCAATCCCGCCACCTACACCGGCGTGTTCACACCCATTCGGGAACTCTTTGCGATGCTGCCCGAGTCGCGCGAGCGCGGCTATCGCGCCGGGCGCTTCAGCTTCAACGTGAAAGGCGGCCGATGCGAGGCCTGCCAGGGCGAAGGCCTGCGGCGCATCGAGATGAACTTCCTCCCCGATGTCTTCGTGACCTGCGAGGTTTGCCGCGGCCGCAGGTATAATTCCGAGACCCTGGCGGTGAAATACAAGGGCCATTCCATCGCCGACCTGCTGGAAACGACGGTTCGGGATGCTCTGCCCATTCTCGAGAACATTCCGCAAATCAAGCTGCGGCTGCAAACCTTGCTGGACGTTGGGCTGGGTTACGTGCACCTGGGACAGCCGGCCACGACGCTTTCCGGCGGCGAAGCCCAACGCATCAAGCTGGGACGAGAGTTGAGCCGCCGCCAGACGGGTCGAACGCTGTACATCCTCGATGAGCCTACGACCGGCCTGCACTTTGACGACGTCAAGCAACTCCTCGAGGTCCTCAATCGCTTGACAGACCTCGGCAACACCGTCATCATCATCGAGCATCACCTGGACGTGGTGAAACAGGCTGACTGGGTCATCGATCTGGGCCCCGAGGGCGGCGACGAGGGAGGCAGGATCGTCGCCCAAGGCACGCCGGAAGAGGTGGCCCGCGTGAAAAAATCCTTCACTGGCCAGGCCCTCGCCGCCATGCTGAATAATGGCCGGCAGTAGTAATAACCGCTGGGGCTCTGCTCGAGGCTACTTCTTCGTCTCTTTTGCGGCCTTCTGGCTTTCGGCGAATTCGCGCGCGTCCGACGACAGCGAGGTGAGCAGGCCGGTGATTTTCTCCAGATGGCGCTGAAGCAATTCCTCATCAAACATAAGCTCTGCGGCCACTCCTGGAAGGTGCCACGTTTGTTCGTACGATTGACTGCGAGTGCCGTGCGTATCTGTCGTGCTCGACGGGCGGATGCTCCGCCTGCCGATAATCCGGTGCCCCACAAGGTTCCTCACAGCATCAATCGTGCTGAAGCGAGTATCCTCAGACAGGCCCGCCAGAAGCCCCGTTATCGCCGCTTCGGGGAACGCGGCGTTGAATGCTTTGGCAGTCGTATTCCGTGTGATGTTGCGTGGATTGGCAACATCTGGAAAGGCGTCCGGCTTTAGACGCGTTCCCGTAGAAATAAAGGCAAAAGGCGAAGCTGTCGAAAACCGAAAGCCCGCTCGTGAAGAATTGGTAGATGCAGCGTTCGAGCTTATAAGTGAGCTCTTCATCACTGCCTCCACCTTTCCACCAATCGCTGGCCTCATCATCGAGCAGCGCCTTGAATTGTTCGTTGCACTCAAAGCAACCTCGGTAGCGGTAGCGCACGGCCTGCCACGACCACGTAAAATGCACCCGCTTTTGCTGTGGGTCAATCTCGGCCTCGTAACTATCTGCGCTTGGGAAGAAGGCGGCTGCCGCAATCCCAAATGCGCGAAAGTCCCTTTCCGGGAACGCGGCTGGCATAGTTATGTCCATATCCACACAAACACAGAAGTACCCCTCTTTGCGTCCTTTGCGTGCTTTGCGCCTTTGCGTGAAACTCCGTCTCTCTGCCGTTTTGCTCACTCCGCCAGCCCGTTCACCACCCGTGCGATGCCATCCTTAATTAAGTCGACATCAAAATTGATCAGAATCCCGAGCCGCTTGTTAGCAAGGCGTAGGTAGGTCAGCAACTGCTTTCTGTGCACGGGCGCGATGGCCTCAACGGATTTGATCTCCACGATGACCTTATTCTCGACGATCAGGTCGACTCGAAATCCGGCCTCTAAATGGATGTTCTCCCACACCACGGGAAGCGCTTGCTGCCTTTCCGCGTGCAGTCCACGCCTCGTCAACTCTTGCGCCATGACAGCCTCGTAGACGGATTCAAGCAGTCCTGGGCCAAGCGATGTGTGAATTCTGAAGGCGGCGTCAACAATGTGTTTGGCGATCTCGTTCTCAGTCACGGTAAGCATTCTCGCGCAAAAACCGCAAAACCTCAAACAACGGTTTCACGCAAAGGCGCAAAGAACGCAAAGGACGCAAAGAATGCTGCCTGTTTGACACCCGCCTACGGTCAGCCGTATGCTTCCGTGATGGTTCCTTGATGAACACTTGAGAGCTAGAGATGCCGACGCTGACGATCAGGAATATTCCCGAGAAGCTGTACCAGCGGCTTGAGGAGAGCGCCGCGCAGCACCGGCGCAGTATCAACGGAGAGGCTATTTCCTGCCTCGAAAAGGCCCTCGTCGGCAATCGCTTGGACCCGGAGGTTTTTCTGGCGCAGGTGCGCTCATTGCGTGCGAGCATGCCCCGGGTTTTTGTTACGGAGCGGGACCTACGGGCCGCCAGGAACCAAGGACGTCCGTGATCGTGGCCGTTACCAACCTTATTGCTAAGATGACAATTTACCAACGAAAGCCGCTCAAGCTCGATAAAGTCAGCACCTACCCGCTCGCCTCTAGGGCGAGCAAAGTTACGGTTCAAGACTTCGCGCGGGTCCCACGGCAGGGAACCGGCGTGCGCGCGTGGCTCGATTCCGTGCCCCACATTCTGGCTGCCGAAAGTTTGCGCGCCGTGGTGGCGGCCATCGAGCGGGCGCGGAGCCAAGGGCAAGCCGATCATCTGGGGAATTGGCGGGCACGTGGTGAAGTGCGGCCTCGCACCCATTCTGATTGATCTTATGCGGCGGGGCTATCTCACCGCCCTGGCGATGAACGGCGCGGCGATGATTCATGACTTCGAAATCGGCCTGGTGGGCGCCACTTCCGAAGACGTTCCGGCGGTGCTGGGCCGCGGGAAATTCGGCATGGCAGAGGAAACCGGCCGCTGGATTAATGAGACCATCAACAATATGCTAACGGAACCAGTAAGTCAACATAAACACAA
>CAVROP010000126.1:0-42795 GCA_963722675.1 uncultured Acidobacteriota bacterium
CGGGATCGGAAAGAGCCTCGGTTCGGTGGCGAGGGAGGGGGCATACGTGGTGACTGAGGACCTATGCCCCGAGAAGACAAAACTATTGCCGCTTGCCCTGATCGTGTTAGGAGAAAAGAGATGCGCGCCGAGCTTTCCGGCGCCAAGGCCATCACCGATTGACGGCTGCGTGCGGGCGTGCGCCGCGAAAGTGGTTGAGGGGGCAGGAGGTACCGTAGCGCGCGGTTTGCAGGTTCTGGACGTGTGCCGTCGTCATCCCGATTTAAAGCCCTCCGGCATCTCCGAACTTGACGAGACTGGGCACCAACTAGCTCACGCGTTGGCCGAGGAGATCAAGGAACTGGTAGACCAGATGACGGGAGAGGTGACCCATGCCTGAGCTCCCCAAGAAGAAAGTCGGCCTGATCGCTTGTTCGGGAGAAGAAATTCCGGAGGGGACCATCACCCGGTTGGCAGTGCGCCAGGTGCTGGAGGCGTCGCGCCCGCAACAGACCGTAACGATTTGCCTGCCGCTGTTCCTGGCTGGCGGCGAAGGTGAGCGCGCCTTCGCCCGCTTCCACCCGACGATTGCCGTGGACGGTTGCGAAAAGCGATGCGCGGCGCGTGGCACAGAGATGTATAGCGGCAAGCCTGCCGTCAGCATCGTGGTCAGCGATCGAATGCCCACGGACTCTTCTGACCTGGGCAACGCGCGCCGATTGAGTGAAGCAGGAATGCAAGTGGTAAACAATCTCGCCGATCAGATTGCCCGGCAGGTGGACGAACTACTGGAACTCGAGTGGGATGGCCGGAGCGGGCGGCCGTTCGAAAGTGCCAAGCCTCAGGAAGAGTCGAAACCTGCGCAAGCCACTTGCTCATGTGCCGCGGGCATTCCCGTCGAGACTTTGCAAGTAGCGGGGAAGGAGGTCACGCTCATCGCGCTCCCGGTCATCTTCACCCAGTTTCGGGGAGCGGGAAAGCTGCCGTGCAACTCTACGAAGGCAGAGCTGATCGAGGCGCTGAGAATCTACAACCCCATCCCGCATGAAGATGAGGCCGCCTACGCCGAGGCAATCATCCAGAAATACGCCGCGTTCTGCGGCGGGGGCAATTGATGTCGCGAACCGCCACGTACCATACCAGAGTTACCTGGAAAGGTGAGCACTGGGGGCACATCCAGATGGGAAACGGGCCGGAGATGGAGTTTTCGGCTCCGCCGGACGCTTACGGGCACGCGGGCGTGTTGACCCCGGAAGACGCCTTTGTAGCAGCCGTGAATACCTGCGTCATGATGATGTTTCTCTGGTCAGCGGAGCGGTTCAAGCTGGAGCTGATCTCCTACGAGTGCGATGCCGAGGGCACGAAACTCATCGAGCTGGATCGGACGGAAATCTTCACGTCCGTGACGCTTCGCCCCAGAATCCTCCTGCGCGGGAAGGACGAAGAAAGGTCTGCCATTGAGAAGCGCACGCGACGGGCGCTCGAATCGGCGCAGAAGTACAGTTTGGTTGCCAATTCCGTGAAATCGGAGATCCGAGTTGACCCGCTGATCGAGATCGTGCAATGAAGACGGAAAGCAAGGTTATTTGCCCGGAAAGGGAGGTTTGAATGCTATCGATCAAAGTGCTTGGCCCTGGTTGTGCGAATTGCGTCAAGGTGGCCGAGGTCGCCCAACAGGCAGTGAATACTCTGGGCGTGGAAGCTCAGATTGAGAAAGTGACTGAATTCCCCGAGATCAAGAAATATCGGATTTTGGCGACGCCCGGACTGGTCATCAATGAGAAGGTGGTATGCGCCGGCCGCATCCCCGCGCCCGCCGAGGTGACCACGTGGCTGGCCAACGCCTTGGCATGAGAATCGGATCGAGCTGAGTTGAAATAATAGGGGGAGAAGCTATGTTGAAGGTGGAGCCAGCTTCCAGCTACCCGCCTGAAGAGGGGCGCTATCTGCGTGGCAATGACTACTCACCCGTCGCCGTCGCAGTCATCTTAATATACGACCAAGATAAAATCCCGCCGGATATTGAGAACCTGGTCCGAGTTGGTCTGGAAAGTGGAGCGGCTCTCTCCGGTACTATCCAGACTGAAAGCATTGGTATCGAAAAGCTGGTTTGCAACATCGTTGCCAACCCAAACATCCGGTATCTGGTGCTCTTCGGCCCGGAGTCACCGGGACACCAGACGGGCGATGCTCTCCTCAGGCTGGTCGAAAATGGAATGGACGAGCGCCGGCGGATCATCGGCGCCAAGGCCCTGACTCCCTACCTCTTCAATCTGCCAATGGAGTTCATTGCACGCTTTCGGCAACAAGTCCGCATGATTAATCTCCTGGACGAAGGCGACCCCGACTTACTGCGCCGGGCCGTCTGGTCTTGTTATCAAGAAGAGCCCACTTCATTCCAAAACTACACGCTCTTTGATCCAGGAGCCTACCCTGAAGGACCCCTCTCAGGTCGGCTCACTTGGCGGGTCACTCGCCCCCAGGCCGAACCAAAGGACGAAGGAGAACGACAGCAGAGGGAGCGGCTCAGAGATTTGATGGCGCGCATGAAACAAGCAGCAGAAAAGAAGAGAGAACGTGAGTGAGCAACCATAAGTAGTATCTGGCTGGCCCCCCACCTGAAAAACCAGGATTCAGGCGATAGTTTTCAGGTGCCAGGGAAAGACCGGGGCCCCTTCCGCTGAGGAGTTTAACAACCTACAGAGGCTGGAGTCACGCTGCCGGACTGTCAGCGCCGGAGGTTTGTCCTGACGCTGCCTCGAGCGGGGAATCGGGATTTCGTCTTGCGGCGGGAGGGAAGAAACTCGCGGCTGATGGCCTTGAGGAAGCCGCGCCCCCAAAGGCCGATGAGCAGCAAGGCCCCGAAAAGCAACACGGCGTCGAGGCTGGCTCGGTCCCGGGTCCAGTAAACGCCTTCCTTTACGTTCAGCCAGATCGAGAACTCGTCCAGAGTGAGGGCGGCGCCGACACCGTAGAGCAAGGACATCAATCGGCTGGCAAGGAGAGAGGACGACTTGCTGCCGGTGCCTACTTCAATCAGCCAGCCAAACCCCACAGCCAGCAGGAGGAGAATCCCCCACACCAAGTGATGCACATGCGTTCCGCCTATGTACAGGTACCGAAACGGACCGATGTTGCGGGAGGCCAAGAACGCCAGCAAGCGGGCCAGGGTGAAGGTGGTAAAGAACCCGACCGCGGCGAGGAAAAGACGACGTCTGGGGCGGTCGGGGACATGCTGGTGAAAAAGCTCACCCACGCGCGGAATGTACAGAATCAGCAGGACGGCAGCAGTGGCGACGATAATCGAAATAGTGAGCAGCCAGGTTGTGGGCGACATAAGCGCTGCATCTCCTATGCGGCTTGGCCAAGCACGTTCTCTGCGTCATAGGGCAAGAACCTGAAACACGGCCGGAACTCGGTGGTGACGGCGAATCCAGCGATGACAGCCGCCAAACCCAAGTCACGGCAGCCCCGCGTTCAACGCGAGCGAGATTGTACCATGCAATCCCTACGGCCTGGGAGAAACGGCGTCAGGGGAGAAACGGTCGCGACATTGCAGTGCTGCCCTGTTGAATGCAAACGTTTGCCGCATCCTTGGCAGCCCCCGGAAACCCATTATCCACGCTTTCACGGCGGTAAGGCGGGTTCAAATCCCGCCGAGGAATCCATTCAATTCACACAGGTTAAAACAGCCTCGCCCCACCCGCTTCTCACTTCGTGCGCCTTAGAGAATATTTGAATCAGGTCGAGATGGGGAGTCTGATGCAGAGTCGCCAGCGAGCAGTTTCATCACCGCGAGGGCGCCGTCGCGAGCGGAGTGGGGGCGCGCCAACTCGCGAACCCGGTTGCGAAGACCTTCAAGCTTCGAAGGCTCTGTCAACAATGAGGTAATGATCGGCGCCAGATCATCGGGTTCCTTAATCCAGATTCCTGCTCCCCATTTTTCAATCCAGCGGCAGGTTCGCTCCTCGTTACCAGGTAGGGGATTGAACGCCAGCATCGGCAGCCCGCAGGCAAAGCCCTCGTTGAGCGTGCCACCGCCGGGTTTGCTGATCATCAAGTCGGAAGCGACCATCCATTCCTGGACGTTGTCGATCCAACCCAACACGCGGACCTGCGGCAGGTGTCTACAGTGTTCTCGCAGGCGTTTCTCGACCCGCCGGTTTCTGCCCGCGAGCAGAACCACTTCCAAATCGGCTCGGACCTTGAGGATTTCCCTCAGGATGCGCTCAGGTGTGCCAAACCCCTGGCTTCCCAATGAGAGCAATATCTGGATGGCATTCGCTTTGACGCCCAGCTTCTCGCGAGCCACCGCGCGCGAGGGTAGTGAGGCGAACGCCGGGTGGATGGGTTGTCCGGTCGTCACCACCTTCGAGGCTGGTGCGCCGGCGCTGACGAGTTCGGCGGCAAGATCCGGATGGGTCGTAAGGAACAGGTCAACTTCCGGCTGCACCCAGGCGCGGTTGAAGTCCATCAACTCCACACCCACCAGCGCAAACTTAGCGTGCGCCTCCCGCTTACACAAGACGGCGAGTTCGCAGGCGCCGACCTCGGTCGCAATCACGGCGTCCGCAGCGTAATCACGGAGGAAGCGGAATAGAGGTTGAGCCCCGCGCCGGTAGAGCCAATTGGGCCCGGTCGAGTCGGACTGAGACTGCTTGCTCTCAATCCACCGCCACAGGCTCGGCCAGATGGCAAGTGGAATCACATAGGAATTGTAATAGGTCCGGAACCACGCCGTGCAATGCTGGAGGGTATCGACGACCTCCGCATCGGCGCTGGGGCGGAGATCTGCAAAGGCCTGTCGCAGGGCCGCTGCGGCTCGCGCATGCGCCGCGCCGTGCGACATGCTCAGGATCAGAATTCGTGGATGTGTGGCCACGGTCTTAGGTTTCCTGGCAGGACAGGATTTGTTTCTGCGGCTTTACATTCTGTGCTCCACCGCTTACCATCGCGGATTACTGATATGGAACTCTTCATCCTTGGCGCCGGCATGGGAATCGTGGGAGGACTGTTTCCCAACCCCTTGCACATGATCGCTCTGACCCAGGTGGCCTTGGGCCGATGGGGGCGTGCGATTTTCGTGCTGCTGGGGCCGCCACTGGTTGTTGATGGAGCCTTTCTTCTCGTCACTTTGTTTTTCTACCGTTGGATCCCCTTTGGCATCGTCCACTACATTGCCTACGTGGGGGGGGCAGTCGTGACTGGCTTTGCGACCTACGCCCTCTGGGGAATGCGCCGCACAACGGAGGAAGCGATGGCGAATTCCGCAGTATACACCTTCACGGGCGTCACCGTAGCCACGCTGGCAGAAGTGGCGGCTCCTGGAACCTGGGTTTATTGGATCACCATCGCCGGACCGATTCTCGCCGAGGGCCGGGCACACGGTTATGGGCACGTCGTGCCTTTCTTCGCCGGCAGTGTGGCCGGATACTACGGTGCGGCGATATTCTCCACGGCGGTCATGGCGTGGGGCGCAGGTCTACACAAACGCTTTAAACAGCATCTGATCCTGGCCGCCAACATCCTTTTGTTGCTGATGGGCGTGTCCTACCTTTTGCGCGCCTACCTGAAGTAGTGTGCCCTCAGCGCTTCTAGTCCTGAGCGGACATTCCACGACCCTTCGGCTCACCACCTTGCATGAACATGCTTCCACCCGCGACGCCATCGGCGAAAACAGCGGTCTACGCATCGGCCCCGCAACACTTCTTGTATTTCTTCCCGCTGCCGCAGGGACATGGGTCATTCCGGCCCGGGCGCGATTGCGGCTCGGCTGCCTGTCCACGCTGTCTCAACATCTGCATGACATTCGCGGGCGCACGGCCTTGCCTGAGTTCGGACGCCATGAACCGCATGTAAGGGTCGATGTGTTTAAAGAACAGCTTATATCCGGCACACAGATAGTTAAGGCCCCACTCGCCGTCGGGCGTTCTCGTGAACCGGTGCTTGGGGCATTCCCCGTTGCACGCAAAGCGGACTTCGCACTCTCGGCAGTATCGCGGCAAGCTGTCGCGCTTATCCAAGCCGAAGCGGCGCTGTTGCTCGGAGCTGACCAGGGTGGCAAGTGCCTGCTCCCTGATGTTCCCCAACCGGTTCTCCGGATATACGTAATGATCGCAGGAGTACAAGTCGCCGTTATGCTCAATGGCCATGCTCTCGCCGCAGGTCGCGCGAAATACGCATAGACTTTGCGGCATCCCCAGCCAGCTTTCCAGTGCGACATCGAAGATTTGGACGAAATACCGCGCCACGTCGCGACGCACCCATTCGTCGAAGATCTCGCACAAAAATTTGCCGAACTGCAACGGCTCCACCGACCATTCGGAGACTTCGGCCTCCGCCTGGTAGCGAGGTCCGATCAAAACCAGGCCGTGTGGATCGGGAGCTTTGGCCACCCTTTCTACGATGGGTATGAACTGCATGTACGTGCTTCCCACTTCCTTTAAGAACCGGTAAACCCTGAGCGGGTGGCGGGAGTTCCGGCGGTGCACCACGGTGAGCGTGTTGAATTCGACTCCATGCTTCTTGAGATATTCGAGGCCCCGCAGAACCGCGCCAAAAGTGGGCTGCTCCCCTTTGTTGACTCGATAGCAGTCGTGAAGCTCAGCCGGGCCGTCAATGGAAAGTCCCACCAGGAAGTGGTTCTTCACCAGGAACTCGGCCCACGTGTCGTCCAGCAGGATGCCGTTGGTCTGGAAGGCGTTTTCAATTCGTTTGCCGTTCGCATACCGCTTCTCCAGTTCGACGACCCTGCGGAAGTAGTCGACACCCAGCAAGGTAGGTTCTCCCCCTTGCCACGCGAAGCTGATCGTGGGCGCGTCCTGCGCCTCGATATATTGGCGGACGTAGCTCTCCAGCACGTCATCCGGCATGGCCCACGAAGCGGTGGCAGGATAGAGATTCTCCTTTTCGAGGTAAAAGCAATATCTGCAATTCAAGTTGCAGATTGGCCCCACCGGTTTGGCCATGATGTGAAAGCCCGGCGAGCGTTGCGGCTCTGTTGACTCCGCTCCTTCGGGGGAGTCTGGTTGGTTCGCTATGTTTTCCAAATCAGTCGACATCTGTTTGGTGCGGCGGCGAAGCGTTCACTACAGAGACACTGAAACACAGAGAAGAATCCTTCTATCTCTTCAATCCTCAGTGCCTCTGTGCCTCAGTGGTGCGAAAATCCCTCACAGCTTGGCGTCAGTGTCGTGGTCACCATTCTCTTTGCGAAGCTCACGGATCCGTTGACGAAGGTCCCGAATCAGAGTTGCGTGCCGGGTTTCGCCGTAGAGGTTGTGCAGTTCGCCCGGATCTTCCTGAAGGTCGTAAAGCTCGAATTCCTCCAGCGGCTCATAGTAGTGGATCAGCTTGTACCGCTCGGTCCGCACGCCGCGGTTCTTGCGAACATCGTGGGGCCCCGGGTACTCGTAATACTCGTAGAGCCAGTCTTTGCGCCACGACTGCGGCTCCTCTCCCTTGAGCATGGGCACCAGGCTTCGGCCCTGGATACTTTCCGGAATTCGCACTCCTGCCAGTTCAAGGAAAGTCGGCGCGATATCCGTATTCAGCACCATCTGCCGCGCGCTCGAGCCAGGTTGGATCAAGCGGGGGTAGCGAACGAGCATGGGCGTACGAATCGAGGGCTCGTGCATGAATCGCTTGTCGTACATTCGCCATTCGCCCAGAAAGAAGCCGTGATCCGAGCTGAACATCATCACCGTATCATCAAGCTGGCCCAGATCGCCCAAAGTCTGGAAGAGCTTGCCAAGGTTGTCATCGACGTCCGCGATTCCCGCGTAATAATCCTTGACAAGCTCTTCGAGCGACCTGGCGCAGTTATCCCTGGTCTCACTGTGCTTGGTGTACGGCCCGCCAATTTTGTTATCGGCGTCCGCAAAGGCTCGGGGCTTTCCAGGGTAGCCTTTCAAATCGTCATCGAAAGTGGCGGGCTTGGGAATGGTGGCGCTGCTGTACAAATCAAGATATCGCCGTGCCCGGAAAAAGGGAGCGTGCGGCGACTGAAACCACAGGATCATGCAAAACGGCTTTTCACGCTTCCGCTTGAGCCACTGTATGGCGCGTTCCGCCACCACATCGTCAACATATCCTTCATAAACCTCGTTTGACTCGATCTTGCCGCGTGAACCCGCTTGAATCCGTGGCCAGAAATAGTCTGCCGCTGCTCCGGGAAAGCCGAAGTACTCGTCCCACTGCCTCTCTCCCAGCCGGCCAACGTGCGCCTTTCCAAACAGCCCCACCTCATAGCCCGCCTCCCGCAGCAAATCTGTAAACATCGGGAGATCCGCGGGAATCGCGCGGTTGTCCTTGTTGTCGATGCACCCAGTGGTGTGGGAGTAGAGCCCCGTGAGCGCGGAGGCCCGGGACGGCAAACAGAGGGCATTCACTACGAAGGAATTATGAAACTGCATTCCCTCGCGCCCGATCCGGTCAATGTTGGGCGTCTGGAGAATGCTGTTGCCGTTCAGGCTAAGAGCGTCGGGACGGTGCCCGTCGGTGGTGATGAAGATGAAGTTTGGGCGGGGCGATTGCGCTGTCGCTCCCGCAGCATTTTGCGGCGAAGCCGATCCCAGGGCCAGCACACCCACAGCCCCCGCCCCAGACTGCAAGAACGTCCGTCGTGAGGTCTTACCTTCGTTGCCTTCCATCTTCCCTCCAGTCACCGTGGCCTGCGCCGAACCCCGGACGGAGCAACCCCTGCCATCAGCTTACAACACGAAGGCGAGTTCAGGAACTTGATTATCGGAAGAGCGGAGAGATCACTTCTCCGCTAAGGCCATCTCCAGTCAATGTGCCCGGCCAGCCGAAACACCCACGAAAAACGGAAACCGCTGGCTCTCGTAATCGGGTGGCTTCTGCAACCGTCCAATCAAACTTAGAGAAAGCTCCGCGCGGCTCCTTCGCATTTTTCGCTTGACAAGCTCAGGCACCTGTGATAGCCTATTGCTGTGTTCGTATGGCAGGCAAATTGTCGCAGGCAGGTGCGGACGCGCCGGCGCGCCCGACGGAACAGAATGCTCCCGGCCAAGGGAAGAAGCGAGAAATGCAGAAAAACAACGAAAAAGTGGGAAGGAAGCTAAGGAGTGGTTGAAAACAAAGGACATGACTTTTTTGAATGCTGCAAATTGTGTGCGTTTTGCACGCAAATCAGCACAAATCAGAGCTTAAGAGGAGCGAAGACAGCACGTTTTGTGAAAACGAACCGAAGCCCATGAGTCGAAAAGCGGGGCCTGGAAAGTGACAAGTGGTCGGCTACACGCGCTCGGGATTCGCATTTTCATGCCGGCCGACGCGTGCCCGGAAGCCACGCGGCCGCCGCCGTTTCGACAAGGAGCAAAGGGACGACACGTTTGATCAAGAGCCTGTCCGCGTGGAACCCAGGCGGGGTTGTCCGCGTATCTTTCTACAAAGCGATGCGGGATAAACTAATCTGGGGAGGAAGGTCTATGAGCAGTTGGGGACAGCATTTCCGGCTTGCCGGGCGGCAGTTGCGCCGCAATCCCGGCTTTACGGTCACCGTAATCGTCACCTTGGCCTTGTCTGTGGGCGCGAACACGGCGATTTTCTCCCTGGTGAACGCGCTCTTGCTGAAAAGCCTGCCTTACGCACATCCGGAGCGGATGGGCACGATTTACATGCGCGTGACCGGTCCCCACAGTTCCGACGGGCGCGCCGGCATCGACGGCGAGAGGTGGGAGTTGCTGCGCGACGGTGTGCCGGCGCTGGTCTCCGCCGTTTCGGGAGCGACCTCGGGCCTCAACTTGCAGGCCGGCTCGCACGTGCAGTACGCACATGACGGGCGTGTCTCCGCCCACTATTTCGACGTTCTAGCCCTTCAGCCCATCATGGGGCGCAACTTCTCCGAAGACGAGGACCGGCCCCATGGACCCAAAGCCGCAATTCTCAGCTACAACGTGTGGCGCGAACTCGGCGCGGAGTCAAGCGTGCTCGGGCAGACCATCCTGCTGCGGAGCGAGCCTTACACGGTGGTTGGTGTGCTGCCCCAGGGCGCCACGACGCCCTTGAACGCCGAGGTGTACACCCCGCTCCAACCCAGCCGCCAGGGCGAAGGCGAGGGAACCAACTTTGAGGTCATTGCCCGGCTGCGCAATGGCGCGTCCTGGCAGGAGGCAGACGCCCAGATCGCCCGCGCCTGGGCACCCGTTTCCCGGAACTTCGAAGCCCGCAACACAGGCTCGCGCGTGACCTTTTACTCAGTGCCGCTCCAGAAGGGCGAAACCGACGCCCTGCGTCCGCAGGTGCTGGTGCTGATGCTGGCTGCCGGCTTCATCCTGCTGATCGCTTGCGCGAATCTGGCGGGCTTGACGCTGGTGCGTATTCTCCGCCGCGTTCCGGAGGTGGCCACACGCCTGGCGCTGGGCGCTTCCGGGTGGGAGATTCAGAAGCAATTCTGGATCGAAAACCTGCTCCTGGCCCTGGTGGGCGGGGCGGTGGCTATAGGCGTGGGCTTCATCGCCTTGCGTGGCCTGTTACTTCTCTTGCCCGAGCAATTCCTCCCCGTCGCGAGTGTGCCCCTCGACGGACGCGTGGTGGCCTTTACCGTGGCCATCTCGGTGTTGACCAGCGGGCTGTTCGGCATGCTTCCAGCGCTCGCCACGCGGAAGGTCGATTTGCGCTCATCGATGGCAGGCCGCGGCGAGGCGCGAGTGGGCAGTGTGTTACTTCGCCAAACGCTGATTGCCGGAGAGGTCGCTCTCACGGTGTTGTTGCTGGCAGCTTCCGGGCTGCTCATCCGCAGCCTGATTCACCTTGAGACGTTGCCGCCCGGTTTCAATCCCAACGGCGTAATGGTCGCCAAGGCGTCGCTCGACGATGCTCGGTACCACAATCTCACCGCCTTCCGAAAGCTCTTGGACGATAGCACAGTCGCCATGCGGCGGATTCCCAGCGTTGAGAATGCCGCAGTTGGTCTGAGCCTGCCCTTCGAGCGCACCCTCAACGACGGGGTCACCCTGAGCGACGGCAAGGAAGCCGGGCGGCAGGATGCGACCGATGTGGTTTATGTCACGCCGGGATATTTCGACACTTTGCAGATGCCGCTGCTTGCGGGCCGCACCTTTACCGACGCCGATAGCCCTAACACGCAGCGCGTGGCCATGGTGAACCAGGCTTTCGCGCGGAAATTCTACGGCGGAAGCAATCCCGTGGGCCGCTATGTCAACAAAGACACGTTAATCGTAGGGGAAGTATCTGACACTTGGATCGTCTCCGGTATCTACCAGGGTGCGCCGCTCACGAGCGAGCAGACGATGTACATTCCGGCCGCGCAAGTGCCTGAGCAATACCTTTCCCTGGTGCATGTGTGGTTCCAGCCCGACTGGGTTGTCCGCATGAGGGGCCCGGTCGAGGGATTAACGGCCGCAATGCAGCGTGCCCTCTCGAGCGCTGATCCCAACTTGCCAGCCTCCGGCTTCTATGGCATGAAAGATCTTCTCGCACGGACGCTGGCAACGCAGCGGATCGAAGTGGCCCTGCTGGGCGCTATGTCCGCGCTAGCACTGCTGCTGAGTGCGGTCGGCATCTTTGCACTGGTGGCAAACATGGTTGCGCAGCGGACACGCGAGATTGGCATTCGCATGGCGCTGGGGTCAACTCTCGGCCAAGCCATGCTTCAGATCGGCCGCTCAGGAGCAGGCGCTTCACTCTTCGGCGTTGTTCTGGGGATGGTTATTTCCTTTGGAGCGTTGCGAGTGATGCGCAGCGTAATCTATGGCGTCGGCGTCTACGATTCGACAACCCTGGCCAGCGTGTTGCTTACCCTTTTCCTGGTGACGCTCCTGGCCACAGCCCTGCCGACTCTGAAGATTGCCAAGATCGATCCGGCCCAAACGTTGCGCGAGGAGTAGAATCTCAGGTATCGCCTGACTTATTTTATGACTGGCGGCGATGCTTTGACCCTCAAATTCGAAATTGCACCCGCAGGCAAACCGGACGCCTTCTCAACTTATATTGAAGCCAAAGCCAAGCGAAAGTAAGGACGCCGGCAAACTCGGCTTGACAGAACTAGTGTTGTTTGAGACTATCTAAGTTCGATACCGAATCAGGGCATCGAAAACCAACATGGATGACAAGAGCCTTTACTCAGGGCTGATCCGCCTGCACATTCTTCACCACGCCGCCCAAGAGCCTCTTTGCGGAATTTGGATCGCCGAGGAACTGTGGCGGCACGGCTACAAGCTCAGCGCCGGCACACTTTACCCGATTCTCCACGGTTTGGAGAGCAAAGGCTATTTGCGCTCCCACGAGGAGCGCAACGGCAAAGTTGCAAAACGGGTTTACACAATAACACCGCTCGGCAGAAAGGCGCTGCGCGTAGCCAGGAAACGCGTGCACGAGCTTTTTGGAGAAATGTTCGGTGTGAAGGGTTGAGAGCCATATCAGTCTGTCTTCTGAGGTGAAAACTTTATGCGCCGGAAATTCCTTCCGGAGTTATCCGTCTTGGTTCTGATATTAGTTCTAGGGCGAGGCCTCGTGGCACAGGTGGGCGGGCCGCCTGGGCATGCCTTGACTCTCCAGGACGCGCTTGACTACGCTCTCCAGCACTACCCTGCCGTCCGCGCCTCGCTCGAACAAGAGGCGGCGGCGCGCGCCGGTATACCGCTGGCACGAACCCAATATCTCCCCTATTTGAGCGGAGTCTACCAGGACGGCCGCGCCACGCAGAACCAAGTGGCCGGCATTTGGCTTCCTACGTCCATCACGCCCACGGTTGAAGGGCCCGTCGGCGGGTCTTCCAGCGGGCAGAGCTATTGGAACAGTCAAGCCGCAGTGCTTTTCTCCTGGGAGCCAATCGACTTCGGCCTGCGCGCGGCTGTCGTGGGAGGAGCGAAATCCGCAGCGGACAAGTCAACTGCGGACGTGGCGGTGACGAAACTCCAGGTGGCGACAGCGGTCGGCGATTATTTTCTAAGCGCTCTGGCGAGGCATCAGGCGGCCGTGGCAGCGCAGGCAAATGTGGACCGCTGGCAGGTCTTCGTCAAGTCCGTTCACACGCTGGTCGACAACGCCTTGAAGCCGGGGGCCGATGCCTCACGTGCCGACGCTCAACTCGCTCTTGCCAAGACCCAGTTGTATCAGGCGCAGGCGGGAGAACAAGCGGCTTTGGCCACGCTTGCGGCGCTTATGGGCATGGCCGGCACTGAGGTCCAAACGGAGGCAGGGAATCTGGTTCAACTGCCGCCCGTGGACGCGTTGCCGCGCGCAGCGCCGGCCGATAACCCACTGGCGCGGGATCAAATGGCCGCGGTGCGGCAGGTGGAGGCGCAGGAAAAGGTGCTGAACCGGACGGACTACCCGCGGATTTTTCTCGGAGCTGAGGCTTTCGGACGAGGCAGCGAGATTCCTAATAACGGATCGATCGCCGGCTATTGGGACGGGTTGGCGCCTGGACGGGGAAATTGGGTGGCGGGGCTGACGATTACCTTCCCCAATGTCTTCGATTTTAAAGCCTGAGTGCACAAAAGCAGATCGCCAAAGCGAACGAACGATCGCAGCGGGCGCTATATGACAGAACCATTCAGGACGTAACCGGCCGGCTTCAAGCGGCGCTGGCTGAACTGAAGAGCGCTCAACTGGTGGCGCAGCAAACACCCATTGAGCTGGCGGCGGCGCGCGCGTCGGAGACTCAATCGCGTGCGCGTTACGCGGCGAGCCTGGCAACACTGGTTGAAGTGGCTGACGCCGAGGGTCTGCTGGCTCAGGCGGAGATGGACGATGCGGTTGCCCGGCTGAATGTGTGGCACAGCCTTTTCAATGTGGCCTCTGCGCAGGGCGACTTGCAGCCGTTCTTAAGTGTGTTGCGAGGTTCTAACCCGTGAAAGGATCGGGAGATCGGGTGATCGGGTGAACAAAAGCATCGGACGATCCTCAGCTTGAGCAGACCATGAACACATTCCACGCGCCTTGCTCTTTGTTCACCAGATCACCTGATCTCCCGATCTCCCGATTTCTTCGCCGGAGGTCGTAAGTTATGTGGCTGATTCGCGCGGCATTGAGACGGCCGATTGCCACCTTGGTGGTGGTGATTAGTGTAGCGCTCTGCTCGGTTCTGGCCGTCACGCGGATGCGCATCGATATCTTCCCTAACCTGAATTTCCCGGTGATCTACGTCGCGCAGCCCTACGGGGGGATGAGTCCGGCGCAGATGGAAGGCTATCTCGTCTACTACTACGAATACCATTTTCTTTACGTTAATGGCATTCAGAGCGTCGAGGACAAGTCCATTCAAGGCAACGGCATTTTGAAATTGACCTTCTATCCCGGCACGGACATGAGCCAGGCCTTGGCGCAGACCATATCCTACGTGGATCGCGCCCGGGCATTCATGCCGCCCGGGACTGTTGCGCCGTTCGTGATCCGCTTCGACGCCGGCACCGTGCCGGTCGGGTATATCGTGTTTTCCAGCGAGACTCGCACCCTCGGCCAAATCCAGGACTTGGCGCTTAACCGCGTGCGGCCGGCCTTCGCCACGCTTCCCGGCGTTACCTCGCCGCCACCCTTCGGCGGCAACCAACGCACCATTGTCGTCACGGTGAATCCGGATCGCCTGCGGTCCTACAACATGTCGCCCGACGAAGTCGTGCAGGCCATCAATAATGGCAATACTCTTCAGCCTGCCGGAAACGTGCGCACCGGCAGTCTGCTTCGCATCGCTCAGAGCGATGCCATTACACCCAACATCCAGACTCTTGCGGACCTGCCCATACGGACCGGCGCCGGCCCCGCCGTCTACCTTCACGACGTCGGCGTAATCCAGGACAGCACGGACATCCCCACAGGATACGCACTCGTTAACGGCCGCCGGGCGGTTTACATCCCCGTGACCAAGCGTCCCGACGCGTCAACGGTCGCGGTGGTGAATGAAGTCAAGAAGAGCCTGCCGTATTTCCAATCTCTGGTTCCCGAGGATATCAAGGTCACTTACGAGCTCGACCAGTCTCAGTACGTCACGACCGCGCTGAGCGCGGTGGTCCGAGAAGGACTGTTCGGAGCCCTCCTGACCGGCCTTGTGGTTCTGCTGTTCCTCGGCGATTGGAAGAGTTCGTTTATCGTCATGACCACCATCCCGTTTGCGCTTCTAACTTCGGTGGTGGCCTTATGGCTTACGGGCCAAACCCTCAACGTCATGACGCTGGGAGGGCTGGCTCTGGCGGTCGGCATCCTCGTTGACGAAGGTGTCGTCGAAATCGAGAACATTGATAGCACCCTTCAGCAGGAGCCTAACCTGCCGCCCGCCCGCAGCGTGCTCCACGCGACACAGAGAACCGTCTTGCCCCGCTTTCTATCCATGCTCTCTGTGGTTGCGGTTTTTGTTCCCTCATTTCTAATGTCCGGCGTTGCGCAAAACCTGTTCGTGCCTCTTTCGCTTGCTGTGGCCTTTGCGATGCTTGCCTCCTTCCTGCTTTCGAGTTCCTTGCTGCCCGTGTTATTCCTTTGGGTACATCGCAACCTCGAAAGGGGCCGCAAGGCCCTTATCGCGGGGCGATGGGACTTTGATAGGGTTCGAAATCGCTGGGGCGCGTTCCTCACTCAGGTTGGGAAGCTTCGCTGGCCGGTTCTGGTAGTTTACGGCGTGATTGTGCTCGCCATTATTCTCCTGCTGGGTCCGCAGCTCGCCCAGGAACTGTTCCCCAGCGTGGGCGCCACCCAGTTCCGCCTGCGTTTCGATGCTCCCACGGGCACACGAGCGGAGGAGACGGAGCGACTGGTGACGGGAGTTCTGGATGAAATCCGCCAGACTGCCGGAGCGCAGAATGTGCTTATCACTTTGGGCTACGTTGGAACGCAGGGGGCAAGCTATCCGATCAACACAGTGTTCCTTTGGACGAGCGGACCGCACGAAGCGGTCATTAACGTTGCGCTTCGGCCTGAAGCTCATATCGACCTGGGCAGCTTCGAAGAAAAACTCCGCCAGATCCTGCCGCCGAAATTTCCGGGATCGTCGTTTTCTTTCGAGCCCGGAAACCTGGTTGACCAGATCATGAACTTTGGGGCGCCCACTCCTGTCGAGCTGGCAGTGGCTGGACCGAACCTGTCTGCCAGCCGTGCTTACACGGAGCGGTTGCGAAATGAAATGGGAATGATCGCCGACTTGCGGGACTTGAAATACGAACTACCCCTCGATTATCCGAGTGTGAATGTAAAGGTTGACCGCGAACTGGCGGGGCAGTTCGGTGTAACGACCGCGCAGGTGGCCCGGTCGCTCTCGGAGGCGACCTTTTCGAGCCGTTTCACCGGCCCGAATTATTGGGCTGATCCGAATTCCGGCATTGCCTATCAATTGCAGGTGCAGTACCCCCAATCAAGAATTACATCGCTCGAAGATGTCCAGAATATCCCCGTCATGCCGGGGCAGTTCCAGCACCCGTTGATCGGCGATCTGGCCAGAGTCGAAGACGGCACGATCATGGGCGAATACGACCGGCACAACGGCTTTCGCATGTTGACCCTTTCAGCGAATATGGCAGGTCACGACCTGGGTAAGCTGGCGAAAAGCCTCGATGCCGCCATTCGGCGCGCCGGACCGCCACCACGCGGCACCACCGTTCAAATGCGAGGCCAGATTGCGCCCATGCGAGAGACATTCACCAACCTTGCGGTTGGCGTAGGGCTGGCAGCCTTGGTCATCTTCCTGTTGCTGGCTGCGAACTACGAGTCTTTGCGCCTCGCCTTGGTTGTGCTGACGACGGCGCCCGCCGCGATCGCGGGAGTAATTTTGATGCTTCTGGCCACCCATGCTACGCTGAATATCGAGTCCTACATGGGCGCCATCATGGCGGTGGGAGTGGGTACCGCGAACGCGATCTTGCTCGTGACCTTTGCGGATCAGCAGCGCCGGAGCGGCGCGTCCTCGCTCGCCTCCGGGATTGAGGGCGTGAGGGAGCGAATGCGCCCCATCTTGATGACCAGTGCCGCCATGATTGCCGGAATGATCCCCATGGCGCTGGCAAGAGAAGTCACGGCTCCCTTGGGTAAGGCGGTAATCGGCGGCCTCCTCGCTGCGACTTTGGCCAATTTAACTGTGCTGCCCTTCGTATTCTCTGTCGTCCAGCAACGGGCCACGACCGGTTCTCCCTCGCTCGACCCCGACGACCCGGAAAGCCGCTACGCGCAGGGCTAGGGACAAGTTGGACCACCATGACACAAGGACACAAAGGAAGGAGTTTACGAAAATGCTGGAGAGGACAGGACGCACGTTTCGGATTGAAACTGTCTTGTTTGCCTGGTGCCTTGGTGTCTCCATGCTGGCGTCGTCCTGCCGCCAGGACACCACGGGTACCGTGTCCGCCGCACCACAGACGACGCCACAGTTGGAAGTAACTACGGTGAAGTCTGCGAAGCTGAACACTACGGAGCGTTTGCCGGCCGAGCTCACGCCCTATGAACGCGTCGAGGTTTTTGCTAAAGAGACGGGTTTTGTGAAATCGATCGCCGTCAACCGCGGCTCCAAAGTGAAGCAAGGGGAACTCATGGCTGAACTGGAGGCCCCGGAATTGCTGGCCCGGCAAGCCCAAGCTAACGCCGCGTACGAAGGCGCTCAATCGCAACTCGCCGCCGGGCAGGCCAGGCTGGCTTCGGACCAAGGCACCTATCAGCACATGAGCGCGGCGGCCAAAGTGCCGGGTGTCGTGGCCGCCAACGACCTGGAGATTGCGCAAAAGACCGTACAATCAGATGAGGCGAACGTCACGGCCCTAGAGAAAACAGTCCAAGCCGCCCAGGAGAATCTCCGGGCGGTTTCGCAGCTTCAATCTTACTTGAGAATCATGGCCCCGTTCGATGGCCAGGTGACGACTCGCTACGTTCACCCCGGCGCGCTAGTCGGTCCGGCGGGCGGCCCCGGCGCCTCGACCCCGATCGTGCAGATTCAAACGCTCACGCGGCACCGGTTGGTGATCCCCGTTCCGGAGTATGATGCGGCCGATATACCGGTAGGAACCGCGGTGAGTTTCACCGTACCATCCTACCCTGGACGAGTTTTCCAGGCCCCGATTGCCAGAGTCTCGCGCGCCGTGGACAACAAAACGCGCACCATGCCTGTGGAACTGGACGTTCGAGACTCACAGGCAGAACTTAATCCAGGCATGTTTTGCGAAGTGTCCTGGCCGGTGCGCCGTGATTACTCCACGCTGTTTGTCCCTGCCTCTGCCGTGGCTAACGACCTGGAGCGAGCCTTCGTGATTCGCGTCGAAAACAATCGAGCGGACTGGGTCGACGTGAAAACCGGAGCCAAGTCCGGCAACTTGATCGAAGTCTTTGGCAAATTGCAAGAGGGTGACCAAGTGGCGGTGCGCGGAACGGACCAAATACGTCCCGGAACCACGGTCGCGCCTCACTTGGTTGCCTCGCCGTAGCCCGCGCGGCGGCGGGGCGTTTGTGGGAACCATTCTGAAGAAGAAAGGGGTTAACAGGCGCGTGAGACCTCTCTTCCAGTTCTTGTTCAGACCAACGCGAGGTGCGGCCGGCATGGCGCTGATTCGTCTTGCCGTCGGCTTGATATTTCTGACCCAGGGCATCCTGAAGTACATTGACCCCAAGATGGGCGTGGTCCGATTTACACGAATTGGATTCCCATATCCATATTTCACCGCGCATTTTGTGGGGACATTTGAGATTGTCTGCGGCTTTCTCGTGATGCTCGGGCTTTGGACAAGGGCCGCAGCCGTTCCGCTCTTGATTGTCATCTCAACCGCGATCGCCACCACCAAGGTTCCTGAACTGTTTCGAGCCGGCCAAGGATTCTGGTTCATGGTGAGCGATGCTCGTACCGATTTCGCCATGCTCTGTTCGCTCGTCTTTCTGATCGTCGAAGGCGAGGGAGCGTGGTCATTGGACGCGCGAAAAACTCTCGAACGAGGAGAAACCCCGCCGAGGTGAATAAGATGAAACTCTGCGTTTGCGTATTTGCGCTTACGGCCGTGGCTTGGGGGCAGGTGCCCCATCAGCATCACCCCCCTTCGTCCGCGGAGTATGCGAAGGTGCTCGAGGACCCCTCGCGCGATGCTTGGCAGAAACCGCACGAAGTGGTGATGGCGCTGGGCCTGAAACCTACCGACACAGTCGCCGACATCGGCGCGGGCACCGGCTATTTCGCGCGCCGCTTCGCGATGCACGCCAGCAAGGTCTACGCCGTCGATATCGACCAAAAGTTGTTGGCGATTGCGAGCAGCAAAGCACCCACGAATCTGCAGACGATTCTTGCCGCACCCGATGACCCGCGTCTTCCGCCACGGTCAGCGGACTTGATTTTCTTTTGCGATGTAGTTCACCACTTGGGGGACCGTCCGGTGTACTATCGAAAACTCGCCAATGTACTGAAACCGGGCGGGCGCATCGTAGTCATTGATTTCTACAAGAAACCGCTCCCGGTCGGCCCACCGGAGTCGATGAAGCTCTCGGAAGAGGAAGTCATTGCGGAATTTCAGGAGGCAGGTTTCGGACTTAGCAAGCGATTGAATATGCTGCCCTATCAGTACTTCCTGTTTTTTGACAGACGCTAGCGAAGAAATGCCAGCAGGTTGTTCACGCTCCGGGTGGTCCAAATAAAGGAGCGTAGAGTTGAGAACCCTACTGTCCTTGTGGGCCTGTCTGCTGTTGGGAGTGGCAACTCCGGGAGCTTCTTCTCTCGGCGCCCAAAGTGAGGCGCCTTACGCGCCAAGCTCTGTTATTCAAGGTGCAAATTGGGATTTCGAGCACCTCATACGGTTGGCCAACACTCCGGGCAAAGGAGGCAGTGATCTTTGGCCCACCACTTGGGCGGCCGACGGCAATATCTATACCGGTTGGGGTGACGGGGGCGGCTTCAGCGGCGCAAGTGATTACAGCGGCCGTGTCAGCCTTGGGTTCGGCAGGATTATTGGTACCCCTCCCAGTATCAAAGGAGTGGATGTCTGGGGAAACTACCCTAAATACGCCCAGCATCCCGCCACCTTCTGCGGCAAGCCCGTCGGCATGCTTTCTGTGGGCGGCGTCCTCTACGCCTGGGTGAGTAGCTGGTTCAATGAGAGCACTGCCAATTTTGTTCACTGTCCTTCCAACCCAAATCCTGTAGAACACAGGCTTGCATGGTCAGCCGACCTCGGCGCAACCTGGACGCTCTCGTCATGGAAGCTGGAGCCATTACGCAGCTCTCTGGTTTGGGCGTGCTTCCTTAATTTTGGCGCGGACAATGCGCGTGCGGGGGACAGATACGTATATCAGTACTGGAGAATTCAGGGAGAAACCAGCAACACTTACCTGGTTCGAACACTACCCGAGAAGCTACAGGGCGGCCCCAGCGTATCAGGCGCCTACGAATACTATGCTGGTCCCGGCCCGGTGTGGTCAGCCGAAACCTCCATGGCCCAACCGGTTTTTGTTGACACCAGTGGCCGGGGCATCACTCATGTCGTCTACGACGCCGGCCTCAGACGCTTTATTGCCTCCGTGCAGGGCCACAGCGTAGGAGAGACGGGGTTGTTTGACGCACCGCAGCCGTGGGGACCTTGGACAACCATTGCGTATTACCAAAACTGGGGTGGCTATGGAGCCCGTGAGTCTCTTGGCATAGACTTCCCGACTAAATGGATAAGCAGGGATGGAAAGACTCTTTGGGCTGTGTTTTCGGGCGCAAGACTTGGGGAAAATGATGACTTGCTTGATTCGTTTAATCTCGTGAGATTGACGTTGCTTCTCCGCGACGACGTAAATAGAAAGTAGAACGTAGATCGTTGCTCGCGCCGGTGCCCGTCACTGTAGCACGGGCGAATCACCGTGGCTTTCCAGCCAGTCGCGCAACGCCGTTACGACGCGGGGGTCGAGTTGCGTGCCTGAGCAACGGACCAATTCAGTCAGCGCCTCACTGACCGTGCGGGGGCTCTTATAGCGCGAACCTCTTACCATACAATGGAAAGACTCAGCCACGGCCAAAATTCGGGCTCCGAGGGGGATCTCTTCGCCTTGCAAGCGGTCGGGGTAACCATTGCCGTCGTACCGTTCGTGGTGGTGACGCACGATTCGCGCAATCCCTTTCTCTTTCAATGTCTCCAGGATCTTCGAGCCCCAAGTCGCGTGGCTCTTCACTCTTTCGAATTCCTGCTCCGTTAGAAGCGTGGGCTTACGGAGCACTTCCTCGGGCACACTGATGTTGCCGATATCATGGACAATCGCCGCCAGCGTGATATCTTGAATCTCCGCCGCAGGCAGACCCACGTGGCTAGCGATCTTGGTCGCCCACCAAGAGACTTCCTCGCAATGGCCGCGTGTGTACGGGTCTTTGGCTTCGATCACGAAAGCGAGGGCCTCGATAGTGTCAATGAGCGGCGTTGTCCTCTGCTCAAACTCTCGCTGTAGTGCGCGCAGGCCCGCATCGAATGCCATATATTCCTCCCTCTGCCCTTGCCCTACTGGCATGGACTGTCCGTATCTTCTTGATTTGCTCTTGGCGTTCTATCCCCCCTGGTCTAAGAACGGCCTCTCCCCTTGAGTCCTTCGATCTCTATCCCTATTTTCGGCTGAACGAAAGAGAGAAGTGAGGGAAATAAACGACGGCTCGCCGCTGGACGGCGGGGGGCCAAACTGGGCTGGGAAGTTTTTCACCGGCCGGGAAGTAACGAATAGCTAGCGATCTCCGCCTGGCGCACGGACTCCGTCTCTATAGCCAGAATCCGAGTCTGGGGGAGGGTGCCGTTTCAATCCGGAAGAAATCTAAGCTGCCACTTGCGCAGCACCGCGCGGATAGTCATGATTCCAGCAGCATCCCAGGCAGCATTCCCGTAGGAACCGGACACAGTCCCACTCCAAAACCGGAGAGTGATTCCGTTTTCGAGTGTGTTAGTTCCTGTCCGGGGGCGGAACACCGCCCGGGAATGGCTATTGTATCCTAACTACCTACTTAGCAATCAGCGCGTCAAATCTAGAACTGAACGTGCAGCTATTTCCGAGTGTTGGCCTCAATCTTCTCTAAGATGGCCATGAGCTTATTCGTTTTGCGAATGTAAATCGTGGGTACATAAATCGCGAGCAAAGCAACGATCACAATACTTGCAAAAATCGCGGTCGCAGACAACTCCATAGTAGCCTCCGGTGGAACGAGAGTGGAATCTTGCGGGACATATATATACAACGACTTAAGGGATTGAGCAACAAGTAAATTAAGGTTTGATTTGCATGGCGCGCTGTCGCAAAAAAGCAAAAAAACGGCTCGAAGCGGTTCTCGACGAGCCAGGAACGCACCGGCCGCCCCTTCTTGTGCCAAAACCGGCTTCGATTCTCGCCGGAAAAGCGCGGGGGATCAACGGTACTAAAGTAAGGTATCGACCCGATGAGGGGTGCGCAATTCACAGCACGCCATATTTCAAGTACACCTCACGAAGCGACTTGCCCTCGAGGAGTTCCTTACGAGAGAGATTCTCTTTCTGCACCTTTTCCTGCGCCTTCACTAAGACCGCCTCTTCAACCTCGTTGGGCACCACCACGATGCCGTCAAAGTCGGCGAAGATCAGGTTGCCTGGCTTCACCAGCACGTCGCCGCAGCGGATGGGCATATCATAGGCCACAACCATCCCGCGTCCCATGGAATCAAGAGGACGAATGCCGGAATAGTAAACGGGAAATCCCATTTCGATGATTCGGTTGCAGTCGCGGACCTGGCTGTCGCAAACGCAGCCGACGGCGCCGTTTCTTTTCGCTACGGTGCTCATCAATTCACCCCAAGGCGCGTTGGTCCCGGCATGATCGGTTGAATGTACGACCACGTCCCCGAGCCTGAGAGAATCCACCGCCTCGATTTCAAGTCCGTAAGGATCAACCTCGTTGATGTAGTCCGTCTCCATCCAGCGAAGGGTCCGGGCGCGGCCAACGAACCCGCAGTTCTTTCGGTCGGGCAACAAGGGGCGCAGCCGATGGTGCATGGCCTGGTTGCGGTAACCGAGGCCATCCAGGATGTCGCACACCGCGGCCACGTACAGATTCTCGCGAATGAACTTTTCGATTTCAGCGTCGCTGGCAAACATACGCGGCACCCCCCATCTCGTATAATTGGGTGATCGGCAAATCGTGTGAACAATTTGTGATCGGTGATTGGTGATTGGTGATTGAGAAAGAAATCACAATTCACAAATCACAAATTACAAATCGCAAACCGTTCATCCGATCTACCGATCACCCGATTTCTATGACTCGCTAAAATCAATCATGATGGGCCGCTCGCGGAACCCGCGGGTTCTAATGGCGCAGTAAATCAATCCTGCCGTAAACCAGATTCCTCCCGTGATTTTAGCGGGCATTTTAAGGCCCAGCCAAATCCAAAGGCAAAACACGAATCCGATGAGAGGCATCACAACGTCCGCGAACCATCGCCGCTTGCGGCCCGGCTGTTGCACGATGGCGAATTGCCAGAAGGTGGCAAAGTTCACTCCCATGAACGCCAGGAAAGCGCCGAAATTCAGGATCTCGCCCGCCTGCTCGTAATTAATAAACAATGTTCCAATATACGCCACAATTCCGATCAACCAGATGTTGCGGGTAGGGGTATTACGTTTGGGATCAAGGTATGCAAAGAGCTTGCGCGGAACCACGTTGTCGCGTCCCATGCCGAAGAGCAGGCGCGCAGCACCCACCTGGCCGGTCAGCCCCGCGCCGATCGTGGCGAGGATCAACACTAAGCCCAAGGCCTGAAAGAGGAGCGGCCCTCCCACCCGGCGCGTCACATCCATGAAAGCTGTCTCGGTGTTATGGAAGGTGGTGTAGTCGGGCCAAACTCTTTGTCCAAGATAGATCTCCAAGCCCCCTACGATTCCGGTGAACAAACAGACGGAGACGGTAGCCAGCATGACGTTGCGCTTGGGATTCACGACATCCTCTGCCAGGGTGGTGACACCGTCGAAGCCAATATAGGTGAGCGCGGCATAAGAAGTGGCAGTCCAGATAACCCGGATGTCGAAAGTCTTGGGATCGTAAAAGGGCTGGGTGGACAGAACCCCACCCCACCCCTGAAGGTGGAAAAGGTAACGGACCGCCAGGATCATGAAGATTCCAATGACCACACACATGATAGTGAGCAGGATGACGTTGGCGCGTGCTGTGGCGCGGATGCCTCGCAGGTTCAGCCAGGTCATGATCCCCACGAATATCGCAGCCAGCACTGCGTAGGGTATAAATGGGAAAAACCGTTGGATCGTGAGAGCACCGTAGATACCGTTCAGGAGTGGTTGGATGAGGTAGTCCAGAAACATCGCCCAACCCGTGAGGAAGCCGAGGTGAGGATTGAGACCGCGCCCGACGTAAGTGTAGGCGGAGCCGGCCGTGGGGTAGAGTGTCGCCATCCTCCCATAACTGACGGCCGTCAGCATCATGGCGATCATCGCAATCAGAATCGTGGTGACGAAGTGGCCGTGGGAGAGGACCTGCGCAACTCCAAACATGGGCACCGGCGCGATGGGCATAATCAGCACGATGCCGTAAAAGATCAGATCCCACAATGTCAGGACACGCCGCAGGCGCGGGACCGGGGCGCCGGTTTTTGCTTCGCTCGAAACTGAGTTGTCGCTCAAGTAACGCTCCCGGAATTTCGACAGTTGCGGGCCGCATGCTCGGTACGGCCCGCGGTTGCGTGCTGCTTTTCTATACTCCGGCCGAGGTCGCACAAGCCCGGCACGCGACCATGATTGACCTTTCCGCGAGGAGTCATAAGTCGCTGACTCCTGACTTCGAACTGCCGCCTCCTAGCTCGTTGGAGGCAAACCAACCCCAAAGCCGCCGCTCACCTCGAGAGCCGCGCCGGTCATGAAGGAAGCATCCTCGCTGGCCAGGAACACGGCGGCCCGGGCAACCTCTTCAGGTTGGCCGATGCGCCAGAGGGCGTGGAGCTTTCCGGCGGCCTGCCGGGCCTCGGCTGGGTTTGGCTGAACCTCGAAGTATCCCCAAGCCAGACCCGCGTCGATGTATCCCGGACAAATGCAGTTCACTCGAATTCCTTCTTTGCCGTGATCGATGGCCATAGCCTTGGTCAGGGCGATGATTCCACCCTTGGTGGCGCAGTAGCCCGCGCACATCGGTTCCACAAAGAAGCCGTTCACGGAGGCCATGTTGACGATGCAGCCTCGGGTTTTTCTTAAATGGGGGATACTATACTTTGAGCAAAGAAAGACTCCTCCTAAGTTGATGCTGATTTCTCGAGTCCACTCCTCAAACGTAGTATCCTCCACGGTTTTGTTAACCTGGATGGCGGCATTGTTGAACAACACGTTGATCCGTCCGAAGGTTCGCAGTGTCTGGTCCACTAAGGCCTGCACCGATTCAGGATCCGACACGTCCGTCTTAACTGCGAGAGCCGCTCCTCCCGCGGACTTGATCTGTATCGCCGTTTCCTGTGCCCCCTCCAGATTGATGTCAGCAACCACCACCAGGGCTCCTTCCTTGCCAAACTCCAGGGCGCCGGCCCGCCCGATACCGGATGCGGATCCGGTGATGATCGAAACCCGACCTTCAAGCTTCATGCTCTTTCTCCTCTTCTCAGAATTGCATCAGCTATCTGCCTTCTCCATGGGAGCATGCCCTGTACTTGCACGCCGCGGCCACAAGGGCCGCCCCTACACGGCGTAAGCCTTTAGCGTATCCGTGTTAATCTCGATCCCCAACCCAGGCTTGGTGGGCACAGCCACCTGGCCGTGCATGACTTTGAAAGGTTCGGCCAAGAGTTCCCGCCGCAAGGCTGAGTCCGTCACCGAAAACTCCAGAAACGCCGAGTTCGGTATGGCGGCAATCAAATGCAGACAAGCCGCCACCAACACTCCGGTTCGAAAGGCGTGGGGCACACACAGGCGATTGGCTTCGTGCGCCATGTAGGCAACACGCTTCGCTTCGGTAAGTCCGCCCACGCGCGAAATATCCGGCTGGATCACGTCCAGATGGGCATCCCAAATCAGACGGCGGAACGTCCACCGGCCCACATCCTGTTCCCCCGCCGCAATGCGCAGCGAAGTAAAATCGCAGAGGCGCCGATAATCCTCGATCGCTTCAGGAGGAAATGGCTCTTCCATCCAATAGATGCCCAGAGCTTCGAATTCTTTGGCAGCTTGCATAGCCATCTTCAAGGTGTACCCGTGGCCGATATCGATCATCACCTCAATATCGCGCCCGGCGGCGGTTTTTGCCGCCGCCGCGAGTTCGACATCTCTTCGCACTTCTTTGCCCAGCGGGCCGTATCCGAATTTCATGGCGGTGAAACCCTGCTCGGCGTAACGGCAGACCAACTCCCTGACTTCCTGCACCGTCTCGGGCATCAACATACTTGCATAGGCACGGACCTTTTCACAGAAACTTCCCCCCAGCAGTTTGTGAACGGGCTTGCCAACCGCTTTGCCGAGTATGTCCCAAAGCGCCATATCCACGCCGCTCATGGCGTGGACAACCACGCCCAGCCGCCCGTAATAGTTCGTCTTCCGGTACATCCGTTCCCAGATCTGCTCGATGTCGAAGGGGTCCATGCCGAGCAAGACTTCGCGCAGTCCGTAGCAGGTGCCGTGCGACATTTCCGCGTTCACGACGGCTTTGCCGACCTCCGGAGAAGTGTCGACCTCTCCGTACCCTGTTATGCCCTCGTCGGTCTCGATGCGAATCAAAAGGTCATCCTGAGTTCCGTCTGCGACGGCTTGCCGCTGCGGCAGACGCAGGATAATCCCTTCGACGCTGGTGATTTTCATGTTAAGCCCCGTCTATCGGCGTTCAATGAACGCAAGTATAATAGCCGGTCTGGGGACTTGACTGTCAAGACTCTCAGACTCAATTCAGGTTGTGGGCGTAAAAAGTCGAACGAATTTCGCACTCGGGGTGAGCAATGTTCAATTCTCGATATCTTGCTTTCGGGTTGTTGATTGTTGTTGGCGTGGTGTTCCCGGCCCGCGCGCAGGACCAGCAGGCCAGCGCGCGAATCACCATTGACCCCGCGCAAAAGTTCCAGGAGATCCAGGGGTTCGGCATCAACTACACCGGTCCTTATTTCCGCAACGATCAGAAGGCGACGTTCGACACACTGATCGACGATCTGGGCGTGACGATGTTCCGGGTGGTGGTTTACCTGGTCTATTCCAACTGGGAGGAAACGCCGGGCGCCAAGGACTGGGAGTATTGGAATGATCGTTACTCGTCGCCGATTTTCGAGGCGTCGTGGAACGGACTGCGGTACTTGAACTCGCGCGGCATCCGCCCCATGCTGGCGCTGATGGGGCCGGTGCCCGATTGGATGACCGGGAAGAATCCGCCGCCGCCCAGGCACGCCGTGTGCCAACCCAAGGTTCCGCCCAACTTGCAGGGCTATTTGAGCCCGGCCCACTATGACGACTTCGCCGAGGAAGTCGGCACGATGGTGGAATACGCGCGCATCCAGGCGCATATCGACTTCGACTACTTCAGCCCCTTCAACGAGACGGACTGTTATCCTCCGGAAGGTCCGCGAATCGACCCTGACGAAGCGCCGAAGGTTCTCGAGGCCGTGGCGCAACGGTTGAAGAAAGAAGGGCTGGGAGATGTCCAGTTGGCTGTTGCCGACAATGCGATTATCACCAACGATTATACCGATCCCATTCTTAAGGACGAGGAATTGATGAAGCAGGTCGGGGTCTTCACTTTTCACACCTACGGCGAACAGTCGATCGGCGCGCAGGTGGACCGGGTGAAATCCAGCAAGTATTCGCGAGTTCCTGTGTGGCTGACGGAGTACGGCGATTTGAACGACGAGGACAAGACCTTCGAAAACCAATGGAAGAATTTCTCTCTCGCGGCCAACCGGCGCGCGCTGACCGCACTCAATCAAGGCGCCAACGCCTTGTTCTATTTCGATGCCTTTGACGACTACGAGGAGTGCGCCCGGCGGCTCTGCTTTTACGGCCTGTTCCGCAGCGCCAGTCATGTCTACTCCCCGAAGAAGAGTTATTACGCCACCCGGCAGCTCTATCACTTCGTGGGGCCCGGCTGGCGCAGGATCGCCGCCAGCACCGACGCCGCTTCCGGGCTGATTTTATCGGCCTTCCAAGGTCCTACGCCGGAGGCGTTGGTGGTGGTGGGGGTGAAGGAAGGCGGCCCGAGCCGCTTCGAAATCGATCTGCCGCAGACCGGTTCCACGCCCATGAGCTGGGATCTCTACGAGACCACCCGCGAACTGGATTGCCAGAGAGTCATGACCGTTCCTGTGCACGATGGCCGTACGGAAATCGAATCTGCCCGCCGAAGCGGTTTTCACGCTGGTGGGGAGGCGGTAGGGGCCAACTCGCGCTGGAGTTCGGCGTAGGCCTTGGCATCCTGCGGATGATGGCGCGGGCGTCTCGCCCGCACCACGTCTGTCCACAGGCGGGGCATTCTCATGGTATCGAGTTCGCATCTTTCTTCAGCCGCTCTTTGTCACCCCACACGGATTCCGTGTGGGCCAGGATTTCTTCCGGCGTGAGCCAAAGCTGTTTCATTCTTCTCTGGCTATGCAAGCGCGCCAGGTCGTTGAAGTGCGGCGAAGCGGGGTCCTCGGATTCTCCATAGGGCAGAAGGCTCCAAGCCTGCTTGGGCGAACCTTCCTCGACCACCAGCAAGTGTCCCCAGCCGTCGTCGCAGTGGATCGTTCCGTCTTCATCCTGAGGGCCGTCATCGGGATGGAGCACGTCAAACACGCCGGTCCCATCCATCGGGAACGTGCCGCCGCGCTCGACGATGTTCACCTTTCCCCAGGGGACTTCCGCCTTGCCGAAGTCCTTGCGAATCCGCCGTATTCCCTCCCCCAGCGCCTCGAGCGCCATGGCCTGCTCCTCGGGTGAATCGAGGTCGATCTTGTAACGCGAGTAGGCTAGGAATCTCCCGAGCCGGGCGGCCGAAAAGAGATCGCGGTAGGCCTGCGCCCAGAAGTAGAGGTACGTCTCGGCGACGGAATCCGCGGCCGAACGGCGGTCCCAACTCTGGAGCGTCTCGACGGCCTTCGCGATGCCCGGATCGGCAACCTCGCGCGGTTGTTTTCCGGAGCGCTCGCACCAGCAACGGAACGATCACGTCAGCGGGCACGACATAAGTGTCGTACGCCAGCGCCTTCATTTCGTCCAGGGTGAATTTCTTATCCTGCGCCAGCACTTTCAATAGCCGCTCCCCGCGCGGGTTCAGATCCTCCTGGCTGATCTCCGGCTTGGTCACGGAGAGCAAGTAATAGGGGGCGGGGTCGAGCGGTTGGAGCCCGGAGTTGACGGTCGAGAGCCAGGGCGGATTATTGCAGTTCTGGATGAAGCCTGAGGGCGGGTTCAGCAATTGGGGATACTTCTCGAAGCGGGAAATACGGCCCCCATTCGGTCGCCTTGGTCCAGCCCGGCACAGGCTTGCGCCAGTCGTAACCTTCGGCGCGCTGGGCGACCGTGGCGTTGTGCACCCAGTAGAGATTGTTCCGGTCCGTGTAAAGCAGATTCCAACGCGGCATGAGGTGCGGGGCAACGACCGCTTTGAACTCCTCCAGATTCCGCGCCTTCATGATGCGGTAAAGGTTGGTGGAGTAATTCACGCCCAGGTAATTGGGCAGTTTCACCGCGTAAGCCCGGTGCTGCTCTCTATCGAATTTGACGATAGGCCCGTGGTGCGTGTAGTAACAGGGCAGCGTCAGCGTTTCCATTCCGTTGGGGCCCTTGATGCGGAAGGTCTCGTATTCGACCTTGATCTCCCGCCAGCCGCCTTCGTAGAGATATTGGAGTGAGTTTGCGGGGTTGAGCTTCTCTTCATACACGTCCGAGATGTTCGGCATGTTCCAGGTTGCGGACCAGGTGATCTGGTCATTCAATCCGTCCAGAAACAACGGACTGCCGAACCAACTGATGCCCGCCGCGTCCAGTTGCCCGGGCGTGATCAGATGCGCCTCGTAATTCTGAAAGCGGTTGGCCCACGGCATGTGCGTGTGCTCGACATGAATAATCCGGCCGTCGGCCGATTTGGCGGGCGCGATGGCAAATTGGTTGGAGCCCAGGTTGGGGAATGAATAGGGCAGGTCGTCAAGCTTACTCAGCGCTTCATGAATGCTGTAAAAGCGAAAGTACTGGCTGCGCTCCAGCGCTTCCACGTCTTCGGCAGTGATGCCGTCGATCCAGGAGGGCACCGCAGCGCGGTGCTCCTGCGATGTAGGCATTCACCCCACGCGCGAAACTGGAGAGAATCCGGTAGACCTGCGGATCGATCTCAGCGCGGTGTTCGACCACGGTCTGCTTGGTGCGCAACAAACGCTGCAAGTAATCGCCGTCCCAGCGATATTCGTAAGGAATGAAGCGCAGGTAGCCGTCACCGAGCGCTTGAAAGCCCTGCACTTCCGCGCGCCGCCCCTGGGCGTCACGATACTGGATGAACATCTTCTCCAGATGGTCCTGCGCCTGAGCATAGCCGTAACCGAAGAAAGTGGCTTCCTCCGTCTCGCCCACAATGTGCGGAACGCCATACTCGTCGCGATAAATGCTGACTTGGCCGGCCAGCGGATCGCGCGCCTGAAGACTCCACGGCAGCATCGCAAGGACCGCAAGAACAGCGGTAGGCCATCGGGTTGTTCGTGTCATTCTGCGACCACCCTCCCTTCCAGCTTCGCGTGCTTTGGAGCTTGTCGTTACATCTCGATTTCCCTCTTCGCAACCCCAACTGCGCATCGAAACTCCACTTTGTTCGCTTCGTTGGCCGCTTCTGGCGTGCAGAAAGGCGTGCGTTTTGCGCACTCCATTCTAACCCAACACTTTGTTTTCAATGAGTTCTTAGCTTCGTTCCCGCGATTTTGTGTTTTTTCGGCGGCTGACAACCCCTCACCGCCCTGGGGTGGCGTAGACGCCGGGGGTGGCGCAGGGGTGCCGCCATTGGGCATGTCTGCGGCAGGTTCTTGCCGAGATTGGGGCGAAAGGCGCATACATCCCGATTCAGAACATCGGGACGTATGCGCCTCCCCGGTGGGTTCGCTCCCCTCGGGTTCCGGTAGGGGCGGTTCGCGAACCGCCGCTCCGGCTTCGTCGGTCGCTGATGTGGGTACGGGCACGCCATGGCGTGCCCCTACGGCACCGGACGAGGCGCCCGAAGGGTCATATTGCCCTACCAGTCTCGACAGCAGGTCCGTGGCGCTGCCCAGCTTCCGCCGCCGCTCCTGCGTCTCATCCAGCAGCCGGATCTTCCGCTCCATCTGCCGGTGCAAGGCGTTCGACTGCCGGATGATCGCCGCCCACTGCGCGTGCGACGGCGCCGCGGCCGCGATCCGCGCCGCCCGCGTGTTCTCCACGTGTTCGTGCAGAAACAACTCGTATTCCCCCAACACCGCTTCCGTCTCTTGCGCCAGCGTCATGTCGAACACCGCCTTGGCGTCCCCCAAGTCCTGCCCCTCCGAGCGCAGCTTGCGCAGCTTCACATAGCCGTTCAACAGGCCCGCCCCCCGCACCGTCGGCTGCTGGCCGTACAGCGCCAACAACAGGCGGTGCATGTCCTCCGAGAACTCGTTGCGCTCCACCAGATCCTCCAGCATGCCCAGCATCTCGAGGATCTCCTCGAACTTGCCGGGAGCGTCCAGCGTCACCCGCAGGCCCTTCTCCAGCATCTCGGCCTGCGACATGGTGGTCCCATCGCGGCCCACCTGCATGAACTGCTTGCGCCGCTCCAGATCGTGCTTGCGCACGTTGCACACCTGCACGGCGGCCTCGGACCGCTCCAGGCGAGCCTTCTTCCAGATCAGCACGGCGATGTCTTCCACCAACACTTGCTCCAGCGCGTCGGCCGGCGGTCGCGCCGCGAGCAAGCCCGTGTAGAGGCGAAAGAACTGGCCCGGGTCTTCGCCCAGTTCCATGGCCGCCTCCCCACAAAAGTATTGAACGTCCGAGTAAAGCCCGTGCCTGAGCGCGTTGCGGCTGGAGTGCCGCTTGCCGCGACAGGAGCGCGGGCCGGTGGACTTGCGGGAATTCTTGCGGCGCGCTGTGGTCTGCGCCGGACTTGGATTTCTGCTTTGCATTGATATTCTCCCTTCCCATTCGACTCGTAGGGGCGCTTCGCGAAGCGCCCCTACGTCGAGCCTATCAAGTCGGCGTGAGAGAGTGGGAAAAGCTGCAAAAGATGAGAATATTTATTTTTAGTGCAATGGAATCAAGGGGTTGGCAAAGTGAGGGGCTTTCACAATGTGAAAAACCGGTCCTCAACTGTAGCATTTTGACCCATATATGCAGAAAACTGCATATAAAGACTCGAGAACGCTCCCGTCATCCGCAAGTTAAAACCTGCGGCTATTCACGGTTGACCCTATTCGGGGCCGCTCGGTCAAGCCGTGTGTTAGCGCGGCTGACAGAAACGCTTCGAATTCCGTGCGGAGTGGTTTAATATCTTCAATCACGCCCGCGCCAAGGCACAAAGAAACGTGGGGGAGAAGTCAACGCTCATTCTTTGCGAGCTTTGCGCACTTTGCGGCTTTGCGTGAAACCGGCCTTTCGGTATGGTGACAAAAATGAATACCTGGTATGCGCGCTTCATTTCTCCAGTACTTCTTGGAATTAGTCTCCTCGTGGTGGTTTCGGCGTTCGGGCAAGCATCGGGAGGGCCCGAGCCGCCCGGCTGGTTTGCCGGGGATCCGCACGTTCACGGGGGCATCGGTTGCGGGCGCTCGAATGAGAAAGAAATGCTCACGCCGCAGCAGCTCATGGACATGATGAAGGTGAATAACCTCGCGGTGATTTCCGTGCTGGCCGACGCCGGCAACGGCGAAATCAAATTTGCCGATCAGGACCTTGCCATGATCGACGGAAAAGACAATCCGGTATCGACGCCGCAACGCATTATTCATTGGGACGCGGAGTGGCACTACGATCCGGAAGGCGTGACGTTTGAGAGGAAAATGATCGGCGGCCACCTGATCGTTCTGGGCCTCAAGCACGGCGGGCAGCCCTTTGCGCAATACACCTACCCGATCTTTGATTGGGCCAAGAAGCAAGGCGCCATCGCGGGATTCGCGCACATGCAGTACCTGCCTTTCGCCTTCTACGGGCCGCCCGACGGCATTCCGACTTCGCTCGACTGCTGCGCGCCTCTCGAATATCCCGTCGAGACGGCGCTTGGGTCAGCCGCGTTCCTGATGGAAGATGTGCACGGGAGCGATACCGCGCTCGAGGCGTATTACCGCATCCTCAATACCGGCTTTCGTCCGGGCCTCGTTGCCGGCACCGACTATTCGTGCAACTATAGCGAGCCGCTGGGGACGCTGCTCACTTACGTCCGGATTCCCGACGGCCACCTCACTTACGACCAGTGGATCGATGGCCTGGCCAAAGGACGAACCGTGGTTTCGCGCAACGCCCACAACGAATTCCTGGATCTTAAAGTGAACGATTCGTCGCAGCCGGGCGATGAGATCCTGGAGGGAAACCAGCCGGTGCGGGTGCGGATCGAGTGGCGGTCGCTGCACAACGACCTGGGAAGAATCGAGCTGATTCAGAATGGCTCCGTGGTGGCCTCGAAGATGGCCGAGGCCGGCCCTGACTCGCCGGCGGTTTTCGAAACCACTCTCGCCTTCCGGCGCAGCGGGTGGCTGGCCGCAAGGCGCATGGACTGGCAAAACGGCCATCGGTCCCATACGGGCGCGGTCTACGTCATCGTGAATAACGCGCCCATCCGGGCCAGCGCTTCGGATGCCCACTTCTTCGTTAGTTGGATCGATAATCTTCTCAAGCAAAGTTCACCGGACGGCGAGTGGAGCAGCTTCTTCAGCCATGACCGCGAAGCTGCCCAAGCGCGGTATCGAAAAGCGCGCGCGATCTTTTTGCAGAGAGAGATGGAGGCACGACAACAGGGGAACTAGTGTGGTGTCCCAAGCAATTCGTGACAACAGCTCGCCTGGCAAGGGTGCTTTGGAAGGGCGGGGCTTTAGCCGCGCCGCCTCACGGCAAGTTCTCGATGGGCCTTTAGGCACTGAAGCCGTGTCGCTTCTGGGGCTAAAGCCCCAACAATCTCGACCATTTCCCACGGCGGGGCTGAAGCCCCGCCCTTCCCTGCCCTCCATAATGCGCCGCGGAATTTCGCGACCAGGCACTTAGTCAGCGTTTCTATGGCGGAGATCATGTCATACCGTATGTGGTCCAGACACAATCTGATACCCAATCTACTCATCGCCGGAACGGCGCTTGCGGCGATCATAGTGCTGTCCGCATCGACGCAGGAAGTATTCAACGGCCACAAGGTGATCCTGGATGCCCAGGGAGAGATTCTTCCCTGGCCCGCCCCAGCGGAAAAGGCCTACGACCATTTCCTTCGCTTGCGCTGGGACTTCATTAAGACGAAGGTCCCCAACTGCCCCGGGCCGCCGCCGCGATCGTCTTACCCGCAATATTATTTCTACTGCGCGTTCTGGGATAAGAACGGAGTCTTGGATCCGGACACGTGGATGAACGATGTAGGCGAGAAGATTCCGAATTGGTTCGAGTCGGCTCGCTTGTACTACGCCTATACGGGCGACGCCGGCGTGATGGGAATCGACAAAAAGCTGATGGACTACACGCTGGCTCACGGCACCAGCCCGCCCAGCTTCGCGTGGCCGAACTTCCCGTATACGACCACCAACGCCGGAGATATGGAATTTCGCGGTTTTACGAACGGAAACCACTTCGCCCGGCATGAAACGCAGGTGGGATACGCGGGGGATATCGGGCTGGTTTATTACCGAATGTACCTCTATAGCGGCGACCAGCGATTTCTCGCCGCCGCCCTCAATGTGGCCAACACGCTGGCGCGTAAAGCGCGCACCGGCACAGCGACACAGTCGGTGTGGCCTGATCGTGTGATCATGGGCAGCGGGAAAGTCACGGCGGAGTATGGAACGCACCTGGTGGGCTGCTACATGTTATTCGATCAGTTAATCAGGGCAAACCAGGGGGACGTAAAGGCCTACCGTGACGCGCGCGACAAAACCCGTGAATTCCTCTTGCGCTATCCCTTGAAAACCGGCCATTGGGCCGACGGCCATACCGATAACGCTATTAACAGTAATACGTATAAGAGTAATACGCCAAAAAGTAACTATGTGTTGGCGCTGTTCGATCATCCCGAACTCGACCCTGACTGGCGGGCGGATGTGCCCAGGTTAATCAAGTGGACCGAAGACAACTTTGTGGTTCGTTGTGAACCCGGGGAACCCGCAACCCAATGGGGAGCGAATCTCGTGAGCGAGCAGGATTCTTTCCTCCCAAAGACCGACTACCAGACGGCGCGCTACGCTGCAGAGTGCGCGCGCTGGTACGCGGTTTCCGGGGATGAAAGCTACAAGGAAAAGGCCTACCGGTCGTTAAACTGGGTGACTTACTGCAATAAGCCGGATGGGGAAGGCTTCGAGAGCCCGGTCAGTAAACACATCTCGAACTGGTGGTCGGACCTCTATGGGGAATGCCCGCGGATGTTTTACCCCGCCTTTGCAGGAGTTCCGGAATGGGGTCCACCGGGAGAGAATCATATTCTGTATTCAGACGCAGTGCTCAAGGACGTGGCGTACGCGTCGAAGCAAGTCCAATACACAGCCACGCAGGGGCCGGGAACGGAATACCTCCGCGTGAACTTCCATGCCTCGAGCGTCACTCTTGCCGGCGCCCAACTCGCTTTACGACATGATCTGAGTTTCCAGGGGTACACCTTGAAGGATCTTGGGCATGGCGATTACGCCCTGAACATTAGAAGGGAGAAGCCCGGCGCCGTGGTGATCCGATGAGAGTTCCGGTAGGGGCACGCCCTTGGGCAACCACGAGGGTTGCCCCTACAACCACCTACTGGATAATCGGGCCGGTCCAGGGCGCGTTCTCAGAGAGCTCGAGATTGAGCCGCTGGCCCGGGCGTATGCTCGAGGTTTTGATCACCATCACGATGGGGCTGCCGTCCTCGCCGGGCTTGATCCCGATCACATGATACCGCCGGCCAGGGGCGACGTTGTCGAAGGCGAAGGAGCCGTCAGCGCCCGTTTTGGCCGTGGCCATTGCCGGAAGCGTGGGAACCAATTGAAACGCCTGGTTCAAAGCTATTTCGCAGAGTTGATAGATTTGGACGGGATCGGCTTTAGGTTGCCTCATCACTCGACGGCACTTGTTCTGGAGTTCCTCGAACGGTTTGACCGCTTCGGAAGCGAAGAGGTAGACCTTCAAGTCGCGCACCGGATTTGTCGCCGCTTTGCGGTTGATGGTTTCATAAACCGTCGCATGGCCCCGCACGCTCGCGGGCCGAACTTCTTCCACCAGCCGATTGGCTTGTCCGGCACACAACCACGTCCCTCCGAGCATCGCCAGCAAGCTCAGGCATGCCAAGAATCCGCGCATAATCACACCGCCTGTGTCGCGGAGTTATGTAATACGGAGTAGACGAGTGGATCATAGCACCGAAAAACGACCTATCAAGCGCCGCGCTTTCATTTTCCGGTTTGCACAGTGAAGCCTCGGGTGTACAGTATCCCCGCTTGGATGCAAACATAATGATTCGCACTGGATGTGGTGCGGGCGTCTCGCCCGCTGTGGCATGGGCATTCCTTCGCTCCGCTCAGGACAGGCTCTGCCCGTGCGCGGGAGCGGGACGCTCCCGCGACCGCGGGCGAGACGCCCGCGCCACGATTCTCGCAGCAGGGGGAGAGACTATGAAGGCTTCAGTCCTACTAACACGAGTCCTGGTATTTCTTTGCGTTTTGGCGGTGCTCGGTTCGCTAACAGTCGCCTTCGCGCAGGAAGGTTACTTCCGGGCCGAGAATAGTGATGGCGTGTGGTGGATCATCGATCCAAGGGGCGCGCCCACGCTCACCGTGGGCGTGGACAACATCTCGTATGAATCCGACCAGATCCGAGGTACCGGCGCGTGCCCTTATTGCGAGACCCTCGAGAAGATCTATCCCGACCGCAACGCCTGGGGACTGGAGGCGCTGGCCCGAATTCGCCAGTGGGGTTTTAACTGCATTGGCGCCTGGTCGGACCCCATTCTCTGGACCCACGGCGTTCCCTACACCGTGATCCTGGATATCGCCGCGCGGGCGGGAGCGAATTGGCAGCAAAGAAGACCGGCGGATTACTTCGATGCGAGGTTCGAGAAAGCCGCAGCCGACATTGCGGGAAAGGTCTGCCAGCCGCGGCGCTTCGATCACATGCTCCTGGGATACTTCAGCGACAACGAACTGCGCTGGGGACCGGACTGGGGCGGCAAGGAAACCATGCTCGAGATGTACTTGAAATTGCCGGCGGGCGCAACCGGGCGGCGCAAGGCAGGCGATTTTCTGCGCGAACGCTACGCGAACGATATCGGAAAACTGAACCAGGCCTGGGGTGTGAGCGCGACGAGTTTTGACGACCTGCCCGAGCCCGGGTCCACCGCCGCCTACAAATCCGACGCGGCGCAGTTTCTGGAAATCGCCGCCAACCGGTATTTCGAAGTCTGCGAGCAAGCCATTCACGCCGCCGACCCCAATCACCTCTACCTGGGGGCGCGATTTGCCGGCATGCCGCCGGAGACCGCTCTGCACGGCGCTCACCACGCCGATGTGGTTTCCATCAACGTCTACAGCTTTGATCCGCGCCCGACGGTGCAAGCTGTCTTCAAAGCGACAGGGCGGCCGGTGATGATCGGCGAGTTTGCGTTTCGCGCCCAAAACTCCGGCCTTCCGAACACACAGGGCGCAGGGCCCAGAGTCCCAGATCAGGCCGCTCGTGCCAAAGCCTATGCCGATTACGTGTCGCAACTGGAAAGCCTCCCCGAGGCCGTCGGCTACCACTGGTTCGAGTGGGTCGATGAGCCCAAAGAAGGCCGGTTCGATGGTGAGAACTCGAACTACGGCCTGGTCGACATTCAAGACAAGCCCTATCAGGAATTCATTGAGACCGTGAAAAAAGTGAACGCGGAGGCGGCGGAAATCCACCGGCACGCAGGGAAGGATTAAAGGCCGCTGCGTGGGGCGGCCACAAGGGCCGCCCCTACATTGGACACTATTCCGAGCGCAGCACCGTAAGCGGGTCGGTTTGGACCGCATGGATCACGGGCGGCAGCGCGGCCAGCAGGGCGGCGGCGAGAATGGCCAATGACGGGAACCGCCAGCATCGCGGGGTCCGTCGCCTTCACTTGATAGAGCAGCGACTCGACGTAGCGCGCGGCGGCCATGCCGAGCGCGAGGCCCGCGAGCGCTCCGGCGAGCACCATCGAGAAGACTTCCATGGTCACGTGCCGCGCAATATCGCCGGCTGGCGCGCCAAGCGCCATGCGAATGCCGATTTCGTTCCGCCGCTGGAGCACGGAGTAGTCGAGCACGCCGTAGAGGCCGACACCCGCAAGCAGAGTGCGACTATCCCAAAGAAGAGCGCCAGCCTCGCCAGCAGCCGCTCGCGGACGGTGTGCGACTGGTTGATCTCTGTTTGGGTGCGGATGTTGCTGACGCGGAATTCGGGCCGCGCCCGCGCCACTTCGCGGCGCAGGAGTGGACGCCATAGCCATGCGGATTCGCGCCGGACGTGCGCACGATAAACGTTCCCTGGCTCGATCGGCTCCAACGCACCCTTGGCATCGACCGAGTGAAACGGAAAATAGACTTGGGGCAAGAAGGGCTCGCGCATGTCGCGGTAGCGGACATCGCCGACCAAGCCCACGCATTCAAAGCGAAGGCGCGGACCTCCACTGAACACCACCTCGAACGGCTTTCCGACGGGATTCTCACCGTTGAAGTACGTCTTCGCAAAAGTCTCGGTTAACGATCGCGAAGCCGGGATAAGTGTCGCCGGGGCGGAAGTCCCGACCGTCGAGGAGCGGAATTTTCATCGCGTCGATCCACCGGGCGAGGCACTTAGCATGTAGGCCAGCACCCCGTTGGGAGGTGCGCCGTTGACCGAAATGAAATTGTTCCAACTCCACCCGCCCAGCAGCGCCGAACTGGCCAGCCGCCACCGATTCCACACCCGGCAGGGCGCGCAGATGTTCCGCCACTTGGTCCCAGAACGCCGGCGGCTGCGGGCTTCGCGTGACCGTCTCGAGAGTGAGAACCCGTTCGGCGGAAAAGCCGGTGGGCTGATTGGACAAGCCGCTCGAAGGTGGCGACAAAGAGGCCGGCCACGAAAAGCACCAGAAAACAGAAGGCCGTCTGCACCGCGATCAGCGCGTGCATCAGGCGGCGCCGCGAGTGCGGGTCTTCTCCGCCTTTGAGCGCGCTCACCGGCTTGACTGCCGAGGCGCGCAGCGCCGGCGCCAGACCGAAGAGCAACATCACGCCGACGGTCAGCGCCAGGCCGAACCCCAGCACCCGCCAGTCGGCCGGAAGGAACAGGCGCGCCGGGTTGTCCGGCGGATTGATCATGCTGACGACGAGCGGCGCCGCCCACCAGGCAAACACCCCGCCCAGCGCGGCGGCGAGGAAGGCGAGCCAGGCGCTCTCCACCAGCACCAGTTGCACCAGGCGCCGCGTCCCGCGCCAATCGAGACGCGCAGCGCCATCTCGCGCGCCCGCGCCGCCGCCTGCGCCGTCATCAGGTTGGCGACGTTCGCGCAGGCAATCAGCAGCACCAGCGCCACGAGCACACCCGAGAGCCGCGAGCGAACGTGCGGTAGTCGTTCTGCAGATCGGAAATGCCCGCCGCCGCGGGCTCCAGCAATAGCTTCTGGTTCAGGAAGCTCATCAATTTCTTGTTTGGGCATGTCTGCTGAAGCCCTTTGCCCTCTCCTCTTCGAAGGCTCGCGAGATTGCGTCCAGCTTCGCGCGAAGAGGTTCGAGGGCGACTCCGGGCTTCACCCGCGCCAACGTCCGCATCCAAGTCCAGTCTGAACGCTGGACCGCCGGGATGCATCATGGTGGGAATGAAGATGTCGGTCACCGTGCCGGGCTCGGTGCCGGTGAAGCGCTCCGGGCCGACACCGACGATTTCGTAGAGGTCGTTGCCGATTCGGAAGGTGCGCCCGATCACCTTCGGATCCCGTCCGAAGCGGCTCGTCCAATAGTCGTAAGAGAGCACGGCGTAGGGATGCGCGCCGGGCTTCGAATCGTCGCTTTCGGTGAACAGCCGCCCCGCGGCGGGCCGAAGTCCAAACGAACTGAACATCCACCCGGAAACATACTGGCGGTACGCTTTTTCCATCTCCGCGTCCGATCCGTAGGTCAAATCCGTCCGGTCGGAATACGAGATCGGCCATCAACTCGGCTTGATCCTTCACCGCAGCGCGCATCAGGCGGAACGCCGGATACGCCCAGACGTCGTACGTTTGGGGTTTGCCATCGGGTCCGATCCTGGCGAGCCAGCGCGTACAGTTGGTCGGGCTCTGACACGGGCAGGGGCCGCAGCAGCAGGGCGTCGATCAGCCGGAACGCTCCCGTGCAGGCCCCGATGCCGAGAGCGAGCGAGAGGATGGCCGCCGCGGAGGTGGCCTTGTTCTTCATGAGTTGCCGCCAGCCGAAAATGGCGTCGGCGCGCAGCGAGTCGAGCCACGCGATGAGCCGGACATCGCGGCTTTCTTCGCGCAGCCGCAGCGCGGCGCCAAAGGCTCGCCGCGCTTCCGCCGGGTCGCGGCCCTGCGCGATGGCTTCTTCGATATGCGACTGGAGCTCTTCGTCAATCTCGCGGCTCAAACGGTCGCCGCGAAACACATTTGCGATCCGTGACCATAACGACATATCACACCGTCCTTAGAACGCGGTTTACGGCTGCCGTCACCGCGGCCAGCGCCGACTTCCTTACTCAACGGCAAGGCCCGATTTTGGATCCGCCTACTATTCGGCCCGCAGCACGGTAGCCGGGTCAGTTCGCACGGCGCGAATTACAGGCGGCAAGGGCGGCCAGCAGGGCAGCGGCAAGAATGATCAGCGAGGGCAGCGCCAGCATTGCGGGGTCAGTGGGCTTCACCTGATACAGCAGCGCGCGGGATGTATCGCGCCGCCATGAAGCCGAGCACAACGCGCCTTGAGCCTGCGCCGATGAGCACCATCGAGCAGAATGTCCAACGATGACGCGCTCAAAGTGACCTCGCCTGCAAGCGCACCTAGCGCCATGCGAATGCCGATTTCCTTCCGGCGCTGGAGCACCAAATAGTCGAGCACACCATAGACGCCGACGCCCGCGAGCAGCAGCGACGACCACGCCAAAGAAAAAGGGCCAACCTCGCCAATAGCCGTTCGCGGACAGTCTGCGATTGGTCAATCTCTATCTGCGTTCGGACGTTGCTGACCCGGAATTCCGGCCACGCCCGCGCCACTTCGCTGCGCAAGGTGGACGCCAACGCGATCGGGTTGGGAGGCGGAGGTACGTACCATGAACGTCGCCCAATTGCGCGGTTCCCCGCCTCGAACCTCTGAGCACTGGACCGATGCGAATGGAACATAAACTTGCGGGAAGGATAGGCTCGCGGAGGTCTCGATAGATTACATCGCCGGCCAAGCCGAGAATTGCGAAACGGGTCCGGCGACCTGCCGCTCCGACAATTTCAAAAGATTTTGCCGACGGGATTCTCCCCGCCAAAGTATTGCTTTGCGAAGGTTTGATTGACGATCGCAAGCCCCGGATCCGTTTCACTGGGCAGGAAATCCCGGCCCTCGATGAGGGGAATCTTCATTGTGTTTGTCCCAGCCGGGCGAGACCCTCAGGAAGAAAGCCAGAACATCGGTGGGAGGCGCGCCGTTGATCGAGATGAAGTTGTTCCGCATTGTTCCACTCATCAGCGGCCAGCCGGCCAGCGCTGCCGACTCAACACCCGGTACGGTTCGCAGGTGGTCGGCCACTTGATTCCAATAGGTCGATGACTGAGCGGGCTGAGCGAAAGTCTCGAGAGCGAGGAGTCGCGGGGCGACGAATCCCAAGTGTTGATTCGCGAGCCGCTCAAAGGTCGCGACGAAGAGGCTGCACACGAAGACCACGAGAAAACAGAAGGCCGCCTGTACCGCGATGAGCGCGTGCATCAGGCGTCGTCCTCCCCGCGTGTCCTCTGCCCCTTTGAGCGCGCTGGCGGGATGAACGGCCGAGGCACGCAGCGCCGGGGCGAGACCCGATAACAGCACTACACCTATCGACAGAGCCAACCCGAAGGTAAACCACCCGCCAGTCCACCGGAAGGAGCAGGCGCGCGGGGTCGTCCGGCGGGTTGATCATGCTCTCGATCAGAGGTGTGGAGCACCAGGCTAAGATGCTGCCGAGGGCAGCAGCCAGGAAGCCAAGCCAAGCACTTTCCAGCAAGACCAACTGCACCAATCGCCACCTTCCCGCCCCGATCGAGACTCTCAACGCCATCTCGCGCGCCCGCGCCGCTGGCGTGGCTGGCCATCAGGTTCGCAACGTTTGCGCAAGCGATCAGCAGCACCAGCGCAGCCATGACTCCCAGCGCTGCAAGCGAGACGCGGTAATCTCCCTGCATGCCGGAGACACCGGAGGCCGCAGGCTCCAAGGACAGTGTTGACCTAGGGTACCCCTCCAGAAGGCTTTTGGGAAAGTTGGTGAATCCTTCTTCGCTCGCTCTCTGCTCGAATGCTCGGTAGCTCGCGTACAACTTGTTGCGCAGAGTCTCAAGGGCAACCCCCGACGTCCCGGGGCAGACGAACGTCCGGTACCAGAACGAGTTGTGAGCTGTTGGATAGACCCTGCATTCATCATAGTTGGGACAAAGATGTCAGTTACGGTACCAGGTTCGGAGCCGGTGGAAGCCTCTCTCGGAAACGCCGACGATCTCGAACAGGTCATTGCCCACACGAAAGCTGCGCCCGATCACTTTCGGATCCCGCCCGAAGCGGCGCGTCCAATAGTCATAAGAGATTACGGCGTAAGGTTGCTTCCCAGGCGTTAGATCGTCGCTTGGCACGAAAAGCCGCCCCAAAGCCGGGCGAAGACC